>QZKS01000079.1 GCA_003599865.1 Desulfobacteraceae bacterium
AAGAAAAAATTTCAGAAATTCAAAATGTTGCCGATATTATTGATATCGTATCCGAGTCGGTACTGTTAAAGAAAGCAGGTAAGAATCACATCGGCCTCTGCCCGTTTCATTCGGAAAAAACCCCTTCATTTACTGTAAACCCGGAAAAACAGATTTTTCATTGCTTTGGCTGCGGCGCCGGCGGCAATGTCTTCAGTTTTTTAATGAAACATGATGGGATTTCATTTCTTGAGGCTGTTCAGGCACTTGCCAGGCGTTTTGGGATTGAGCTGCCGACCAGAGAAATGAGTCCGGCACAGCAGAAGATGATGAATGAGCGGGAACAGATACTCAATGTGAACCATCACGCCATGAAATATTTTCAACAGATGCTGTTTCAGGGAGCTTCCGGAAAACCAGGGCTTGAATATCTGACGGCAAGAAAGGTTACCCGGGAAACCCTTGAAAAGTTTCATGTCGGATATGTGCCGGATGGATGGCGGAACCTGATGGATTATCTGAGCCGGAAAAAAATACCCCGGGATCTGATGCTGAAAGCCGGTCTCATAATCGAGAACAATCAAAAAACGGGATATTATGACCGTTTCCGCAACCGGATCATGTTTCCCATTTTCAACATGGGCAATCAGGTGATCGGTTTTGGCGGGCGCGTTCTGGATGATTCCCTTCCCAAATATTTGAATTCACCGGAAACGATGGTGTACAGCAAAAGCAATTCACTATATGGGCTTCATGTGGCCAAGCCGGAATGCCGGAGGACAGGAACGGTTTTTATCGTTGAGGGATATATGGACCTTTTGGCCTTGTGGCAGCACGGTATTCAAAATGCGGTTGCTACACTCGGTACGAGCATGACATCGGAGCATGTTCGGATGCTGAAAGGGCATTGCGAGAAAACAGTGCTTGTGTATGACTCTGATGAGGCCGGATTAAAGGCGGCTGCCCGCAGTATTGAAATATTTGACAAAGGGCATCTGAATGCTTCTATTCTGGTCTTACCCAATGGTCATGATCCGGATTCATATCTGTTTGAAAACAGTGAAAAGGCTTTCCGGGAAATTGCCCGACAAGCGCTGGACACCATGGATTTTCTAATGGAATCCGCCATTCGGAAAAACGGCATGTCTGTGGAAGGAAAGGTTCGAACCGTCAACATTATGAAGGATTATCTGGCGAACGTTCAGGACCACGTTTCCCGATCATTATATATCAAGAGACTGTCCGAGAGGCTGGATATCGATGACGCTGCGATCATGGAAAAGGTTAGGGAAACAATCCATCAGCAAAAAACAGCAAACAGCCGCGCAGAGATTATTCAGAATGCCGGTACACAGACAGGAGGCATGGGTTTGCACGATTCGGATCGAATGGAGAAAAAGATTATTGCCATGATGCTCCATTATCCGGAAATTGTACCTGAAATCCGCAAACAGAACATTCTGACTCTTTTTGAGAATAAGATCATTGCCAAGATAGGAGGGATCATCGCAGAGCAGCATGAAAAAGGGAAGGTGTCGGTCTCCGATTTGATTGCAAGACTGAACAACCCTGACCATGAGAAATTTATTGCTTCTCTTGCCATTGAAAACAGCAGGTGGAATCATGACGGCTGTCTGAAATTAATAAAACAGTTTGTTTTAAGCAAAAACAAGAAGAACAATGATCTATTGATGAAAATCAAGACGGCGGAAGCGCAACATGATGATAAACTGCTTGTCACGTTAATCAAGCAGTTACGTGATCAAAAACAAATACAAAATAAACGGGAGTCTGCCGGAGGCAAGGTTTTATGACAAATAAATCTGTAAAAAAGCAGAAAAAAACAAATGAAAACAACAGTAAAAAACGCAAGGCGATCCAAAAGAAAAAACTGGACAGGCTGATTGCAAAAGGCAAGAGGCAGGGGCAACTGACATATGATGAAATTTACAAAATGCTTCCTGAGGATCTGCTGTTGCCGGACAAAATAGATGAAACATTGATGGTGTTTGAGGATATGGATATCAAGATTCTGGATAGTGATGCAAAGATATTGAATCCAAAAGAAGAGGTTTTTGAGAAAAGAAGATCATTTGTGAATGATTCGGTCATTGGTTCAACGGCTGATTTTGGCACGGTTACGGACCCGGTGAAGATGTATCTGAGAGAAATGGGGCTGGTTACGCTGTTAAGCCGGGAAGGGGAGATCGATATTGCCAAAAAAATAGAAGCCGGGGAGCAGGAGGTCCTTCGGGCCATGCTGGAGACCACCATCGGTACGGAAAGCATCCTGGCGCTGGCAGACAATATTGAAATCGGGAATTTACGGGCAAAACACGTGCTTCGGGATATTGATGAAGGTGACACCTATGTAAATGAAGAGGCGCAGGTTGAAACCTATCTGGCTACTGCAGCGGTGATCCGTGAGCTGGACAGAGAAAACCAGGAACTGCGGGATAAACTGTTTCTGATGAATACCGATCCCGAAGAACAGCGGCGGACAAGAAGAGCCATTACCCGCAGGATCAATAAGATTTTTGATCTTCTCAAGGACTGGCGCCTTGAAAGCAGTGTGGTTGATCGAATCGAAGACATGATTAAAAATCAGATTGGATGGTTTGATGACAAGAACAGGTTGATCATTAAGAATGCGGAAGCCATGGAAGTTCCGGTAACGGAATTTCGAATGAATCTGACCAGCAAAACAGCATTTGTCAAATGGGCAAAGACAAAATGTGCCACCAAGAGAGATGATCTGGCGGATCTTTTTGCGGAGATGAAGGATGTTCAGGATCAGATTCAGGAAAGAGCCAACTCCATCAAAGCCAATAGCCGCACACTGAAACGGATTATGACCAATGTTGAGGAGGGGCGCGTCCGGGCAAAGTTTGCGAAAAAGGAACTGATCCGGGCCAATCTTCGTCTGGTGGTCAGTATCGCCAAAAAATACACCAATCGCGGGCTTCAGTTTCTGGACTTGATTCAGGAGGGAAATATTGGCCTGATGAAGGCGGTTGATAAATTTGAATATCGAAGAGGGTATAAATTCAGCACATATGCAACCTGGTGGATCCGGCAGGCGATTACCAGAGCGATTGCCGATCAGGCCAGAACCATCCGAATTCCGGTTCATATGATTGAGACCATCAATAAGCTGATCCGGACATCCCGGTATCTGGTTCAGGAACTGGGACGTGAGCCCTCACCGGAAGAAATTGCACAGAAAATGGAGATTCCGCTGGATAAGGTTCGTCGGGTCCTCAAAATCGCCCGGGAACCCATCTCCCTGGAAACCCCGATCGGAGAAGAAGAGGATAGTCATCTTGGTGATTTCATTGAAGATAAAAAATTCATGCTCCCTTCCGATGCTGCGGTCAATATGAATCTGGCCGAACAGACCAGAAAAGTTCTGGCAACACTGACACCTCGCGAAGAAAAGGTTTTGCGGATGCGCTTTGGAATTGGTGAAAAAGCGGATCATACACTGGAAGAAGTCGGAAAGGATTTTGCCGTTACCCGTGAGCGGATTCGCCAGATAGAAGCCAAAGCCTTACGGAAACTCCGGCATCCGACAAGAAGCAAGAAGCTCAAGAGTTTTATCGATACATAGAACTTGACAATTAGGGGAACAGGCGTTAGATAAGCTAATTCATTTTAAGCTGTGCGGGCCCATAGCTCAGTCTGGTAGAGCCACCGGCTCATAACCGGTCGGTCCCTGGTTCGAATCCAGGTGGGCCCACTCACTTGCCATCTTTAAGGTGGCAAATATGAGGGATGAAGAGGTGATGAATTCGAAGCGGGCAATTATAAAACGGGCAGTCGTCAAATTGACGATCAAGGCGTGGGTTGTTTTACACCACGCCTTTTTTATTTGGCGGGAACCCCACAAATCAGATCCGGTGTTGATATGCCGGTAACCGTATCCGACATCATCCGCCTGATAGATGAAATCGCACCGCAACGGCTTGCCGAAAAGTGGGATAATTCAGGCCTGCAGATTGGTGACAGGAACTGGACGGTCGGATCGATCATGGTTTCGCTTGACCCGTTGCCGGAGGTTGTCGCGGATGCCTGCCGAAAAAAAGCGGATCTTTTAATCACCCATCATCCTGTTATTTTCAAACCATTATCCATCATTGATTTTTCCACTCCGCTCGGTTCCATTATTCAGCGATCCGTCCGAAACAAGATGGCATTGTTTGCTGCCCATACCAATCTGGATAGTGTCAGCGGCGGAATTAACGATATGATTTCGGAAAAAATCGGTTTGCAGAATCTGACGGTTCTGTCAAACCCGGAACAGGTGGAAAAGTTCAAACTGGTTTTTTATGTCCCGGCCGACCATGAGAAGAATTTATTGGAAATTCTATTTCAAACAGAGGCCGGCGTTATTGGAAACTATACCTGCTGTTCCTTTCGAAACCCCGGAACCGGAACATTTTATCCCGGCTCATCGGCAAGGCCATTTTCCGGAAGCATTGGAAAACTGTCCCATGCCGATGAGGTGCGTATTGAAACGGTTGTCTGCCGTCAGGATCTGGATGATGTTGTGGCGCTTTTAAAAAAACATCATCCCTATGAAACAATGGCTTACGATATATATCCGCTGATTCCGGAAAACGGAAACCAGGGGCTTGGGCGTGTGGGCTTCCTGCCCGAGAGGCTTCGGCTGGATCAATTTTCAAATCAGGTTGGAAAGGCTCTGAATCTGAAAACTGTCAGGATCGCCGGAGATCCCGGACTGATGGTTGAAAAAGTGGCGGTTTGTTCCGGGAGCGGGTCTTCGCTGATGGGAGATTTTCTATCTTCCGGTGCGCAGGTTTTTATCAGCGGTGATATGCGGTATCATGATGCAAGGACTGCGGAAGAAAACGGTGTGGGAATAATGGATGTGGGACATTTCGGATCAGAGCGCCTGGTGGTGGATTTGCTGGTCCGGAAACTTCGTGATGCAATTCGGGCAAAAGGAATGGATGTTTCTGTTGAGGCATGTGATTTTGAAAAGGATCCTTTTGTTGTTTATTCATCTTAACAATTATATATAGGTGCAAGCGTATGGTGAGTATTACAAGGGAACAGATAAACGCCTTGATAGAACTTCAGAGTATTGATGTGGAGAGCTTGAAAATCAAATCTTTTCTGAAAAGTATCCAGCCGAAAGTGGATGCGTTTGATGAACGGATTAAACAGGTCGAGCAGGCCATTTCGCTCAAAGAATCCATAATAGCGGAACTGAAACAGGAATATCGTTCACGGGAAGTGGATGTCCAGGATAACCAGAACCGGATGCGGAAAAATAATGAAAAGCTGGTTTCCGTCAAAACCAACAAGGAATACCACGCGATATTGAAGGAAAATGAGGGACTGCATAAAAAAAATTCCATCATTGAGGATGATATCCTTCAAAAGCTTGATGTTCTGGAAAAAGAAGAAAATGCCATATTGCAGGACAAATCGGAGTTGTCAAAATTGAAGAATGAGACGGCGCAGGAGATCGCGGCTCTCAAGGAAAAGGGAGAAGCGGAGAAAGAAAAACTGCAATCTCTCCTGGCTGCCTGGGAAGAGATTGAGAAGAACATGGATCCCGAGGTGATCAAACGGTTCAAGATCGCCCGTGAACAGACAAAGAGCAGTGCGATATCCGCGGTGAAAAATGAGATTTGTCAGGGTTGTCATATGAATATTCCACCACAGATGTATAATGAGTTGCAGCGTTTTGAGAAGCTGGAATTTTGCCCGCGGTGCTACCGCATCATTTATTGGGCCGAGTGATCAGGGTGTCATGAGATCGGAAAGTTGAAACCGTACGACAGATATACGGTCGGAGCAGGCCATACGATCGTCGGGTCATTTAAGTGATCCGGAGGAAAGTCCGAACACCATAGAGCAGGGTGCTCCATAACGTGGAGTCGCGGCAACGCGAAGGAAAGTGCAACAGAAAGTATACCGCCGGCAGGATTGGGCAGGCTTGATGCCTGTCTGTTTTGCCGGTAAGGGTGAAACGGTGCGGTAAGAGCGCACCAGTTTTTCGGGTGACCGGAAAAGCTTTGTAAACCCCACCTGGTGCAAGACCAAATAGGGAAATGTTTGAGGGCTGCTCGTCCGAGTTTCCGGGTAGGTCGCAAGAGGTAACGGGCAACTGTTACCCAGAGATGAATGATCGTAGTCCGGTTCAGAGTAATCCGGACCGGAAACAGAATTCGGCTTACGGACTGCTCCGGCCGTTTTTTTTTATTGTCGATTATGGAACATTTCAATTACCGGTGGCGGGCAGTCGGTTTTTGGGAAAATAAACATCATGATGGTAAAGGTGCAAGGTGGGACATATCGGTAGCGAAGGGGAAAAAGTGGCGGATTCTTTTTGTGACATTTCCTATGCGGAGAAAGTTCGGATTTACTCCTATGATTATTTGAAGAGCTGCAAATACTTATCCAAGATCGACAATACACAGCAGCTTTTTACCAAAAAGCTTTTTTCCACCCTGATTGCTTCTTCTCAGCTTCTGGAAGATTTTCTGGATTTTCATGGAGCAAAAAATAATCGAAACTGGTATGTTTACAGAGAGCACGCAGCAACTGTGCGACATTTGAGCATGGCCGGCTATTCTCAAAAACATATTGCAAACAGAATGGCGTTCTACGACCTTCCCAATCCGGAGGATTTTATCAAAGAAGGAACAGCCAGTCTTGTTTTTCTGACCGGGTCTCTGATTAAGCTCGCTCCTGTGATTCTCAAAGAGGCAGAGCGTTTAAATATACCCATCCCGGAAGAGGATTGGGACCATGGATTTTTTCCGAGTGTCTTAACCACCGAAATGCTGGCATTTGATATTGATGATGATACGGATCAGGAGAAGAGTAAAATTGTCAAGATTGCGAGTGAATTTTTAAGCATTGCCGGTAACTTTGATCAGCTCGGATTTTATGAACCATATGATTTGAAGGGGATGCTGGAGATGGTTCCGGCAAAAGTAAATGAGGTGGAAATCCGCCGTTTTGAAATGCTGGTTCACAATCTGCAGTCCTCATTTGACACCTATGTTATTCAAGGCGGGTACCGGTACGGAAACCGGAAGCTGAAGCAGTTGAGAAGTTATTTTTCGGTCGTCTTTCACATTCTTCAAATCGTTGGACGGCTGCTCCATTTTTATGAAAGACATCTGCTGGAAAGGGGCCATAAGAGAATTCATCAAAAAGCGCGTCAGCATCTTTCCGAACTGATTAACCCGGAAATGCTGCTGGACAGGACCATCAATTATGGACTTTATTATGCCTGTCATTTTCTGACGGATGGTAAAAAACTTGCCCGTGAGATTTTGAACGAGAATATAGAACGTTCCTCGGTCGAGGTTCCGGTTCCGGTCAAGCTGGGTTTCCACAGCCGCCCCAGTCTTCTGGTGTCGAAAATTGTGCAGTACTATGGGGGACAGGTGGAACTCTGTGTCGGTGATAATCGATTTGATGCCAGCAGTGTGCTGGATATTCAATGGGCCGGCGGTCAGATCCACAAGGAGAATATCGCCCGGGTGACCTTTGAAGGGGATACAAGGGCGTTAAAGGATATTGTGATCCTGGCCGGCGTCAACTACGGGGAAGATACCATGGGAAAGGGTATTCCGCTTCCAAAAGAGTTGAACTACCTGAGATAAGAGCCGGGCTGTTTTTCTGTTGGGAGAAAAATGATCGTGACCACAAGCTCAATAGATGAAGAACGGGTATGACTGTTTCTGCAATCATTGTTGCCGGCGGCAGGGGAGTCAGAATGGGGGAACCTGTTCGGAAACAGTATCTGATGCTCCGGGATCGTCCTATTCTCAGCCATACCTTGCAGGTTTTTACCACAAATGAAGATTGCGATCATGTCATCCTTGTCATACCTCCGGGAGATTTTGAATATTGTAAGACGGCGGTGCTTTCCCGCGTTGATCATGCGGAAAAAATTAAAATGGTTCCCGGCGGGGCAGAGCGGCAGGATTCGGTTTTTTGCGGCCTGGAAGCGGTGGATGAGGAGAGCGGTATTGTCCTGATTCATGATGCGGTCAGACCTTTTGTGAAGAAGGAACAAATCCGGGACTTGATTGCCTGCGCAATAAAAACCGGAGCATGCATTCTTGGGATTTCTGCATTCGACACACTGAAAAAGGTGGATCAGCGGGGCTGTATCAGCCGGACAGTGGATCGAAGCGGGATTTATCTTGCCCAAACCCCCCAGGCTTTTCAATTTCCGCTGATTAAAAAGGCCCACGACATGGCCCGGAGCAGAAAATTTCTGGGAACCGATGATGCCTCTCTCGTGGAACAGATTGGTCATGACGTTTTTATGATCCAGGGCGGACGGGATAATATCAAAATTACGACCGCTGAGGATTTGAAAATAGCGGAAGCCATCATGTCTCCGGCGTGTCGGGAAATTTAAAAAAATCATAAAAAGTCTCACCGGAAGTCGGCAATCCTCTAAGATATCGCACAATATTACAGTTCGTTCATTTTGTCCGAATGGTTATTGAACAATAACAAATTGATTGACATTTAAACATCACTCCGCTATAAGAACATTGTTTATGTAACACGCTACACGCTTCATACGGATTGCTGGAAATGCTCGGACCGGTCCTTGATAATTCTGAGCAGGATATATCGAAACCAGAGTAAAAATAAATAGATGTCAGGCAGGAGAAAGAAATGCCCGGGAAAGTTGACCGAAGAAATCATGCAAGGTTTATCGTAAAACCCGGCATTTTTGCAGTTCTTGGGCCATATTCATCCCAGATGGGGCAGGTTGTCGATATCAGTCAGGGCGGCCTGTCGTTTCAGTATAAACATGGAAACGATAAAAAGGCGGATATCTACGAAGTTTCCATTTTATTTGACGGACGGTCGGAAAATCATACAAGCCCTTTTAAATTTATCGGGAAAGCGGTTTCCGATGTGGAAGTGAGAACGAAGAATCCGTTCAGTACGGCAATTATCAGACGCTTCAGTATTGAATTCAAAGATTTGACCTATTATCAGCAAGCCTGGCTGGAAGAGTGCATCCGAAACCATACGGCCGGCCAAGTTGATTCCGTCCAAATATCCCCTTCTTTATAGATATTTTCTGCTAATTTCCTGACTCCTTCAGGGGATAATGAGGTTTTCCAGGATAAGCCCGTTAAAACGGGTTATTCCCATTGATGTGGAGAACAGCCATCCCAGTTGTGTCAGGCATTTGCCGCAAACAGCAATTCTCCAGGCATAACCGTTGAACCAGCTGTACTCTTTTGTGGCCTGTCCGGTATATCCGCATCCTTCCGCATTTTGAAAACACCCGATTTCGAAAATCAGGCCGCTGGGGTTGGCAAACGTATGCTGATGGGAGCCATTGACCTGGATTTTTTCTTCCGGCCGGGTAATGATATGGTAACATTGACGGCAAACAATCAGCTCCGATGTCAGAGGGGACTTTTCCTTGTTTTCATCGGCAAGAGAGATACCAAACGGGTTGTCACCGGGGGCTGGTATGGTTCGGAATAAGCGATAACCTGTTATTGGATGGTTCATGGAGGTGATCGTCAGATTGTTTTGAAAATGATCGGAAAGGCAACCGGCTTGATCCTGTTTCATGGTTCCATATACCGCAACAGGTGCTGAAAAGTCAATATCCGCCGCATGCCGCAACCCCTTTTTATGCGTGATAAGCCATTGACATCAGATAAAATATCATCTTATAGTGAAAATCCAACTGTGAAATTGACCTTGCCGGCTGTTGCAACGGATAATATCCGCGGTCTGGTGATTATCCGGATCATGTTTCGATCGGACCCATAAAACGAGACTGGAATTGCATATGAAAAAGACGGTTTGCATCAGAAAACACCTGACCTGGCTGTCGGTCTGCATCATTGTCCTTACCCTGTTTTTCACGCCATCGGTTTTTGCGGAAGATGAAAAAGATGTTTTTTCCCGAAAAGGGGAAATCCAGAATCGTCTGAAAAACATGTCCATGCTGATCAAGTCCATTGATAATATCAGCAAAGAGATTGAAGATCGTCAGATGGACCTTCAAAGTCAAACCGGGATCGGGCGCGAAGAGGATCTTCGCATTGAAATTCGGGGATTGAGTATCCGCAAGGAAGAGATGGAGGCTGTTTTCAATCAGCTTGCGACAGATGTGGATACCCGAAAGGATCAGGAGGATAAGAAGAGCGGGGTTGACTGGCAACGGGAGTTGAAGGAACTGATCGGACCGTTGATCCGTGAAGTCAAGAAAATTACCGCACATCCCCGTGAAATTGAAAAATTGAGAAATCAGGTTGAGGCGTATGAAACCCAGCTGCCCCGGATCGAAAAAGCCATTCAGAATATAGAGACCCTGTTATCCCATGCACAGGAAGATCAGCTGGTTGCAAAGCTGAAGCAGTACAGACAGATCTGGAAGAACCGTTTTGATGAAGTCAAAACCAATATGAACATCAGTAGGCGGCAGTTGGATCAGCGGCTGGGACAGCGAAAAACCGTATCCGAATCCGCCAGAGATTTCATGCAGCTTTTTTTCAAGAGCCGGGGACGGAATCTGATCGTTGCTTTCTTTTCCTTTGTCTTTACGATCGCCTTTTTTTTCTTTCTTCACGGCTTTATCAAGAAAATCAGCCCGATTCACAGAAACGAAAGATCGATCTATACCCGGCTGTTTGATGTTTTGTATTATCTGGTGACCATTATTGCGGCCATGCTTTCGGTTTTTGCCGTGCTGTATCTATTCGGAGACTGGCTGCTGCTGTCCATCGCGGCTATTTTTCTCATTGGTATGGGGTGGGCATCCAAACAGGCGATCCCGCTGGTCTGGACGCAGGCAAGACTGATGCTTAATCTCGGGCCGGTCAGAGAAGGGGAGCTGGTGATTTATCGCGGTCTTCCGTTTGAAGTGGCGCAATTGAATATTTATACACGTCTTGTAAACAGGGCACTGGACGGAGGCGAACGCAAAATTCCCATAAAGGATCTGCTGGATATGCGATCCCGGCCAATCGCCAAGGATGAACCCTGGTTTCCAACCAATCGCGGGGATTGGGCGGTACTGAATGACAGGACTCACGGAAGGGTCGTTGTTCAGACACCGGAAGCTGTTAAACTGGAGCTTCTTGGCGGTGCTGTCGTCACGCTGACAACAGAAGATTTTTTATCCTCATCACCCCAAAATCTTTCCAGGGGATTCAGGCTCTGGATCCCATTTGGTCTGGATTATTCCTGCAAGGATCAGATTACGGAAACCATTCCATCTATTTTTCAGCAGGAAATCATTTCCGGACTGAAGGCAAAAGGATTTGGCGATCGGTTGGAACAGGTTTTGGTTCAGTTCAAAATAGCCGGTCCGAATTCCCTTGATCTGGAAATCCTGGCGGATTTTACCGGAGAAGCCGCACCGGATTATGAGATCCTCCAGCGGATTATTCCCGGGATATGTGTGGACATCTGCAATAAGAACAACTGGGTGATTCCGGTGAATCAGGTTCGTGTCCATATGACGAACCCGTAACACCCGCGTCACAGTTGGCTGCTTGTCCTGAAAAAGATCTGATTCCGGGCAGCAGCCCCGGGTAATGGCTATGCCGGGACGCTCAGCCAGAAGGTGAATGTCGCGGATGACAGCAGTGTATTCAGTGATATCGCGGCCACGGCAAAATCCGTATCTCCTTCCATTTCTTTTGCCATGACATAGGTAATGGTGGCTGTCGGCGAGGCAAGAAGGATGAATGCCGGCAGAAATTCGGTCCCGGGAATGTCCGCAAGATAATACAATAGAAATGAAATGCCGGGTAAGCCTATCAGTTTGATCAGGGTTGTTCCGATAAGACGGGACAGGTGTCTCTGCATCAGATCAAAGGACAGGCTCGCGCCAATGATCAGAAGCGCAGTGGGAAGGGCCAGACCGCTCAGGATATCCAGTGATCGTGAAACCATCAGTGGAAGGGACAGCCCGGCTACCGAGAAAAGTATGCCGGCAGCCGCTGAAATGATGATGGGGTTGCCGAAAATCTTGGATGCCATATGAAGAAATTTTTTTCCGGAAGCCTGCCGGGTTGAATACAGATTCAGAATCATGACCGAAAGGAAGTTCTGAAAAATCATGATAAAACCGGCAAAGATGCCGGCACGGGCCAGGCCGTCATCCCCCAGGTAGTAGTATGCGACAGCCAATGCCAAATATCCGATGTTGCAGTGAAACGAGCTTTGGACAAAGGTGGCCAGGAGTCCGTTTTTCAGGCCGAACAGCTTCCCGGCACCCCAGGCGAATAAAAAAATTATAAACATGGAAAGGAAGGCAATGATCACTACCCCGAGATTGAAATATTGATGAAACGGATTCCGGGAAATGGCCCGGAAGATCATCGCGGGAATGGCCAGGTAATAGACCAGACGGTTTGCCGGATGGATAAAGGTATCCGGGATAAAATTTCTCCGGTTGGCAATCCATCCAAGAGCGATGATGGAGAATATCGGTATGATCGTGCCGGCAATATTCATGAAGGTTATGTCCTGCTTTTTGATGCGGTTTGTAAAATATCCAAACGATGATTCCGGCCGATTTCGTCGATCTCTTTTCCCGGTATACCGGCAGACTGGGCGAATTCCGGCCATCTTCCAACAGCCTCGGCTATCTCCTTTATCATTTCAACGGATTTCGGGATGCTGATCGATTCTCCAACCGTGACAAGATCCGACAAAACAAAATGATCCTGTTTGCCGTTGATGGTCATCTGGTGCTGGTGGGTCCACTTGCCTGCCGGATTGTGTGAATAAATCAGGTCAAAGGCAGGTGACAGCCTCCATCGTCCGTCCGGATACATCATAAAAGCGATATTTTTGGTATGGTCATCCTGGTTGCGCGCAAGGACATTGAATACCATACGCCGGTATTGCTGTACCGCTTCGGCTTTGCTCAATCGCAGCCTCCGCATAACGGCGAAGGCCTGTTCATAACTGCAGGCCCCGGCCATGTTGAAATCAAAATGCGCCAGTCCGCAAAGCGACTGCATATGAATTTTTTTTGGGTTGTCCCGGTCAAACCGTCGGGTGAGAAAGTGAGCCCGGCCGTTTTCCTCCAGCAGCCGGCATTCCGCCATTTCAATGCCAGCTGCTTCGGCCATTCGGCAGTAGGTGTATTCAATCCGCCCGTATCCTTTTGGAGCACCCAGCTCAAGATCATGAACGCCGTCAAATTTCAGGAGCCAGTATTGATAATCCTCCGGCACATCTCCCTGGCCGGAGATGATGTGACCTTTAGAATTCATCGCAATCACCGCTTTGGGGCGTGCCCCTCCTGCCGATGTTCCGACCCGAAGAATATCCATGATCGCTTCGGCGTTTTCCTTTTCATTAAAGCCGATATCCACATTCAGCGACAGGCGCCGGGACATGATCTTCTGCGCCAGATCAACCAGTTCCGCAATTTCAACCGGAACGGTTTGTTCCAGTTTCCGGTTGACAGGAGGAAAAAATTCCAGGGCGCCCATGGCGCGTTTTCCCGTATAACACAAGCGTTCAACCGGACTGAAGCTTTCCGGATCACGGCCGTTTCTTGCCAGCCAGGCATCAATGATGCTGTTGCCGAATTTATCCGGCAGGGCATCAGCCAGGAGTCCGGGAAGGCCAAGGTAGGTGGTTTTGTTCAGGCCTGGGAATGAAAACATTCTGTCACTGTTTTTCGCTTGTTCCAGACTCATATGGATCGGTGAGATATCCAGGCCTTTTTGTAAAAATGTCGGATCATATTCAAAAACCGCATAGGCGCGGTCCCTTAACCACGAAACCGCTCCCACCTGTGTACCCCAAAGCTTGATGACGGCAGTGTCCAGTCGTTCTACCATTCCGTGGTTTCTCCGGTTGAACCCTTGACTCGTTTTCCGGATGCCCGTTGACGTTTTTTTCTCTGGGCTCTGGCCAATTGCAGGGGGCTGACCGGAATATCCGGAATAAAGGCATCCATTGAATCCAGTGCTCCCAGCTCCCGCATCACCGCAATCAGGCTGGACAGCTTTCCCTTTCCGGATTCAAGGGCTTTGATGGAATTCAGCGACAGGCCTGCCGCTTCCGCCACCTGCTGCTGGGTCATATTTTTGCGCAGACGAAGGGATTTGATGCGGCTGCCGATTTCAGCCCCGATTCCCTTATCGGTCATAGCATAAAAATTCATAATAGCTCTAATTAGGTCTTTTATATTAACTTTTTTATTATAATGGATTTTTTAAGGCCTATTATAATAAATAGATTCGAAATGTCAATTTATTTTCATAGAAGATTAAAAAAGGATTTTTAATTGTATTCTGTGTTTGTCGGGTCTCGCTCCCCCAACCCGACCTGCACGCTGACAATATGCATAAGAGTTATGCCTTGCTTGTGGGATCGGGATATGGAATTTTCAAATTGTTAATTTGCGCGAAAAGGATTATCAGAAGGTTGCTTTCATCAAAAAAAATCCGGGAGGAAAAAATGAAATCAAAAAAGAGGAGCCGAACCGCACAGATGGCCGCGGTGATTCGGGCCCTTCACTGGGCGTATGAATCGCCGGTTGTTTTTGAAGATCCGTTTGCCGGGCAATTGGCCGGACCGGGCTGGCAATTTTTATGTAAAAGCCGGCTCCTGTATCTCTTTGCGACACGAACCATCTACAAGTCTCTTGATCCCATACGCCGGCAGGTTCTGGCAAGGGCCCGTTATGCTGAGGATAAACTGCGGGAAGCTCTGGAATCCGGTGTAAGGCAGTATGTTATCATCGGGGCGGGGCTGGACTCGTTTGCACTGCGGAGAAGTGATCTTGATGGAAAAATCAGGATATATGAACTGGATCATCCGGCAACCCAGCAGGCAAAAAAGGCCCGGGTGGAGGAATTAAACCTGCGCCTGCCGAAAAATCATGAATTTGTTCCAATAGACTTTGAGAAAGAGAACCTTTGTCATGCACTGGCCGGATCATCTTATGATCCCGAAGTCCCTGCATTTTTTTCATGGCTCGGAACGGTCCACTATATCTCGCAGCCGGCTGTTTTTCAGACCCTGACATCCATCCAATCCTGTGCCTGTCCGGAATCGGAGCTTGTTTTTGATTATGCGATTCCGGAAAAGCATTATTCTCGTCAGGATCATAAAACAGTCAGCGACCTGAAGCGTTATACAAAACGTCGTGGCGAACCTATTATTTCCATGTTTGATCCGGATGTTTTTCCCCGGCAGGTTTCACAGCTCGGGTTTTCGTTGCTGGAAAATGTATCTCCTCAAGAACAGGCAGGAAAATATTTTAATGCGACGGGGAAAAAAGAAAAGATCATGCCGGGGTCATATTTTATTCATTTCCGCGTCATGGAGAAATAAAACACGACTGTTTGATTGCTCTGCCAATGATTGCCTGCAGAGGGGAATCGCTTTATTTACGCCCGGCTATCGCTGCCATCCATTGCACAAATTTTACCGGGAACAGGCGCGTCAATATGTCCAGCAGATACGCATCCGTACCGACCAGTATCCGTTGTTTGTTTTTCAGAATGCCGGCGATGATCTGCCGGGCAGCCTTATCCGCGGAAGTGCCGGCAATCTTGTCAAATGCCGCAATCGCTTGTTCATGCGTCATCTTACAGCCCGGTGAACGGTAAAAACGGGTATTGCGGGCAATGTTGGTTCTGATGCCTCCCGGATGCACGCAGGATACCCGGACGCCGGTATGCCGCAGTTCCTGCCACAGGGATTCCGTAAAACCCTTTACGGCAAATTTGGAAGCACAGTAGGGGGCATGATTGGGCCAGGTGATAAACCCGTTCACGCTGGAAATATTGACGATGTGACTTTCCGGCTGTTGTCTCAGATACGGCAGGAAGGCTTTGACACCATACACCACCCCCCAGAAGTTGATCCCCATCAGCCAGTTGAAATCCGGATAGGTGACATCTTCGACACTCTGGGCCAAAGACACGCCGGCATTGTTGATGATCATATGTACCCGGCCATGTTGTGCTACAACCGAAGATGCATACTGTTCAACGTCTTCCTGTCGTGCCACATCCACTTCATGAATGGAAACGGTTCCATTTAATTCTTTCACCATTTCAGCGGTTTTTTGAAGGCCGGCATCATCAATATCCGATATAGCGACTTCACATCCCATGGCGGCAAGGTTTACTGCCAGCATCCGTCCGATACCGGAAGCAGCTCCTGTGACGGCAGCTACTTTGTTTGCAAGTGTTTGCAAGTGAAGATCCCTTTCAGGTTATCTGAAGTTCAATAATAAAAGAAGAACGGGAATTGAGTTCGACACTGGCAAATCAAAAACAATCCCCGTCTGTTACCAACCGGCATTACATAAACTCTGTTGCCTTGATCGCAAGGACTTCATTGACACCATCTTCAATCATGCTGGCACGGGCATCCCGGAACATTTTTTCAATGGGGTATTCTTTTGCCAAACCATATCCCCCGAAGATCTGCATGGCATCGCTGGCAACCCTTGTGGCGGTTTCCGTGGACAGGCATTTGGCTGCCACCGCATGGACCACCGACGGCTTCATGGGGTTTGCAAAATTATACAATGCCATTCTCCGCGCATTGGCCCGGGCAGCTTCCACACGGGTGAACATCTGCATCAGTTTCAGTTTGACATTTTTATGTTCAAAGATCCGCGACCCGCCCTGGACTCGTTTTCTGGAATAGCGGTAGGCTTCATCATAGGCAGCCTTTGCCAGGCCGGCAAATACAATGGACATCCCGCCATTCACATTAGCCAGTCCCTGTCCGGTGGTGGCTTTCAGAAAATCCGGGTTGGGCACCGCCATGTACTTTTTGGGTATCCGGGCATCCTGGAAAATAATCGATCCCTGATTGAGGGGCCGCTGACCCATTTTATCCAATGGCTTTCCCCGGGAAATGCCCGGCAGATCAAGGGGGATAATGGCCAGACCCTGTCCGTCCATGCCCCTTTCCGGATATAGCCCTACATGGAGCATGGCATGGGTCGCAATGGTCCCGTTGGATACCCATTCGGATTTTTCTCCATTGACGATGTATTCGTCGCCTTTTAATACCCCTGTCACGGAAGGTCCGCACTTGGGTTTGTTGCCGCCGAGACTCCAATCCGATCCATGGTCCGGCTCTGTGATGGCCCAGCATCCGATGAGCGATCCGGTTTTATCTCCACAGAAATCTTTTGCCAGTTGCTGCATGGCCGGCATCGGAAACATGGCGGCAGCATTAAACGGCAGGCTGGAAACCCCCATACTGATGGTAAGACCTGCATCCGCATATCCAAGCTGTTCGGTCATCAGAATTGCCGCCATGGGGTCCAGATCCTCGGCCATGCCGCCCAGACGCTTGGGAATTTGCAGCAGGTGAAGGTCCATCTCCCGGAATCTCTTAAACACATCCCACAGCACGGATTCTTTTTTGATCACATCTTCCGGATCACTCAGCCGGTCCAGTGCAATTCCTGCCGGCCGCATGACCTCCATGCTGAATTTTTCAACTTCTCTCAGCATGGCTTTTACGTCTTTGCTGACATTGATATCAATATCCCGGATTGTCATCGGAACACCCTCCGTTCTTATTTGGATAGTTGTCGGATTGTCACATATTAAACCATGTCCCATTTGAGGAAAGCAAAGGGAGCGAATTCCATGAAGCCGGTTTCGGCGACGACCTTGCCTGGCTGCATCGAGTTGTCCCCGACCATATAGATACCGCCCAGCATCTTGACGACTTCCACCTCGGTCCAGGGATCATAGTCCGAATGCTTTAAAATGATTTCCGCCTCGCCGATCTCCATGACCTTGGGTTTGAGAATGGTATCCTGTTTCACCAGCCGGGGATCATAGTCGAGCGTTCCGGTTTCCGGTCCGGGAAAATGTTTGAAGTTATAGGAAACCCCTTTGATGACTCCGTCTTCTCCGGTTTCATCGGCAAGGAGAGTCAGGGCGCTGGGATCATTGGGTTGGCCGGTTAGCGTGGCATTGATTTCCATAAACCGGGTACCTCTCCGTTCGGTCCATCCGTTTATTTTCTTGCCTTCTTTCTGAAAATGGATGTTCGCCATTTTTTTGGGGAAGCCGAATATTTCGCGTCCGCCGGCCATGGCCATATCATGGGTGACCGGCATGGCCAGACAATAGTTTCCTTCTTCTCCGTCAAACTCGGCCCGAATAAACAGCGCGCTCTCCTTGTAGATTGCGTCAAAGTTGGTGGCCGGATAGTCGGCGACAAAGGCCATGGCAATGGGAGCGTCCGCAGGTTTCAGGGGAGGCGGCAGCAGTTTGGCGATAATTTCCGGTTTTGTTTCCCAGAAAACCATGATCATTTCTGCGTCATAGAAATCCGCAGTTGCTTTGGTATTGGCCATAATCTCTTCAAATGATTTTACAAATCCCATGGCATCCTCCTTTGCCGGAATTTCCGGCGTTAACATTCTTGCCGACGATTTTTTTGCCTGTAAGGGTTTTTCCCATTACAGGGCTTTGCAAAACGATCGGTTTGTAAAAAAAATATAACTGCTGAAATCAGGGAAAGAAATAAACTGACATTGAATCTTGTCAGAATTGATAGCAGAAAAGTTTGACTTTGACAAGATATAATGTCAGAATTTATTCCATGAAAAACAAAAAACCATTGCAGCAGCGAAAATACAGCGGTGTCCAGGCGGATTTACGGACCGGAGAAAGAAAACAAAAAATTATCGAAGCCGGGCTGGAAGCCTTTGGAACCATCGGGTATGCCAAAACCAGCATCAAGAAGATCTGTAATCTGGCCGGATTGACGGAACGATATTTTTACGAGTCTTTTGATTGCAAGGAAGATTTGTTGAGTACCGTATATCAGAGCATAATTACCGAGCTGACCGCCAAAACGCTGGAGCTGATCAACCGGTCCGAGGACAGGTCCGCCGCTACCGCCTATGCATCCCTGAAGCTGTATTTCCAGACTTTGCAGGAAGATCCGCGAAAGGCAAGGATGTTGTTTTTTGAGATTCTGGGTGTCAGCCCGAGAATTGATGAAGAATACCGGAAAGCCATTCAGGAACTTTCCAGCCATGCCATGCAGATATTGATGATGGTTTTTCCGGCACTGAACTACAGACAGTTGAAAGATACAATTCTTCCGGCAGCCATCGCCGGAGCGATTATCCAGGTCGCAAGTCAATGGAGCCTGAATCATTTCCAGCCGCCGTTGGAGAAAATTCTTTCACAGGTGGCGTATTTGTTAAAGATGGTGGAGGATTTTGTTGCCGAGCAGGCAGGCAGTTCCTAAGTTAAACAAAACGCAGAATCGGCCAGTTGTTTTTGACTGCCATTTTTTTCAACGGCCAGGTCGGCTCGACCGCATGGGGATGACCGACAATCTCCAGCAGCGGGATATCGGAATGATGGTTTCCATAGGCATAGGATCGCTTAAGATCAATATCGTGTTCTGCCGAAAGAAGTTCCGCCTGAATTCTTTTCTGGCGGTCAATACAGACAGGCCCTTTTGCCCTGCCGGTTAATATGCCCTCCTTTGATTCTTCCAGATCCGTACACAACAGATGATCAAAACCCAGATCCTCGACCACTTCCTCAAGATAATAGCGCACGGATGCGGAAACAAGCACCAGGGTATGACCTTGCTGCTTATGAGCATAAAATTTGGACAGAATGTTCGGAGACAGGAGCGGACGGATATACTCCTTGTAAAATTCCGGTGCGCCTGCCTGAAAGTCTGAAAGCTGTTTGCCCCGATATAATTTCAGCAGCAGATTGGCCATGTTTTCATCGGAATACAGATGATATTTGTAAAAAAAATTGACAATGATCACGCGCAGCAGGTAGCCGGAGGAAATTTCTTTTCGCTCATACAGATACCGCAATCCCGGCTTGGCGCTTTCCACCATGAGAAGCGTTTTGTCAAAATCGAAAAATGCACCTGTTTTTTTCATCTCCGATAACTCCTTTCCATGATCCGCAAGTATCATAAAACCGGAAAACTTGCGACCGGAAAATCCTGTCGGAAATAAGCGAAAAAATGTTTTTTGGGTGGAATCCGCTTCCTTTTTCCCGGCCAAACAAATCTTGACAAAAGAAATGTCTGCCATCATATTCCCTGTATATAAAGTTGACAGACCATTCTTTCCATATCGTGATTGTGAATCGGTTTGCTCCCATGATCGTGATTAAAAATCAGGTTGATATGACAATCAGGCATTAGGTGGCTGCATGGAAAAAATATTCAATCCCGAATCCATTGCCGTGGTCGGGCTTTCATCCAAGGAAAGCAATATCCCCAGATTGACACTGGAAAACATGCTCCGATGGGGGTATCGCGGAAGGGTATTCGGCATCAACCCCAGAGGGGAAGATCCCTATGTGGATGGAATTCAGATGTTCCGGAGTGTTTCCGATCTGCCGGAGGTTCCGGATCTGGTATATTCGCTGATTCCCGCCAAGTTTGTCCCGGATATGGTCGAACAGTGCGGCCGGTTCGGGGTAAAGCGTATGGCCATCCCCAGCGGCGGATTCAATGAGTTCGGCAGCGAGGGGGATTCGCTTGCCGAGCGGACCCTTCAAAAGGCCCGGGAATATGGCATCCGGTTTGTCGGTCCCAACGGACTGACCGTGGCCAATACCGCAAACGGCCTCTGCCTTCCTTTTGCACCGGTTGTGAAACCGCCCAAAGGCGGGATCTCCATCATCTCCCAGAGCGGCGGGATCGCCCTGATGATCATGCAGTATCTCAAGGACGAAAATCTGGGAATGGCCAAGTTCGCCAGTATCGGCAACAAACTGGATTTGAATGAAGTGGATTTTCTGGAATATCTGGGGGATGATCCGGAAACATCCATTATTTTCATGTATCTGGAAAGCATTCCGGATGGCCGCCTGCTGGTGGAGGCAGCGGAAAAAATAAACAAACCCATTGTGATCTATAAGGCCAATATAACCGATTCGGGCAAAAAGGCGGCCATGAGCCATACCGCTGCCGTCAGCAACAATGATGACATCATCGATTCCGCCTTTGAAGATGCCGGGATTATCCGCATCCGTACCTTTCATGATTTTTTTGCCGTGGCAAAGGCATTCCAGCTTCCGCCCATGAAAGGCAGCAGGGTAATGGCCATGAGTCCGGCAGGCGGTGTTTCGGTCATGATGGCGGACCTGTGTGAACAGGCCGGATTTGAATTCGCCGATCCCGGGGAAGATTTTTACAAAGGGCTTCAGCAGTTTACCAATGCCGGGGTGATCCGTTTTTCCAATCCGTTGGATATGGGGGATATTTACGACCCCAGACTGGTGGCCCATGTCATCTGCAGCGTCATGCATTCCGATGCCGTAGACGGGGCTTTTTATGTCAGCTTTACCCCGCAGATGCCAAGGGGGAGGAACGTGTTCCGGGCCATGTTCCGGACCGATCTGTCCAAGGAGGCCTGGGGTGCCATCCTGTCATCCGGAAAACCGCTGGCCGCATGCCTGACCAGTCCGAGCCTGTCGGAATTCAAGCAGGCCATCAACGTGCCTATTTTCAACAGTCCGGAAGAGTCGATTCGGGCCATGTCCATGCAGATGAAATATTATCGGCGGAAACAGGAACCAAAAAAGGAAGCTGCCATTTCATGGGATGCAAATACAGAGATCGCCCGAAACTGGGTACGGTCGGGAAAAGGGGATTATGGAGAGGAATCTCTGGAATTCCTGGATGCATTCGGCATTTCCACTGCCTCGTCCCTGGTTGCAGGGAATGAAGACCAGGCGGTTGCCGCTGCTGAAAAAACGGGCTATCCGGTGGTCATGAAGGTGGTCTCCCCGGATGCGCTGCACAAATCCGATGTCGGAGGGGTCATGGTGGGGGTTGCCGATCCGGATGCCGTCCGGCAATCCTTCCGGAAGATCCGGGACAATCTGGAATCCTTTCGTCCCGGTGCACGGTTTGAAGGGATCCGGGTTCAGCAAATGGCAGCAGACGGTTATGATCTGTTTATCGGCGGCAAACAGGATGACGCATTCGGTCCGGTTGTTTTTTTCGGCATGGGCGGTATTTTTGTGGAATTGTTCAAGGATACGGGCAATGTGATCTGTCCGGCCACCCATGAGCAGGTTCGAAAACGGCTTACGCGGCTGAAAACATTTTCTTTGTTGAAAGGAATGAGGGGGAAACCGCCGGGAGATGTGGACATGTTTGTGGATACGGTGGTCAGGGTTTCCCATCTGCTCCATCAGTTTCCCCGGATTCAGGAGATGGACATCAATCCGATCCGAATATTTCCAAAAGGGGGCAGGGTTCTGGATGCACGAATGCGGATCGGCTGATCGCTGTGATTTAAACCGGTGGATTATCAGCCGGTCTGAGGAAAGAATAATTCCCTTATGAAGTCCTACCGTCTCATCAAAGAATATTTTATGGAGCGCATCTGGGTGGTGACAGCCGGTGTTCTCTGTCTCATGATCGTGGATGTCGTTCAGCTTTTCATCCCCAGGATTATCAAGCGGGCCGTGGATGATATGACGGCATACCGCGCCACCCGGGAATCCCTTCTGGAGTATGCAGCCTATATCCTTTTGGCGGCCTTGATCATCTGCGTGTTGCGGTATTTCTGGAGACGATTTCTGATCGGTACGTCGAGAAGGGTGGAAGAGGGGCTTCGCAACCGCTTGTTCCGTCATATCCAGATCCTTTCCGCATCCTATTTTGATCAAACCCGGACCGGTGATCTGATGGCCCATGTCACCAACGACATTGCCAATGTGCGAATGGCAACGGGAATGGGGATTGTCGCGGCAACGGATGCGGTTTTCCTGGGAACGGCGGCCATTGGTTTTATGTGCCATATCAATTTCCAGTTGACCGTCTTTGCCTTGATACCCATGCCGCTGATTGCATTTTCTGCCAAATATTTCAGCAAAAGGATGCATACCCGGTATCGTGAAACCCAGGGGGCATTTGCGGACATGACCGAGGTGGTCCGGGAACGGTATGCCGGGATACGGATTATCAAATCCTACAACCTGGAAGAAGATTCCCGGCAGCGGGTGGAGGAGATCTCCCGGCGTTACATCCGGGAAAACCTTTCTCTGGTGAGAATTACCGGTGCTTTTTTCCCGATGATGCTGCTGTTCACAAATCTGAGTCTTGCCATCGTCATTGTTTTCGGCGGCAGGCTGGCTATTCTGACAACGATTTCACCGGGTGATTTTGTCGCCTTCATCAACTACCTGAATCTGATGACCTGGCCGATGATGGCCCTGGGATGGGTTACGAATCTGCTTCAGCGGGGAGCGGCTTCCCTGGATCGGATTGATGTCATCCTGCAAACCCCGGCGGAAATCAGACAGCCCAGGAACCCGGTATCCGGTCATCCGGCCAGGGGCGCCATTCAGTTTCAGGATGTTTCCTATTCCTATGATGACAACCGCGAGCCGGTTCTCTCCGGAATCACTTTCACCGTAAACCCCGGTGAAACATTGGGTATCGTGGGACCGCCGGGAAGCGGCAAGACAACCCTTCTGAATATGATACCGCGTCTGTATGATGTTTGCGATGGTTTCATCCGGATTCATGGAACGGATATCCGGCAATGGGATCTGGAAGAACTGAGGGACAGCATTTCTTTTGTCGCCCAGGAACCGTTTTTGTTTTCCGGAACCATTGGAGAAAATATCCGGTTCGGCAATCCGGATGCAGACGATGAAAAGGTCATGCAGGCTGCAAAACTGGCTTCTTTTGACGATTCCGTCAAGGCCCTGCCCGCCGGCCTGAATACCATTGTGGGTGAGAAAGGCGTGATTCTTTCCGGCGGACAGAAACAGCGGCTGGCACTTGCCCGTGCGTTTATACGAAGGTCGAAGGTTTTGCTGCTGGATGATCCGGTCAGTCAGGTCGATATGGATACCGGCCGGAGAATTATCGAGACCATACGCCTTCTGGAGGGTCAGCAAACCGTGATCATCGTTTCCCACCGCTTATCCGCACTCCGCCATGCCGATCAGATTCTGGTGATGGAATCCGGCAGGATAAAAATCATCGGCACCCATGAACAATTGATGGCATCGGATGATTATTACGCCCGGACGTTCCGGCTTCAGGAAATGGAGGAGGCGAACCATGCATTCTAATTACAGCCATTTCCATGAAGACAACCTGGGCCGGCAATATGATGTGAAACTCATCCGGCGGTTGATTCCCTTTGGCAGAAAGTATCAATGGTATTTTCTGGGGACTGTTTTTCTGGTCATCCTGATCACCTTCCTGGATATCTCCGTTCCATACATCACGAAGATCGCCATTGACCGGTATATTGTTCCCAATGTCGGTCTTCCGGAATCCTCCCAAACGGAAAACAGCGATGCCCGGTCCGGTTTCTATCCGGTGAATCTGACGGATAAAACAGCTTCGGCCATTGTGGATCGACATGCCGATCTGTTTACCGTAGAGGGAAAGACGGCATTCATTCCCTATGAAACGCTTTCCCATATGCCGGAGGCGGATATTTACCGGTTGCGGAAGGACGATTTCAAGGGCGTCATGCTTCTGGCCCTGGGTCTGATGGTGGTTGTCGTAGCGATTTTTGCTTTGAATTTTGCCCAGGTAATGATTATGGAATATACCGGCCAGATGATCATGCATGATCTGCGGATGAAACTGTTTCATCATATCCAGGAGCTTTCCATGGCCTATTTTACCAGAAATCCGGTGGGCCGCCTGGTGACCAGAACCACCAATGACATACAGAACATGCATGAGATGTTTACTTCCGTGATCACATTTGTTTTCAAGGATCTCTTTCTGCTGTTCGGCATTGCCATCGTGCTGTTCAGTATCAATATCCGGCTGGCTGCCGTTACCCTGTCCATTATGCCGGTGCTGGTTTTCGTTGCCGTCAAATTTGCCGGAGTAGCCCGGGAGGCATTTCGGGTGCTGCGTATCAAAATTGCCGAGATCAATTCCCGTGTTTCGGAAACCATAGAAGGCATCCGGGTTGTTCAGCTTTTCAGGCAGGAAGCCGCTAACTATCTGGGGCTGAAGAAGCTGAATCATGAGCATTACCTGGCAGGCATGCAGCAGATTAAAGTGTTTGCGGTATTCATGCCCCTGATCGAACTGATGGGAACCGTTGTTGTCGCCATGATTATTTATTACGGCGGGAGCAGCGTGTTGCAGGGATCCATCAGTCTGGGCTCCCTGGTTGCTTTTATTTTTTATATGCGCATGTTTTTCAGGCCGGTCAGGGATATTGCAGAAAAGGTCAACATCATGCAAAATGCCCTGGCCTCTGCAGAGAGGATTTTTTTGATTCTGGAAAAAAAAGAAAATCGGCCTGTTCCCGCGGATTTGATTCCGGAACCGGAGGAGATCCGTTCCCTGGCCTTTGAAAATGTCACCTTTTTTTATGATGCCGGGCAGGAGATTCTGAAGGATCTTTCGTTTTGCCTGCAAAAGGGAGAGTCTCTGGCTGTTGTCGGTCCGACCGGTGCCGGAAAAACAACCCTGATCAACCTGATCATTCGTTTCTATGATCCGGTTTCCGGAAGGATTATTTTGAATGGAAAAGATGTTCAGTCCTGGCCGGCTGCCGTGATCCGGAATCGGATTGCCCTGGTTACCCAGGATCCGTTCCTGTTTTCCGGGAGCATCCGTGAAAATATTGTCGGAACCAATACATCCATTACGGATGATGAACTGACAAAAATTCTTGCGGTTTCAAACTGTCTGCCGTTTGTTCGCAGGCTGCCGGAAGGTGTGGATACGATCCTTTCCGAAAGAGGAGGCTCCATCTCCAGCGGTGAGCGCCAGTTGATTTCCATTGCCAGGGCTATTGCTTTTCATCCGGATCTGATTATTCTTGATGAGGCAACCTCGTATGTGGATTCCGACACGGAAATCAAAATTCAGGATGCCATGGAAAAGCTTCTGACCAATCAGACAACCCTGGTGATTGCACACAGGCTTTCCACTGCTCGAAAAGCGAACCGAATTATGGTATTGAAAAAGGGACGGATGATCGAAACCGGCTCACATGATGAATTAATGAAACAAAAGGGGTTTTATTTTCAGTTGAATCAGCTTCAAGGATAGATCCGGAAGGGGGAATATGAAGAATCGATTGTTGTTATGGGGTTCCTGTGTTGCAGTTCTGTTTCTGATGTTTTCGGTTCAGATCAGTGCCGAAGATTCCGGTATAACCGAGCATAAAAAACTCAGCATCGACATTGGGCCTTCCAGGGAAGAAAAAGAGGTTGGATTGAAGCGGATGGAGATTATCGATAAGGCGCTCTCGCCCGAACTGGTGCAGAAAAAGAGAGCGCTGATTCAATCGGTTGAAAAGGATTACACACGAAAAATCGAACAATTGCTTCAACCGTTGACCTCTTCCATTGGGAAAAATATCGTGATTACTCATGTGGATATCGATTTCCTGGACCCGGATTTTCAGTCCCAAATTCACTCGAGTCAGCGGGTCTCGGTCTCTATTATTATGGGACGAGCCGGGTTTGAAAACTGGGCCATGCAGGATAAGACGGAACAGGAAACCCTGGATCAGCTGAAAGGCATGATTCAGGGAACATTCAAGATTCCCAAAGAGAATGTGTCGATCATGGTGGCGCCGTAATGGGAAAGGCTTTTTGATAGGCATCCTCCGCTTCCTGATAGAGAAGTGTCTCGTTTTCGGAATAGCGGGGGGAAAAGTGAAAAATCGTGAAGTTTTTCGCGCCGGCTCGGCCGCATATTTCTCCGGCCTGACGCGCGGTAAGATGATTTTTTGTATATGCCGTATCGGCATGGGCATCAAGAAAGGCGGCTTCGATAAAGAGGCGATCCACCCCCTGCACGAAGGGAATGATTTTTTCCACGTTTTCCGGTGTATAACGCACATCGGTGATATAACCGATTTTTTCACCGGGCGTGATTTTGGCGATTTGACGGGAGAGTTCTCTCAATGTGAACAGACGATCATTTTGTGATGTCTGTTCGGCCGGGATTTCAACAATAGATTCAGCCGGCTTGTTTTCGAAAAGCGCCTGTTTGAATTCATGCAGCCACGGACCAGGTGTGAGTCCCAGATCCTCAAGGGCTGTGTTTTTGATATTGACGTGAAACCGTTCCTTCAGGACGAACCCCAGGCAGGGGATACTGTGATCCAGGATGATTGCAGAGACGGAAAAATCCGATTTGCTCAGGATCGTGCTGCACAGCTCTTTTTTCCGGGGAGGAGCGGTTGGTTGAAAAGCGTTTTGACAGATGTAGTTCTGTGTCAGCAAATGTGCAGGATGGATTTCTGTTGCTTCCAGGATCAATTCATTTTCATAGTTTCCCACCAGATCCCAGGAATATCCCGCGAGTTTTCCTTCCAGATTTTGGATAAATCCCGCAGGGCCATACAGATTGATTTTTTTGGTCCGGCCTAAGGATAGACGAAGAAGATGATCAAATCCGATAAAATGATCCATATGGGTGTGAGATACAAACACATGGCTGATTTTCAGGATATCTCTGGGGGAAAGGGAGGAGATATCGCCAAGATCAAAGATAATTGCCCGTTTTTGAAATGAAAAAGGAACAAAAAGTCCCGGATCCTGAGAAGGCTTATTGACCAGTCTGGGTAGAAATGAAGCCGGCATTATCCGGGCAGGTGCTTGGCAACCTGTCGATTGATGCAATGATAAATTTCTTCATCCGAACCATAAATATCAACGACATCCTTCAGCTTGATCACCTGCTCGATCACAAATGCCGTTACATACAGGCTGACCACATGAGGATTGGGTACGATACTGCGGAATGCCGCGTTCTGGTAGTCGATATCAAAATCCTCTGCATGACTTAATTTATCAAGACATTTCAGGATCTGTTCTTCAAGACCATTTTTATTGGAAGTTTCTACCAGTTTGTTTTCCACCAGTTTCATGGCGATTGCATTACTGAGCGGTTCTATATGCTCCTGAATTCCCATCAAAGCCATTCGCCGGTTTCTTTCCTTGGATGATTCGATTTGTGACAGGATTTTTGATTCACGATTGCTTGGCCGAAATACTTTTGCCATTCAACATCCCCTTATATTTAATCAATCTATAATACGGCAACCTGGAAGGCGTTACGTTTTTCCATCAATCCATGCACATGGTCGGACCGCCTTTTGCTGCAATACGAGTAAATTTCAACAGCAAACAATAATAATAACGGAATCGAATTGCAAGGAAAATATTATGGTTTACCGAATTTGCAGAAGCTAAGATCGCTGTCCGGGGGGTTGGGTCTGATTCTGTTTTTTAATATATTCCTTGAATTCTTCACGAACCGCCTTCCGATAGCTGTGATAAAAAAACAAGCTTAACACTTCAGTCGCCTGAATGCCTTTCATGGTCAATTCTTCCAGGGATATTTCACCCCAGTTCGCATTCCAGAATAACCGGATGTTTTTTCCGGCCAGATCCCGAAAAAAATCCGTAAATTCTTTCAATAATTTGGGATCAAAGCCGGCCTGCGGCATCAAGCCCAGTCGTTTCATGTCGGCAATCAATTTTCCTATGGTGACATCATCCGCCGAATAGGCGGTTACGCCGTCGGTTATATCCCCGTTGATTACCTTCCATTCTTCCATCAATGAAAGCGTCATGTCATCAAGGCTGGTTTCCTGAAGGAAATTGTCCCTTCCGGCAATCTCGTCGGATAATAACTGTTCCAGCGGTTTGAAATGTCTGCTTAAAAAATGGAATGAGGTCTGATCCAGATCGGATTTCTTTTTTTGTAATTTCATCAATTGCTTGATGACCGGTAACGGGAGGAAGTAGTTTTCGCGCAGGGACTTGATCAGATTGATCTGATCAATATAGTTCTGATTATAGTCGGCCGAATTTTTTCCCGCTTTTCTGGGCTTGCGCAGGACTCCTTCACGAATATAATAATGAATGGTTTCTTTGCTAACACCGGTTTTTTTGACAAGCTCACTGATTTTCATCGGGAATCTCCTGAGTTGAAACGCAAGGTCAATTCCGTTGTATTGGCCGCATTTTGGATTCGGGGAATCAATTTTTGAAATAACACCGCAATTCAATGGCCATAAAATATGACACGGGCAGGAAATCTGTCAAGTAAATCTTTCCAGATGGCAATAACTTATTGTTCCGGAAATATATTTCGTGTGTAGTATGTAGTTTACACATGATTTTGAAGACGCATGGATTCTGCCTGCTTGACCTGTATCCGCTTTTATATTATTGAGATCATGTCCACAGAATAGCTGTTCCGCGGAATACAGATTGACCTTCAGAAAAAAGTGGTCACGCCGGTAAGGATTGACCCGGGAGAATGGGATCGAGAATGCCAGATAAAAATGTTCTGATTATCGGAGGCGGGGTTGCCGGACTGACAGCCGCTATCGAGCTTGCAAAGCTGGATTGTCATGTGGTTCTGATTGAGAAAGAAAAATCACTGGGCGGACATGCCGGACAATTTACATGCAAGGCAACGGATGAATGTGCAAAGTGCGGAGCCTGCATTGTGGAAGAGAAAATCGATATGGCTCTTTCGCATGCCAATATTACGATTTACAATCAGGCCCGGTTGGCGGCGATCAGCAGAAAGGATCGATTTGCCGTAACGTTTTTTACGGAAAAGGATGCGGAACAATCCTATGATGCAGATGCCGTCATTGTCGCAACCGGTTTTCAGGCATTTGATCCGGTTGACAAGCCTTTTGGCTACAAACGGTTTGAGGATGTCATCACCAATCTTGATCTGGAAAAGAAATTACGTCATGAGATTGAGGTGAAGCGGCCATCGGACGGAATAACTCCTGAGAAAATTGCATTTATTCAGTGTGTCGGAAGCCGGGATTCGAGCGTAAATCATCTCTGGTGTTCCAGGGTTTGTTGCGGGTCGGCCCTTCGAATGGCCAATCTGATCAACACCAGGAACAAAAACACGGAGATTTCTTTTTTTTATATTGATGTTCAGACCTTTGGAAAGGATTTTCAATTTTACTATGATCGCATCCGGGATCGGATCCGAATGATCCGGGCGATTCCAGGGGATGTTTTCCGGACACCGGATGGTCAATTGAAACTGGAATATTATCTGCCGTCCGAGGGAAAACAAATCGAAGAATTATTTGATATGATTGTTCTTTCAGTAGGAATAATACCGGTTGGAACTGCAGATGGCATGATGGAAAAGTTCGGGCTGGAACAGCCTAAAACCGGATTTCCGGATGAAGAGTTTATGCGGCCGGTTGCCGGACTGTTTGCAGCAGGGACATCCAAAGGACCGAAAACCATCACCGAAGCCGTTGCGGACGCAGGGAGGGTTGCTTTGGATGTTGTTCATTATTTGCAGAAACAATAAAACATAAAATGGAGATTTTTTTTGACTGGGAGAGTATGCATAGCCGGTGACGGACCTTGTGCCGTCAATACCGCAAAAGAGCTGTTGATCCATGGCATTGACACGGTACTTGTTTCAAGAAGGAAAATTGCACAGTCGGAACTCCCGGACAATATGAGCCGGGAAGGAGGTGCCGGTATTTCCGTTTACGGCAATGCCGAGATATCCGGCTGTAGCGGATGTGTCAATGACTTCCGGATCACCATTCATCAAAATGGTGCCGGGGCGATTACGGAGAATGTTACCGGAATCGTGATTGCCGAGGAATATCAAAGAAAAGATAATTTTGAAACCTACGGCCTCAAACCTTCCCATGCAGTGACTTCTCTTTCAGAGATGGTAAGGGTGATGGAAAACAAGTCGGATCAGGTTGCTTTTCCCCCAAAAGGGTCCGGCATTCTTTTTCTCACAGGATGCTTTCAGGAAAGCAATCCGGTTGTGTTATATGATGTCATGAACTGTGCTCTTCAATTGCGGAAAGAATATCATCAAGATGTTTTTATCCTTACCGGGAATCTCAAGGTGGCCGGCGAAGGACTTGAGGCACTTTACCGGCAGACCCGAACAGCGGGTGTTTTTTATATAAAGGTGAATCAGGTGTTGCCGGAGATTGAACAGTCGGATGAAGGAAAGGTTACGGTGAGTTGCCAGGATGAGATTCTGCATACCGCAATGCGGCTTTCCCCGGATCTGGTGGTCGTGGATGAGACTCTGCTGCCGTCTGAATATCTGATGAAACTGGCAAAGGTGTTTGAGCTGAATCAGGACAAGGCCGGCTTTCTGCAATCGGATAATGTGCATCGGAATCCGGTTTTTACCAACCGGAGAGGGGTTCTGGTTGTCGGACCGTCTCGCGGGATTCTGGAGAGACGTGAAATTTTGAATGATGTCGGCAATGTAACCATTGCAATGATGAACCAGATCCGTGGGAAAATCGATTCGGCAAGCGTCGGCAAGGCCAGGATTGGTGTTGTGGAGTGTGCGCGCTGTCTGACCTGTTTTCGGATCTGTCCGTATAAAGCGATCCGCCTGGAAGACAGGGTAACGGTTTATGAGGATGCATGTGAAGGGTGTGGAATCTGTATTGCCGAGTGTCCTCGTGAGTATATTACCTGGACAGGTCCTGGAATGGCAGATGAACTTGAAAAAATTCAGATTTCCGGAATTGCCGATCCGGCAGATCGTTTTTCTCCGGTTATGGTTGCCTTCTGCTGTCAACGATCAGCCGGGCGATCAGTTCGTACGGCAAAAGATCGGTCTCCGGAACTGCCGGAAGGTTTGAAGATTGTGGAAGTCCCGTGTGCCGGCGGCATTTCGACGGATCATATCTTACGGACGTTTCAAAAAGGAGCAGACGGAATCATCCTGCTGACCTGTCATCCGGGGAACTGCCATTCCGAGGTGGGGAATCAATACGCGAAATCAAGAGCGGATCATGTCGGGAAACGGTTATCGGCAATGGGATTTGAAAAAGAGCGCTTGCAGGTTGATACCATAGCGGCAAATATGGATAGGGAGTTTGTCCGGGTGATCAATTCATTTCAGAAAAAACTGATGGAAATCGGTCCGAGCTTGATCCGGAAGAGCTTGAAACATTAGCAAGGATGTAGAGATGATGAAAACAGATAAAATAGTGGAGATGGGCCATCCGGATTGCAGCTGTTTCGGGTCCTTACCGTATACCCGGGATTACTGTATTACCTGCGGGATCTGTTCCAGTTCGTGTCCGGTTTCCGGCGTTGACGGATTTGATCCGCGTAAAGTTGTGCGCATGGTTTCTTTTGGTATGCGGGAGGAAATTGTCGGGTCCAGATGGCCATGGATTTGCACCATGTGCGGCAAATGTGAGAATGCGTGTCCCATGGATATTGATATACCGGGGATTATCCGGAAGATACGATCCATGAGAGACAGGGATCATGTTCCGGGGATCCTCCATAAAGGGCTGGATACGGCCATTCAGACCGGCAACAATCTGGGACTGCCTCAGGAGGATTTTACATTCATCCTGAAAGATGTAGGCGCAGAGATTGCAGAAGAACCCGGCTTTGAAAATTTTTCGGTTCCGATTGATAAAATGGATGCCAATATCCTGACAACCATACACAACAAACTGGTGAATACCCATACGGATGATCTGAAGCATTGGTGGAAAATTTTTTATGCCGCCGGGGAGGATTGGACGGTTCCTTCCATCAACTGGGAAGGAACAAACTGGGGACTGTTTACCGGCGACGATGACCGCATGAAGATTATGGTCGGTCGGATTGTGGAAAATATGGAGCGGCTCCAGGCAAAGCATTTGTTATGGCCCGAATGAGGGCATGCTTATCTCGCGACCAGGTCTGGTCTTGAAAAATGGTATCCGGAAGCATTGGAAAAATTCGGAACCTATACCGTCTTTGAGCTGCTGATCAAGTACATCAAAGAAGGCCGAATTAAACTGGATAAAACAAAGGTTTCCGTAAAGGCAGCCTATCATGATCCATGCAATTATGGGCGGAAAGCGCAGAAGCTGTTTGGGCATGGTTTTTTTGAGGAACCTCGCTGGATCCTTGACCAGTGTCTTGAAGACTGGGTTGATTTGTACCCGGCAAAGATGGGACAGTTTTGTTGCGGCGGCGGCGGGGGAACCCTTGTCACGGGGTATGATGAGGAGCGAATTTTTTATGGCAGAAAAAAAATGGAGCAGATCCGGGAGGCGGGAGTCACCATGATCGTGGTTCCGTGCCATAGCTGTCACGGGCAATTGAACGCATTAAAGAAAAGATATGAAATGGAGGATTTGCAGATAAAGTACCTTTGGGAGCTGGTTTCGGATATCATGGTACTTCCATAACATTCCGAAACAACTATTTTTCTTTTACAATCCGGAAGCCCAGATCATTACGTTTGGCAGTGGGCCTATAATAACTTCGGTTCGCTGATCTTGCATATTTTGAACTCTGGTTCCAGCTTCCGCCGCGAAAGATCCTCCGTTCCCCTTTTCGGGAAAGAGGGTCGACAATATTATCCACATACGTATCCGTATCAGCATTTGCCCTTCTGGACCAGGCGCTCATGCCGGTGCTATGGTCAAGACACCATTCCTGTACATTCCCATGCATATCAAACAGTCCCCATGGATTTGGTTTTTTCCGGGCGATTTGATGGGGCTGGAAGTCTGAATTCCCGCAGTACCAGCCGATTTTATCCAATGTTTCAAAAATCCGACAATCTGTATGGACAATTTCACCGGATGCAAACGCTTTGTTTGTGCCTGCCCTGCATGCATACTCCCATTCCGCTTCCGTCGGGAGCCGATATTTCCTTGTTTTTTCTTTTTGATTTAATTTTTCAATAAATACCTGACACTCATTCCAGGAAACCTGTTCAACCGGATAGTTTTTTCCAAGATTTTGATAAGCAGAAGGGTTGTATCCCATGATGGTCTGAAACTGCTCCTGGCTGATTTCAGCCGTGGAAATATAGAAACCTTTGCTGATGGTCACGTGATGCTGTGTTTCGTCATCCCCCCTCCCGGGCTCTGTTACAGGACTTCCCATGAGGAAGGTTCCGGCAGGGATATAAATCAATGAAAGGCCGATACTGTTCGAAAAAGCATTTCCGGGATTTTGCGGATATGCATTTGCAGGAAGTAAAAGGACACAATGCAATGCCAGAGATAACAATAGCCGGCTTTTCATAAATGGACCTCTGATTTTTCAACGGAGAAATCGAAAAAATGTCCCAGGTTGTGCCGGGACTCCGGTGTTATCCCCTGAAATACATGAACAGCAGTTCTGCAATGCAGGCCGGTTTATCCTTGCCTTCGATTTCTATGGTGTGCGTGTTGGTGACCAGAATGCGATCCTCCGATTTGACATCGATCCCGGAAAGAGTGATTCTGTCCCGGATTCTGGATCCAACCGGCACGGGATTGAGGAGTCTGACTTTGTTCATCCCATAATTGACCGTCATTTTTGTCCCTTCCGGAATGATGGCAAAGTGTTCGGAAAAATGAGATAATAACGAAACCGTCAGAAAGCCGTGGGCAATGGTTTTCCCAAAAGGCCCTTTTGCCGCTTTTTCTTCATCCACATGGATCCATTGCCGATCCAGTGTGCAGTCTGCAAATTTGTTGATTCGTTCCTGATCAATCTTCAGCCAGTCCGTAACACCGATTTCCTGTCCAATTCGTTCTTTCATTTTTTCAATGGATAATATTTCGACCGTCATGACAAATCTCCTTTTTGAGGTTCATTGATGGTAAACAAGATACATGATTATTTTTTTTCAGACAACCTGATTTTTTTCCTAAATTCCAAGTTTACTTGTGAAAGCAATTCTTCAATGGTATGAAATATGACGGGCTCCTGAGAGTCGATTTTGGATGGCTTTATACCAATTTTTTTCATAATCATTTTAACGCGAGGATGGATCGATGTTTCAGCTTGAAAAGTGCAATCTTTGTGGAGAATGCCTTGTCCAATGCCAGTGGATGGATGTTGATTTGGAGCAGGCGGTAACATGGAAGAAATTAATGAATGCAGGTGAATACGTTCCAGGACTTGATTTGTGCATCACCTGCTATGCCTGCAATGAGATATGCCCTAACAATGCAAAACCATTTGACTTGATAGCCGAATTACAGGAAAAATATTGTCGGTTTTTTCCGGAGGATGCGATCGCTGCGACAGAGAAGCAGTATACATTCACAGGCGATCTGCATGGTCTTCCGGATACAAAACGCGTGATGACCACATGCGTGTTCGGCAAGGATGAGGCCGCATTAATTCAAGGCGGGCTGTATGATTTGCCCAGGGTGGGGGGGAAACCATATTTCTGCTGGGTATTGTTCAGCCATATGGGTGTTGAAAGCATTCAACGAAAACACGCGCGGGATCTGGTTGACCGACTGGCAAAAACCGGTGCCGAGGAAGTTGTCTGTTTTCATGACGACTGCTATGCCATGCTGGCTCGGATTGCTCCGGGTTATGGGATTGATGTGCCTTTCCGGCCGGTGCATCTGGTTGAATATCTGGTTGAATATGTGAAAAAGAATATGGATCGAATCCGGCCGGTTCATATGGACATCGCTTATCAGAGACCCTGTGCATCCAGGCATACGCCGGAAAAGGAACACTTTATCGATGAACTGTTCGAGCTTGTCGGGGTGCGAAGAGTGGAACGTGCTTATGATCGTGAAAAGGCTCTCTGTTGCGCTGCCGTAAAGATGCTTCTCGGTATCGGTGATCCTGCGGAGGCCCAGGAGAGAAACATCATGGATGCAAAAGAATCCGGTGCGCAGGCGATGGTTTATCTCTGCCCCATGTGCCGCAACAATCTTTCTGCTGCCGCACAGAAAAATGAACTGCCGTTTATTTTTATCGGGGATCTTGTGCGCATGGCGCTTGGGGAAATATCCCCGGCATAAAAAAATAATGATCCCTGTATATATGGGAGATGTTCCATGAGTGAAAGCAGTTGTTGCGAAACGAAAAAGGAGTTCGGTTCAGAAGGAATACAGATCAAACCTTTTGCTTCCAGACAACCCGATGATGAAGTTTGCTGCGGCGGTCCTGCAGGGTCGCCAGGCAGCCCCCATGAAAAACCCGGATATCAAATTGCCCGTTTTGTGGAGGGCTTTATGGAGATGGATTGCGGTCCGGTTCCAAAAATCAAGACACATCTTTCATGGTTGGATATCGGCGGGACCATCATGGTACGCCTTGGTTTTAACCGGAATCATTATAAAGTCTCGCCCGGTTTGTACGGGGTGGGCAGTCCGACGCCGGATTCTCCGGTTCTGGTCACCGCCAACTATAAATTGAGCTTCGACGCGGTACGAAAGTCGTTATCCGGCATCAATGCATGGCTTCTTGTTCTGGATACCTGCGGGATTAACGTCTGGTGTGCTGCCGGAAAAGGCACCTTTGGAACTACAGAATTGGTCAACCGGGTAAAGAGTACCGGGTTGGCAAAAATCGTCAAGCATCGGCGACTGATTGTTCCTCAATTCGGCGCCACGGGAATTGCCGCACACCAGGTAAAGAAACAATGTGGGTTTACGGTTTCCTGGGGTCCTGTTCGTGCAGCCGATATCCGGGACTTTTTAAACCATGATATGCAAGCATCCGCTATGATGAGGCGGGTTACCTTTACCCTCCCGGAGAGACTGGTACTCATACCGGTTGAAATATACATCAGCGTAAAGCCCGTTTTATGGACAGGTCTGGTAATTTTTATCGTGTCCGGAATCGGTCCCGGTATCTTTTCTTTCCCAAATGCATGGGAACGGGGGGTGAACGGTATCATCAGTCTTATCGGCGGTGTATTTGCCGGAGCATTCCTGACGCCTGTTTTCCTGCAGAAGCTTCCGGGAAAAGCCTTTTCCATTAAAGGTGCGGCAGCGGGAATCATGACGGCTTTTGCAATGGCTCTTTGGGTCTGGAAGGACATGACCTGGTTTGAAATTTCCGGACTGATGCTGTTTGCTGTTTCCGTCAGTTCTTATCTGGCCATGAATTTTACAGGCGCAACGCCTTTTACCTCTCCGACCGGAGTAGAAAAAGAGATGAGAAAGTCAATTCCACTTCAGCTCCTGGCAACCATCATCGCTGCCATTATCTGGATTGGGGGTGTTTTTATTTAGGATATTAATCTTTATTAAGATGGGGAAGAATCATAATGAAGGATTTTCGTTATCTGGATGGGGTCACCACACTTGTTTTGAATGAAGAAAAATGCATTGGCTGCGGAGAATGCGAGACCGTATGTCCTCATGGGGTCTTTGTACTGGAGAAAAAGAAAGCCGTGATTGTTGATAAGGACGGATGCATGGAATGCGGGGCATGTGCATTGAACTGTCCGGTCTCTGCCGTTGAGGTCACCCCAGGAGTCGGGTGTGCAGCCTACATCATTCAAAAATGGATCAAGGGCAGGAATGCTGCCGAGTGTGGATGCGGGACCGGATGTTGTTAAGAGAAGGGTTCAGCAAAAAATCCGGGCCGGATCTATTCAATGTCCGGCCCGGATTTCGTAAAAACATATGCGGTGAAAAGGGGTTGATTTGTTTTTATTTTTTCATTTTGCGTTTGACTCCGGCAATGCCGATCATTCCGGAACCCAAAAGAAGAAGCGTTGCCGGTTCGGGAACAGGAGCGTTTGCTTCATGCTCCAGCAGATCATTGCCGCAGGACATGGTCCAATGAATGAGGGCACTCTGCCCATAGAAGTCTTGCAGTCCCAGGTCTATTAAATTAAAAACACCTTCCAGGGAATAGATTGTTTCGTTATAGGTATTGGTCCCCTGGCCATACACCATGCTTGCAAGTCCGGCATCCGTACCGGCTGCAAGATCAAAGGGTGCAGCAGTTGTAAAATGCGGATCAGTGAAGGAAATTACCCTTGATACGCCGCCGCTGTTGACGCCGATGGCAAGATCCCAGATATCGTCAGACCCAAAATCGATGAATATGTCTCCGGCAGTATAAAAGTGTCCGCCGGACCATACACCATTCATGAAATTGAAACCGGTCTGGAGACCAAAATAAACATTGCCATTGTCAAAAAGCAATCCGATTTTTTCAATATCAAACGGTTGCCCTCCCCAGCCAGGCCCCACATAGGTGTTTGATGTTGATGTTCCAAAGGTTTCTTCGCCGTTTGTAAAATGGGTTCCCCAATCATCTCCCATCACACCATCCAGAACCGGCACGGCTTGCGCAACTCCGGTGATTAAAAAGAGCATTAAGAGTAATAGGATTATTCCTGTTCTTGGGCGATTCATTTTTTTCTCCTTAATTTATATTGATTACCAATGATTTTTTAAAAGCATTCACTTGCCTCCCTTCATAGCAAGTTGAGTGCCAGAAGATTTTTCCATAAAGCGAGGTCGTTGTTATGCGAAATTTTGACAGTCTATTGAATGAGTTAATAGATGATCCCAGATCAGATCGATCCTTTGACCGTGAAAATTCCGGTAAAAGTGGGGCATGATTTTTCTAGGGTGATCATAACGTTTGCATAATGGTATGTAATTGATTACACAATTTCCTGGAAGCTGGAAATTTCATATCATGTTTTCAAGGGCGGTTCCCGGGGTAGATAAAATCATATTGGATTTTAGGGAAGAGCTTGCTGAAATCAAGACCGGCTGAACGCTTGATGAGGTATCGAAACAAACCGCTATGGGTTTGCTGCACCATAGCGGTTTTGTTTCTGAATAATCGATCGGGTGAAGAGGGGGTTGCGTCTTCTATTTTTTCAGATATCCGTTTCTTCGAAACCATTGTATTGATTTTTCAATGGATGCCTCTATCGGTGATAGTTCAAGTCCCAGTTCCGTTTTTGCTTTTGTAATATCAAAAAAGAGATACTGGGAGGTATATTGAATCTCGGCGGGTGTCGACAGCGGCGGTTTATGGCTGATATGATCGGACCAGCTTTTTAAAACGGATGTTCCTGCCTTTAATACTGCTACTGGAAGTTTTGGCAGTTTTCTATTGGGAAAACCCGCAATCCTGTTAACCGTCCGGATGAACTCCTCCATGGTCAGATTTTTATTGCCAAGGATATACAGTTCACCGGTTTTCCCTTTTTTGGCAGCCAGAATGTGACCCCTTGCGACATCATTCACATCGACAATGTTGATACCGCCTTTGTATTGAAATCTTGCAAGCCCGGAAACAACATCCAGGATGCTTTTCCCGGTTGGCGTCGGTGCGATATCGTTCTCTCCAAAAGGGAAACATGGGTTTACGATAACCAGATCAAGGCTGTTTTGCGCAAAACCCAGGGCTTCCTGCTGGGAAAGATATTTGGTAAGGACATAGTGATTTCCACAATTGTATTGATTGAACGGGGTTTTTTCATTGCTCAACTGTTTTCCCGGAGAGGTTCCGATAGCGGCAATGGAACTGGTATAAACCACTTTGGGGGTCCCGGTTTTTAGTGCCGCCCAAAGCACATTCCTTGAACCCTGGATATTGACCTCATAGATCGTACGCCAGTCTTTCATCCAGATGGAATATACGGCTGCCAGATGGAAGACGGCATCAACGCCGTTTACGGCTTCTTGAACGGCAGCTTGATTCAGAATATCCGCCTGCACAGTTTCGATTTCAAGTCCGGATAAATTAGCCAACGGTTCTCCCGGCCGAACCATGGCCCGGACTTCCACATTTTCTTTCAGAAGTTCCCGAACAACATGTGAACCGATAAAACCAGCCGCTCCTGTGACCAGCGCTTTTTTCATGGCAGGGCTCCTTGTGTTTTTTAAAATGGATAATGGTAACTGATTGCTGTTCATTAAAACAATTCGATGAGCGGTTCAAGTCATTTCATGCCAAAGAGGTATCTGTTTTAATTCTACCGTACAAGTTTTATTCCATTCCATGATATTGACAGGCGATTTTTTTTTCAATAGTGTCAATTGCCTTAACGATGTAAATGTTTTTTTACAACCCGGTAGAGATGAAAAAATCCGGATGAATCGTTCCCTATTTCGGCATGAATGGATATAACAAGGGAGGTACTGTGGCGCTGACGGTAACCGTGGAGATCGAAAGAGAGCTGGATGCGGACTGTTCCATAGCGGATGCATTTGCGTATTTGGCGGATATTCCCAGATCCGCAAGCAATTTCCCGAATATTGACAAGCTGATTGACCTCGGTAAAAATACATACCAGTGGGAGATGAAAAAATTTGGTGTAGACAAGTATTCCATCCAGTCGATTTATGCCGTGAAATACACCTCAAATAAAAGCAAGGGTTGGATCAAGTGGGAGCCGGTGGAAGGGATCGGCAACGGAATAGTGGAAGGCTCATGGAAAATCAAATCCAATAAAGACAGAACCACACACCTGACGTTTTATTCAAAAGGGGAGTTGACGCTTCCGCTGCCGGGACTGATCAAGAGGCTGGTTTCTCCGCTGGTGGTTCGGGAATTTTCCGGTCTTGTCGATAAATATTTAAAAAATTTAAAAAAATCATTGTCTTCTGTCTGATGGATAACCGGTTACTATCCAATATGGGCGACAAATCAGGCCGACAGTCGTTTTTGCAGCCATTTTAACGTATATGGCCAGACATATCCGGGGGCATGTCTGCCGCTGATGAGATCAATATGCCCCCAGTGTGTTGGTGTGGATTGTCTGTCAAAGATTTTTATTGTTTTATCCTTTGAACCGGCAAGATCATAGGCTGCCTGAACAGCTTCCAGCGGAACGGCACAATCCTTGTCTCCCACGATAAAAAGGATCGGCTGTTTCAGCTTCCGGATACGTTTTTCATAGTCGGTATCATCATACATGCTGCGCAATTTCCCTTTGGCCCCCCATTTAAACATAAACCGGACGACATTCATGCCGGTCCGGTCAAAACCCTTAGTTATTCTCTCCTCCAGAATATCCCTTTCCATGCTTCCGGGATACCAGACCTGCAGCGGAATCCGATACAAGGGGCTGTCCATTATAAACAGGCCGGTTTTGGCAACTGCGCCGATATAATCAATGTAAAAGGCCTTTGGGTATGGTAATGAAAAAGGCATCAGTTTTTCAATGGCCACTCCGGCCCTGGCAATATTTTTCAGCAAGAAGTTGCCTTTGGCCATATGAAAAGGACCGCCAATGGAAATAATTCCGCTGAGTTCCTTCTGGAAACGGTCTCCTATGCAATAGGAAATGGTGGCTCCCAGGCTGTGCCCCATATAGAATAATTGATCGGTCTTTGATGTATTCCGGATGGCATGAATAAAGGCCGGCAAATCATATTCAAGGTAGGTCCGGAAACGATTGGGATAATTGCCGCTGATGGCCCGGCTCAGGCCATGCCCCCGCAATTCGACATTATAGGTTTCAAATCCATTGGCGATCAGGAAATTTTCCAGGCTGCGTCCGGATAGATTCCAGGTATACCGGTTCTGGCCCAGACCATGCACCAGCATAACCGTTGCAACCGGCTGGCGATCAATCGGTATCTTTTGGGTCATGACCAGGCTGGAGCCATCGTCGGTGGTTACCTCATGCAGGAACCGGTAAAATCCGACTGTCCACTTATTATCTACAACTTCGGTGATTCTTTTCTTGTTAGCCATCCGGTCTTCCACTCATCCCCTGAACTGTTTCTGGCGATCTGAACATCTGTACAAAGGAGGCAATATGCATAAAATCGACTCCCGTGTCAATGAAATCCATTCAACATGAATTTCATTCTACAGATCAGGAGCGCAGGACTTCTCCGGCCCGGATTCCGGTTTGATATTCTCCATCTTTTACCACAAGGCTGCCATTGATAATGACATGAGAGATTCCTTTGGGTCGACCGGCCGGAATCGGTCCTTTTGCCGGGGTTTCGTCGATTGTTTCCGGATTAAAAATCACCAGGTCTGCTTTTTTTCCGGCAGACACCACCCCCCTATCCTGAATACCGAATCGATCGGCTGAAGCAGATGTCATCCGCCGGATGGCATTTTCCATGGAAAACAATTTTCGTTTTCGAACATATTCCCCAAGTATTTTTGGAAATGTGCCCATGCCGGCCGGGTTGGTGTATCCGCCATACCGGGTCAGGGCGTCGGTTTCAAAAAGGCATAGGTCATGTTTCAGGACCTTTTCCAGAACGGACTCATTGCCCGGCTCACCGCTGTAGGAATGAAACAGGACAACCGTCTGTCCGTTGCTGTCCTTGCTGAGTTTCAATACGGTTTCAAATGGAGAGAGACCCCACATCCGGGCAATATCCGCGATCCGATGTCCGTTTAAATCCTGCAACTTTTCGATTCCTGGGTCCATGATTTGGAAATCTCGGAAAGAGAACCCGACCAGCATAAAACCGAGCAGCAATTCCAATCGGAGCCGGATCTTGTCCCATATGCTTTGGTATGCTGCCGGAATCCTGCTTAAAAACCAGGAGGGCAGAAATGCGTTAATGGTGGTATTTCCGCATGTATAGGGAAACGCATCAAAAAGGATATCCAAGCCCCGTGCCCGCTCGTCTTCAATGATCCTGATGCATTCTTCCGCCGTCGACCAGGTGTTTCGACCCACAAAAATGAGATGGGATAACTGGAGCCGGACCCCTGTGCTGCGGGCAATCCGGATGATCTCCTTCAGGGCACGGATATTGTGCGGCTTCAGGTGCGTGGGCGGGTATGTCGGAGAAATCCGGCTGAGCGCTTTCATATGGACAGTGACCGGTTTGTTCATGGATGCGGCCACCCGGCAAAACGCTTCCAGTTCGGAAATGGATGAATACATTCCCGGCTCATATCCCAGTCCGAAGCTCAAAGCACAAGCGCCCTGTTCAAAGGATAGAGAAAGTGTTTTCAAACACGCATCCAATTCATTTTTGGACAGCGCCCGGCGGTGTATTTCAGCCTGCCCCAGCCTCAGGGATGCATGCCCTACCTGATGTGCTGTGTTCACGATGGGCCGGGCTTTTGTAATTTGATTCAGGTATTCTTCAAAGGAGTTCCAATGATAATCCAGCGGTCGATTGTTCATCAGTGTAAAGTGGGTCGTGTGTAACAGCAGCCGCATGTTTTCCGAAATGGGTGCAGGTGAAAAACCGCAGTTGCCGCCGACAATGGTTGTGATTCCCTGCTCCGGGAGGCATTTCATGGCCTGTTCATGATCTTCCCTTGGCAAAACCCAGTCGGAATGGGAGTGCATATCGATAAAGCCGGGTGAAATCACTTTTCCCGAAGCATCGATCACCATATCCGCTTCCGGCATATTTCCATTTGTCAGAATTTCTTTGATCTGTTCTCCCTGAATGAACACATGGCCGGCAAACGCTTTTTTCCCGGTACCATCAATGATGTTTCCGTTTTGTATCAACAAGGTTTTCATGGTCTTTCCCCTGGTTTTGGCAGTCAGTTGTAGTAGCATGCAATCAGGATGTGGTTCACGATCGCTTCGATTGTTCCTGTAGCCATGTTGGTGTTTCCGTCAGATGGACCATACCTATATTGAGTGGCTGCAATGTGTCAAGGGGGTGAAATTCGATTTCATTAATAGGGTAGTGCGATAGTGATTCGGTTTTGGGGGGTTAAAAATTGATTTGTATAGAAAATATAATATCCTTGGCAGTTAATCTGATGATATCCGGAAAAAGCTTTCGTCAGAAAACTTGACAATTAATATTTATTTGTTATTATTCTATTTTTAATCAATAAAATGAAAAGCAACGAGCGTAGTTACGATAATAGCGGCAAGCCGATATGCTGTAATAAATTATTCTATAGAATATAATTATTTTAAAATATAATGAATTTTTTGAATCCGGCCGGCAGATGAAGACAGCGATTTTCACTCATCGGATCGGAACATGAAAGGGAGGAGGTTGCGGTTGTGTCACGGTTTGCGTTGATTACTTTTTGTATCATAATTTGTATTGTTGCCGGCGGTTTTGTGGAAAACGGTATTTGTGCGGGAGAAAGACTTGCGGTCAAGGTGGAGACGGCAAACATCCGTTCCGGGCCAGGCACAGGATATGCTGTACTTTGGCAGGTTGGGCGATACCACCCGCTGAATGTGATTCAAAAAAAAGGTGACTGGTACAAATTCAGGGATTTTGAAGGGGATACCGGCTGGATCAGTAAAGGCCTGGTAGAGAAGGTTTCGACGGTGATTACCAGCAAAGAAAAAAATAACATTCGTTCCGGTCCCGGAACCGGATACAGGGTGCTGTTTACTGCAGATAGAGGGATTCCTTTTCGGGTCTTATCGCGAAAGGGAAACTGGATTCATATCCAGCATGCTGATGGAGACAAGGGTTGGATATACAGATCGCTGGTCTGGTGAGATGATGTCAACGGAAACGACATATCGTATTGGTTCGAATATTGTTTTTATAATGCTGCTGACATTGGCGTCCTATCTTGCCGTATCGCTGTTTTACAATGTTCTGACCGGCCGGATGTCTTCCTCCTTGGATTCCCGGTCATATGTTGTCAGGTCCGTTAGTTGGCCTGTTCCCCAAAAAAGAAGTTATCCATTGTCTCACTACCATACAATCATTGACCGGAATCTTTTCAGGACGAATAAGAACGAAGTCAAATCAGGCGCGGATACATTGTTGGAAACGCTGGATTCCACGAATCTCGAACTGACGCTTTGGGGAACCATTACCGGCAGCCGATCCAAATCCTATGCCGTGATTGAAGAATCCGACGGGAAACGGAGACGATCCGGACAGGAGTTGTTTCATGTCGGTGACAGCGTTCAGGGGGCAACCATCAAAAAAATTCTGGATGAGAAGGTTGTTCTTACCCTGAATGGCGAAGATGAAATTCTGGAAATGGAGGAGTTCGGCAGTCATCGCCGAAGGGTGTCAAGGCCATCGATGGCGCCCAGACGTTACAGCACCCAGAACAGAACCTTGTTGCGTTCACAGATTGAAAATGCCATGAGCAATATAGGTACCATGATGAAACAAATTCATGTCGCCCCCCATCCGGATGGAATCAGAATATCACGGGTCAGTCCGCGATCCATTTTCAGGAGAATGGGAATCCGAAACGGTGATGTCATTACAAGCGTAGACGGAAGGCAGATTGAATCGGTAGAAAGTGCCCTGAAAATTTATGATGAACTGCTGTCTTCTTCACAGGTATCCCTGAAGCTGAATAGAAGGGGCAGAGAACAGGTTATCCATTACCGCATTCAATAAGGTTTTGCAGTTGTGCGGGATATTGTTTTTTCATCGGGTGTTTTTAAACCGGAAATTCTTTTTGCACATTTTCCTGATCATCAAAGTAGACAATCCGGCTTTGATAATGCGTAAGATCAATGGACGCATTCGCACGGAAAATACCATTTTCCCATGTCAGCGAAAGCTTGTTTTCAGGAGTCTCTTCAATCCGGAAACTCCCGTTGAAGGCCGGGTAGGAGTTCCTGAATTCCATCAGTTTCAAAAGACGCTGCACAACGGGCTTTTCAATTTCGGTCTGAATCTCGTTCAGGTTGTAATTGTGCCGGTTGATGTCCCTGCCGTTCTGGGTCTGTTCGATCAGTTCAACATCATTTTCTCCGGCCAGAAGTCCCACATAATAAACCTGGGGAATACCGGGGGTAAAAAACTGAATTGTGCGGGCGGCCATATACGAATCTTGATTGCTTTCCAGTGCGGAAAAATAGGTGCAGTTGACCTGATAAATATCAAGATTCTGGTATACGGCACTTGAGTAGATCCGCTTGATGTTGGACCCTTTTTCATAAAGACCATTGATCGTCCGGTCGATTTCCTCCTTACTCATGAGCTCTGCCACATCCACCACACCGATTCCGTCATGGGTATCAAGGGTGGTAATCTGCTTTCTCGGACAAATTTTCAGCCAGTGAACAAGCCTTTTATTGGTGTGATGATAGAGGGTATGCAGAACGAGCATGGGGAGTGAAAAGTCATATGCCCAGTAACCTTTATCAGCCAGTTTGAGCTGATAGGAGTAGTGCTCATGAACCTCCGGCAGAATTTCGGTTTCAAAAGGAGCCGTAAAATCATCCAGCCAATTCAGCAGCTCCCACACTTCCGGTTCCAGAAAAAAACAGTTCGTACCGATCCGGATCGTGGTGTAGGCGAATGCATCCATACGAATCATTTTCGCTCTGGTTCTGGCCAGTCTGATTAAAAACTTGCGCATGACTTCACGGGTGACTGGCGACTGCCAGTCCAGATCAATCTGTTCGTAGTCGAATGTCGACCAGATCTTTTCTTTGGAGCCGTCTGCTCTCTCGATAAAAGAGAAGGGCGGTCTTGGTTTCCGGGTGTAGACTTTCTCCAGGTCCTTCTGGCTGATTTCGCCATCCGGATTCAGCTTTTTAAAACTGAGAAACATATCCGCATATCTGGATGCACTTCCTTTTTCCACATAGTCCTGAAAAAATAATGACTGCCTGGAAATATGATTCACCATGAAGTCGATGGTCAGATCAAAATCGCGGCCGATATGCTCCAGATCTTCCCAGGTTCCGAAAACAGGATCTACCTGATCGTAGGTTAAAGGCGCAAACCCGCGGTCGGCGGAAGACGGATAGAACGGGAGAATGTGAACACCGCCGACAGCTTTGCGAAGATATTTTTTCAATACATAATGCAATTCCAGCAGATTTCCACCAAGACTGTCCGGATAGGTAATCAGTTGTACTTTGTTTTGAATGGTCATGTCTGCATCCTTCCTGTTGCTTTGGGGATGAATTGGTAATAGTGAAGTGCTTCAATAATTCCTTTTGCATATTTTTCTCTGGCAAAGTAAATATTTTTTCCGCCTCTCAGCGGTTCCAGCTCATGGCTGTAATTCCCGACAACAACGGATAAGGATTCTCCCCGCAGCATTTCTTCATCGTTTCCGGAATCCCCGCAAACCAGAAAGTTCTGCAAAGGGATTTCCCATTTATAACTCAGGTATCGCAGCGCTTTGCCTTTCGATGCCCGATACGGCAGAATATCCAGGAATTGATCGTGAGAATAAATCAGGTTGTAGCGGCATTTATTCTTGGTCAACAGATCATGAATCTGAGTGAGGCGGTCTTTTTTGGGCGCCATATCATAGCTGATCTTATATTTTCGCTGGGTCTGTTCGGACTGATATTTTAGAAACGGGAGACCGTCCAGAAGGGTTTTGATTTTTTCACGCTCCCATTTTCTGGTGATATGTGTTTCCCATCCATTGGACGGCTGAAGATTTTTTCCGTAATAAAGCTCCGCTCCGACAGAGGAAATAATGACATCGGGAGTGACTACGCCGTGTTTCTGCAGATGGCTTACTGCGGACTCCACGGTTCTTCCGGTTGCAACGCCGAACCCTATGGTTTGTCTGTTCTCCTTTAAAATGGCACACAATTCCTGCAGATGTTTATTGTCATCACCAATCAACGTGTTATCGATATCCGTGATGATAAAATAGTCGAGGTTGACCAGCCGTCGTCCAATGGCGTCGGAAGGGACGGCAACCGTTATTCCCTGCATATTGGTTTCCGATCTGAGCGGACTGATTTTTTTCATGTATTCCCGGACATGACTTTCCCATGTATAATGTTTGCGGACATTGAGAATACCGTTTTTGGAATACTGTTTCCATTTTTTGCCGTCGGCAATGATGCTCTTCAATGCATGGCTGATTTCTTTTGGTTTTGTCGGGTCAATGAGAAGACCGCATTTGCAGTTTGCGATGGTATCTTTCGGCCCTCCGTCATTGGTAGCGACAATCGGAAGACCGGATGCTGCGGCCTCGATCAGGGTAAGCCCAAAAGGTTCGGTCAGTGCGGGGTTGACGAACACCCCTCTTTTTTCCGCGGCAATCCGGTATAGTGCCGGGACTTCAAGCTCAAAATCGTGCTTTTTGGGGATCGCCATTTTCCCATACAGGTCGTATTTGTCCATCAGCAGCAGCATGCTTGTGAGAACATCTTTTTCGTTTTCCTCCATCTGGGAGATATCTTTTCGGATGCCGGCAAAAATGGCAAGGTTTGCCATGGATTGAAGTTCCATGTCCTCGCCGAAAGCCTGGATCAGCCCGGTGATATTTTTTCTTTTATCCGGCCGGCAAAGTGTCAGTATAAGCGGTTTGTCCCGCTGCAGAAAGAATCGGTCAAGCTCTTCCAGCACCGAAGCCCGGGCATATCGTTCCGCTTCATCCGTTCCATTTTTCGATAGGTTGTCATGGTAATACGGATGAAATTTCTCGACATCCAGACCCGGCGGTATCACCGTATAAGGCGGGAAACCATTGTCACGGTACATCCCGTATTGCTGTTCAATTTCCTGATGGGTGCTGGTAACGATCAGGTCCGCAGTTTTCAGGATGTCTTCCTCAACATGTATGCGGTGTTGGATTTTATATCTTTTATCAATTTCAGCAAGGGAAAGGCCATCTTTCAGCAGTTTCTCTTGTTTGGCTCTTCCAAGGGAGTGGCCGGTGAAGATAAACGGTACGCTGAACAATCCGGCCAGTTGTTCGGCTACATATCCGCCATCAGCATAGTGTCCATGGAATACATCGGGGATTCTTTTTTCCTGTTTGATGAATTTCACTGTTTTGTCGACATACTCGTCAAGATGCGGCCATAAAAGTTCTTTGCGGATATATTTTCTTCCGCCGCATTGTATCCGGATGATACGAAATTTATCGTTAATTACGGACACCGGATGAGAATAGTCATCGGAAACCGCCTTGTCGTTGATCAATCTGGTAAACAGATCAATCCGGTCAATCCGGGCATTGCGGCTGAGATTCATGGCCAGTTCGATAACATATTTGATCTGTCCTCCGGTATCGGCATCCCGTCCCATTTCCAGATTATCCTGACGAAGCAATCCGTGAATGCTGAACATTTGAATATACAGTTTTTTATTATCCAATATTTACCTCATGATGACGGGAGCGCCAGTTGTCATAAAAAGAAGGGTCGGTTGTAAATGCACTGTCGATTTCACAGATGCGTGCTGCAAAATCCGTTGCTGCTGAAAGAATTTCCTCCATCGGCAGTCCTTGCAGATATCCGATGGCCACTATGGATGTATAGGCATCTCCGGCCCCCACCGAATTGACCGTTTTTGAATGCAACGGCGCCTGTTGCGTGTAATGGTTGTCTTGTGTAATGATTTCGCTTCCCTTAGACCCTCTTGTCAGGGCTATCATTTCAATCTGATAGTCGTTCATCAGCTGATCCAGAAAGGCCGCATCACTTTTCCGGCTGCCGTCAAGCATCTGTTTAATGGTTTGAAATTCTGTTTCATTGATTTTCAACAGGTCCGCCTGCCGCATGGATTCGACGATCACCGCCTTGCTGTAGCAGTCGGGCCTGAGATTGATATCATACAGACACTTGGTGTTCGGGCTTTTTGATGCAAAAACCTTTTTCATGGTTTCAAAACCATATCCAGTTCTTTGGATGAGGGATCCGAAATATATCAGGTCGATTGTTTCATCCTTTAGGATATGTTGCATGTGCTTATAATTGATGTAGTCATAAGCGACATTGTCGGCAATATTAAAATCCGGCTCGCCGTTTTGATCGATTTTCACGATGACTTCGCCGGTCCGATGTTGTTTGTCGATCTGGATATGACTGGTATCAAAACCAATCTGCCGGAGTTCCTGTAAGGCGGATAATCCTGCCGCATCAGCGCCGATACGGCTGACAAGGCATACGGGAACCCCCAGCTGTTTTACATGAAAAGCAAAATTCAGCGGAGCGCCTCCCAGGCGTTTGTACCCCGGGAAAATGTCATATAAAATTTCACCAATGGATAGAATCATAGATTTTATTGCTTTTAAGATTACATATTATTGCATTCAGGTCAATGTATTATAAATCCCGATAGCGGTGAAACGCCGATAGTCGTATGAAATAAAAAATTAAATAACGAGACATTAAAAAAATGCACTTAAAAATTTATATTTAATATTGGTTTGATTTCAATTTATTCCGGACACCGGTTTTCACCGGAGTAACGGAATTGTGGTTTTTTAGCTTGTTATAGATATCGTTAAATTTGATTGAGAATTTATGAACCCGATCAGGGAATGGCCGGGTTTGTGATTGCCTGATATTGCAAACCACAAATAAAAAAAGGTTTTACAGATCGATTCTCTGTAAAACCCTTGTTCTTTGGTACCTGGGGCCGGAATTGAACCGGCACGACCATAATGGCCGAGGGATTTTAAGTCCCTTGCGTCTACCTATTCCGCCACCCAGGCACAGGATATGAGGTGGTCTTTACCGAAGGGAATTTAGTATATGAAAAAGCATGTATTTGCAAGGTAAAAAAACCGGATTTGCCTTTTACCATTTGACGGGCATGGGTGCCTTATGTATTATCCAAGGCGATTTTTTGATGGCAGTATTTTTTCTTTTTAAGGAGTGTTGTTTCGATGGCGGATCAATCATTGCACGATGTATTTTCCGAGAAAAAAATGGCAGAGCTTTTTACTTCCGATCGTTCGGATCTGTTTTTTGATGCGCTTTACGGGGATGCTTCCGAAGGAGCGTATGATATCTCACTGGTATTTACCGGCGCACAAAACCAATCGCTCAAATTTGAATTTCATCTTAAGCAGAGACCGGGCAAGTGTCTTGCCTGCAACTTGACCTATGGGCTGCCGGAGGTGTTTATCCGTCATCCGGTGATTGATCTGAAAGGGCTTTCCCATAAAATTGCGGAGCAGCTGGGACAAAAGGCAGCTGTAAAAGATTGGGAGGTCGGTATGACTTCGGAGGTTTCATCGGCCCTGCATGTTATTCCTTTTACAGTTCATCTTGAATAGCGGAAGATGAAAAAACTCTTACCTGAAAGCAGAATGAACCCCTGTATTTTTCCTGTTTGTAATCCCTAAACGGACATCATTCCTTCCCGGTTTTTCTTTTTTAAATCAAATTTCAATTATTTTTTTTATAGATATCAAATAGTTCACAATTCCGGTCCAGGTTGCAGGCAGCGGGTAAAATTTTATTGATTTGCAATTATTTCAATAGATTTTGCACAAAAGCCTCTGCCGTGATGATGGAGCTATGGTTTCTTGTGTAGGGGCTCATTTTTTTTAGATTCTTTGAGCATACCGGGCTGATACGATTATAGTCTTTAAATTCAAAATCTTATGTCAATAGTCCGAATCGCTGGGCCTTCCAGGGAATGAAATGGTATTTAGAAAATTTATCCACTTTTACCCACAAATATCTATTTACTTTAACTTTCATTAATTATTTAAAAAATTTTATTTTTTCATTATTTTTTTCTTGACAGTTTTTTCAAATAATGTAGATATGGCAAATAATGTGGTTCAAAGTGGGTTATAGGGGTGGATATGTTTCGAGGGAGTTCTTTCCATACAATTGATCCCAAGGGGCGGCTGATTATTCCGTCGAGATTCCGTGACGTGCTCAAGGCGGGCGGCGGAGATGGGGTGATGTTGTCTCGGATGGATTCAAGCCTGTTTGCCTATGCCTTTGAAGAATGGAAAAAAATCGAAGACAAGATTCTTTCCATGGCTGAAAAAAGTGAAGCCATGCGTCGTTTCAGACGAGTGTTTATCGGCGGGGCCTTTGAGCTCAACTGTGACAAGCAGGGGCGCATTCTGATTCCTCCGACCTTGAGACAATATGCGGGGGTTCAAAAGGAAATCGTACTGGTTGGCGTCCTGGATCATTTTGAGATCTGGTCCCGTGAGAACTGGGAATCGGAAAATACGAGGATGGAACAGGATATGATGGAGGAGGGCGTCCGAAACGAAATTGCAAAGTTGGGATTGTAATTTGATGTCCTACCGCCATGTATCGGTCATGCCAAATGAGGTTATCAGCATGCTCAACTGCCGACCCGGAAAAATATATGTTGATGGTACCCTGGGCGGTGCCGGCCATGCTGCCTTGATCCTTGAAAAAAGTAAGCCGGATGGAAGACTGATCGGAATCGATCAGGATGAGGATGCGATCCGGAATGCCGTCCGGGTGCTGGATCATGAAAAACAGCGTGTCCATCTGTTTCACGATAATTACTTTCATCTCAAGGATATTCTTTCCCAGCTTACAATCGATGCAGTTGACGGTATCCTGCTGGACCTGGGCTTGTCATTGAACCAGCTGGAAAACAGCGGCAGGGGATTCAGTTTTATGCGGGATGAACCGCTGGATATGCGGATGAATACCCAATCGGAAGTAACGGCCGAAGATATCATCAATCGCTATGAAGAGAAATCGCTTGCGTCTCTTTTCTGGGAAAAAGGCGAAGAGCGGTGGTCGCGTCCGATTGCAAAAAAAATTGTTGCCGCAAGAAAGCAGGATAGAATCCGGACCAGCAAGCAGCTGGCCGACATCATATGCGAGGTGGTTCCCTTTGAGAAAAGACCGGGAAAGAAGCGGATTCATCCGGCCACCAAGGTGTTTATGGCCTTGCGAATTCAAGTGAATCAAGAGCTTGAGGTGCTGGAGGGATTTCTGGAGACAGCGGTTGATTTGCTGAATCCCGGAGGGCGGCTTTGCATCCTTTCTTTTCATTCGCTTGAAGATCGTATTGTGAAGCAGGCGTTTCGAAGGCTGGACAAGGGGTGTACCTGCCCTTCGGATTTTCCGCATTGTGTGTGCGGCAAAGAAAAGACAGTGAACGTTCTGACCAGAAAAGTTCGGAAACCGTCCGAAGTGGAAACGATTGAAAATCCCATGTCCCGGAGCACGAAGCTTCGGGCGGTTGAAAAAATATAGTGTTTACTAAGCAAGAGATAAATATGGACTTATGAAAAAAAGTAAAAAACAGTTACGCTCCCCCCTTTCCGTCGGAATCGGAGTTTTGATGGTGCTGATCCTCATGGGGGAGCTGCTTTTTTATACATGGTGTCGTGTCCAGTGCATCAGAACCGGATACAGAATTACAGAGGAAAAGAAAAAAAACAAGGAATTGGTGAACCTTCAGAAAGACTTGCAAGTTGAATTAGCCGGATTGAAGTCTCCTGATCGGATTGGGAGAATTGCCAGAGAACGGCTCGGGCTGATAATGCCGGAACCCAAACAGATTATTGTCATTCCATGAAAAAGACGGGCAAAAAAAGTATTCAGGTGCGAATCATCATTATCGGTATATTTTTTGGTCTGCTACATTCGGTTATTATCGCACGAGCCGTTCAACTACATGTTTTTAAAGGGTCCTGGCTTTCGGAAAAGGCGGAAAACCAGTATAAAAGATCGTTTACCGCTACCGGAAAGCGCGGTACGATATTTGATGCAAAACACCGGGAGATGGCTGTCAGTATTGATGTCATGTCCATAGCCGGATTCCCTGAAAGTATTCGTGACCCGGATAAAACAGCAAAAACCCTCGGCTCCATTCTGGGGATCAAACACCGGGATCTGAAACGAAAGCTTGCTTCAAAGCGCTCTTTTGTCTGGGTAAAGAGATATGCCACACCCAGGGAAGTAGAATTGATCAAAACCGCCAACCTTGAAGGAATCAGCTTTCTGCCGGAACACAGCCGTGTTTATCCCAATCGTTCTCTTGGATCACAGATTCTGGGATTTTCCGGAATTGACGGTCAGGGGCTTGAAGGGCTTGAGTTTTATTATAATCAATACCTGAAAGGCGCCACAGCCATACAGACCGTGATTCAGGATGCTCTTGGACGGCGGTTTCTTGAGGAGAAAAAAGTTTTTGCCGAGTATAACGGCAACAATCTGATACTAACCATAGACAAGGCAATTCAATATATCACCGAAAGTTCTCTGGATGAGGCAGTACAGAAATTTTCCGGAAAATCGGGAATTGCCGTGGTGATGGAACCCGCAACCGGAGCCATCCTGGCCCTTGCCCATTATCCCCGATTCAATCCCAACACCTATCAGGATTTTAACCGCAGTCGCTGGCGCAACCGGGCGATTACCGATCCTTTTGAGCCGGGATCGACCATGAAGATATTTCTGGCAACCGCAGCACTTGAGAGTGGTTTCTGCACACCAAGTTCGATTTTTTATTGTGAAGACGGGCGATACAGGGTGGGGCGGAATTATATTCACGATACACATCGCTATGGCTGGCTCTCGCTTCAGCAGATTGTCAAGGTCTCCAGCAATATCGGCACCGTAAAAATTGCAGAAAGAATAGGAAAGGAACATCTTTATAATACACTGAAAAATTTTGGATTCGGAGAGAGAACCGGTATCGACTGCCCGGGAGAAACCACAGGTACATTGACACCGCAGTCCCGGTGGTCAAAGATTGACTTTGGGGCGATCTCCTTCGGCCAGGGGATTTCCGTCTCCGCCATTCAGCTGATAACGGCAGTCTCGGCTATTGCCAATGACGGCATTCTGATGAAACCATACATTGTCCAGGCGATTACGGATGGAAACGGACGCCTTGTTGAAAATTTCCGGCCTCAAAAAGTGCGATCCGTCATTTCCCATGAAACCGCCGGCACCATGAAAAAGATTATGCAGACGGTGACAACCGAAGGCGGAACGGGCGTGGCGGCTGCGCTGGACGGTTATACGGTTTGCGGAAAGACCGGCACAGCACAGAAAGTTCACAAGAATGGCGGCTATGCAGAACACAATTATGTGGCTTCTTTTATCGGGTTTGCGCCGGCTGAAGATCCCAGGGTAGCGGTCCTGGTGGTGATCGATGAACCCCAGGAAGAGCATTATGGAGGGATCGTGGCGGCCCCGCCATTCAAGAGAATTACGTATGAGACCCTGAGCTATCTGAATGTGCCGCCTCGCCGGGACAAGGCTATTGAACATTCTGAAAAATTAACGGTGTCCAGGCAAAAGGGAGTAAAAGGATGAAACTGTCTGAACTCCTGAAGGCCATTCATGTAAAACCGGAAAATCGAACCTTGAAGACTCTTGATCCGGAAATTGTTTCCATTCATTACCGATCCGATACGGTACAGCCAGGCGGACTGTTTGTAGCCGTTCCCGGTTTTTCGGCAGATGGACATGACTATATTGACCATGCAATGGAACGTGGCGCTGCGGCGGTAGTCGTTCAAAAACCGGTTCACAGGGATGGTATTTTTATCCGGGTGGAAAACTCCCGAAAGGCGCTATCTGCTTTAGCGGCAAGATTCTATTCATATCCTTCTGAAAAAATGGCTGTGGTCGGGATCACCGGAACAAACGGGAAGACGACGACGTCTTATCTTATTGAGAGTATGCTGACGGCTTCCGGAATTCCATGCGGTGTCATCGGAACCGTCAACTATCGATATGACGGAAAAATTTTTGAAAATCCCATGACCACACCGGAATCAATGGATCTTCATCGAATTCTTTCGGAAATGGTCGATGCAGGGATCAGGCATGCCGTTGTGGAGATATCTTCCCATGCCATCGATTTGGGCCGGGTCGATAATATTCGCATACGGGTCGGGGTCTTCACCAATTTGAGTCAGGATCACCTTGATTATCATGGTGATATGGATTCCTACTGGAAATGCAAGAAACGTTTTTTTACGGAAAATCCGGATTTGATCCGGGAAAAAGATCCGGCAGCAGTTGTCCTGAATTGCCTGAACGAGAAAGGGGAGGAAATCAAGGCAGCCCTTGAAAATCTGGGAGCAAAATCGAAAATCATCACAATAGGCAAATCAAAAGACAATGGTATTGAAGTGATCCAATCCGATATGCGCCTTTCCGGCATTACAGCTAAAGTCAGGACTCCTATGGGAGATCTGGAGTTCACCTCTCCTCTGGTCGGCAGGTTCAATCTGGAGAATCTCCTGTGCGCAATTGGAGTCGGTTGTTCTCTTGGTCTGACTCTTCCGGATATCAAAAAGGGAATTGAACGGTTTACCAACGTTCCGGGAAGGCTCGAATCGGTAGTCAATTATTCCGGACGCTATGTATTTGTGGATTATGCCCATACACCGGATGCATTGGAAAATGTTCTTTCCACATTGCGGTCTCTTGCAACAGGAAGGCTGATATGCGTCTTCGGCTGCGGTGGTGACCGGGATCGATCCAAACGGCCCCTGATGGGCAGTATTGCCGGGAAATTATCCGACTTTTGTATTGTGACATCCGATAATCCCAGAACAGAAGACAAAATGGCTATTATCGAAAATATCCTGGAAGGAGTTCGGACGGAAATGTCGCAGGTGCAGGATGACGCGAAAGTCTCCTTAAAAGGATACCTGGTTGAACCGGATCGGAAATCCGCCATCCGAAAAGGAATGGAAGCATCCTTGCCGGGTGATACCGTTCTGATTGCCGGCAAGGGCCATGAAACATATCAGATTATCGGGAAAAACAAGTTTCCGTTTGATGACCGTCTGGAAGCGGAAAGCAGCCTGAGAAGGGTAGAGATGTGATGATCAAACCCATTCCCTTATCCGTTCATGACCTTATTCGCGCAACAGGCGGAGATCTGCTGTGCGGAAATCGGGATCAGATGTTTTCAGGCGTTTCAATCGATTCCAGAAAAATCGGACAGGACGAGCTGTTTATTGCGATCATCGGAGACAATCATGACGGGCATGCGTTTATTCCGGATGTTCTGGAAAAGGGCGTGAAAGGATTGATGCTGGATAAACAACATGTCCGGCAGTTCCTTTCCTCCCATAACCGGAAACAGGATGTTTCATGTATTGCCGTGGAAGATACGAGAAAGGCAATCGGATCTCTGGCCTTGTTTCAACGAAAGCGATCCGGTGTGACACTTACTGCGGTTACCGGATCAAGCGGCAAGACAACCACTCGGACAATGATATCAAATGTTGTGGAGCAAAAATTTCCGACATTGTCCACTATCGGAAATTTTAACAATGAGATCGGCCTTCCGCTGACGCTTCTGCGGCTGGGAGAGGGGCATGAACAAGCAGTCGTCGAGATGGGCATGAACCATGCCGGTGAAATTACAAGACTGGCAAGAATCTGTCAGCCGGATATCGGGGTGATCACCAATATCGGTCGTGCGCATCTGGAAGGCGTGGGTTCAATAGAAGGCGTGATGAACGCAAAAGGAGAACTTCTGGCAGAGATCAAGCCAGGCGGGACAGCAATATTAAATGCGGATGATCCGCTGGTGATCGTGTTATCGGAAAGGAGAAGAGGAAATACCCTTTTCTATGGATTTTCCGAAAAAGCCGATATCCGGGGAATCGATTCCCGGGTCACGGAAGGCCGGACAGTGTTTTCGATCTGCTTTCCGGACTCGAAGATTGATGTGACGCTGAACACCTGCGGTGATTTTAATGTCTTAAATGCGCTTTGCGCTGCTGCTGTCGGGTATTGTCTGGGATTGTCCAATGCGGAAATACGCACAGGGATTGAATCGTTTCAGCCGATGAAAGGCAGAATGAATATACAGTCCAGCCGGAATGGCATTACCATCGTGGATGATACATACAACGCGAATCCGGATTCAGTCCGATGTGCCATTGCCGCATTTCAAACTCTGCGCCGCGGGGCCAGGGGGATTTTTGTCATGGGAGACATGTTTGAGCTCGGAGATCATTCTCAGGAGCTTCACCATGAGATCGGTGAAATAGCTGCCGCATCCGGGATTGCCGGTTTGTATCTTACCGGAAATCATGCGCAAACCGTTGCTTTGGGGGCAAAAGGTAAAAACATGAATGAAAAACAGATTTTTATTGGCGGAATCGAAGACATCATTCAGCAGCTGAAACAAAACCTGATTTCAGGTGACTGGCTTTTGGTCAAGGGATCCCGGGCAATGAAAATGGAAAGGATCATTGAAGGACTCAAAGAAATCGTCATCAATGAAAGATCATAAAAAAGCAGATGGAAACGAGCGGAACATGAATATCAAAATAAACGGATCCGGTAATAACAAAAAATGATTTATCATCTACTATATCCCCTTCGCACTGAAATATCGGCGTTTAATGTATTTCGGTATATTACTTTCAGAACCATTTACGTCAGCCTGACCGCTTTTCTCATCTGCTTTGTCCTGGGACCCTGGGTGATTCGGAAGCTAAGTGAGCTTCAGATTGGACAGTATATCCGTCAGGAGGGACCAAAGTCCCATTTTGATAAGGCCGGTACCCCGACCATGGGCGGTGTTCTCATCATGTTTTCCATTTGCCTTTCTACCCTGTTGTGGGCGGATATGACCAATCAATATATATGGCTGGTTCTTTTTGTCGCTATCGGATTTACAGCCATCGGTTTTTTTGATGATTTTTTGATGCAGATCAAGAAACGGAATAAAGGGCTCAGCGCAAAAGGGAAATTCATACTTCAATTGCTGCTGGGTTTGGTAACCGGTTCACTTCTATATATCAATCCGCAGTTCGACACCAATGTTACCATACCATTTTTTAAAGAAATTTCTCCGGATCTGGGGATTTTCTATATCCTGTTCGCAGCATTTGTCATTGTCGGAACTTCCAATGCGGTGAATCTGACGGATGGTCTGGACGGGCTTGCGGCGGGTCCGGTGCTGATCGCCTCTGTAACCTATATGGTTTTTGCATATGTTGCAGGGCATGCCAATATCGCAAACTACCTTCAGATTACACACGTCCTCGGCGGAGGCGAAATTACTGTTTTCTGCGGCGCTATTGCCGGTGCGACACTTGGATTTTTATGGTTTAACACATACCCCGCTCAGATTTTCATGGGGGATGTCGGTTCCCTTCCGCTCGGCGCGTTGCTGGGAGTAATAGCGCTGATTACGAAGCAGGAAATTTTACTGGTGATCGTCGGCGGCCTTTTTGTGATTGAGGCATTATCGGTTATTTTTCAGGTGGGCTATTTTAAGATGACCAATGGAAAAAGGATTTTCCGGATGGCGCCGCTTCATCATCATTTTGAGTTAAAGGGCTGGCCGGAGCCGAAAGTAATCGTGCGGTTCTGGATTATTTCAATTGCTCTTGCGTTGATATCCATGAGTACCCTCAAGTTGCGTTGAAAAGGGGCAGTGATTGAGAAAGGCTATGAACAGTTACAGGGGTCGGAACATTCTGGTGATGGGATTGGGAAAGTCCGGATATGCTTGCGCATGCTTTCTTTCCGGAATGGGTGCCGTTGTGACGGTTACCGATATGGCGCAAGAGGATGATCTTACGCCGTTCAGCACCGATCTTCGTAAAAGGGGAATCCACCTGGAACTGGGCGGACATTCCATCAAAACAGTGGAAAATTCGGATATGATCGTCATGAGTCCCGGTGTGCCGCATACCATCGAACCGATCCGGATTGCCCGGAAAAAAGGAATTCCGGTGATCGGTGAGATAGAACTGGCAGCAGGATTTATTCAGGAACCCATGATTGCCATTACCGGCACAAATGGAAAGACCACCACCACAAGACTGGTCAGTGAAATGATCAAGGCGAGCGGCTTATCGGTATTTACCGGTGGAAACATTGGGACGCCCTTGATCGATTATGTGGCCGGAGCCGTGAAAACCGACCGGGTAGTCGTGGAAGTGAGCAGTTTTCAACTGGACACCATACAACAGTTTCGGCCCCATGTCAGCGTTCTGTTGAATATTACCGAGGATCATCTGGATCGGTATGACAGTTTTCAATCCTATGCGGAATCAAAGGGCAGAATTTTTGAGAACCAGAGAAAAACCGATTATGCGGTGTTCAACAGAACCGACAGGTTGGTTCGAGAGCTTTCCGGAAACAGCATGGCGACCAATCTGTTTTTTGATTTCACAGGAGAACGCGAGAATACGGCAATGATCCATTCGGATACAATACATCTCCCCAAATTTTCGGATATTGAGGAGCATATAATCGATCTGTCTGAAGCCAGGCTCACAGGAAGGCACAATCAGGAAAATATTTCAGCGGCGTCCCTGGCCACACTTGCCGCCGGCGGCAGCATCGAAGGAGTAAGGCTCGCGTTAAAAAATTTTACAGGCCTCCCGCATCGGCTTGAATATGTCGAGACGATCGGACAGGTTCAGTACTTCGACGATTCAAAGGCCACCAATGTCGATGCCGTCCTTCGGGCGCTGGAGGCATTTGAAGGAAAGGTGATCCTGATCATGGGCGGACTGGATAAGGGCGGGGATTATACGGTTCTGAAAGATCAGCTTCGGAAAAAAGTTCGTCTGATACTGGTCATGGGGGAAGCAAAAGAAATTATCAAAACATCACTAGGCCGGTTTGTGGATATCGTCGAAACCGCATCCATGGATGAAGCGGTCAGGGCTGCCTATGGCAGTGCTGTTCCAGGCGACACGGTTCTTCTTTCTCCGGCCTGTGCCAGCTTTGATATGTTTGATAGTTATGCGCATCGTGGAGATGTCTTCCGAAAGGCGGTTAAGAAGATTCAGGAGGGCTGTTTGTGAAGATTCCGGGCATGACATCAGAATCCATTCAGTACGATATCCGGCTGCTGTTTCCGGTGCTGATTCTGGTGGGGATCGGGATTGTTATGGTTTACAGTGCAAGCTCCGCCATGGCATTGAAAAAATTCGGCGCGGACAGCTATTTTCTGAAAAAACAGGCACTGTTCGCACTTGCGGGAATTGTTGCGCTTGTCGTGCTTCGGCACATCCCGTATCGATTTTTCAGACCGCTGACATATCTTATTTTACTGTCTGCGGTTTTGATGCTGGTCTCCATCAAGATTCCCGGCATCGGATATGCCGCGGGTGGTGCGGAACGATGGATTAAAATCGGGGGGCTTTCCTTTCAGCCTTCCGAATTTGCCAGATTTGCCATGATCATTTACCTGGCTTACTCCTTGAGCAAGAAGCAGGAAAAAATCGAAGTGATGTCGATCGGGTTCCTTCCTCATGTCGCCATCCTGATCCTACTGGCCGGATTGATTTTAATTCAGCCGGACTTCGGTTCCGTCATCATTCTCTGTGCGTTGACATGGATCATGCTGTTTGCCGGTGGTGTAAAAATGACACATCTTTTATCCGGATTAATTGTTGTGATTCCCTTTGCCATCTATTTTATGCAGACGGCGGATTACCGGGTGAAAAGGATTATGAGCTTTGTCGACCCCTGGAAGCACTCTTCCGATACCGGTTACCAGGTTGTTCATTCTCTCATGGCTTTTGGATCCGGAGGGGTTTTGGGATCCGGAATCGGGCAGGGATATCAGAAGCTTTTTTATCTTCCGGAACCGCATACGGATTTTATTTTTTCCGTTATCGGGGAAGAGCTGGGACTTCTGGGGGTATTAATTATCCTGGGATTATATTCCGTTATCATATGGAGGGGATTCAGCATTTCCAAAAACAGCAAGGACCTGTTCGGCGCGTTTATAGCCCTGGGCTTGACGGCTGCCCTGGGGCTCCAGGTTGTTATCAACATGGGAGTTACCATGGGATTGCTTCCGCCCAAAGGGCTGGCGCTTCCCTTTTTAAGTTATGGAGGGACATCCCTGTTGATGAATATGGCATGTATCGGTGTTTTGATGAATATCGGAGCGACTGAGGCGGAATGAAGACCTTTGGTTTATATCATGAGTCCGGGAAAAATCAGATCCTTCTGTATGCCGGGAAGGGTACGCAGCCGGTTATGCAAAAAACAAGATGGAAAATCATTCCGATGTTCCTGCGGTCAATACTTGGCGTGAAAGAGGAGAAATATCCACCGGCAATTCTGATTGCAGGCGGGGGAACCGGCGGGCATCTTTTCCCTGGAATTGCCATTGCAGAATCCTTGCTTGAAAAAGATAAAAATACCCGAATTCTTTTTGTGAGTGCCGGGAATGATTTTGAAAAAGCGGTCTTATCGGAAAAAGGCTTTTCTTTGAAAGCAATTGACGTGCAGGGGATCAAAGGACGAGGACCGGTGGCAAAACTGAAATCCCTGTTTAAAATCCCAAAGGCCATTGTCAGGTCAATCTCCATAATAAAGGACTTCAGACCTTGTCTTGTCATGGGAATGGGGAGTTATTCTTCGGGTCCGGTAGCGATTGCTGCGTGGATATTGGGTGTCGGAATCGTGCTGCATGAACAGAACCTCCGGCCGGGAATTACCAATCGAATGCTATCCCGCATTGCGGATCGCATCTATGTTTCCTTTCCGGGAACAAGTGCCATATTGGATACGGATAAGTCTCGAATGGTAGGAAATCCGGTGCGCAGGGAAATTCTGGAAACAGCAAGAGCATTGAGCGGGAATGACAAGCATTCGAACCATAGCGGTAAAAAAACAATGACAATTGTTATTCTGGGCGGAAGCCAGGGCGCACACAGCATCAATGAAGCGGTCATGAAAGCCTTGCCGTATCTGTCCCGAAAACGGGAGTACCGGTTTATCCATCAGACCGGAAAGGCGGATGAGGCGATTGTCAGGGAAACGTATCAGCGGTTTGGTATTTCCGGAACAGTGCAGGCCTTTTTTCATGACATGGCATCTTTGTACAGCGAAGCGGATCTGCTGATTTGCCGGGCGGGAGCGACAACCGTTGCAGAGGTAACTTCCATTGGAAAAGGTGTTATCTTTATTCCGTATCCATTTGCCGCGGATAATCATCAGGTGCTGAATGCAAAGGCGCTGGTTGATGAAGGGGCCGCGGAAATTATTCTGGAGGCCGCACTCTCGGGGGAAAAGCTCGCAGAAACAATCGATACCCTGGCCGGCGATCCGGAACGTATCCATGTGATGGAAAAAAAGTCAAGAATGTTCGGCCGTCCGGATGCGGCTGAAGAAATTACAAAGGATGTTTATACTCTTATACAAGGTGCGTAATCCATATACCGCCTTTTGAATGGTTGGCAAATGTATCGAAAAAAATATCATATCTATTTTGTCGGAATCGGTGGAATCGGCATGAGTGGTATCGCCGAACTGCTCCTGAACCTGGGATATCAGGTTTCCGGTTCCGATATACAATTTTCCGGAATTACAAAGCGTCTGGAAAGCCTCGGGGGAAAGGTTTACATCGGACATTCCGCTCATCAGATTGAAGGGGCGGATGTCGTTGTAACTTCCTCGGCGATTCACCAGGGGAATCCGGAAGTGGAAGCCGCCTATCTGGCATCCATCCCTGTGATTCCAAGGGCGGAAATGCTGGCGGAACTGATGCGTCTAAAATATAGTGTTGCGGTTGCCGGTGCGCACGGGAAGACATCTACAACTTCAATTATTGCCTCCGTTCTCGGAGAAGGCAAGCTGGACCCGACAGTAGTGATAGGAGGCAAGCTGAACAGTGTCGGAACCAATGCAGTATTGGGCAAGGGGGAATATATTGTTGCCGAAGCGGATGAAAGTGATGGGTCATTTTTGAAATATTCTCCGACCATTGCGGTTGTGACCAATATTGATCAGGAGCATCTCGATTTTTATAAGGATCTGGATGAGATCAAACAGGTGTTTCTCAGCTTCATCGACCGGATACCGTTTTATGGCCTTGCCGTACTATGCCTTGATAATGAGGCTGTTCAGGATATTATTCCACAGATCAAAAAAAGGTTTACCACCTATGGGTTGAATAAACAGGCGGATTATCAGGCACGCCACATCATTTTCAAAGGGCCGACCAGCCGTTTTTTTGTATACTATCAGAACGAAAAACTGGGAGATATTTCTTTGAACCTCCCGGGAATTCATAATGTTAACAACGCCATGGCCAGTATCGCAGTCGGCATTGAACTGGGAATACCGTTTCAGGTTATCAAAAAGGCGCTGGAGACCCATCAGGGAGTTCAACGGCGTCTGCAAGTCAAAGGGATGGAACAAGGTGTCCAGGTGATGGATGATTACGGGCATCACCCCACCGAGGTCAAAACAACCCTTGCCGCTGTCCGGGAAAGCTGGCCGGACAGAAGGCTGGTGGTTATTTTTCAGCCGCATCGCTATACCAGGACAAGAGCACTTTTCTCGGAGTTTACCCTTTCGTTTTATCAGTCGGATGTTTTGATTGTATTGCCGATTTATGCGGCAGGGGAGAAAAAAATCGGGGGAGTGGATTCACAATCCTTATGTGAAGGTATTCGGGCGCATGGGCATAAAAATGTCACTTGTGTAAAGGATCATGCGGAAGCAGTTTCCGCTGCAAAAGAAGCGTTAAAAAAAGGAGATATCATTCTGACCCTTGGCGCAGGTGATGTATGGATGGTTGGCGAAACCTTGTTGGATGAGATTTCATCATCAGGATTGCAGGAAAATGTCAATTCCAAATGATATGAAAATTTGGCTTGAAATGGAATTCAAGGGACATGTCCGGTTTGATGAACCCATGTCCAAGCATACTTCCTTTCGGATCGGCGGACCTGCGGATGTATTGGTATTTCCGGCAACAAAGAGAGAACTGGCAGTTCTGATCACAAAGGCAGCTGATAACGGTGTTCCATGGATTGTAATCGGCGGCGGAACAAATCTTTTGGTAAAAGACGGCGGAATTCGGGGAATCGTTATTTCAACGCAGAAACAAAAGGCTGTTATGGAAGCTGCGACAATCAATGAGCAGATCACTCATATTCGAACTTCTGCAGGAACAAAGCTGAATGCGATTTGCCGCCTTGCTTGTCAAAAAGGCCTTCGCGGGATGAATTTTGCGATTGGTATTCCCGGAACGGTTGGAGGCGCGATTGCCATGAATGCAGGAACTGCCGATGGGGCAATGCAGGATGTTCTGTATTCGGTTGAATATATAGATACGGATGGCTTTTTAAAAAAGGCGGAAAAGGAAGACTTTTTGTTCTCTTATCGGCATTTTGTACTCAAAGGAACAGATGATTTTGGTTCATCCGGAATGCCTGTCATTGTTGAGGCTGTTTTTGAAATGGTTTCCGGTGATCCGGAAATACTGGAGCAGGAAGCAAAGATTGCTTTTGAAAAAAGGTCATCATCACAGCCTTCCGGCGTCGGGAATGCGGGCTGTTTTTTTAAAAATCCATCCGGACAGGAGCCGGCAGGAAGACTGATTGATCTGGCCGGATTGAAAGGATACGGTATCGGCGGTGCCTTTGTTTCGGAAAAGCATGCCAATTATATTGTCAATTCAGGAACCGCCACAGCAGATGATGTGCTGTCTCTTTCGCATGTAATTCAGGAAAAGGTTTTCCGGATGTTTCAGGTGAAGCTTGAACCGGAGGTGCGGATTGTCGGATAAAAAGCAGCATCGAAAGAACCGATATAAAGGTTCAAAGAAAAGCGGTCCGTCCGAAAACCGTTTTCGGCTTATGCATCGACTGGGTTTTTGTTTTAAGACAATATGCGGCATCGGGATAATTGCCTTAATGAGTTTGTCTCTGATTTTTATTCATGATTTTGTCACGCAATGCGATTATTTCCGTGCCGATTCCATCACTGTTTCCGGTGCAGCAAGGTTGTCGGAAAAGGAAATTCTCACATGCGCGGGCATCGGAAAATCGGATAATATTCTGGCAATCAATTTGCCTTTGGCCAGAAAACAGCTTCTGGCCCATCCATGGGTAGCAGAGGCGGAGATCAGCCGGGAGCTTCCCAAGGGTATTTCCATCCAGGTGAAAGAACATAAGGCGCTTGCTGTTTTGAGTATGGGGAGAAAATTTCTGATCAACTATCAGGGTGAAATCTTCAAGGAAAGCGATTCTTCGGACCCGGGCGATCTTCCGGTTGTCAGTGGTTTGGATTATTCGGACCTGGGGCCTGCCGATGAACGAAAAAGTAAACCCCTCTCAGCAGTTGTTGAATGGCTTCTCATGGGAGGCAGAATTCATCGTATTTTTCCGGAAATGGCTGTCAAGGAAATTAAAGTAGACAGGGAAATCGGCTTGACACTTCTGTTGTCGAATGAAGACCGGTGGATCTGTCTCGGATACACAGATTATAATCAGAAAGCAGACAGGCTTCGAAAGATTGTCAGTTATTTGAGAAACAGTTCTCAACTAAACGAAATTCAATCGATCGACCTGGTTAACCCGGATCGGGTAATCCTGAGGCCTTTGGGATGAGGCATTCAATTGCCATTATAGAAAAGGAGGTTTAACGTGCAAGGACCGGAATTGATTGTTGGCCTTGATATAGGAACAACCAAAATTTGTGCGGTTGTGGGTGAGGTTTCAGGAGATAAAATTAATGTTATCGGTATTGGGACACATCCTTCGATCGGACTCCGGAAAGGAGTCGTTGTAAACATTGAAGCCACCGTGGAATCGATTCAAAAAGCCGTTGAAGAAGCGGAACTGATGGCCGGTTGTGAAATTTCATCGGTCTATGCAGGAATCGCAGGCGGACACATTACCGGATTCAATAGCCATGGAATTATTGCCGTGAAAGGGAATGAGATCACGCAGAATGATGTGGATCGGGTGATTGAGGCTGCAAGGGCAGTTGCCATTCCCATGGATCGGGAGGTCATCCATGTCCTTCCTCAGGAATTTATTGTTGATGATGAACCCGGAATTCAGAATCCTGTCGGCATGACAGGCGTAAGGCTGGAGACAAAAATTCATATTGTGACGGGAGCGGTAGCCTCTGCGCATAATATTGTCAAGTGTACCAACAGAGCCGGTCTGGATGTATGCGATATCGTATTGGAGTCGCTTGCTTCCGGTGAATCGGTTCTTACAAAAGAAGAAAAGGAACAGGGGGTAGCTCTTCTGGATCTTGGCGGCGGGACGTCGGATCTTGCCATATTTTCAAAAAACAATATCCGGCACACCTTTGTCCTTGCTCTTGGCGGAAACAATCTGACCAATGATATTTCCATTGGTTTGCGGGCTCCCAATGCAGAGGCAGAGAAGATTAAAAAGAAATTCGGGACCTGCCTATCCAGCCAGATCGCTTCCGATGATACGATTGAAGTTCCCGGAATGGGTGGACGGAAGTCCAGGAAACTGCCCAGGCAGATTCTGGGAGAAATTCTGGAGCCTCGAATGGAAGAGATATTTACATTGATTAAAAGAGAAATTGTTCGGGCGGAAATGGAGAACATGATCAGCGCAGGTGTCGTGGTAACCGGAGGAACAGCACTTCTGGATGGCGTTACCGAAATCGCGGAATCGGTTCTGAATGTCCCTGCCCGACTGGGAAGACCCCAGGGCATCGGGGGGCTCGTGGATGTAGTAAACAATCCGATGTATGCTACTGCAGTCGGGTTGGTTCTTTTTGGCGCCAGAAATCGGACGCAAAGCAAATTCAGGATTCGTGATGCCAATATTTTCAATCGCGTCATGACGCGAATGAAAAAATGGTTTCAGGAAATTATTTAACGGTTTTTTCATTGTTGGTTATTACAAACCCTTTGCAGCAAAAGGGTGGTTTATGGGATCGGGAAAAAATACTTAATTCAATCGGAGGTGGGGAATATGAACTTTACTTATGTGGAAAGAGAAAAAACAGCAAAAATTAAAGTAATCGGTGTTGGCGGAGCAGGCGGAAATGCGATCAATAATATGGTTGAGTCTAATCTTATGGGCGTGGATTTTATTGTCGCCAACACCGATGCACAAGCTCTTGAAATCTCAAAAGCCCCAACTAAAATTCAGATCGGCGGAAAACTGACGGAAGGACTTGGCGCGGGGGCGAATCCATCTGTCGGCAGGGACGCAGCCATGGAGAATGCGGATGCGATTCGCAGGGTTCTGGAAGGAAGTCATATGGTATTTTTAACAGCCGGCTTCGGGGGCGGAACCGGTACCGGGGCAACTCCTATAATTGCTGAGATCTGTAAGGAAATAGGGGCTCTTACAGTTGCTGTCGTATCCAGACCATTCTCATTTGAAGGAAGAAAAAGAGCCAAACAGGCGGAAGAAGGAATCAGCATTTTAAAGGATGTTGCCGATACGGTAATTACGATTCCCAATGACAGACTGCGGGGGATTGCACCGAAAAATGCCAGAATGCTGGAAATGTTCAAAAAAGCGGATGAAATTTTACACCATTCCGTAAAAGGTATTACCGATCTGATCATGGTCCCCGGGCTGGTCAATCTTGATTTTGCCGATGTTCGAACGACAATGTCCAAAGCCGGCATGGCACTGATGGGAATCGGTGTGGCATCCGGAGAAAACCGGGCAACGGAAGCAGCGGAAAGAGCCATTTCCCATCCGCTTCTGGAAGACATATCCATATCCGGTGCACGAGGCGTTCTGATGAATATCACCTGTACCAGCGATATGACGCTTGATGAAATGACGGAGGCATCGGATCGTATTTATGAAGAAGTCGGTGATGAGGCGGATATCATCTGGGGGCAGGCAATTGATGAGAGCCTTGGCGATGAAATGAGAGTAACGGTAATCGCTACGGGTATCGATTCGGAAAATTATAAAAAGAAATCGGGTTCTCGTGAAAAAGAACAGTTAAGAGGAAAAGTCAGGGATATTACACCGGAAGACTTGAAACATGCTTCCGATTTTGAAGAGCCGACATTTATCCGTCATCAGAAAGCAGTGGGTGAAGACTCCAGGGCAACCTATCGCGGTTTCAAGGGGATTGTTCTGGATAATGATGACCTGGATATTCCGACCTTTTTAAGAAGAAAAGCGGATTAATCGCTTTGTTTGGATATTGACAGTATCAATAAGCGGTATGGCAGGCTTTTGCCGGTTTATGGTATGGTTGTTGTATTTATAAATTGATATCGTATGGCACGGAAAAGCATACATAGCAGACAGCGTTATATCGATTCCGAGATCGGAACCGTTTTCCGGAAACGCAAGGGAAAGACGGAAGTGGCATTGATTTATCCCAATACCTACTCTGTCGGCATGTCCAATCTTGGATTCCAGACGGTCTATCGACTGCTGAATGAAATGGATATGGTCTCTTGTGAACGCGCCTTTTTGCCGGATTCCGATGAGACGGCCGACAGCGGGATTCGAACCATGGAATCCAATCGATCCATCCATGAATTTCCTGTAATTGCTTTTTCTGTGTCGTTTGAATCTGATTTCCTCAACCTGATAGCCGTCGTTGAGAAAGCAGGTCTTCCCCTGCAATCTGCTGCCCGAGGTGATCCCCACCCCCTCGTGATTGCAGGGGGAGTAGCCTGTTTTTTAAATCCGGAACCGGCTGCTCCCTTTGTCGACTGTTTTTTGATCGGGGAAGCAGAACAACTGCTTCCCCGATTTATTGAAGCCTTGGATTTGTCTGCCGGCAGAAAAGAAAATTTATATCATATCGCCCGAACCGTTCCGGGTGCATATGTCCCTCAATTTTATACTCCCGTTTATCATAGCGATAGGACCATAAAGGAATTCGCAGCGCTGGAAGAGGGCGTGCCAAAAACCATCAAAAGAGTCTTTGAAAAAGAATTATCCGCCACATCTGCTTACACCTCCATCCTGACCCCAAACACGGCGTTCCGGGATACCTTTCTGGTTGAGGTCAGCCGGGGCTGTCCGCATGGATGCCGCTTCTGCACCGCCGGATTTATCTACAGGCCTCCTCGATTCCGTTCTGCTGAAGTTCTGAAACAGAATATCGATATGGGAAAGGAGATGAGCCGGAAGATCGGCTTGATGGGAACGGCGGTTTCCGATCATCCGGAAATCGGCGCACTCTGTCAGTATGCCATTGACAGGGATCTGAGTGTTTCCTTCAGTTCTCTGCGGGCAGATGCTTTGACACCGGAATTGATGGAGGCATTGAAAAAAAGCGGCATCAAGACCGCTACCATTGCTCCTGAAGCCGGATCGGAGAGGATGAGGCGAATCATCAATAAAGGACTGACGGAAACGCAGATCGTAACGGCTTCTAAAACGCTTGTAAAAAGCGGTATCCCGAATTTGAAGCTGTATTTTATGATCGGTCTTCCCTGGGAGACGGATGCCGACATTGACGCTATCGTTACACTTTGCATCAAGATCAAGGAGCAGTTTCTGGAAGCCAGCCGGGAAGAAAAGCATATCGGTACGATTACGGTCAGTGTCAATCCATTTGTTCCCAAACCATTTACGCCGTTTCAGTGGGTTCCGATGGATGATATCAAACAATTGAACAGGAAAATCAAAAAGATCCGCGATGGTCTCGGAAAGGTCGCCAATGTGAATGTTCAGGCGGAATCTCCCCGAAAAGCAATCATTCAGGCGCTTTTGTCAAGAGGGGACAGACGGGTTTCGGATATATTGCTTCTCGCTTTAAAAAATCAGGGAAACTGGTCCAGAACCATCAAGGAAAGTGATCAGGATATTTCATTTTACGTAAACCGGGAAAGGTCAACCGACGAGTTTCTGCCATGGGATTTTCTGGATCATGGAATCCGGAAATCCTTTTTACGGAGAGAATACGAGCGTGCCCGGAGAGCGGAAACCTCAAAAGCCTGCCCGATGAAATCATGTGACCGATGCGGCGTCTGCCAAAAATGATGGAAGATTATCGGAAACACAGAGCAGGCCCGGATTTTTGTTGAAACCGATCCGGAGGCTCATGAGCATGGGAGAAAAAGGCTTGAAAACACCGGATGTAATCGTGATCCAAAAGGAAAAAACCGTTTTCCGGATGGATGGCAATGGTCGATGGTATAATGAATTCGGAAGATTCGAAAAGAAAAAAATCATTGATTATTTTCATTCCGCCATCCAGCGGGATGAGGAAGGTTATTTTCTCCAGCAGGAAAAAGACGGTTATCTGGAGAAAGCATATTTTCATTATGATGATACGGCACTGTTTGTGTTCCATATCACCTTGGGTGAATCCGTTTCTTTACGGCTCAATACGGGAAAGGAGTTAAAACTGAATCCGGAATCCCTGTTCATCAAGAATGATCACCTGTATCTGAATCTGGAAGGAGAACCCGTTAAATTCACGGATCGCACCATGATGAAAATTGCTGCGATCCTGGAGGAAAAAGGCGAAGAATGTTGGATCCGGATCAAGGGTAAGAGGTATAAAATCCCTGAGATTCATGAAAAAAAAACGTCATAGAAAGTCCGGTACAGGGCAATCGCAACATTTGCGAATCATCATTGTACAAATCAAGAAATAAATGCTATCAGTAAAACCATGATGCATCCTTCGGCACCTTACCAGTGTGAGGTATGACATGCGATACGGCATTATTTTCTTTTTTCTCACCCTATTTTTCATTTCCGCAACTTCTGCGTCAACAACCATTGCCTATGATATTGAGGAAGGCATCCGCGCTGTCAAAGATCAGCAATTGGAAAAAGCACATGATATTTTTCTGCATCTGGCAAAGGATGATTGCGTTGATGCCATGTGGTTGCTGGGAATGATGTATTACAGGGGAATCGGTGTATCTGAAGATGCTGTTACGGCATTTCAATGGTTTGAAAACGCATCAGGGCTGGGTGATCCGGATTCCATGAATCTTGTCGGGCTGATGTATGAATCCGGTATCGGTATCAGCAGAAATCTGGATCAGGCCATGGCCTGGTATGAAAAAGCGGTTGAAAACGGCAGCGTGGATGCCATGTATAATCTATGTATCCTCAATCTGAAGCTGAAGAATAATACCGCCTCTTATATGTGGTATAAACTGGCGGAATACTATCAATACGATTGCTCCGAGGATGAAAAGAAAATCATCCGGGATAAGTTCCGTTCTTTTCTGGACAAGGAACAGGAGATGGCCGTTCAGGCCCGCGTGGAATTATGGATTCAGAAACATTCGGGGTACAATGATTTAATCAAAAGGTTGAGTGAAACAGGCCCCATGTGTTACCCGTCGATGACTGAAGCAGAGACCTCCGTCAAGCCCTCCTCCCCGAATAAAAAATAATATTTTTTTTCATGATGATCATCATGACCGGGAACCGGTGTTGTGCCGGGCCGCGGTCAGTCGGCAAATCCGTATTGCAATTTCATCAAAAGTTCTGTAAAAGTTTTGTATCAATTGTAAAAATTTTGTAAAAGCTATATTGTTCAAATATTCCGGCATTTTATTTGCTTCAATCCACACAATCTTTCGTGCAGGGTGACAAAATGATAAGACATTCCAATATATTGGGTTTGGATATCGGATCGGTGTCCATATCTCTTGTGGAGATGACACCGGACAGGAAAATACGCAATACCGGTTATGCTTTCCACCACGGGCAGATCCGGGAAACATTGGTCAGTATGCTGGAAAAGATTGATCTTACCGGAATCTGCGGAATCGCCTCGACCTCGTCCACCCCCCTGGTTGTCCATGTGAATCAGCAGTATGACAACCGCATCGCCGTGATGAAAGCGTGTGAATTTTTTCATGGACCGGTCCAGGCGATTCTGATCGTGGGGGGTGAAAAATTCGGTTTGATCCGGTTCGACGACAATGGGAATTATGTCAATTTCAAGGCCAATACTTCCTGCGCTGCCGGAACAGGCAGTTTCCTGGACCAGCAGGCCGGTCGCCTGGGTTTGAATTCTACGGAAGAATTAAGCGAAATGGCATTTTCCAATACCGGGACGGTTCCCCCGATAGCATCGCGGTGTGCAGTGTTTGCCAAAACCGATCTGGTTCATGCCCAGCAGGAAGGATATACCCTGCCTCAGATCTGTGACGGCCTGTGCAGAGGGCTTTCAAAAAACATTGCGGACACCCTGTTTGCCGGGGAAATATTCAACGGGAAAATGGTGATGATCGGAGGGGTCGCCAAAAACAGGGCGGTTGTCCGGCATTTATCATCACTGATTCACCAGGAAATTGTCGTAGGCGATTCCTTTTACGGATCGGTTGGGGCGGCACTTTCTCTTCTGGATGAACTGCCGGAAAAGGACAGGATGCGGTTTGTATCGGTTTCGGAGGTTCTCGTTCCCAGAAAATCCGGTAAAAACTGGTTTTATCCTCCTTTGAGATTTCAGCAATCCCAATATCCTGATTTCAGAGGGATCGAATCATTTGAATACATACCCCCTGATTTCCGGTCCCAATCCAATGCCAAAGTGGAAATCGATATCTATGAAGACCTTGGGCATGCCTGCCGGGAGGTCTATCTGGGCATGGATATCGGGTCCACCAGTACTAAAGCGATTCTGGCAGGGAAGGACAAGACGGTTCTGGCGGGTTTCTATACCCGGACTGCCGGGAAGCCGGTGGAGGCCATGAAAATCATTTTTGCCGCCATCGATCATGTCCGGACGCAATACGCATTTGACCTCCGTATCCTGGGAGCCGGTACAACCGGTTCCGGACGAAAGTTTGTCGGAAAGATTATCCGGGCCGACCTGATCATGGATGAGATTTCCGCCCATGCCCGGGCTGCCGTGGAAATTGATCCGGAAGTGGATACGATCATTGAAATCGGCGGACAGGATTCCAAGTTTACGACATTGCAGAACGGAATGGTCACCTTTTCGATCATGAATACGGTTTGCGCGGCCGGTACCGGAAGTTTTGTGGAAGAGCAGGCGCGGAAACTGGGCTGTCCGCTGACCGAATATGCAAAAAGGACGGAGAACCGGAGATCTCCCATGGCCAGTGATCGGTGCACTGTTTTTATGGAACGGGATATCAATCATTATCTTTCAGAGGGTTATGAACGGGATGAGGTTCTGGGATCGGTGCTTCACTCCATTGTGGAAAACTACCTGACAAAAGTCGCCATTGAAGGAAATATCGGGGATACGATTTTTTTCCAGGGAGCAACGGCGAAAAACCGTGCGCTGGTGGCTGCTTTTGAGTACCGCCTGAAAAAGCCGATTCATGTATCCCGGTATTGCCATCTCACCGGTGCCCTGGGAACGGCACTAACCCTGATTGATCAGAAAATAACCCGATCCGGATTTGCGGGCATCTCCCTCTATAAAAAGGATATCCCCATCCACTCCGAGGTCTGCGGGATCTGCACCAACCATTGCAAGCTTACGATAGCGGAAGTCGATCGGGAAAAGGTGGCCTATGGATTTCTCTGTGGAAGGGATTATGAAGGCAGTCAATATGTGGATAACAACAAATCCGGATTTGATCTCCTGAAAGAAAGGAAAGAAGAAGCCTCATTCCGGAAAAAAACCGGATTCAAGCCGGATTCGCTGACCATTGGATTGCCTGCAGGCCTCTATATGGCAGAGGACCTTCCGTTCTGGGAAGTTTTTTTCAATCAGCTTTCCATCAGAACCAAAACCAGCCGGAAATACCGGGATGCGGTCAGGACCGGCAAACAGCTTGCGGGTGCGGAATTCTGTGCCCCATTGGCCGCTCTCTACGGGCATGTGGATTATCTGATTGAGCAGGTCGATTATGTTTTCCTTCCGTTTTATCTGGAGAAAAAAACGGAAAGAAGAGAAAGCCGCCGTCAGTTTTGCTACTATACCCAGTTTTCTCCGAGCCTGATATATACATCCGTTAAACCGGAAAACCGGAAGAAGATGTTGATGCCTCTTGAGAATTATCTCTACAGCAGTTTTTATGACAAGGTCCAGTTGTTCCGGATGCTGAAAACGATTCTGCCGGACAATCAGGGATTTTTCGCTGTTTCCAATGCCTATGACAAGGCGGTTGAATTTCGAAATGGGTACACACAGAGCTTGAAGAGGCTGTACCGGGTAAATGTGGAACCCGGTGAGTTTCATGCCGTATTGCTGGGGCGTCCCTATACGGTGCTTTCTCCCGCCATGAACAAAAGGATACCGGAAATTTTCAATAAGCTGGGGGTAAAAACCATATATCAGGATATGCTCTCTTATTCTCCCAAAGAAGTGGAAGCCATTGACTGCCTGCTGGATGAGGTTCACTGGAACTATGCGGCAAAAATACTGGAGGCCGCTTGTGTTACGGCCCAGAGGAAAGGGGCGTATCCGGTCCTGATTACTTCCTTCAAGTGTACGCCGGATTCGTTTGTCATGGAATATGTGAAGCAGATCATGGAGTCCTGCGAAAAACCCTATCTGATCCTGCAACTGGATGACCATGACTCCAGTGTCGGCTATGAGACGCGGATCGAGGCGGCGATCCGATCCTTTAAAAATCATTATGATTCAGGGGCATCATTCAGGAAGGAGAACAGAACTTTGCCGGCGCTGATTCCGAGCAGGGAAAAACGGCTGGATGGCCGGACGCTTCTCCTTCCCAACTGGGATCGTATCGCTCTGAGATTCATTGTGGCCGCATTTCAAAAAGAAGGGATCGATGCGCGGCTGCTGGAAGAGAATCAGACAACCATCCGGAAAAGTCTCCGGCACAATACCGGGCAGTGTATTCCGCTGAACATCATTGCGCAGGAGTGTATTGATTATGTGGAGTCGCATAACCTCGATCCAGGCAATACGGTTCTCTGGAATGTGAAATCCTCCATGGCCTGCAACCTCGCGATTTTTCCGCATCACATCAAGAATATTTTTCGAAAATACGGCAAGGGCATGGAAAAGATGGGCGTGTACGCCGGTGAAATATCCTTCATGGATATATCCGTAAAACTGCCGGTCAATATTTATTTCAGCTATATGTTCGGCGGCCTGTTCCGGAAAATCGGATGCCGGATCAGACCATACGAGAAGATAAAGGGGGAAACCGACCGGGTCCTTGAACGGAATATCGATCTTCTGGTGGATTCTTTTCTGGGAAACCGGTCACGGGAAGACGCCCTGGATGAGGCGATTACCAATTTCGAACGCATAGAACAGAACAGGCATCCGGTGAATCGTCCCAAGGTTGCCATTTTCGGTGATCTGTATGTTCGGGACAATGAGATCATGAATCAGGATCTGATACACTATATTGAGGAAAACGGCGGTGAGGTTGTGGTAACGCCTTTCAGCTCCTATGTGAAAATGATTGAAAAACCCTATCTTCAGAAGTGGTTCCGGGAGAAGCTGTATTTTAATGTGTTTTCCTACAAGGCCTTGATTGCTGCGGTAAAACAGCTGGAAAAGAATTATACCAAATATTTTGATCGGATATTGACCGAGCCCGAACCCCGGTATGATGATTCTCCCCGGGAGATATTGTCCGAATACGGCATTCGGGAGGAGAATTCCGGAGAGTCCATTGAAAATGTGCTGAAGGTCTACTACACTAAAAAGCATGTTCCGGACATTTCCCTGTTTGTTCAGACCAGCCCGGCATTCTGCTGTCCCTCCATGGTGACCGAAGCCATGGCAAAGGAAATCGAGCAGAAAACAGGCGTTCCCATTGTATCCATAACCTATGACGGAACCGGCGGCATGAAGAACGATGCCATCATTCCATACCTGAAATATCCAAGAACCGGGTTGGGGAAAAAAGAGGAAAGGATATCCCGGATCAAATCATCCGGATGATTCATCCTTCACCTCCTCATGGCTTCAATCCGTTTCAGTACAGGAGGGTGAGAGTAGTTGAGAAAAACGTAAAACGGGTGGGGCGTGAGATTGGATAGGTTGCCGATGGACAGTTTTTTCAAAGAGTCAATCAGGGCGCTTGCACCGTTGGTCGTTTCAACCGCAAACCGGTCCGCCTCATATTCATTTTTCCGGGAATGAAACTGCATGAAGAGCCCGGTGAAAAAATCAATGGGTGTATACAGCATGCTGAAAAAGATCAATCCTCCATATACGGACCGATGCTCCATATAAAAAGCATCAAAAAGTAACTGGTTGTGGATGAACAGGGAAAGCAGGAAGAACACAAAACCCATCTGGGCTATCCCCATGACCAGTGTTTTCTGAATGTGTTTTTTCTTGTAATGCCCCATCTCATGGGCCAGAATGGCAAGCAGTTCCGGAACCGTGTGTTTTTCAATCAGGGTATCATACAGCACGATTCTCCTGTGACTCCCGAATCCTGTGAAAAAAGCATTGGCCTTGCTGGACCGCTTGGAACCATCCATGATAAAGACATTGCTCAGGGGAAAGCGGATGGATTCCGCATAGGACAGGATGCTGTTTTTCAGCTCTCCCTCTTCAATGGGCTTGAATTTATTGAACAGGGGCATGATCCAGGTCGGGGCGACGAACTGGACGATCAGCATGAAAAGAGTGACTGAAATCCAGCAGTACAGCCAGGCCCATGGTCCTGCATATTCGAAGAAGGCCAGGATTCCGGCCAGAAGAGGTGTTCCCAGCAGCAGGGCAAGGAAAGCGCCTTTGGCCAGATCCGCTGCAAAGGTGGAAACGGTTGTTTTGTTGAATCCGAACCGCTCCTCGATCACAAAGGTGGAATAGATGGTAAAAGGCAGGGACAGGATGGCCTTGCAAACGATCAGAATACCCATATACAGGATTCCTTGCCGGATCGGGTTTGATGAAAATTCCCGGACAATGCCGTCCAGAAACGGAAAACCCTTCCCGAACCAGAAAATCAGCATGACGGCCAGGCCAAGGATGGATGCGATCCAGTTAAACCGGGTATTGACTTTCAGGTATTCCTGTGACTTCCGATACCGGTCCGCATCAACCATTCCCTGAAATTCGCAAGGCAGATCCGGTTGCAGCATACGGATATTGAGATAATCGGCAATAAAATTCAGAATAAACGTGGTGATCATCGTGATCAGGATAATGACGGCAATCAGGTTCATTGGCTTGCGTTCAACAGGCGGTTGATGTCGGTTTCAGGAATGCAGACAGATCCTGTGGGAATATCGGTTCCCCTTAAAAAAACCCGTCGGTAGCAGCAAACAATTGTACCGACGGGTTGACGGCTGCATAGGCAGATTTTGGTTACGGCACTTCGGAAAAAAGCTACTTGTTGATTTTTTCTCTCAGCTTTCCGGAACAGGTAAAGGTGACGACTTTTCTCGGAGCCAGCATCATATCTTCCCCTGTTGCCGGGTTCCGGCCGCGGCGTTGCTTTTTTCCCTTTACGCAAAATTTTCCAAAGCCGCTGATCATGATGTCCTCTCCGTTTTCCAGATTTTTCTTGATAATTTCCAGCAGGGTTTCTGTCAGGTCAACAGATTTATTTCTGGGATAACCGAGTGAATCCTGAATGGAATCGATAATGTGATTTTTCGTTAGCGCCATGAATGCATGATCTCCCGTATGATATTGAAAAAAAGATAGTTTGTCGTTGCTTTTTGAGTAATACCCCGAATTTCTACTCACATCGTACTGATTTGTCAAGAAATTATAAAAAAAATTTCCGGAGATGCAAAGAAAAAGGTTTTTTACGGCACCCGGCAGGTTGTGATCCGGAGTGCCGGACAGGCGGTAACCGAGCCCATACGGATTGCCGCCGGATCCAGCCAATCAGAGGTGCCGGTCCGGCGGTTGTGTGGTTCAGGCTTTTCGGGTGAATTTGATGCCGACACCTTCATCCGTCACCCGGACGACCTCACCCTGCATCTTGATGCTGTGGCTGCCGTCTGTTGATGGAATGGTCAGGGTGATGGGCCGCCCGATGGTAAGGGGTTCCATGGTTTTCATGAATACACCCCCGACACTGATATCCTGAATGATATCGTTTCCAAAGCACTCAAGGCTTGTATATCCTGCCTGGGACTCAAATGGGGTCCGTTTGTTCTTTCGTTTTTCAAGAGGATATTTTTTTCCCAGCACCCGATAAAGTTTAAATCGATCCTTTTCCGGCATTTTTTGAATTATTTTTATGAGATTTTCGGTGATTTCATCCATGGGGGGCAATCCTTTCGCACGCAGAAAATGACATTATACCGCCCGTGCCAGTGTGAGTACATCAACCCGGTTGGCGCCGCCTTTCCGTAGAACCCTTGCGCATTCATTTACCGTTGAACCGGTTGTGTAGACATCATCCACAATCAGGATATTCTTTCCGGCAATATCCGATCCGTTTTCAAGACGAAATGCATCCTTGATGTTCCGGATTCTCCGGTTTTTGCTCAACCCGGTTTGCGCACTGGTATTTTTATCCTTTTGTAGAATGTTTTTTCGAATTTGAAAAGGGGTATGATATCCATGTTCCGGCAATTGCTGTTCCCAGTCATGAATCATGAGGAATACCTGATTGAAACCGCGTTGCCTCATTTTTTGAGGGTGAAGGGGGACCGGAATGATGATATCCGGATTTTGCGTGGCAAAATAGTGCAGAAAGGCGAACAGGAGAATTCTCCCCAATGGTTTGGCCAGACCGGTTCTTCCCTGATATTTGAGAAGGAGAATGGAATGCATCAGAAGGTTGTCATAGACCGCGGCAGCCCTTGCCGTCATGAAGTGCTTCGGAAGTTTGCAGCAATTGCCGCAGACATGATCTTCTCCTTCCCGGCTGACAAACATCATGCCGCACATGGTGCAAACCGGTGATTCGATCATGGAAAATTTCGGGACGCATGAATCACAGATAACCTGTTTTGCAAAAGACGCAAAGGCAGTGATCCGGTTCCGGGGACGGATATTTCTGTTTTGTTCTGCAACGGGCCACGGCCGATGGTACAGCCGATCGCACAGGAGACATCGATCGGGAAACAAGGCGGATATAATGCTGCGCCGGAACTGTCTGAAAACGGTTTGAACCATGAATCATCCTCTTTTTCGACAGGATTTTGCAAAAAGAGTTATCGGTGTCCGCAGTGCTTATAACCTTTCTGCAATGGCATTGGCAAATGCAGAGCATGCCACTTCCGTTGCCCCTTCTATCTGGCGGGCAAGGTCATAGGTGACAATTCCGGACCGTATGGTTTCCTGAAGGGCTTTCCGGATTCGTTCCGCCGCATCCTTCCATCCCATATATTCCAGCATCATGGCACCGGAAAGGATCAGGGAACTTGGGTTTACCTTGTCCAGGCCCGCATATTTGGGAGCCGTGCCGTGGGTGGCTTCAAAACAGGCACAGGTATCACCGATATTTGCACCGGGTGCCATGCCGAGACCGCCTACCTGTGCTGCCAGGGCATCGGAAATATAGTCCCCGTTCAGGTTCGGTGTGGCAATAACCGAAAATTCGTCCGGCCGAAGTAGAACCTGCTGAAACAGCATATCGGCAATGCGGTCCTTGATTACAATTTTTCCGTGAGGTGCTTTTCCCTGATATTGGTCATACAGTTCCGCTTCGGTAATGGTCTGATTCCCGAATTTTTCCCTGGCAACCTCATAGCCCCACCGGCTGAAAGCGCCTTCCGTGAATTTCATGATATTGCCTTTATGCATCAGGGTAACGCTCGGCAGATGATTGTCAACGGCATAAGCAATCGCGCTTGCCACCAGTCGTTTCGTGTTTTTTTCGCTGATGGGCTTGATCCCGATGCCCGCATGTTCCGGCACCTTGACATGCATTTGATTGGTCAGGAAGGAGATGACCTGTTCCGCTTCATCCGTGCCTGACTGCCATTCAATGCCGGCATACAGGTCTTCGGTGTTTTCCCGGAAAATCACCATATTGATTTTTTCCGGATGTTTCATGGGGCTGGGAACCGGTTCAATATAGCGTACCGGACGGACGCAGGCGTATAGATCCAGTTTCTGACGGATGGTGACGTTCAGGCTTCGGAAACCCTTACCGATCGGCGTGGTCAAGGGCCCTTTGATGGACACGACATGGTCTTCAATGGCCTTTAGGGATTGGTCGGACAGGTATTCCCCTGTTGTCCGAAAGCCTTTTTCCCCTACGGCAAGCTCCAGCCATTGGATGCTTTTCTTCCCGTCAAAGCTTGTCCGGACGGCCTGGTCAATGACAATCCGTGTGGCATTCCAGATATCCGGTCCGATGCCGTCCCCTTCGATAAAGGGTATGATCGGATGATCCGGAACGTTCAGTGTCCCGTCATTGTTTTTGGTGATCATGTTTTCCTGGGTCATGATGGGTATTTCCTTTCGTCATCTTGATGTCTAAATTAAAAAGAGGTCTTTTTAACACAGCATGGACCGCCGGCGCAAGATTTCATACATGACAACCGCACCGGCTGCCGAAGCGTTCAGGGACGATACCGGACCGTACTGGGGAATGGAAACCAGAAAGTCACAATTTTTTTGAACCAGGGGCCGGATTCCCTTTTCCTCACTTCCGATGACAACCGCGGTGGGAAAGGCGATCTTTGTTGAAAACAGTGATGTTTTTGCATCGGCGGCGGTTCCGAACACCCAGATTCCTTGTTTTTGAAGAATCTGAATGGTATTGACCAGGTTTGTGACCTGGCAGATTCCGGCATGTTCAATGGCACCGGCAGATGCTTTGGAAGCCGCCGGTGTGGGTGATGCGGCCCGATCCTTGGGAATGATGATGCCGTCGGCTCCGGCACATAATGCCGTCCTGACCAGAGCGCCCAGATTTTGAGGATCTTCTACACTGTCGATCATCAGGATAAACCTTCCCTTTTCGGAATCCCCGGCCGGAGCGGTTATGATTTCGGACAAATCACAAAAAGGGTAGGGTGTGACTGCGGCGGCGACTCCCTGGTGCAGATCGGTTCCGCATTTTACGGCAAGGGCCGCACGGGACAGCCACTGGATGGAAACCCGCTGTTTTCCCGCAAGATCGGTTATGGGTTTCAGACGATTATTCTGCGCATCCTGAACCAGATAGATCTGATGAAAGGTTCTTCTGCCTGCCTGCAATGCTTCGAAAACAGGGTGGATGCCGTAGAGGATCTCGATCTGCTGGTTTGGTTTTGGTTTCACGTTTTTCCGCGTGGTCTGGTGTTCAAAGCCTGTGTCCGACCGGTCAGTTGTTGGAATACCGGTTGATGATCCGAAAAAGCTCCTGTCTGGCATCTTCGAGACGGTCGTTGATCACGATATGCTGGTAAACGTCTTTCCGGTCAATCTCTGTTCTGGCGTTCCGCAATCGTTTTTCAATCACTTCTCCGGGATCGGTTCCTCTTCCATACAGTCTTTCCTGAAGCGTCTCCAGGGATGGCGGCAGGATAAAAATCGATACGGCATCCGGATATTTTTTCATGATCTGGATGGCGCCCTGGACATCGATATCCAGCAGAATATCGGAACCGGAAAGCAGGGTCTCTTCCAGAAACCCCATGGATGTACCATAGTAGTGATCGTGAACCTTTGCCCATTCCGCCCATGATCCGTTTTGGATACCCTTTACAAAATCTTCCTCCGAGACAAAAAAATAATCGATCCCGTCCTGTTCACCGGGTCTGGGTGGCCGGGTGGTATGGGATATGGAATATCGGATGTTTGGGAACTGTTTCAGGATCTCCCGGCAGAGCGTTGTTTTTCCGGCGCCCGAAGGAGCGGACAGGATAAACAGATTGCCGGAACCGGATTCCATTGATTTTTGATTCTTTTTTTTCCCCTGTGATGCCCGGCTGCCCATTATTTTTCCGATTCCCTCAGGGTGTCGAATCGCTGGGAGATGGTTTCCGACTGTATCGCCGACAGGATGACGTGGTTGCTGTCCATGATGATAATGGAACGGGTTCGGCGCCCATGGGTGGCATCCACAAGCCTTTTGTCGTCCCTGGCTTCATCCTTTAACCGTTTCATGGGTGCGGAATTCGGGGAGACAATGGTCACCACCCGCTCCGCGACAACGCTGCTTCCGAAACCGATATTTAACAGTGTATAATCCATAACTCCTCATGACGTGTTTTATTCGACATTCTGAACCTGTTCGCGAATTTTTTCAAGTTCTGATTTTACATTGACAATGGTGTGGGAAATTTCGGTTTTGCCGGCCTTGGCGCCCATGGTGTTAAATTCCCGATTGAATTCCTGTAACAGAAAGTTCAGTTTTCTGCCGGCAGGTTCCGGGTCGGCCATGATTTCACGGAACTGTTTGACATGGCTTCTGGACCGGACAATTTCTTCTGCAATATCGCTTCTGTCCGCCAGGAATGCGGCTTCCTGGGAAATCCTTGCGGCATCGATTTCAATCACGCCCTTGGTCAATGCGGCAATCCGTTCTTCCAGCTGCTGCTTGTAAGACAATACCAGATTTTCCGAAAGGGCTTCAATTTCCTGAATGGACTGTTCAATCCCGTCCATACGTTCCAGCAAATCCTTTTCCAGGAAGGCGCCTTCCTTTTCCCGCATTTTTTTCAGGTTTTCCAGAGCGTCGGAAAGAGAACAGGCAATGACCGGCCAGTGAAGTTCCAGATCTTTTTCCGTTTCCACCGGCCGGATGATGCCCGCGGAAGCGGTGATCATATCCAGCCGGATTTCCTCTTGCATTTGCAGAAGGTTTTTCAGATCGGACAATACCTGGTAATAGGCTTTTGCCTTTGACTGATCCACCTCAAAGGAGAACGCATTTTCCGATTCATCTTTGATCCGCACCTGGATTTCAATCCGGCCGCGGCTGAGCTGTTGCGAGATCATTTCCTTGATCCGGCTTTCCAGGGATTCATATCCGTGAGGAGTCCGGAGTGAAATGTCAAGATTTTTGCTGTTATAGGACCGGATCTCGACCATTGCCGTGATGCTGGTTTCCGTTTTTTCCGACCGGGCATAGGCGGTCATGCTGTTGATCATTTTATGTTCCTTTACCATCCACCCGGAGGCGGTTGCGGATTTTTTCGAGAAAGTTTTTTATGGTCGGATCGGCATAATCCGGATAGGTCCAGGGAAGCGTTTGAAACGATCCGTTTTGAAAAATCAAGGTCAAGTCCGCATAAAAGCCTTTGCCGATATAAATTCTATGGGTGTAGTTTTTTCCGGTTGCCAGCACAAAACGTTCCAGCAGCAGGTACCCGGGATCAATATTGACAAGACGCTTGTTATCGCGGGTATATTGCCGCTCAATGGTATTGGTGATGGCTTTTATATCCGGAAGATCGGCCTGCCGGATCCGTGTTTTGAATACAATCATTCTTCGGAACAGCGGCCCGCCCATTTCAGCCTCATAATAGCTGGTGTAATCAAACGGAAACCATGGGCTGACCATTTCCATTTCGCCGAATTTTTCTGCCAGCGCATGAGCTGCTTCCTTGAATCGCTGTTTTTCTCTGGTAAACAGTCCAATCACCAGTTTAGCAGGGTCAGGCGGCTGAGGCAGGCTCATTTTTTCTACCGGATATTTCCATTATTGGCATCTGTTTGTGCGACATGCGGAACAAACAGGTGATTTGAGAACCGAAGGGATATTGTCAATCAATGGGTTTTGCCTCGTCGATCAACATGATGGGGATATCTTCCTTGATCTCGTATAACAGTTTGCATCGATCGCAGATCAATCCGTCTTCTGTTTCGTTCAGATGGATATCTCCCTTGCATTTGGGACAGGCAATAATATCCAGAAGCTCCTTGCTAATGGCCATGTCTTGTACTCCTTTTTTTTCAGGCCGGCGGCGCTGAATCACTGAGAGAATGAAAAAAGCCGGGGTTGGCTGACTATTTGTTAATCTGATCTCTCAATCCTTGTGAACACTTGAAAGTGACCACCCTTCTTGCCGGGAGAACAAGATCGTCACCGGTGGCCGGATTTCTGCCTTTTCGTTCTTTTTTTTCATTTACGCAGAATTTTCCGAAACCGCTGATCATGACATCTTCACCTTTTTCCAGGGGTTTCTTGATTTCTTCCAGCATGATTTCGATCAGTTCAACACATTTTTTTCTGGGAAAACCGAATTTTTCCTGTATGGTGTCGACAATTTGTGCCTTTGTGAGTGTCATAGAGAATAACTCCTGTAAAATTCAATGATTAGTGGTTAATATTTGTTTCGTTATTCCGGCAAATTAATTTTTACTTGTGTTTTTGTCAAGAGAATAGCGCTGATTTCATTGTTTTTTTTTGTTTTTTCCCGCGGATAATACCTTGTTGGCAATTCCGGTCGTACTGTAGCCTTCCAGAAGCTGCACCAGCCGCACCTGACCGCCATAGGATTCGACTACGTCCCGGCCCACCACCTCATCCGGCTTGTAATCCGCACCTTTGACCAGAATGTCCGGCCGCAGATGGGAGATGAGTGAAAGGGGGGTGTCTTCGTCAAACAGAACAACCAGATCCACACAGTTGAGCGCGCTTAAAATAGCAGCCCGGTCCAGTTCCGAAAGGATGGGACGGGAATCGCCTTTCAGCCGTTTTACCGAAGCGTCGGAATTCAGTCCGATCACCAGACGGTCGCCGAAAGAACGTGCCTGATGAAGCAGGTTGATATGGCCGGGATGCAGAAGATCAAAACATCCGTTTGTGAAAACGATTTTTTTCCCGGCGTTCCGCCAGGATTTGATCAGGATTTGGGCGCCTTCCAGGGTATGGGAATGCAATCCCCTGGATGACAGGCCGTTGGATTCTTCCCGCTGCAGGACAGTATCCAGTTCAATGATGTTGATGGGCTGGGTCCCGATTTTCCCCACAACAATGCCGGCTGCCGTATTGGCAAGGGAAGCGGCTTCCGGAAAGGATGCACCTGCGGCAATGGCGGCGGCAATTGTCGAGATTACGGTATCTCCGGCTCCGGAGACATCATAGACCTCTCTGGCAACCGATGGGATTTCAATGGTCTGTTCATCGGGTCCGGCAAGAAGCATCCCTTTGGGGCCGCGGGTGACAATCAGCCAGCCGACATTCAGCTTTTCCCGGACGGATCTGCCGGCATCCGCAAGGGAAGTTTTCTCATGGTGAGAACCGGTTCCGGTAACCAGTCTCAGCTCCGATGTATTGGGTGTGACTGCCGTGGCATGGCGGTATCGGTCCCAGTCCGTACCTTTGGGGTCGACCAGAACGGGTACGGACTTTTCGTTGCATAGCGAGATGATATTCCGGCATAAGTCTTTTGCCTGAAAGATGCCCTTGCCATAATCCGAAAGAATGACGGCATGATAATCGGAAATATTTTTTTCTATTGTATGGAGGATTGTTTCAGAAAGTTCCGGGCTGATCGGATCCGGGGTTTCTTCATCCAGGCGGATCAGTTGCTGGTTCTGGGCCATGATTCTGGTTTTGGTGATGGTGGATCGGGAATCCTGGATGATGATCCTGTTGGTGATATTTTTTTCACGGAGGATGTCCCGGACGCGGACACCGGCCGGATCGTTTCCATATATGCCGATGATGGTCGTTTTGCATCCCAGGCCGGAAAGGTTCGCCGCCACATTTCCGGCGCCGCCGAGCACATCGGATTTCTCCCGGATATGCACGATCGGCACCGGGCCTTCCGGCGAAATCCGTTTGACCTCACCCCAGTGATACTGGTCCAGCATGATATCGCCGACAACCAGGATATGGGTTTCGGAAAAGATATGGGGATCAAATTTCATACGGATTTTCTCCGGGAAGTTATCGATTTTTTTCGATGAAAGCCGCCCAATAGTGCAGAATGAAAATATGTGCTTCCTGAATTCTGGCGGTAACCTGGTTTGGAACGGTAATGGAAAGATTCATTTTTTCTTTCAGCAGGCCGCCGCTGTTCCCAAACAGTCCGATGGTCTTGACGCCTTTCCGGTCGGCTGTTTCCGCTGCAAGGATCAGGTTTTTGGAATTTCCGGATGTGGAGATGCAGATCAGGATGTCATTGGGGTTGCCGAGTCCTTCCACCTGCCTTGAGAAAATCTTGTCAAACCCGTAATCATTTCCCAGGGCGGTCAGGATGGAGGTGTCGGTGGTCAGGGCGATCGCAGGATAGGAAATCCGCTCCTGTTCAAACCGTCCGATCAGCTCGGCGGCAAAATGTTGTGAATCCGCCGCAGAACCGCCGTTACCGGCAACCAGGATTTTGTTCCCCTTCTGCAAAGCCGTCACCATTAACCGGCCTGCCTGTTCAATATCGGTTTGAATATCCGTAAGGGATTCAAGACATTGCATATGATTTTGTAAGAGTGTCGAAAACATGAGATTATATATACCCCAATGGGAATAAAATACAAGTGCTTAACCAAAAAAATGTCAACGACGGATGCGTCGTGAATGGCGGCAGCCGTCGATATCACTGAAACCGGACACTGCCCAGTTGATACATCTGCCTCTGTATCCAGCGGCATCTCTCTTTCACGTAGGAAGATGGCCTCTTTACCTTGAATTGTTTGGGATTGGGAAGCACGGCGGCTAAAAGAGCCGCATCCCTTCTTGTCAGATTTCCGGCAGACCGTTTGCCCAGTAAACTCTGCGCTGCTGCATTCACTCCATAAATACCGTCACCGAACTCGGCGATATTCAGATAAACTTCCAGAATCCGTCTCTTGTCCCACAACAACTCCAGAAGCACAGTAAAATAGGCTTCAATCCCCTTTCGGACATAACTTCGACCCGGCCATAGAAATAGATTTTTGGCCACCTGCTGGGTGATGGTGCTGGCTCCCCGCAGGCGGCCTCTCTTCTTTTTTTTCCCGATTGCATCCGAGATCGAGTCAAAATCAAACCCCCAATGGTTCATGAACTTCTGGTCTTCGGCAGCCACCACTGCCAGAAACATATGCGGAGGAATTTCTTTCCAGCCAACCCAGTGATACCGAATATTCGTCTTTCGTTCTTTCTGAAAAAGAGCGGCAGCATACCTTTCCATCATAAAAGCGCTGGTGGGAGGCGGAAGCCGGCGCAGACAGAATACCAGCAGGATGGAAAAAGCAATCGCCGCGATGATTGCCCATCCGGCAATCTGATAAAAACCAGTCCGGTTGCCTTTGGATTGCTTTCGCTTTGTAAAACCAGCGTTCATCTCGTCTTCCATAACCTTTTGCCATCAAATTGATCATGCTGTTTCCCCTGCTTTTTTCCATACTCACTGAAAAAAACATTTTACCATGCCATACAATCATAAAAGGAGCAATTATGAAAAAAATGATTCCATCGTTATGAAAATACGGTTTTTTCGGATAGATGAAATTTTTTCTTGCATCCATTCCCTATCGTTATTAGATAGAGGGTCAATCTTGAAAAAACAGATTTAGGTTCCGGGAGAATCGGGATTTTTGATTTGAGGAAATGAATCAGATGCATCCAAATTCAACAGAGGAGACTTGCAGTGAACAACAGCGAATTCGCGGTCCGTCTCACGGACGTGAAGAAAAAGTACCTGATGGGGAAAGTGGAAGTAGAGGCTCTCAAAGGCGTATCCCTTCAAATCCCCATTAAAAAATTCAATGTCATCATCGGCCCTTCCGGAAGCGGCAAAACCACACTGCTGAATCTGCTGGGTTGCATTGACATTCCGTCTTCAGGATGCGTGGAGGTCTGCGGTCAGGACATCGCCCGATTGAGCGATAAGCAGGCATCGGACTTCAGGGCGGAGAATATTGGTTTTATCTTTCAGAATTTCAATCTCATCCCGGTGCTGTCCGCCTATGAAAATGTGGAATATCCCCTGCTGCTGATGAAAAAACCGGCAAAAGAACGCCGGGAACTGACCTTAAAAATGCTCCATGACGTTGGCCTGTCCTCACATAAACATCATCGACCGAACGAATTGAGCGGCGGGCAGCGGCAGCGGGTCGCCATTGCCCGAGCGCTGGTAAAGGGGCCGAAACTGGTGCTGGCGGATGAACCCACTGCCAACCTTGATTCCAAAACCGGGCAGAGCATCATTGATCTCATGTACAAAATGCAGGCCGAAAGCCATACCACTTTTATTTTCTCCTCCCATGACAAACAGGTCATGGAACATGCGGAAAAAGTGTTTGAAATTCACGATGGTCTGCTCATGGAAGAGAGGGGGAAATAAGATGAAAACGCTGCATATTGCTTTCAGGAATATTTTCCGGAACAGCCGTCGTTCCCTCATGACCATTCTTGCCATTACCGTCAGCGCCGTTGCCGTTCATCTGTTCGGAGGGTATGTGGCCAATATCGTTTACGGAATGCAGACCAACTATGTATGTGATAACGGTCATTTGCAGGTATATCAGGAAGGTTTTTTCGATTACGGCGCAGGGAATCCGGCAGCCTATGGAATCAGCCGTTACCAGGATCTCATAAAGCTGATCACCCAGGATCCGCAATTGAAAGACCATATAACGGTTGCGACCCCCATCCTCAAATTCTACGGTATTGCCGGAAACTTTAAAAAAGATGCATCCAAGACGTTTTTCGGGATCGGGTATGTTCCTTCGGATCTGAAAAAAATGAGGAAATGGAACGACTATAACATGAAGATACGGAAATCCCGCCTGAATCGAATCGTGCTTTCCGATGACGACATCGACGGCGGAATCATCGGTGAAGGAATGGCCAGGATGCTGTTGCTGTGCGAGGAACTGAACGTAAAAAACTGCAAAGGAAAACTGCCGGAAAAGAGCGATCAAAAACCTGCTGCCACGGAAGATTTCAGTTTTCTGGAAGAATCAAATGGATTGAATGATATTCCTGAAAGCACGGACAAACGCCCCAGGCTCGACCTTCTGGCAGCCACTGCAGCAGGCGCTCCCAATATTGTCACCATGTATGTCAACAATACGGAAGTCCAGGGGGTAAAAGCCCTGGATGACAATTACGCGGCCATGCATATTTCTCTGGCCCAGCGTCTTCTTTATGGAAAAGGGGAGAAAAAGGCCACCGGCATCGTCATCCAGCTCCGGCACACAAAGGATATCCCCTTTGTCAAAGCCCGGCTGGAAAAACTTTTTGATGAAAACAGACTGAATCTGGAATTCAAAGATTATACCCAGATCGTCCCCATGTACCGCCAGGTCATCTCCTTTTTGTTCGCTCTTTTCAGCTTTATTGCAACGATCATGGGCGTGATTGTGCTGTTTACCATCATCAATACCATGACCATGAGCGTCATGGAACGGGTGGATGAGATCGGGACCATCCGCGCTCTGGGTCTGCGGCGGAGCGGAATATTGGGCCAGTTTATCGCAGAGGGACTTTTGCTGGGCGTTCTGGGAGCTACCCTTGGTACGGTTGTATCCGTGATTGCCGTAACCGGAATCAATTCAGCCGGAATTATGTGGACGCCTCCCAATTATGTGGATCCGGTACCCCTGAAAATTATGGTTTTCCTGAATCCCTTTTTAGCACCTGGCTGCTGGCTGGGGCTGGTACTGCTGGCAGTGGCATCATCGATCTTTCCGGCAAGAAAAGCAGGAAAGATGGTGATCGTGGATGCGCTCAGACATGTTTGATAAACCGGCTGCCGGTTGTCCGGAGATAGAATTATATTTTCCTGAATTTCGATGAGGAGGAATCCGTGAAACAACTATTGATCCTGATTCTGATTGCATTCCTGCCGGTTGCATCCATTGCCGGGACTGCCAACAAAACCGCAGATGAAATCGTGGCTGCTTCGGATGCGGTGCGCAATCCCGGAAAACCATTCAGCCTTTCGGTTTCCCTGCTGGAATACCGGGAAGGCAGTTTACAGGATAAAATGCTCCTGACCGTGTATTCCAAGGCCGATCAGAACAGCGGACAATACCGCAGCCTGATCCGTTTTATTGAACCGCTTCGGGATGAAAACAAGCTCATGCTGAAAGATGGAAACAACCTTTGGTTTTTTGATCCCGAATCCAAATCCAGCATCCGCCTCTCTCCCCAGCAGCGTCTGATGGGACAGGCATCCAACGGAGATGTCGTGACCGTCAATTTTCATAAAGACTACAAAGCGACCATGGAAAACGAGGAAACGATCACAGACGCAGACCGGAAACAGCGGAAATGTTATAAGCTCAATATGATGGCGCTCAACGAAACCGTCACCTATTACCGCATCGAATACTGGGTGGATACGGAAAATGACCAGCCTGTAAAGGGAAAATTCTATTCCGAAAGCGAGCGTCTGCTCAAAATAGCCTATTACCGGGGATATAGAGAAGAACTGGGGAAAATACGTCCCACGGAGATGATCATCATAGATGGTGTGGACAACAAACTGGTCACAAAGATGAACTACAGCCATTATCAGTTTCGTGAAATCCCCGAGGATTGGTTCCAGAGAGAATATCTGCCGAGATTCAAAGGGGAATAAAATGATTCGGGTCTGGTACGGATTCCTTACGGCAGCGTTTTTGCTGTCGATCCTATTCATCCCTTCATCGGCCTTGTACGCTCAGCAGGATGACGATCTGGATCTGATTCCCGACAATGTGCTGTCTCAACCCCCGGAAGAAGCTTCCGAAGCCCTGCCGGAAACGTACCGGTTCAAAATCTATCTGGATGAAGCCGCCACTGCCAATATCAGACGAAAAAACCTCGTGGTTCCCGTGCCGTCTTCGGACGATTCCGACTGGAATAACCGCCTCAGCCTGGATGCAAAGACGGAAATCGATCTTTTCTCGAACCTGTCGTTTATCATGGCGGATCGTCTGCATTACCTTCTGGAAGAAAACCAGGAAGAATCCGGGGGCAGGGTACAGAATGATCTTAAGGAACTCTATGTTACGGCAAATTCCTATCAGTTCCTCTATCTGGATATCGGCCGGGTCAATTTTAAAAACGGAGTGGCCGTCGGTTTCAATCCAACCGATTACTTCAAGAAAAACGCCGTGAGTTACCGGATTTCGGAAGATCCGAACCTTCTGCGGGAGAACCGGCTGGGTGTTGTGATGGCACGGGCTCAGGGAATCTGGGAAAAAGGAACTGTCACGCTTGCGTTTGCCCCTGAAATGAACCAGGATCAGGACAGATGGTGGACAGATGATGGAAGTTACGGGTTGAGGCTGGATAAAACCAACCGTTCCAACCGAACCCTGTCAAAGATTACCTTGAATGCTTTTCCGGATTTCAATCCTGAATTTCTCTATTTTTATGACTCGGACCGCTCCTACTTTGGAACCAATCTCACCAAGGGGATCGGGGATTCCGCAATCGTCTATCTGGAATGGAGTGGAAGCAGCAGGCCCGATATCTTTGCCCAATCCCTGACAGAGGCACAGGAATCCGGAATCATTCCTTTCAACAGTTTATGGGTGATGGATTCCGGGAGGGAATCCCATTTCCGGAATCAACTGGCGATTGGATTTTCCTATACGGAAAAAGTCAACCGTACCACTTTTGTAGAATACCACTTCAATGAAGCAGGCTTTTCACAAGAGGATTGGGACAACTGGTTCAGAACCGGCAAAGAGGCCGGAACTCTTTTGCAGAATCCAGCCACAGAGGCTTTGGGTCTTGGAATGCTGGGACAGTTGTGGACAACCAGAAAATGGTCACAGGAAGCCCAGGAACCTCTCAGCCGGCATTCGATTTTCATCCGAACATTCTGGGAGGATGCGATCATCCATTCACTGGACCTCACCGGCATCACCCGGATCAACCTGTCGGACGGCAGTTTCTTTGCCCAGCCAATGGCGGAATACCACATCAAAAAAAATCTGACCCTGAGCCTGTGCGTCAATCTTTTCATGGGATCGGATGAAACCGAATACGGTTCGGTAGATCCTCTGGGAGATGTCAAGGCAGGTGCGACCTATTATTTCTGAGCTGTAAAAAAATCATCGATTGTTTGGACGACGGATGGTTCGTGTTTTTTTCGTCTTATCGGATCCGTTTATCATCTGTAGAAAGTCTATTCGGACCGTAGTGCGGCGATCGGGTCCATCTTTGCTGCCGTATAGGCCGGATACAGTCCAAAGAACAGGCCGACGACAATCGATGTGAGCAGGGGCACAACGAGTGCAAGCATGGTAACGGTCGTATTCCATTTTGCGATTGCTGAAATCAACCATACGCCTCCAAAACCGATTAAGATTCCGATTATGCCGCCCGTAAACGTCAGCAGGGTCGATTCAGCCAGAAATTGAAGGATGATATCCGTGCAGGTGGCGCCGAATGCACGCCTGATCCCGATTTCTTTCGTTCTCTCCGAAACCGTGGCCAGCATGATGTTCATGATACCGATGCCGCCGACGATCAGAGAGATAAAGGCGATGCTGCCGAGCACTACGTTGAATGTCCTTTGTATCTTTTTTGATTGATTCAGGAGTTCTTGAGGTACGATAATTTGATAATCTTCAGCGCCGCCGTGTGCGATCTCCATAATTCTTTTCACCGCAGGAACGGCTCTGAGCACCTGTTTCTCGTCATTCACCGCAATGATCAACTCCGTAACCTCGGGATCGGCAAGGGCGCCATAGGGTGTGCCGGTGCTGCTTGCCAGGTTTGCCACCGCAAGCGGAACAAAAATCATATCGTTGTAATTGCGCAGGCGGATGGCGCCTGACTTTCCTACTTTGCTCTCCAACCGCTGTAAAACGCCGACAATTTTAAAGAGGGAATCCTCGATGCGCAGGTAATTCCCGATCCGACCGAGGGCCCCCATGCTGCCGGCCACACCATGGCCGATAACGCAGACAAGTTTGCTCTCCTGCATGTCCGGATCGGAAATAAAGCGGCCGCTGCCAATCGGTATCTTCATCAGGGTTGCATAATTGGGAGTGCATGCAGCGATAAGCGGTGTGACCTCCTTCATCGTGCTAAATACGGAAGCCTTCAATTCTCTAAGGCCGGCTGCATCCTGCACATCAGGGCACCCCTTTTGAATTCGGTGTGCATCGGTGAGGGAAAGACCCCGGGAAAGATTTGCGCGAAACTTTGCCTGCTGCATCTCCGTCAGAGGGACGGCTTTTACATAGATATTACGGGTACCGAGTCGTTCTATTTGTGCGAGAGACTCGCGCTTGGCGCCCTCGCCGACTGAAAGCATTGAAAACACGGCGGCAACACCACAAACGACTCCGAGGATGCTCAGCGCAGCCCGCAGCTTGTGCTGCAGCAGTGACTTGACAGCCAACTGAACGAATTTAAACAGCCTGCTGTTTACTCGCAGATGCTTCATCAACCCGCCTGCCATCTTTTAAATAAATGATTCTGTCGGCAACCGACGCCACGTTACGGTCATGGGTGACCATTACAATGGCTGCGCCGCCGGCGTGCAGTTTTTTGAATATCTTTAATATTTCCAAACCGGTGCCGGAATCGAGATTTCCGGTCGGCTCGTCCGCAAGCACCAGCAGGGGGTCGGCGCATATGGCCCGCGCAATGGCCACACGCTGCATTTCGCCCCCGGAAAGCTCGGACGGTTTATGCTTCACCCTTTCGCCAAGCCCCACTTGAGCGATGGAATCCATGATTTTTTCTTTTATTTGTAAATGCTCGCAGGAACGGTACAGAAACGGCGCCTCGATATTTTCATAGACGGTTAAGCCCGGCAACAGGTTGAACGTCTGAAAGATAAAGCCGATTTTGTTTGCGCGGATGTGCGAAAGGTCGTCATCCGAGGCAGCAATGATATCGACGCCGTTCAGCCGATAGCTGCCGGATGATGGCCGCTCCAGGCACCCGAGGATATGGAGCAGCGTGGTCTTTCCGGAACCCGACGGCCCCATGATCGCGACGAACTCACCCCGATGCAGCCTGAGATCGATGTTTTCCAGGATCTTCAGCGTTGAAGATCCGACATGGAAGCGCTTGCATATCCCGAGAGCCGCAATCAGGTGTGGTTCATTGTTTTGTTTCATCACCGTCCGTTCTGATCAGGCTGACCCTGTCGCCGTTTTTCAATCCGGCAACGATCTCGGCATAATCCTCGTTCTGCCGGCCGATCTCCACCCTGATCTTCTCTACCTTGGGTCCCCTGCCGACATAACAGTAAGTGTTTGCGCCTTCGCTGAACACGGCCTGCACCGGTACGGCAAGGACGTTCTGGGCGGCATCGGTATGCAGGACCACCCGGGATGTCATGCCTGGCCTCAAGCCGGGGTTATCGCCATGGACGGCGACGACCACCTGGAAATATTTTTCCCCTTTGTCTGCTCCGCCGCCACTGGCCAGCACCCCGATAGAAGCCACCTCCCCGGCAAGAACCAGTTTGGGATAGGCGTCGACCTGAATGGAAGCCTTCTGCCCCTTTGTGACTTTGTGCAGATCGACCTCGCGCACAAGGGTTTTAACGATCACAGAAGAGATATCCGGCAGATAAAGCAGCGGCTGGCCTTGCCATACAGTGTCCCCTGCCCGCGGTTTCCTTTTCTGATTGTCCCGCTGCGTTTCGTAGTGTACGACGATTCCCGGAAACGGCGCATGGATGACGGCCTTGCCGAGCTCCTCTCTGGTGTTCTCCAGGGCGATTTTCGTTGTTTCAATTTCGTTTTTGGCTTTTGCCATTTCCGCCATCGCCGCGGCAATTTTAAAAACGCTTTCCTTGTTTATCTGCTCAAACGAGGTTTCATACCGCTGCTGTTTGGCAAATAACTGCTCCGCCTTTTTCTTTGCCTGGAAAATTTCATTTGGATAGTGCAGCCCCTTTTTGCCCAGATCTTCCATATCACGGATGTAGGATACATACCGGCTGTATTCCTGCATCGCGTCTTTCAGGTCAAATTCGGCGGCCTTGATGGCGCCTTCGGCCTGGCTCTTTTCCCAGGCGAGTATCTGCTTTCTGGCTTCAAAAGACGCTTCCCGGCTGCGCAGTTCCCCTTCCAGACGCAGGATTTCCGCCTCGAAATGGGCGGAATCGAATTTGATCAGGACGTCCCCCTTTTTGACAAGCGTCCCCTCGTCAATGATATGGGCGATCTTCCCGTTGTCCCCCTTGATAGTCGAGGAGACGATGTATGAACGTTCGGCATCGAGGGTGCCGATCGTGTGGACTGAAATGGCAAAGCTGACGGTTTTTGCCGCAGTCAGCTGCGTATCGGCATCGGTGTGAGCGGGCGGAACGAGGCGCACACCGGCCCATGCCACGACCATCGCAGCGGCCGCAATCGCTATCCATTTGCCGGTTTTCTTCTTGTTGATCATTCAGTTTCTCGGTACCAGCACGCCCAGAATAGCCTTCATGTTATAAATGCCGATGGCAAAGTCGATTTCTGCGGCCAGCAGGTTGCCGCGCGCGCTCTGCAACTCCTTTTCTGCTTCGATAACATCGAAGTTATCGGCCATTTGGTGCGCAAATTTAACTTCCGCCAGGGCGATTTTTTCTTCCCCCTGTTTGATCTGTGCTTTCCTTATCTCCATCCGCTTCAGCGCCTCCTGCAGCGACAGCCACTGCTTGCGCACCTGCCGGCTGATGTCCTCCTTTTTACTTTTCATGTTCAGCCGGAGAGTTTTGATGACGATGAGGCTCTGCTGATAGGCGGCCCTTTCGGCTGTCCGGAATATGTCGGTATCCGTCTGCAGCAGCACGAGGTAACGATCCAGATCCAGGCTTGTCGATTGCCCGAAGGTGTCCGCCTCGGCATACCGATCATAACCCATGACCAGGTTGAGATCCGGCAGGATATTGTGCTTTGCGACGGCGGCTTTTCGTTCGGCCTCGGCCATGTCCTGCTCCAGCTGCTCTATTTCGATCCTTTTTTTCAGGGCGGTGTCGACGGCGTCCTCCCGTGACAATTCCCGGAAATCGGGCGCCTCCGGAAAAGTCACCTCGAGTTGCGTATGTTGCGGGAGGGCCAGAATGAGCTTCAATCTGTCTTTGGCATCCTGAAAGGCTTCCGACGCCGTAATCATGGCATCCTGAACCTCCTTGAGGGGTATTTCCGCCCGGTATGTGTCCATCGGCGTTGCCAGCCCGACTTTCTCCTTGACGCGCGCAATTTCGGAATGCCCTTTCAGGCGCGCCTCCATGTTTTCAAACAACCGCAGCAGCTCCACCTGGCGGATGGCGTCGTAGAAAGTGGCGATTGTCTCCAGAACCGTGTTGACCTTTGTCTGATATACGTTTCGCAGCGATGTTTGATACGCCGCGTCGGCGCTCTGCACGCTGTCGGTCGTGATCTCCTCCCCCCTGCCGCGCAGGAGGGGCTGCATTACCGTAATCCCCATCCCCGTGGTATAATACTGCCTCGACTCCCAGGAAGATTGGGTGATCTGAGGACCCATCGATATCGTTGTGCCGGATTCCAGTTTTTTCTCAGCCCGGAGCCCGGCGGAATAATAATTGTAGTCCGTATGGTCCCCGCCCGTAAGACGGACGCCGCCGGTCGAAATGAGTTTTAAATCGAACAGTGCACGTGCCGCATCGATCGAATAGCGCCGGCTTTCGGCGTTGTATTGTGAACTGGAGATGCCGCGGTTCGCCTGCATGGCAAGATTGACCGCCTGGTCGAGGGTCAGAACTATTTTTAGCGGCTGGTCTGCGCCACTTCGTGTGTCGACCTCGGGCGCGGCGGCAAAGGCGATCCCCGCAACAAAGAAAATAACAGTAACTATGAAAAAGGGGGGAGGAAAAAACTCCCCCCTTTCGGCTGATTTCGGTTGTTTCATTAAGGAAATATTTACCTTAATAATAACTCCTGGGCATCCCGGTCAGTTGCAGATGCACTGATAGTAAGGGCCGCCGGAGGTTACGGTGTCTGTGCCGCCGTTATACGAGCCGCTCGGGCAGTTGCCACAGCGGGTGGGAACTAAAAATCCGACCATCGCTGGATTGCCCGTCCCGCAACTGTAAACCTGGTTAAAAGAGGCAGCGCATTCGTCACTGACGGAGCTGCTCGACGAGTCGTCCCCGCCCCCGCCGGACAATCCCACGGCCAGTCCGGCCGCAACCGCCGTACCGCCGATAACGGTTGGAAGCACCCAGCGCGGCATGCCGGGGGCGGCCGGGTCGGGCGGCGGTCCGGGGTCGGCCACCGGCTCGATCGGCTCCGCCAAATCAAACGCCTGGTTAGCCTGGGCGATGCATTCCATCGGTTTGCATTGCGGCCATTGAAAGGGTTCGAGTTTGTTCAGCACCTGATCGTAATAGACCATCGTGCTCAGCTGCGCCATGTTGTCGTAAATCGTATACACGGAATAGGCCGTGAGAAGTACCGCCGGAACGGGCCCCAAGGGCGCCAACATGGCCGATTCCGGGAGTAATTCCGAGACCCCGGTAGAGACCAGGTTTCCCATAAAACGGGTAGCTTCCTGTGCAGCCGGCTCACCATAGGTCGAGGCATACGCCTCGATCAAGTCCCCTGAAGAATAACCGCCCAGCACACCGGACAAACTATCGATCGTGGACAGTTCCGACAGCCCCTGCCCGATGGAGACGAGGGAAAAGGGATTGGACGCGCGTTCGGCAGTTGTCGAAGAGGCAAGACTGACGACTTGCTGAACTTTCAAAGCCTGCAGCGCCCACGGCGGCATCGATGTCAGCGGGCCGGGTTTATCCTGCTTCTGGAGGTCCAGGGTCTTGCGTATATCTAGCAGGGGAAAAACCGGTTTGCCGTCAAGCCCGGCCAGAAATGCCGTTTCCTGAACCTGCAGCGTCTCATCGCCTTTTAACGCGTCAAACGCAGATGCCATTTGATACATGCGATGATCTTCCGGCGAGTAGACCAGTACCCCTTTGTACATGCCGGAGAAAGAACCGTTGTCGGCCGACATTGCCGTCGGAAAGAGATCGATCTTAAAAACATCGCTGTATGTTCGAATTAATAGTGCCGGCATACCCGGTGGAAGGACTATTTTCTCGACATCGAAATGAAATGCCAGTTTCCGCGGCAGGTGGGTTCTCAGCAGATTTAACGATATTTCCTGATTCCATGTCCCCTCCATACGGGGGTTTTTCTCCACCTGCTTCATTATCTGGTTGATTACCTTTTCGGTCAGGTCGAACCCCCCGGTGCTGAAGGATACTTCTTCGCTGATCGGATTCCGGCTGAACCGCACCGGGCCGTAAATAACTTCCTTCTTTTGCCGAGGCGCATTCGGAGAAACCCTTTCCTGCGTCCACAATTCATAATCGACGCTGCTGCCGCCCGAAGTTTTCAATACGGCCAGAGAGCCGGCGGTCGACAAACCGGCCGGCGGTAGGTTGGCGCCGCCGAAAATCACCGTTTGAAACAGCTGGTAATCATCACGCGTCGCTTTTCCGGTTGCCGCGGCGGGACTCGCAACATCGCCTGCCGAAACCACCGAGAAAGCGTGACGGCCGGAAACCACGTATCCATTGCGGTCGTAGTTGTAATAGGCTCTGGCTTCGTATTGGCCGGGTGAAGGTGCATCAAAGGTCAGGAAACCCTGCCCCAGCCCCTGCGGCATGTATTGATAATCGTCTGCATCCGTATCCGGAGTGCCCGCCGGTACGATACAGATCCAATCGCCTTCGTTGCCGGGCGAATTGGAAAAATTAACCTTGATCTTTTCACCCTCCCGATAGGTGTCTTTGTCGGTGCTCAAAACGGCTGCGCTTTCAACCGGCATCTCCGGCAGCGGGGCCTGATTGCCGGCACACCCGGTCAGCATCAATAACAGCCCAGCCACTATGGCCGTCTTTACGTTTTTTACCTGCATCTGCATCTCTCCTCAAATAATCCGTCGGTTTGTCTGATCCGAGCGTTTACATAAATCCAATACCCATTGTAACGAACCGCTCCTCTTCGAATACTAGCATCTATTTCATAATCCGTTCAAGATCAACAGTTATGTGAGCCGGAGGCAGCCGCCTTTCCGGCATGCCGGCATGGTTTTGAAGCCGCCAAATTGCTTAAGATGCCGCCGGAATAAGCAATTCTTTTCGAATCGGGTTGCGCCATCCTGAGCTTGACGGCTTCAAAAAAAACAGACAAATTGGCGGGGACGTATCGGTTTCAGGTTACATCCAGCCGTCGGTGAGACGGTCTTTCAGCTTGTCGGAGAGGTAGCCTTTCCACCTGCCGGTTGCGATCACCTTTGCATCTGCGGCGGTTATGCCCTTGCCTCTCAGAAGGTGGAAGCCGGTCTGAAGCTCGGAATCGGAAAACGGGCTTTCTCCCAGCCCTATCTCGGTCCCCTGCCTTGTCACCTTATTGAGGTCGTTCATGATCGCATGGTAATCGCCCGGGCCTTCGTTGGCCAGCGTTCCTACCAGCCGATTCGGGTCGATGGCCTGGAAGAGATTGCCCGTGAATTCGTTCATCTTGTCCACGTAATCGATCATGAGTTCGGCGTTGCGGGCACTGGCGGGAAGGGCGCCTTTGATCACGTCCTTTACGATGTCCTTTACCGAGTCCCTGGCCGCCTCCTGCACATACTCCGCGCCCGACTTCATGATGCCGTCCTGCAGAGCAGAGGTTTCCGTAGTGAGGGGTTGGGAAAGCTGTCCCACTGACGGATCCGAAGGCTTTACAACGGGATTACCCGGCATGCCGAAAAAGGGCGTACCCTGGCCCTGACCGGGTAAGCTGAACACGTCGTCGAGGCTCTTGGACATTTCCTCGTCTCTTCCATCCCAGAAGCTGCGGAGCTTTCCGGCAGAGTCAAGCCTCTGCCTGCGCTGCTCTTCGGCGAGTCTCTTCTGCTCGGCCTCGACCATCGCCCTGGCCGCCTCTTCATAGGCGCGCTGCTGTGAATCGTCGCTGAAAACGGCCTGAAGGAGCGATCCCACGACCACATCGGTGACCATGGCATTCATCGCTGCAGAGTGATTCACCTTGGGCTTTGCCACGGCTTTCTGCGGCAGCGTGATCTTCTTCTTATACGTATCTATCGTGCTGACGCCGGGAGACGACCGGTCGACTTTCTGGCCGGCCACATCTTCGAGTTGGCCCAGTGCACTGGTGCCCTGGTTTCCCGAGTCGAACTTCGAAGGCTCCCCGCTCAAGCCCGGTGTCGACAGCCCAAGAATCAGGATTATGGCCAGTGCCATCTTTATTCGGATGCCATCTCTCATTGGATCATCTCCTTCACGCGATTCGACCGCATTATTTCAGCTTGTCCAGCTCGGCGCGGGCTTCCTGCGTCAGACCGGCATCAAGAGCAACCGCGTTCTCGATGTCCTGGCGAGCCTTGGCATGACGGCCGAGCGCAGCGAGGCAGCGCCCCCTGGCCAGATGCGCCTCACCGTCGTTTGGTGCCAGGGCGACCGCCTGATTCAGTATTTTCATTGCCTCTTCGTTGCGGCCGGCAGCCGACAAGGCAGAGCCATATGTGATATAGCCCCAGGCTTGGACCGGATCCAGCTTGAGGGCCTGTCTGCTTTCCGACAAGGCTTCGGCGAACTTTCCTCTGGTCATGTTGATATTGGCCCTGACCAGCAGTGCGGTAGCTGTTTTCGGTTCAAGGGTCAATGCGTTGGTGCTGTCCTCGAAAGCACGATCGAGGGAGCCTGCCTTCAGACGCGCGAATGCCCGGATCGCATATGCCGTGGCCGAGGTTTTGGCCGAAAGGGATGCGGTGCAGTCGTCGGCCGCCTGATCGTACCTGCGGAGCAGAACGTAGGTAAGCGCCCTGTCGAGCAGTACTCCGGCATCGCCGGGCGCTGCCTCCACAGCCTTGTCATACGCGGCAAGTGCCTTTGTCAGCTCGCCCTTTTCACGATAGGCCTTTCCAGCGAAACGCTGAAACTCCGCATTGCCGGGTGCGATCATGGCGCCGCTCTCGGCATATCCGGCAAGCGCGTCAAAATCGCCCAGCACGACCGATGCCTGGCAGGCAGTGTAGAAGGGCCTGATGTCATGCGACCCCAGAGCGATGGCCGTGTAGGCGTCCTTTGCCGCGTCTTCCCATTTGCCGCCCTGTGCCAGCACTTCTGCCCGCGCAATGTACGGAGCTACCGCATGGGGCTTGAGCATGAGCGAAGCGGTGAAGTCTTTTGCGGCATTGCCGAGCTTGCCCGATCCTGCGTATGCTCTCCCCCGGTGGTAAAAGGCCTCGGCCGATTCCCCGTTCAGCCCTATGCTCTTATCCAGGTCTGTCCTCGCCTTCTGCCACATGCCCTTTTCGACATAGGCACGCCCGCGGTTCAGAAGGGCGCTCGTATCGTTCGGTTTGAGGGCAAGGGCGTTCGTGTAAAGGTCTATGGCATTGTTCCAGTCGCGCATCTCCCTGTATGCGATCCCCTGGACGTTCAGGGCGTCGTAAAGATTGGGGTCGATCCCGGCGGCGATCCGTGCATCGGAGAGGGCCCGGGACCAGCTGCCCTTGAACGAGTGAATCCATGCACGCTCCATGATGATGCGCGCATTGTCCGGGAATCGTGCGACCGCCTCGTCGGCCTTCTTCAGTGCGGAATCGCTCTCCCCCAGCATTCGCATAGCCTGGAGCTGGTACACTATGGGCACCGGGTCGGATGCATTCTTCCGGACTGCATCGGTCGCCGCCGCCATGAGTTCCAGCCAGCGGCCCTCATCTGCAAGCGCGGCAAGGTCGGCCTTGATCGGCTCGTCTGGAGCTTGTCCGGACGGCTCTTCGGCCCAGGCAGATGCCTGAACCGTGACCAGCCCGAGAGCATACATTCCGGCGACAAGGGCTATAATGAAAACAGCGGTTTTATTGCGCACGAAAATCTCCCTCACTGTTCCTGCCTCCTCGCCGCAACCTCCTGCTTGATAGCGCCAAGGACGGGCTTGAGCACCTCGATGCGCTGGCGGCAGAGGATCGACAGCTCCCTGTCGGGCCCAGGGTCACCCTCGTCTTTTTCCACTTTTGTCTGGGCCCGGTCCTTGGCCCGCTCGGCCTGCTCGTTCAAATCGAGGATCGACTTCTCGATCCGGATCACCAGGCCCAGCAGCGTGCTCCGGCTTTCTTCACGCAGGAGCTTTTCCAGAGAGCGGTTTTTCGCTTCGAGCAGGATGCCGTTGCTCCAGCGTAAGTTGTCCGCCCGTCCAGGGTCGGTGAGGTCCGGGGTGTCGATGAAGTCTTCCAGGGGCGGCTCCTCGACCACGCGCACAGCGATTCGTGAAGGTGCGCCGTCTTCCATGAGCGTGCTCACGGTCGTGAGCTTCCGGGTATTCCTCAGGTAGCCGTTCACCGGAACCCAGCCTCCGCTCTCGCCGCGCCGGGCAACCACAACCTGTGCATACGGCTTCGTGCCGCGGTCAGGCTTCTCCTGAAACAGCATGGCGACAAAGGAAACCGGCCGGCCGCTCTCCTGTGAAATCGACGGTGCAAGAAAACTCCAGTAGGTTTGTCCGTCTATGGAGACTTCCCGGAAGTGCGATCGTCTCGCCTTATGGGCTGCCTCCAGCGAGGCGGTGTCGGCCGAGCGCAGGCTTTGTACGATCGCCTCAACCATGATGTCTCTGTTATAGGCGCCGAACTTCTTTTGTGGAGCATACGGTTCCCCGGACAGCGGGATGCCCAGCAGAACCGTGTCGCGGGGCAGATCAGCCTGGCCCGGTACCGGAAGGCTGCCAAACGGGCTTAAGAGGCTCACCCAGGTCGCGAATTCAACATCGAAGTTTACGTTCTTGTTTGCCATGCTCTCTCCGAGGGCATCGCGCACGTCTGTCGTAACCTTATGGCTCGTGACAGCCGTTCCGGGGAACGGGATGATGCCCACCGTGAAAGCACTCAGCATTGCCGCACGGTTCAGTCCGCTTGAATCATGCTTTATCTCGGCCTTGACCATGATCGGCAGAGCTGTCCAGTCGTCGGAAAAAAGCTCGGGGTACAGCACCTGGGCACGTTCCTGCAGTTGCCGGGTGGTGAGGCGATACTCTTCCATGCCCGGGATGGGTTCTTCATAGACATCGGTATAGCTAATGATGCTGAAGCGGGCCTGGCCGAGCTTGAGCTGCGTTTCGCCACCGGGTTTCAGGGTGCTTGCTACCCGCTGCGAGGCGCACCCGCTCATGAACATGCATATCAGGATTATCCCCGCCCATTTTACAGATACACGGAATGTATTCATTGCCACCCCTCTCCTTTTTTTCAGGGGGCCTGTCATTTTACCGCCCTCTGTCCCGGATCTACCGGTATTTTCAAGCTGGTTGCGTTTCTCTTCTTATTGCTTGGCCGCTCATTTCAAATCCGTCATGGTCATTACATTCTGATTCAGAATGACGGAAATTTTTTCCTGGGTAACCGTCAGATCATAATGACTTTGCAGGTTCATCCAGCTTTGGGCATCGGTATCAAAAAATTTGGCCAGTCTAAGGGCTGTATCCGCTGTAATAGACCTTTTCCCAGACACGATTTCACCGATCCGGCGTTGGGGGACGCCGATGGATTTGGCCAGACGGTACTGGGTTATTCCCATGGGTTTCAGGAAGTCTTCCTGAAGAATTTGTCCCGGATGAACCGGTGGCATTTGTCTTTTCATATTCACGCTCCTTTAATGGTAATCGACAATTTCAACTGCATAGGCATTGCCTTCGCGCCACTCGAAGCATATCCGCCATTTTTTCCGCTTCTTTACTTTTAAAGGAAATAATCATGACCTTATAATGACGTTATGCGTTAGTATTGTCAAGCGATATTATAACAGGAAGTTGCCAAAAAAGAAGAAATGTCATTCAACGACGGATGCTTCGTGAATGGTGGCAGCCGGCAGCGGAATCATGATTTCATGGTGGCCGGTAATCGAATAGCCTTTGCCGCCTTTTAAGACCGGTTGGTTCACCACACCGCCGTTTCCCAGTCTGGAGACGGTTGCGGCAAAGATACGGAAATCCCGCAGGGAAAGGATAAAGGATAAGCCGGTTGGGTTTCGGCCAATATGTATTCTATCTGCGAAATCCGATTGTCCATCCATATAGCAGATACCCCGGAGGCATGTATTGTCAAGAAGAGTAATGCCTGCGTATTCTGGCGGATATTGCTACTATAGCGTCTAAAATCAATATTTTTAATTGACTTATGTGAATGATTATTTATAATCATCATAAAATGTTATTATTATTTGACATTATTAACAATGAGGAGAATGCTATGTCAAATCCGCTTGTACTTTGTGAAAATCGGGGCCCCGTTTCCTGGATCACCTTCAATCGCCCCGAGGTCTTCAATGCTTTCAACCACGAAATGGGCAGGGAAGCCTGCGAGGCCCTTGGCAGGGCCATTGAAGATACCGACACCAGGGTAATCGTCTTGGCTGGAGCCGGCAAGGCCTTCTCTGTTGGTGCCGATGTTCTGGCGGTAAGCGGCTCCGATAACCCCACCCGGGCAATAGACGAACTTGTGCCCATCGCCCACAGGGCCATCGCCGTCATCCGACAGTGCCCCAAGCCAGTGATTGCCTCCATCAACCGGCTGGCTGCGGGATTCGGGCTTGCGCTGGCCCTGGCATCCGACATACGGGTCGCCACTGAAAGGGTCCGCCTGCGATACGCCTATTCCTCGATAGGACTCACCGGCGACGGCGGAATAAACTGGACCCTCCCCAGGATGATCGGAACCGCAAGGGCCCTGGAAATCGCCCTCCTGGCCGAGGATATCCGAGAAGAGGAGGCCGCGAAACTGGGTATAATCACCAAGTTTTTCCCCGAAGATCTGCTCATCGATGAAACCCAGAAGATTGCCGAACGCGTCGCCACCCTTCCGCAAAAAACCGCGTGGGCAATCAAACGTATGATCTACGGTTCCGCCGGAATGGATCTTCTGCCGCACCTTTCGATGGAGCACGCAACCCTCCTGGAAGCGACAGCCACGGAGGATTTCAGAACAATGCTGAACAATCTCCTCAGTGGTTTTACTCAAAAGGGATAAATTTTTTTCGAAAAAGCGGCATAATTAAACACCGCCTTTTCCACACATCCCCCTTAAACCCGTTAAAACAGTTTCGAGGTTTCCTCCAGGGTTTGCTTGGCCTCGCTGACCATCCGATCCAACAATTCCTTGCAGGTAAGGATGTCGTGGACAAGGCCGATTGACTGTCCCACCATCATCGGAGCGATGATTAGCGACAGTTATAATACGAAGGGAGCATAATGACTTTGCAGGTTCATCCAGCTTTGGGCATTGGTATCAAAAAATTTGGCCGGTCTAAGGGCTGTCTCCGCTGTAATAGACCTTTTTCCAGACACGATTTCACCGATCCTGCGTTGGGGGACGAGGTAATCGACAAGAAATGTCATTCAACGACGGATGCTTCGTGAATGGCGGCAGCCAGCAGCGGAATCATGATTTCATGGTGGCCGGTAATCGAATAGCCTTTGCCGCCTTTTAAAACCGGTCGGTTCACCACATTGGTGTGGGGCCGGTAATGCTGAATCATGTCAAAGTTGGCGGTCGTGAAATCCTGAACATCATCTTGCAGATTGCGGGCAATGGCCAGGGCTTTTAAAAAGATTTCCGGCATGATGACCGCACTGCCGAAATTCAGCACCACACCGCCGTTTCCCAGTTTGGCTACGGTTGCGGCAAAGATCCGGAAATCCCGCAGGGATGCCTCGCCGATGGCGGCGCCGTCGGCAGACGGATGCTGATGCACGATATCCGTACCGATCGCCACATGGAGGGTGTAGGGGATGCCTTTTTCAGCACAGCAGGCAATGAGGGCCCGATTCACATACGGGGCATTCTCTTTCAGCAGGGCTTGCCCAACGGATTGGCCGAACCCGGTTTTTGTCAAAGCAGCGGTTTTGGCCGCCTGATTGACCAGGGCCGCCGTATCCGCAGCCATACCGAAAGAACCGTCATCCAATTGGGAGGCGACATCTTCCGAGGTGTGGCCGAAACGGGCCAGTTCGGTGTCATGGATGGCAGCCGCTCCATTGGAAGCCACGTGGGTGAAAAAATTCTTTTTTACGAGATCAATCAGGATCGGGCTGCATCCGGTTTTGATCACGTGGCCGCCGATCATGGCGATCACCGGTTTGCCTTTCCGGCGGGCATGGACAACCGCTTGTGCAACGGCTTTCAGATCATCGGCCTTGAGTATGGACGGAAGTCCTTCCAGAAAGTCTTTGATGGTCATGCCGGCTTTTGGCGGTACGGCTTCGGCACGGGTGGTCACCTTGGATGCACGCTGTCCGGCGGAATAGGTCCGGAGGCCGGTCAGATCAATCTCTTCCAATATGCCCATGGGAATCCTTTCTTTATTTCAGACCCTTGACATGATTCAGTATGGCGGTTACCAGGCCGGGAATGGTAAATTCATCCGCCGTGATATCCACATGAAACCCCAGATCCCTGGCCGTATCCGCCGTAATCGGGCCGATCCCGGCAATGATGACATTCTTCATCAGGGCTTCAAACTCCCGGTCCGGCAGCAGCGCTTTAAAGTTGGTTACGGTCGATGAACTGGTAAAGGTAATCATATCAATGTCGCCTTGGTGAAGATTCCGGATCAGCTCATCCGTGTTCTCCGAAACCGGAATGGCGGCATAGGTGATGATTTCATCCACTGTTGCGCCCATCTTTGTCAGTTCAACCGGAAGAACGGGCCTGGCATCTTTTGCCCGGGGCAGGAGGACCCGTTTACCCTGTACCGGTTCGTTTTTGAATGCTGCAATCACGGATTCCGCCCGATAGCTTTCCGGAAGGATATCGGTGATCAGCCCGTATTGCCGCATCCGGGCCGATGTGGACGGTCCGATAGCAACGGTCCGGATATGCCCGAGTCGCCGGGCATCAAACCCTTTTTCAAAAAGCCGTTCACAAAAGAAGGTAACGCCGTTGACGCTGGTGAAAACCAGATAATCATAGGATGAAATGTCATCAATCGCCTTGTCCAGCAGCCGGCAATCCGGCAGGGGAACGACTTGTATGGTCGGGAACTCCAGGCATTCGGCACCAAGATCGGAGAGCAGCCGGACCAGATCGCTTGCCTGTTCCCGGGCCCTTGTGACCACAATCCGTTTGCCCATCAGCGGCCTGTTTTCAAACCACTGCATGGATTCCCTCAGGGTGACCACCTCGCCGACCACGATAATGGACGGGGATTTCAGACCGGCTGCGGCAACACGTTCAACAATGGTGGAAAGGGTTCCGGTCACGGTCTGCTGTTTTGCGGTGGTACCCCATCGAACCACTGCAACCGGTGTCTCCTGCGGTTTGCCGAACTCCATCAATTTTGCCGCAATCTCGGGAAGATTTTTGACGCCCATGAGAAATACCAGGGTTCCGATTCCTCTGGCCAGAGACTCCCAGTCAATGCCGGATTTTTCTTTTCCAGGCGCTTCATGACCGGTAACAAAGGCAACCGTAGTCGTGAATTTCCGGTGGGTCAGCGGTATCCCTGCATAGGCCGGTGCGGCAATGGCGGAGGTGACACCGGGTACGATCTCAAAGGGAATGCCTGCCTCGATCAGAACTTCGGCCTCCTCTCCTCCCCGTCCGAAGATAAAGGGATCGCCGCCTTTCAGACGGGCAACGACCATTCCTTGCCTTGCTTTTTCGACCAGCAGGCGGTTGATTCCGTCCTGGGGGAGGGTATGGTCACCCCCTTTTTTTCCGACATAAATCCGTTCGGCAGACGGAGCGGCAAACGCCAGCAGCGTGGGGGATGCCAAATAATCATAAATGATCACATCCGCCCGGGAAATGCATTCTTTGCCCTTTACGGTGATCAGGCCGGGGTCTCCGGGGCCTGCCCCGATCAGAAACACTTTACCCTTCATGGTGTCCTTCTTCATTTTGTTTCAATTGTTCCAGTAAGGATTCCGCGCCCATGGCCAGAAGTTTTTCCGCAAGACGGATTCCGATGGCTTCATACAGGGAGGAATGGGCGGAGATGGTTTCCCGGATCATGGTTTTGCCCTCGATATCGGCGACAAGGCCGGTCAGGGAGAGGTCGTCTCCTTCCAGCCTTCCCAGAGCGGCAATGGGAACCTGACATCCGCCTTCCAGGCGATGCAGAAAGGAACGTTCGGCCAGGACCGTGATACGGGTCGGCTCATGGTTGATTTTTCGTACGATCGGTGTAATGACCGGGTCGTCTTTTCGGATTTCAATGCAGAGCGCACCCTGGCCTACGGCAGGCAGCATGATATGGGTCGAAAGATATTCCGAGATCGCATTCTCATGGCCAAGGCGTTTCATTCCGGCGGCAGCCAGAACAATGGCATCCAGGTTTTCGGTTGCAAGCTTGCGGATGCGGGTGTCCAGATTGCCGCGCAAGGGCACGATCCGGATGTCCGGACGGATATGCTTCATCTGGGATGACCGCCGGAGGCTGCTGGTTCCGATCCTGGCCTCTTTCGGCAGATCGGCAAACCGGATGTTGTTTTTCGAAATCAATACATCCCGGTGGTTTTCCCGTTCCGGAACCGCTCCGATGCAGAGCCCGTCCGGAAGCTGCGCCGGCATGTCCTTCATGCTGTGAACCGCCAGGTCCACTTTCCCGGCCAGCAGCGCTTCCTCGATTTCCTTGACAAACAATCCTTTTCCGCCGACTTTGGCCAGCGGCACATCCAGGATCTTGTCCCCTTTGGTTTTGATGATATCCAGGGATACGGTACAATCCGGCTGAATTTTTTCAATAACGGATTTTACCCAGTTGGCCTGCCATAATGCCAGCAGGCTGCCCCGGGTTCCAATGGTCACCTGCATGTGATCAGCTCCCGCATCCGGCACAGCTGGTTGCGGAACAGCCTCCGCAGGATGATGAGGAAGCTGAGGAACGGACGGTTTCACCTCCGCTTCCTTTGGATTTGAATCCGCAGGCGGACATCAGCCGGTGGACCTTTTTACCACCGCAGGAAGGGCAGGTTTCCGGTTCATCGGATCCAAAAACCAGATATTCAAAATCCTGATTACATTTTTGACAATGATATTCATATATCGGCATAATGATTTTCTCCTGACTTTTTACACATTCATCAAGATCCGCTTCGGATCTTTTCCTGTTTTGCACGGAAACATGCCGGTTTCCGTTTAAAGTTCATATATATGGACGAAATGACATCGATATTCAAGAATTTTATTTGCCTGACTGCGCAAGAATCAATCTCAGGGCGTCCGCAATCATGGAGAATTCATCATGTTGAACGGTTCGAAGGTCCAGAATAAAGAGATCGTCCTCGATTCTGCCGATGATCGCCGGATCGTTTTTCCGCAGGGCTTTCTCAATACCGTCGGCGGTCATTCCCTGGATCCGGATTCCCAGACCGGCGCTGGGCAGGTCCAGAAGGGGCAGGGCGCCGCCGCCGGTTTTCGAGAATATTTTTTTCCGGTCAAGCGTCAGGCGGGAATCTTTTTGTTCTTCCAGCATTCCGGCAAGCTGATCCGCCTTCTGACGGATCTGTTCATAGGAATCCGTAATCATGCGCAATGTCGGAATATTGCGGACTGCGGTTTTCGGATCACGGTACAGCCTGAGGGTGCCTTCCAGGGCGGCAAGGGTCATTTTGTCGATTCGAAGCGCCCGGGTCAGCGGATTTTTCCGGATATTTTCCATGATCTCTTTTTTGCCGACAATAATTCCTGCCTGGGGACCGCCAAGCAATTTGTCCCCGCTGAACGTGACAATATCGGTTCCGGCATGGATGGAATCCTGAACCGTGGGTTCCCTGGTGAGTCCGTATCGGGAAAAATCAATGAACATTCCGCTGCCCAGATCTTCCATGACCGGAAGGTTATGGCGTCTGCCGATCTTGACCATTTCCGGCAGGGAAACATCGGAAGTGAATCCGGTGATGGCAAAGTTGCTGGTATGCACCTTGAGCAAAAGCCCCGTATTTTCATGAATGGCTTCTTCATAATCCTTGGGATGGGTCCTGTTGGTGGTCCCGACCTCTTTCAGGATACAACCGCTTTTGGCCATGACATCCGGAATGCGGAAAGACCCTCCGATTTCAACCAGTTCACCCCGTGAAACAATGACTTCCTTCCCGGATGCCATGGTTTCCAGACAGAGCAGGACGGCTGCGGCATTGTTGTTCACCACCATTGCCGATTCGGCACCGCTGATTTCACAGAGAATATTCTCAATATGGCTGTACCGGAGGCCCCGCCGGCCTTTTTCCAGATCAAATTCAAGGTTGGAATAGCCGGTTGCGACCTCCCTGACCCGTTCCATGGCTTCTTCGGCAAGCAGGGAACGCCCCAGGTTTGTATGAACCACCACACCGGTTGCATTGATGATTTTTTTCAGGTTGGGTTTCATGGCCCCGGTAATTTTCCGTCTGACCGCAGACAGCAGCAGGCCGGTATCTATCTCATTGTCCGATGTTTCGGCCTGAAGGATACGTGCGCGGGTTTTTTCAATGACGGACCGGATGGCCTCGACAAGGACGGATTTCGGGGTTTCCGAATAGGCCGGCTCTTCGCGAATACTCTCCAGGAGCCTGTCCACGCCGGGCAGTTTTCGTAATTGTTTTTCTTTGTTGCCGATAGGGTTCATCTTGTCATTTCCGTGATGCGTATTTTAATTCCCGGGATCATGATCCGCCGACCAGCATGGAAGCCTTGTCAGGATCGGTTCCCAGTGCTTCTATCGGAATCAGGTTCACAATATCAGGAAATCGGGAAATTGAAAGACCTAATTTTTCAAGGCTTGCCTGGAAATATTCCACACTGATCGGGACCAGTTCAAGGCTGGTATGAAACCGGGACATGATCAGTTCGGTCAGGAATATGATATGGGACAATCTGGGGCTGTTTCTGGTTTTTTCCGGGCTGTGATGGGATGAAATACAATCGGCCAGGTTGGGGGGAAAGGACCATTTTCCGGCAAGTTTTTTTCCGGCCTCACAGTGATCCATGCCGAATATCTGTTTTTCCACCGTCAGAATATTGGCCTTTTTTTTCTGCATATTCCGGTAAAACAGGGGGGATGAGGCGGCCAGCGCCTGGTCCAGAACCACCATCCCGATGTCATGCAGCAGGCCGGCTGTATAGGCGGTCTGGGGACGGACCTTTCCGCTTTCTCTGGCCAGCTTCTCGGCAATAATCGCACTGGAAACGGCATGGTGATACAGCCCTCCGTAGCAAAGTGCATATCCGGTTCCGGATTGGCCGAAATAATTGTTGATGGCGGCAAGGAGGATGGATTTTACCAGCGCATCACGTCCCAGTATGATCAGGGCATCATCCAGGGTGTCAATTTTTGCGTTTCCCTTGAACAAGGCCGAATTGCAGATCCGGAGCACAGAGGCGGTGATAATCTGATCTTTCCGGATTTCATTGGCGATGTCTTTAAAGCTGCTGCCTTCCTCATCCAGCATCCTCATGGCTTTGATGGCGGCCTGGGGGATCGGCTTGATGGAAGCAAAGGCCCGTTCCATTTCTTCGGGGGTGGGCGGTTGAATTTTTTCATGGGATTCGGACAGGGGTTCTCCGGCGGGCCGGATTTCCGGCACCCAGTTTTTCATGTTCAGGCTCAGGGTGCACGTGAAGAACCCTCCGGTTTCCACATGTTCAATCCGGATGCTTTCCTGCTGGAGGAATTTGATGGCCGCATCGGCATTCCGCCCGCCGATGTCCAGGGCGATGTCATGCCGGGTCAGGGGTTCCATGAGCGCGCCTCCGGCGACCCAGGCTTTCAGATTTTCTTTTTTCGCGCCATGTTTCAGCAGTTCATGGAGAAACAGCGGCATGCCGGTTGTCACATATTTTCCGGGTTCTTTGGGATAGGCCATCGAAACCGGCTCCGGCAGAAGGAAATGGATCAGCCCTCCGATTCCGGTTCCCGGATCAAACATGGCAACCCCGACGCAGGTCCCGAGGAACGCCTCCAGAGTGATATCCGCTGTTGCATGAATCATATAGTTTCCCGTGGCAACGTGGTAAATCCGATTGTTTCTCATGAGATTCTCCGCTCAAAAAGGGGGTGGATTCCAACAGGTTGAATTTTTTGTTTCGATCACTATGGAATTAAAAGCCCTGGGCAGCGCCGGTCTTGCATTTTCGGAGTGATTGCAGTTTCTCTTTCAGTTCGTTCAGTTCTTCAATGGCTTTTCTGTTTTTGGAAATGTTGAACCCGGATTCGGAAAGGTCTTCGGAAGCGGCGATCAGGGTCCGGTAGCATTCGCTTCCTTCACAGAACAGGCATACAGCGAGATCCTTTTGGTCGGTATGGATAAAATCATCATCCTTCACCGGAAAACTGGGTTGCGACCCCATGGGATCACTGTGTTTGATCTGCAGCAGGTGTTTGTAATTGGATCGTTCCGTATGCCGGTCTTCGTCATTCGGAAACAGATTTTTGATCAGAAAGTCAACCGTCCATGGTTTCTTGTTTTGACGGCTGCAGGCAATCCAGTCACTTGCATGGGAGGGATTTTCGGAAACATACTGCATCTCAAGCCGCAGTTCCATCAGTGTCAGGAGAAGCTGGGCGGCATCCCTTGCCAGTCCCTTGGAGATTAACAGTTCAATGGAAACCATACATTCCTTGAGCCGGAACAGGATTTTCAGGGATACAAAGTTGGACTGCGTCAATGGCTTGAATGATGCCTGCTCACCAACGGTATTGATCAGGTTGGTGATCTCCGAGCGCATTTTCTGTACGATCATTCCGAACGAATAAACAGTCTGGTCTTCAATATTTTTTAGATCTTTCCAATGAACATAACCGAACTGGCCGTCTGATTTCACCATGCTGTAATTCCCAATCATCGCTGTTGTTGAATCCGGATTCTGTTTCGATGGTATCTGTATAGCATACTTTTGGCGGTTTGACATCAATAAACTCATAATAAACTCACAGAAACAACTCAAATGGCGAGTATTGGTGCAGGGGTTGTTTTTTCCCGAAAATAGGATTACATCTGCTTTCAAAAAGGTTTTCTCCTGAACAGCCAATCGCAACATTAGGGAATGGAATCATGAAACCGGCAAAAGAATATATTATTTTTCCCCTGGATGTTCCTGCCATGGAAATGGCAAGACCGTATATCGAAAGCCTGTCCGGGCATGTGGGCATGTTCAAGGTGGGGCTTGAACTGTTTGTCAGGGAGGGTCACCGGATTATCGAGACAATTCATGAAAAAGGCGGTACGGATATTTTTCTGGATCTGAAGCTGCATGACATTCCCACAACGGTTCAAAGAGCGATGCGTGTCATCTCTGAATTCGGCGTCCGTTTTGCAACGGTTCATTGCGGGGAGTCCCGAAAGATGCTGGAGGCTGCCGTACAGGGAAGTCAGGGAAAAACCGGCATACTCGGTGTAACCGTATTAACGAGCGTCAATTCGGCTGATATCGCGTCGGCCGGATTTCAGAAGGAATATTCCGATGATATCCGGAAGCTGGTAATGAAGCGGGCAACCATGGCCAAAGAAGCGGGTTGTGCGGGAATCGTGTGTTCGGGCCATGAGGCGATGCACGTCAAACAGGCTTTCGGTGAACCATTTCTTGCCGTAACACCGGGCATCAGGCCGTCATGGGAAACTCCGGGAAAAGATGACCAGCAAAGGGTCATGACCCCTGGTCAAGCCATCCAAAACGGATCCGATTATCTGGTGATCGGTCGCCCCATCAGAGATGCCGCTGATCCGGCGGAGGCGGCACAGCGGATTGCACAGGAGATTGCAGAGAGCCTTCCGGCATCGGACCCAAAGGAATCGTGATGCCGGTTTTGTTCAGGCAAAGGTTCCTTCCGGGTTCCGGCAGGTGAATAATTGTTGATCCCGCCCGCCCGCGTGAATCATTTCCCCGTTGACGACTGTATATCGCGGCATGATACGACTGTTGTATTTTAGTTCCTCACCGCCTGTATCCGAATATGCAAATTCACCCTCCTGTATTGAAAAAAGGGTCAGGTCGATTTTTTTGCCGACCTGGATTTCCGATTCAATCTGCAGGATTTCCCGGGGCCGGGAGGAAATTTTTCGGGTGACATCTTCAAGGCTCAAACCCAGTGCAAGAAATTTTGAGGCCACATTGGCAAAGGTGAGGGATTTGGAAAGGGAAGGCAGAATCCACAGATCGGAACTGATGGTAAAATCGGAAAAATCCTGTTCCAGCGCTTTCCGGGCGGTTTCAAAACGGAAGCTTGCCAATCCGTGACCCACATCAAAAAGCACCCCGTTTGCCTTGGCTTCCCGCGCCTCCGGTCTGATGGCTCCGGAAGGGAGGACAACGCAATTGTTGGTTTCCCTGAGAAAATGGGTAATGATATCTCCGGGCTTGGAGACTTTCAGGAAATCGGTTATGGACGGTTCCGGATTCCCGAGATGATACATGACCGGCATGGACAGATCGGCGGCAAGTTTTGCCGTTGTTTCCGCCAGAAATGTCGGATGGCCCGAAGGCGTGTTGGTGGTATCCAGCCGGACCTTGAAGCCCTTGATAATGTCCGGATATTCCATGGCCAGCCGGCGCGCGCCTTCTACATCTTCCACGCCCGGTCTGCTCTTGAAAAGCACATTGGAAACCTGAATTCCATTTTTCCGGACATTCAAAAACAGGTAAACCGGAATGGACTCGCCGGGACAGCAGTTTTCGAAAAAGGAAGGAAGGGTTTCCGGACCGTAAGTGCCGGCCTCGACCAGCGCCGTGACCCCCATTTGCGGGCCGAGCAGGCATGGCTCAATGCCGATTGTGGTGCCGATATGACAGTGAAGGTCCACCCATCCGGGAGAGATATGCAGGCCGGAGCAGTCCATGACATTCGTATTGTGATCGGGAAGGGCAAGAATCCGGTCTGCCAGATGGATGATCTTTCCTTCCTGTATTTCCATGTCCAGTCTCCGGTATCGGCCTCCCATAAAGACAGATCCGTTCTGAAGCACGATCTTCTGCGGAATTTCATTGTTTCGTTTATGGGGCACGCAGCGCGCACATCCGCTCAGCAACAGGGTTTCCGTCAGGAGAGGTGCGGCAAGAGCGACTTTTCCACAGGTTTTGAGAAAGGTTCTTCTGTCGATATGATGTCTGCTCATTATCACCTTTATCCTCCGACAATCATCACGTTATGTTGTTTATCCGATACGGATCGGTATTTCTTTCTATATAGATTGTCGTGGGCATTTTCAAACGGAAAATATAATGACTCTTCCCCAATACCTTTCCGGAAGCGGAACCGTCTCTTGGGATATGCAATCATCGTAGCTTTTTGATAAAGAGGCTTGGAATGTTTCCGGGGAAATGGTAAAGAGGCGGGGTTTATTCTGGTTTCACGATCAAAAAAAGGACCTGTACCGTATATGAACCCGAGAGCCGGTTATAAGCCGTTGTTAAATCTGGAAAACCATAAATGCTTCGGATGCAGCCCCATCAATCCGGTGGGGTTGAAAATGAAGTTTTATGCAAAGGATGAATCCGTATTTTCATGGGTAACGGTATCGGAACATCTATGCGGATGGGAAAATCTCGTGCATGGCGGTGTGATTGCGGCGATTCTGGATGAGATCATGAGCCGGACCGCATTGTATATCCTCAAGAAGTTCATCATGACAAAAGAGATCCATGTCCAATTCCTGAAACCGGTTCCGGTTGAAAAAGAATTGATGGCTCAGGGAACGATTCTGCAGGTGAACAGCCAGCGGGAAGCAACCATCGAAGGACTTCTCTTTGGTGAAGATAATCGGCTGTGCGCAAAAGCAACCGGTTCGTTTGCGCTTTTTTCTCCTTCCAGCCTGAAGAAAAAAGCAGTCATGGATCAATCCCGGATTGATGACCTGGCCCGCCTGATCGGGGAATAGGCCCATCCAGAAAAACCTTGATGGTTTCATGGACTTTTTTCCTCGCGAGTTCCTGCCGGATAAGATCTTTTTTCTGCATCTCCTGAAAAAAGAATTGGAACACCTGCTTGGATTCGTTCGGCATCCGGCTGGTAAACCCCTGTTTTTCATTTTTCATGTTCAGCATATCCCTCTGGATTTCCGGATATCCTCTCCGGCCATGGGCCCAGTTGACCACCTGCGAGTAGTAAAGCAGGGCCCGGTCCAGAAGAATATACATGAACTGCATGTTCCGGTTGGGGCCGACGGTGATCTGGTATCCGCCGATGGAAAGGCCGATCACTTTGGTACGGGCGATCTTCCGGCTGCCCAGAAGGGCGGAACCGGCACCGAATGCACCGCCGATTGCGGCAAAAAGACCCAGGGAGTGACCGGCGGCCGCAACGTCAATAATGGCACCGGCCGCACCTCCGGCGGCAGCGGCGGCAGCCACAAGCTCGCCTTTTGTCAGCCCGAGCAGTTGCCATGTTTTTTCGCTGAACAGGTCTTCGGTTAAAACCGAGTGCGGCGGGAATTCAATATGAAAGACATTGTGCTTGAAGAGTTTTCTGATTTTTTCATGGGTCTTTTTTTCAAACGCCAGCAGTTCTTTTTTATAGGTGTTTTGAAGCCTTTCTTTTTCCTCATCTTCGGAAGCGCGGCCGGAGATGGTAAGGGTTGTACTGAATGTCAGACAGGTGGTTAAAAGGTCGGTGATCAGTCCGGCTGTCAGATGGTTGCGCCGGCTCCAATCCATCCGGAATGCGGCAATGACATCATCGAGTGCTGCTTCCCATTCCTGATCGATTCCCCGGAGACTGGTCAGAAGGGCGATTCGTTCCGTGTATGCGGCATTGTGAGCGTTAAATACCCTGATAATATTGAAGTTCTTCCGGAATTCATGCTTCCAGTCTTCCGAATAATCAGCCTGCTTGTCTTTTGAATTGATGATCGCCATTCTCGGCCGTGCGGTCAGCCTCAATATTTCCATCTCCGCCCGGTCATCCCTCCGGACCGGCCGGGAACCGTCTGCTACATAAATGATGCCTGCCCCCCGGGCAATGGGAGAAAACAGCTCACATTCATCCTGGAAATCATTTGTATTTTTGTTCTCCAGAATGAATCGCTGCACGATTTCATTGGCCGGTCCGGTATACTTCCGGAACCATTCCAGACTTTTCTGAGGGACCTGAAAACCCGGTGTGTCGGTAAAGCGGATCATTTCCTTTTCGTCGATGAACACGGGAAAGGAGCGGCATTTTCGGGTTTCTCCGGGTGTAGGACTGATAATGACGCTGTCATCTTCCGTAAGTGTGGAAACGACGGACGATTTTCCTTCGTTGGGATGTCCGAGGACGGCAAATTCAGGGACGGGATTCCGGTTCATGATTCCTCTCCTCCCAGAATGGTTACCGAAAGAGCCGGATCTCCCATGGAGGTTACGGCCTGTTTCCATACTGCAACATCATTTTTATCGGGCCGGGTGAAGATGGTTTCCGGTATTGGTTTTCCGATCAGTCCGATACGGATTACGGGTTTGTTGCCGATGGTTTGCCGGATCAGGCGGAGAAACAGAAGTGTTTCCCGGATGGGCGGCTGCCAGGCCTCCTGAAGAAACAGCAGGGCGGCATCCGGGTGATCCGACACGGCTGCTGAGAGTTTCCGGATGGATTCGGCGGAGCCGGCCGGATCAGCACCCAGGGAAATTTTTTGAATCAGCCTATGGCCGGTGGTTCCGGCAATGCGGTTTCGAAGCTCGTCTTCCGGGCAGGATGAATCGATATCATCCGGCACAATCGAGATGATGGGATCGCCCTTGATCGGTCCGGGAAATCTGTTTTCATTGTTTCCGTCTTTTGGAATCGAATATAACCCTGAATCCGCATCGGAAAACGGTTCAATGGGCGTTCCGCTGGTGCGGACGACCGGAGTCGTCATATTCCGGACAAGCCGGTCGCAATCCGCAGCCTGAAAATCGATTTTCGACAGGGCTCTTTTATGTGCGATGATTCCGGTTACGAGAAAGATCACGCGGGGCAGCAAACCATAACAGAAAACCGCAAAACAGAGGAACGGCCACCAGGAGATCATGCCGGAATCCGACAGGTGTTGAATGCCGTCTTTCAGGATAATCCGGCTTCCTTCGATCTGCCCGATGGTGGGATGGGCCGGATCCGGGGGAACGAACCAGGACCAGGGAAGGGAGAACAGGGTAACGGCCCGATAGACAGCCTCGGCACTGAACTGTATGGTGGATTGCCAGCCAAAGGCCAGATCCGATATGGTGATCTTGAGGAGCATGGCAAGGAGGATTCCGGCATTGAAGCAAACGGAAAAGACCTGTATCAGGCTGAAGAACAGCCAGTAAAAGGCCGAACCGTAAAGGGACTGTTTTCCTTTGATGGCTCCGATTGCCGAAAGCAGGCGGTTTTTATCTTTTGCAGGGATCGCGGAAGCCAGATTTTTTCGGAGTATGAAAATCAGCCTGCTCAACAGGGAAGCCAGAAGGCTGTGGGTGATGGAAAGATGATGAAACCGTCCCGTATGGGAGCGGATGAACAACATAAGGACGGTTAACAGAACCAGCGCAATTTGAAGCAGAACAAAAATTCCGAAAAAGGCGGAGACGTTTATGGGCGACTCTCCCTGATAGAACAGAAAGGAAAAGGTTGCCCCGGCACCGGTAATAAGGCCGGCGGCGCCGGCGAGCATCAGCATCAACCGGAAAACCGACTGGAAACTTTCACCGGGAAGGATGCTGTCCTTATATTGGTCTTTTGCGGTTTTTTTTTGATGTTCCAGCCAGAGTCGAAGAATCCGTTTCCGGTCATCCGCATTTGGGGGACCGGAATCCAGATCCGGTTTGATCCGGTCCAGGTACAGACGGCGATCCTTTTGAAGAAGATCTCCGGAATCAAGATTTTCCCGCGCATCCTCATGCAGAAAATATTCAAGATCGATGATGTCCTTGATTTGCCACTGCAATTTCATGATATCCAATGTTATCCGATCGGCTTTCCCCATGCTTTGGTGCCATACGGCATTCCCCCTTTGAGGGGAGTGCAGGGGGGGGTATTTTCCCGTTCACTACCGGACCCGGATCAGCCGGAACCCGATTGTTTTGCTTTTTTCTTCCGCCGGAGCAAAATCTCTGTCTGCCGACCGGCAGCTTTTTTCATCCTGGTTCCAGTTTCCTCCTCTGATGACACGGTTTGGACCGCTCATTGTGTAGACCGGATTGTTCTCTCCATGCAGCTTGTAGGCATCCATCGAATAGTTGTCTTCCACCCATTCGGAAAGGTTGCCGCTCATATCGTACAGGCCCACATTGTTGGGTGCTTTTTCTCCGACGGAATGAGTTGTTCTGTTGCTGTTTCCTTTAAACCATGCCAGAGAATTGAAGCGGTCTCCTCCGGCGAATCGTTCCGGCTGGCCTCCGCTTTTGCAGGCATATTCCCATTCCGCTTCGGATGGAAGCCGGTATGCAAATCGGCCCTCGCTTGTGGCGCTCAGGTTTTGCATGAAAAACTGTACGTCATTCCAGGAGATACTGTCTACCGGATAGTCATCCTTTCGATTGAAAAAGGAAGGATTTTTCCCCATGATTTTTTTCCATTGTCCCTGGGTAACCTCATATTTTCCGATCCAGAAACCGTCCAGGCATGCCTTATGAACAGGGCCTTCATCAGCATCCCTGCCCAGCTCATTGGGAGGACTGCCCATATTGTAGCAACCGCCGGCGATCCAGATAAATTCCATTCCGGTTACCGGCTCCCGCCATGTGGCACCAGGATCCGGAAGAAGAGTTTTTAATTTGGCGGCTATGGTGATGGGTTTACCCGGTGTGACCGTATGAGTTTCCTTCCATTCCTGGTACTGATCTTTGATTACCCGTATGGTATGCTTCCCGCCGGTTACGTTTTCCATGGTACCGGGAGTCGTGCCGGCGTATTGATCATCCATATACCATTTTGCATTTTCCGGATCACTGGTTACGATCAAGGAACCGCAATCCGGTTTCAGGGAGAAGTCGATCTTGGAAAGGATACCGGATTTGATGGAAATCGTCCGGGAATCGCCTGTATAACAATCTTTCCGGATTTCGACGGTTGTTTTTCCCAATGGAATATCCTTGAGGAAGAGAGGCGTTTTTCCGAGAAGCTTCCCGGAAATCGTCACATCCGCTTCCGACGGCCGGCTGTTCACCTGAAGCCCCCCTTTGCTCTGGATGAGTTCCGCCTTGATTTCGATCATGTCGCCCGCCATGATTTTCACGTTCTGCTTCCAGGGTTCATAACCGGATTTTTGGATCTCAATGGTTCGGATGCCTTTTTCGACTTTCAGCATCAGCGGCGTTTTGCCGTGTTTGATTCCTTCGATATAAATCATGGCATCATCCGGTTTGCTGGTAATGCTGATGCTGCCCATGGCCACGGAAAGCGTGGCGGCAAGTTCGGATTGTACACCGGCGGTGATCCTGATTTCTTTTGTCCATGCATCATAGCCCGGTTTGAGGAGCTTTACCGTATGATCTCCCTTTTTGACCTGAGTAAGGTTGATCGGCGTCACCCCGGATTTGATACTGTCAACAAAAACTTCCGCGCCCGGAGGATCACTTTGGATTTGCAGCGCTCCATAAGCCGGTTTGAGCATGGCCGTCACTTCGGCTGTTCCGGATGAAGAAGCCATGATTTTTTCCGTATGGAGATCAAAACCTTCTTTTTTCAGGATGACTTCATATTCTCCTTCCGCCAGATCATGAATCACAACAGGGGTCAGCCCCTTTTGCAGTCCGTTCAGATATACTTCGGCTCCTCCCGGAACACTGGCAATGGATGCTTTCCCCGATGCCGTGGCCGTTGTTTCCGTCACGGATGTCGCTGCAGGGGGCAGGGCCGGGGTTACTGTTTCCGTCTGGGTAATGGGCAGGGGTTTCTGTTTTTGTTCGACAGCGATCTTTTGCGGGATTGTTTTTTGTCGGATCGCCCGGCCCGCATCCGGAGACTGCTGCCGGACCGGCGTTTTTTCCCGGGACAGAAATAGCCCCAGACCGGCAAGCAGCAGAAGGACAATCACCCCTATGATGCCGAAAAGAAGAGCCGGCTTCTTTTTTCCGTTCCGGGCAGTCTGCCTGCCTGCTTTGGAAACCGGTTTTTCACCTGCGATCATGGCGACAAAATCGCCTGCACTTTTGGGCCGGTCGGATGGGTCTTTTGAAAGTGCCAGAAGCAGGGCATCGTTGACATGATCCGGCAGGCCATCTATTTTTGTGACGGTCTCACCGCCGATCCGGGAGCGAAGGTCTTCTCCTTCAACCGGTGGTTTTCCGGACAGCATTTCATAGGCGATTGCCGCCAGGGAATAAATATCCGTCCAGGGCCCGACCTTGTTTCCGGATATCTGTTCAGGCGCCCGGTAAGAAAGGGTTTCCGGATCTTCTCTCCCGGGAATTCCGGCTGCCGGAGAGCTTACGATATTCGCAAGACCGAAATCGGCGATTTTGACCAGGTTGTCTTCCGTGAGCAATATGTTCTGGGGTTTCAGACCAAGATGCGGCAATGGTGCGGGACGGGTATGGGCATAATCAAGGCCGTTGGCGATCTGCCGCAGCAGGGCAATGGATTCATCCGGACCGAGCTTCCCGCCTTTTTCTTCCAGGTGTGCGGCCAGTGTGTGACCCGGCACATATTCCATGACGGCAAACGAAATCTTATTCCAGGTATCGATGCTGTAGAGCCGTGTGATGTTATTGTGATTCAGTTTGGATGCCGCGGAAAGTTCCACCTTAAGGTCGGCCAGCAGATCCGGATTTTTCAGCAATGGAGAAGGAATGGACATCAGGGAAACGTTCATGTCTCTTTCCCGGTCAAACGCCATGTGGACGTTGATCATCGCATCCTTGCGAATTTCAAATTTGGTTAAATACCGTTTCGCGATCAGCTGATTGGGTTCTATCCGTATCCGGACAGGCTTTTTTTCTGCTTTCCCGTCATTGCCTTTTGGATAGTATTTTTTCATCGGCGCACCTATTTTTATAGTAACAGTCTGTTATGATATGAAAAAATAATTATTGACGAAATGGTTGACGATCATTCCGGTGTTTTCGGATGTTTCTGTGTATTATTTGGTTATGAATATGCCAGAACCTGATTGTGTGTCAATATATTTATTATACAATATCTTGTATTTCATTATCTTTATCCGAAAAGATTTGTTTGAAGAAAAAACCGCGATGGAAAGGCAGAAATCCCGGCGGAAACGTTCATTCAAAACGAATCGCTTTGGGCCTGAATAAAGGGCGGCGTTTCAGATTGTCTGGAAGCGCCGCCCTCGTATGTTGCCATCAGGACAGATCGAAACGGTCAAGGTTCATTACCTTATTCCACGCCTTGACAAAGTCATGAACGAATTTCTCCTGGGCGTCCTTGCTTCCATAGACTTCCGAAAGGGCTCTGAGTTGGGAGTTCGAACCGAAGATGAGATCGACGCGGGTGCCGGTCCACCGGAGTTCGCCGCTGTCTCGATCACGACCCTCGAATACGTTTTTGTCTTGCGCGGTTGCCTTCCATGTTGTGCGCATGTCGAGCAGATTCACGAAGAAGTCATTTGTCAGCGTCCCGGGCCGCTTGGTGAAAACACCGTGTTGGGACTGTCCGAAGTTGGCATTCAGGACGCGCATGCCGCCGATGAGAACCGTCATTTCCGGAGCGGTCAGCGTCAGCAGTTGCGCCTTGTCAAGCAGCAGTTCCCCTGCCGATAAGGTATATTTGGTTTTAATGTAATTGCGGAACCCGTCTGCCACCGGTTTGAGTACGGCGAATGACGCCACATCGGTTTGCTCCTGCGTTGCATCCGTCCGTCCCGGTGTAAAGGGAACGGTTATATCGATACCGGCATTTTTCGCAGCCTGCTCGACGCCTGCACATCCGCCCAGGACAATCAAATCGGCGAGCGAAACCTCCTTCCCTCCGGACGGTGTTTTGTTGAACTCTTTCCGGATTCCCTCGAGGATGCCCAGTACCTTGGCCAGTTGATCCGGCTGGTTGACTTCCCAGTCCTTTTGCGGCGCAAGACGGATGCGTGCGCCGTTTGCCCCGCCGCGCTTGTCGGAGCCGCGGAACGTGGACGCCGAAGCCCAGGCGGTCGAGACCAGTTGGGAAACCGACAGCCCCGAGGCGAGAATCTTGGCCTTGAGGGCGGCAATGTCCTTTTCGTTGATCAGCGTATGATCGACTGCGGGCACCGGGTCCTGCCAGATCAGTTCCTCTGCCGGGACCTCCGGGCCGAGATAGCGCGAGCGTGGGCCCATGTCGCGGTGGGTCAGTTTGAACCAGGCCCGGGCAAAGGCATCCTTGAATTCTTCGGGGTTCTTCAGGTAATGCCGCGAGATCGGCTCATAGATGGGGTCGAAGCGAAGGGAGAGGTCCGCCGTGGTCATCATCGGTCGATGCTTTTTGGACGGGTCGTGGGCGTCAACCACCATATCCCTCTCGTCTACATCCTTGGCCAGCCACTGATAGGCACCGGCCGGGCTCTTGAGGAGTTCCCACTCGTATTTGAACAGCACCCTCAGATAGCCCATATCAAATTTGGTCGGATTCGGCTTCCAGGCGCCTTCGATGCCGCTGCCGATGGTATCGCCGCCTTTGCCGCTGCCGAAGCTGCTTTTCCAGCCAAGCCCCTGTTCCTCGATGGGGGCGGCCTCGGGCTCAGGACCCACATGGGACGCAGGACCGGCTCCGTGACACTTGCCGAAAGTATGCCCACCCGCGACCAGCGCGACGGTCTCTTCGTCATTCATCGCCATGCGTGCAAAGGTCTCGCGAACGTCACGGCCGGAGGCGACGGGATCAGGGTTGCCGTTCGGCCCTTCCGGATTCACATAGATCAGGCCCATCTGCACGGCGGCAAGCGGATTTTCGAGATCCCGGTCGCCGGAGTAGCGTTTGTCTCCCAGCCATTCGCTCTCGCCTCCCCAGTATATGTCCTCTTCCGGCTCCCAGATGTCCTCGCGCCCGCCGGCAAATCCGAAGGTTTTAAATCCCATGGACTCCAGTGCACAGTTGCCGGCAAGGATCATCAGGTCGGCCCAGGAAATTTTCCGGCCGTATTTCTGCTTGACCGGCCAGAGCAGGCGTCGCGCCTTGTCGAGGTTCACGTTGTCGGGCCAGCTGTTAAGGGGTGCAAATCGCTGGCTGCCGGACCCCGCACCACCTCTGCCGTCGCCCATGCGGTAGGTGCCTGCACTGTGCCAGGCCATCCGGATGAAGAGCCCCCCGTAGTGGCCGTAATCGGCCGGCCACCAGTCCTGGGAGTCGGTCATCAGCGCGTAGAGGTCCTTCTTTAAGGCCTCTAAATCCAGTTTCTTGAATTCCTCAGCGTAGTTGAAATCCCCGCCCATCGGATTGCTCATGTTTGAATGCTGATGCAGAATCTTGAGGTTCAACTGGTTCGGCCACCAGTCCCGGTTCGATCTGCCGCCGCCCGCAATGGGTTTGCTTGTCCTGCCCGTGACCGGGCATTTGCTGTCGTCATTCATAATTTTTCTCCTTTCGTTGTCTGAACTTATGCACCGAGCTGCGTTCGATAACGTGCTTCGGTGTCATTTCCCAAACGGATCGATTGTTTTCCATGAAAGAGATAAAGTACTATATGATAATAATTATCAATTAATGGTAAAAAAAGTTGTTACACCTTTTCTGCCATGCAATCACTGCATATGCCGAAAAAGTCCAATCGATGATTCAGAATGGTAAAATTGGTCTCGGATGCAACCTCTTTCTGTATTTCATCCAGGCTATCCAGATCCGGATCGACAATTTTTTTACACTTGATACAGATGACGTGTGGATGGGGGGTCGGGTTGTTTCCATCATATCGGTTGCTCCCATCCGGGAACCCTAATTCCAGAACCTCACCCAATGATTTAATCAATACAATATTTCTGTATACAGTGGCAAGGCTCATGGTGGGAAATTTTTTTTTAATCTGATGAAAGATATCTTCAACACTGGGATGGCCTTCACTCCTGGCAAGAATTGTAACGATCGCCAGCCGCTGAGGCGTCAGCTTGTGGCCATGATCCTTTAATTTCCGGATGATGATATCAAACCTTTTTTTATGATCTTCCACTTGAATTCCCTGTATCCTAATTGATAATGATTTTCAATTAACATTAATTCGCTTATCAGTCAACGCCTATTTCAACTCTTTCCATATGATCATGACCGGAGCCATGAAGGAAAAAAAGATCTCAGCAAATTCTGTTCCACAAAGATATGCGATTGCCCTGTATCACGTACAAAAGTCTATTGACACAAAATCGACGCTTGCTTATATTGACTCCTCAAAAAGCAAGGGTTTATCCCAGATATCCCCAAATTATAGGTGATAGACTTCGGCGCAGTATCGAGATCTATCTGTCGGCACGGCGAATGAACGGATTCCGGATTATGACACAGGTTCGTAATGACGTGCTATAAATTAGTCATATCTAATAAGGAGGACTTGCAAAAATGAGGAGATTTACATTATTGTCGCTGGTTATTTTGGTGCTTTTCAGCCTCGTTGCCTGCAGCACAGCTTTGCAGGTCACGGAGGTGGATAAATGGTTGTCGGCCAAAGCGGAGAGTACTGCGCCGTCGATCAGTGTAACCGGAGAATGGCAGGATTCCGTGTATGCCGATAATACCTTTTTGGGTTGGGGTGCCGGAAAATTCGAGCAGAGTGGCAGTACGGTAACGGGCAACCTTGGACAATATATCATCAAAGGCATGGTAAGCGGCAACAAGCTCTATCTGGTACTTTTAACGGGCGGTTCGGTATATTACACAGCGACCCTTGAAATGAAAAATGACAACAAGGAGCTCTATGGCAACTACTATTATCCCAAGGATAAAGAGCAGACGGAGCCGTATCTCATGTCGTTGAAGCGCATCAATTGAAGGGTATGTCTATATTGATGGCAGCGCTTATGGAATCCATTGCTTCCCGGATCTGATATTGATTGAAAACCGTAATCCCGTTTTTGCGGAGCAATGCGGTGGTGACACCGACACCGATAATCGTTTCTTTTGCAAATTCGCCGTTGTAGATTTTTGTGCTGCCGCATGACGGGCTCAGATCGGTCAGGATGGCAACCCGGATCCGGTGCTGTCTGCACAATTCAAGGGCCATGGTTGCACCGGCAATAAATTGCGCGGACACATCCCTGCCGGTGTTGTCGATCACCCGGGCCGATCCGGCCGGAACAGCCTCTCCGCCGCCGGTGCCTTGGATCTCCGCCGGCGGCCGGGGAACCGGCAGGCCTCCTGCCACTTCCGGACAAAAGGCTATAAGCCTTCCTTCCTGTTTCCAGGCTTCAATCAGATGATTTTTCAGGGGCTTGATTTTCCCATCATACCGTACCGGGTTTCCCAGCAGGCATGAACTGATTAATATTGAATCCATATTCCCGGATCAGTCGTTTTGTTTTCCAGATAATCAGTGAATCGCCGGATAATCAAATGATCAATAGCATTGATCATTCATGATGACCAGTTGATTATTCAAAATGTTTTATCCAGGCTGATCGCGGGCCCCCTTTTTTTAAAATCAAAAATTCAGCAAGATTCGGGTGGCTATTGTGATCCGATTTCAGTAGAGTGCAGGCAAAGGAGGAAAATAGCCATATGACGGAAATCGATTTTTCACAGCAGCATCAGGACTATCTGCGGATCGAAAAGGCGATCCGGTTTCTGGAGGACAACTTCCGGTCCCGGCCGGATCTGGATCAGATTGCCGAAAGTGTGAACCTGAGCCGGTATCACTTTGCCAGACTCTTTAAACGATGGGCGGGGATTACTCCCGTCGGGTTTCTGCAAACCCTGACCCTGGAATATGCCAAGCAGAAACTGGCCGAGTCCAAAAATCTTCTGGATGTTTCTCTGGACGCCGGGCTGTCCGGTCCGGGACGGCTGCACGATCTGTTTGTGACCCTGGATGCCATGACGCCGGGCGAGTTCAAACGCATGGGCTCGGGTTTGCGGATTCGATACGGATTCGCACAATCGCCGTTCGGGGAATGCCTGCTTGCCGCCACGGAAAGAGGAATCTGCTTTCTCGGGTTTGTGGACAAGGGAAACCGTCCTGCCTCCTTGATCCAGCTCAAACAGACATGGCCCGGGTCGGTGTTTGTGGAAGATCCGGATCATATCCGGCCGACGTTGAGCCGCATATTTGATGGCAGGGCCGGAAGGGATTCGGAACCCTTTCATCTGCATGTGAAGGGAACCAATTTCCAGGTGAATGTATGGCGGGCGCTGCTGGCGATCCCGTCCGGCAGTCTTTTCAGCTATCAGGATATTGCAAAGCGTGCGGGCAGGCCGTCCGCAACCCGGGCTTCCGCCAATGCCATTGCCCTCAATCCGGTTTCCTTTCTGATCCCCTGCCACCGGGTGATCACCAAATCCGGGAGGATTCATCAATATCGGTGGGGGACTGCCAGAAAAAAAGCGATTCTCGCGTGGGAGGCGGCAGGGCCGGGCCGCGATCATGAGAATGTCTAAAGCCTTCCGGAATTGGCCTCATCCCGCAGTTTGAGCCGGTCGATCTTGATATTGTGTCTGACATCCACGGGAAAGGACGGATGAAAATAAAAATCGTTGATATTCTGGGTGTGCTCATATTCTTTTCCCAGGCGGCGCAGCTCCTTGATCATTTTCTGCTTTTGCGGTCCTTCCGGGACGGCCTGGTCCTTTCGTTCCACGACAATGGCCGGAATGGTTTCCCCGTTCCGTTTCAGTCCGATGAGCGCCGTCCGTTTGACTTCCGGATGACGGTTGAAAATCGCTTCGCACTGCACGGAACTTAATATTCCGTCCGCGGTTTCCACACGATGGGTCAATCGTCCGCCGAACCACAGGCGTCCCTGATCATCCAGATATCCGATATCGCCCATCCGGTGCCAGAATGTATGGTTTTCATGATCGTATATTTTGGCATCCCGGGTCTTGTCCGGCATCTGATAGTATTCTCCGGTAACCACGGATCCGGAAACGATGATTTCTCCCATCCGGCCGGTGGGCATCTCCGTCACGTCCTTGAAATCTTCAATGGCTTCATCCGAAATCCGGATGATTTTTACCTGGATGGAAGGAACCGGCCTGCCCAGACAGGTGCCTTTTCCCTGATCCGTGAGGTCGCTCGTGTTTTCCATGATATATTTCCCGCTCACATTGGCAACCGGAAGGGATTCTGTTGCGCCGTAAGGGGTATAGGTCGTTCCATTGACCAGGACATTCTTGAACTTCCGATGAAGGGCAACGGAAATGGGAGCGCCGAACATCACCAGGGATTTCAAGGTCGGAAGGGTGATATGATGTTCCAGGCAGTAATCCGCCACGCGTTCCCATATGGCAGGAGAACCGGCGGCAAAGGTGGCCTTATTGTCCCGGATATTGGCCACGAGTTTCCGGGGGTTGGCTTTTGAGGGTTTTGAAGGATTCATATCCGGGATACAGCTTTGGATACCCATGGCAATGGTAAAGAGTGAAAACAGGGGGAACCCCGGAACATCCACATCCTGTTCCGAAAGGCGGTAGATTTTTTTCAGGATATCGGTCTGTTCGGAAAAAATTTTATGGGTGTAGACAACCCCTTTGGGGATTCCGGTTCCGCCGGATGTAAACAGGATGGCAGCCGTATCTTCCGGATTCACCTCTTCGATTTTCCGGTCTTTCGAACCGGGAACTGAGGCTTTCAATTGATTCAGGCTTTTCATCCCGCCCCATCTCAGGTTTCCGGAAGTTATGAAATATTGGATGGAGGAAAAAGCGCCGGCATAAAAAAGTCTCAGGATATGGACCTCGGGAACGGCAATCAGTCCAATGGGTTTTACCTGTTCGATGGCTCTTAAGAGGTTTTCCTTTCCCATGCCCGGATCAATGAACACGGGGATCAGGCCCAGTTTGAACAAGGCAAAGGTGAGGGCGGAAAAATCAAGGGACGGCCGGATAAAAATCAGGGTCCGGTCTCCTTTTGTAAAACCCATGTTTTTAAGACCAAGGGCATACTGCCGGGAACGCTCTTCCAGTTCTCGAAATGTCAGGGATTCATAGGTATAACCAGCCTTGAACAGAGACTTTTTCGGTACGGTGACGGCCTTGCTATGGGGCTGTTTCCGTGCCTGCTCGGTAAGCCTTGTGGCAATGTTCATGGTGATCATATCCCCCTGTTTTTAAAAGTTTCGATATCATTTCATATGCAAGAAACAGGGGTGTGTCAAGAGGATAGGGGGCCGGGCCGGAAACGATGATTGACAATCCGGACGGTATTGGGATATAGAAAAATCATACACTTTCCAATCGAGCTGACTTCCACTTCCATTCATTGGCAAGCTTACCTGTAACATTAAGGCACGAACTCTTTTTCCGCTTCATCCGGTTCCGTCTGCCTGCATATTTGTTGAAGTATTCTTTTTGGAATGATGAACGGCTGTTTTTTTGATGTCTACCCCCAAACAGACAAGGAGGTGTTCTCATGGAAAAACATTTTATGCATTATGAGACGTTTCTAAAGGTTACCCGGGCGATTTCCGAGAGCAAGGACCCGGAGGAGGTGGTGCTGATGACGGCGGAAAGCGTTAAAACCGCTCTGGGTGTCAAGGGATGCTCCATATTTCTGCTGAACCGGAAAACCGATGAACTGGAACTTGCGGCCTCGTTCGGGCTGAGCAAGACCTATCTGGAAAAAGGTCCGGTCAATTATATGCATTCCATTCAGGAATCGCTGGGAGAAGAACCGGTCGCGATCTATGATGTGCTGGATGATCCCCGAATTCAGTATCCGGAAGAAGCGGCCAAAGAGGGGATTGCCTCCATCCTTGCGGTTCCCATCGTGGTGCACGGGAAGTTGATCGGAGCCCTGCGCGTGTATACGGCCGAGCCCTGGGATTTCACCCTGGAGGATGTAAACCTGATTCAGGCCGTCTCCCAGATCTGCGGGATGGCCATTGATGCGGCAAGGCTTAGAAGGGGCTACAAGACCAGCATTGAAATCCTGAAGAACATGCGAAATCCCGAAGAGGTGAAATCCAACCGGTGGACACCTTATGAGGGTATTCCCAGGAGCGTGGAACAATCCATTTGCGACTACTGATCTGAAGGCCTGCCGTGATGCCGGACCGGTTCCGGCATCCGGTTCCTGATTAAGACCCCAGGGTAACCGCATTTGGAAATAGTATTTTTTTTTAACCTATTCCCCCCTCAAGCTAACGCCAAATGGCAAAGCAAGAGGAAAGTAAAGGGGTGTGAGTTAATTTGTTTCATGTTGGATAATCTCCACATATTGTTTTATCAGATGTCTGG
>QZKS01000064.1 GCA_003599865.1 Desulfobacteraceae bacterium
CAGGGATTGACAGCCTTGTTCCTTTTTATTCGACCTGTTATTGTGTGCTCACGATCTTACCAGCTCCGCCGCAATGCTTTGTCTGGTCGCCCAGTCTTGCAGCCGGTTTTCCGTCGATGAGTACATTCGGGTCACCTGTCGTGATTACAAAGGTGTTCGGTCCGCAGCACGCGGCATGAATTCCGGGGTCGCCTACTCTCGCAGCCGGCTTCCCTTCGATAAGCACATTCGGGCTTCCTGACTGGATCGGCCCTCTGACGGAATGGGGGCAGGCAGGACATCCATGTGTGTCATTCGGGCAGTGGGCGATGCTTCCCAGGCCGGCATATCCCTTGGGGTCCACTGCCTCCACGGTGAAGGTCTTTTCAGATACAGTCCGTCCATCCCTTTCCACATAAAGGGTTATGTGATTCGTACCGGGCCCGTTAAAAACCGGCCTGCTCAGAGGCCCTCGGTCCGGGGTGAAAGTGCCTGTTCCTTTCCAGCGGACATCTGCGGAGATGTCCGTTTGTTTCCTGGTGATCGGACCGACCAGGCAGCGGGCCCCGAAAATCCATCCCTTTGTAAAAACTTTCGGACTATCACCTGCCGGATAGGTCAATGAAATCCGGATGTCCTGATCAATTTGATTGATTTTCATCAGCTCCCGGCTGGGAACGGATGCCGCTCTGTTCGTTTTTTTCAGGTTCAATTCCTCTTCCGATGCAGCAGGACTGTTTCCAATAAAAAGGGTCATAGCGACAAAAAGGACAATAGCCTTGACCATAATAGGCTTCGCGATATGATATTTCATTGCATCTCCTTTGTGTTTGAAGGATTTTTTTACGACAAGGAAGGATAAAAAAGCCGGCACCTTGCTGCAGAAGGCTATATAGTAAAGGCATTTGTGTGTCAATAGTCTGAAACGAGCAGATAAATCGTTCGTTAAGAAGTCGGAAACGGTACTGTCAGCGCGGTTGAATAGCGGCCGTTATTTCTGAAAACAGTTTATCCAGTATCGCCTCAGCGGTCCGAAGATCATGCTTTGAAGCAAATTCCGACTCCAGTTCCATGAAAATCGTTTCATATGTTGACAGTGGGATATCCGGATGCGTCCGTTGAGCGGTAGGCCTCTGATATTCCCCGTTTTCAAACATATAATGACATGGTCCGGGAGACGAGGCTGACCGAAACGGCCAGTTTGTTTTGATCTCCAGCAATTCACGGAGACGGTCGGCCGCCTGGGGTGACTGTAGAAAATCGTCCGGTGTTATCTGCCTGCCTGCTTTGTTTTCCAGCGCCTCGAAAAGTGCCGTCAGCAGTCTGAACTCGGTAACCATCAGGCCGAAGGGAAACCAGTGGTTCACGGTTTGTTTCAGGATCTTCAGATAGCGAGGCGGCAGATGTTGATAGCTGGGGCAGAAATAGGTCCGGCAGGCCATGCCGCCATAATAGCTGAGCCCCCGCCAGTCTATCCCGTTGTTTCCGGAAGCTGCCGGATGAAGCAGACATCCGACGCGTTGTTTTGATTTGCCGACCATGCCTAAAAACACACAGTGGTGAAAGTGGGGAAACGGTCTTTCCGCCGGCGTCCATCCTTCCGTTTTCTTCCAAAACCCGTCAATGCCTTCTATGGTTCTCGGAACACGTTCAAATGCCGTTGTTCTTTGAACCAGAATCGTCTCAAGCGAATCTTTCGTTAATCCCGCAAGATTATACAATCCACAACAGGCTCCGCAGGAGACGGTTTCGCTGACCTGGCAAAGATATACAACATCTTCCTGTTGTTCATTTGCAGGGGCGGTCCCGTGATCAGGGAATATTGTTTCGGCGTTATTCATGGTCGGTTTGTTCTATGTACGTGATGGTTATAAATAGATTGTTATCAATCATTATTTTTATCGGTTTCACTGTACGGATTCGGCTTTGATTTGTCAAAATGGAAATCAGGCAGCGCTTTTTTTGAAAAAATGAATCAAATGTTGACATTCTGTTCAATAATTATAAAAATCCATCGCTTAAATAAGGAAGATTGAACATGAAACAGGCGGTTATTCGGTTGCAGGGCGTCGGCAAAAAATTCCATGATCAATGGGCGGTGAAGGATATCCATCTGGATATTCAATCCGGTGAGTTTCTGACCATTCTGGGACCCTCAGGATGCGGAAAGACAACGATTCTGCGCCTCATATCCGGCCTGGAGACATGTGATTCCGGGGATATTTTCATTAACGGCGTAAATCACACCCATGTTCCGGCAAGCCGACGGGACGTGAATACGGTGTTCCAGAGTTACGCCCTGTTTCCCCATATGACCGTGTTTGAAAACATCGCCTTTGGCCTGACCATCAAAAAATTGGGAAAAGCCGTGATCCGGGAAAAGGTGGCCGAAGCCCTTGCCATGGTCAAGCTTTCGGGAATGGATCGCCGCAGAATCTTTCAGCTTTCCGGTGGACAGCAGCAGCGGGTGGCCATTGCCCGGGCCATTGTGAACGAACCCCTGATCCTTCTTCTGGACGAACCGCTTTCCGCGCTGGATTACCGGCTGCGCAAGGACATGCGCATTGAACTCAAACAGCTGCACCGCAAGCTGGGTATCACCTTTATTTTCGTGACCCACGATCAGGAAGAAGCCCTGACCATGTCGGACCGGGTGGTGGTGATGAATCACGGACGTATCGAGCAGGACGGCACACCCAAGGACATCTATGAAAAGCCGGCCAACATGTTTGTGGCCAATTTCGTAGGGGAAAGCAACCTGCTGGACGGAACGGTCACGGCCACGGACCGGGGACGCATGGATGTGGCCATGTCGGGGGTGAGCATGAATCTCCTGAACAACCGGGGGTTTTCTAAGGGGGACCGGGTCAAGATCCTGCTCCGCCCTGAAGACATGAAGGTGGAACGCCGGAGCCAGGAACCATGTGAACCGCCCCTCCTGGCCGGGAAGGTTCAGGATCTGATTTACAAGGGCACCACCGTTGATCTGATCATTCGGCTGGACAACGGTCAGGAGGTTTTTGTAACCGAGTTTTTCAATGAGGATGCCGCCGATATTTACTATGCGCCGGGTGAGGAGGTCTGCCTGAGCTGGATCGACGGATGGGAGGCGGTGCTGCCCGATGAATAGGCTGATATCCTTTAAATATACAGCGATTTTTATCATTGTTGCCTGGATATCTGTGTTTATCCTGGTGCCCAACCTCCTGGTCGTGCTGATCAGTTTTCTTTCCCGCGACGCATCCCGGTTCGTGGCTCCGCCCCTGACCCTTTCCCATTATCTGTCCCTGTTCGAACCGGTGTATTTCAAGATTTTCACTAAATCCGTGACTTACTCGTTCTTCAGCACCCTGATCTGCCTGCTTGTCGGTTACCCCTTTGCCTGGCTCATCAGCCGCGCCGACAAAGCCTACCGGTCCGTTCTTCTGATTCTGGTGATCATTCCCTTCTGGACCAGCTCCCTGATCCGGACTTACGCCCTGGTGATCCTGTTCAAGACCAACGGGGTGATCAACGCTGTTTTGACGGCCCTGGGGGTGATCAATGAACCTCTGGCGCTGATGTATACGGACAAGGCCGTTTACGCGGGGCTTGTGTATTCCCTGCTGCCGTTCATGATTCTTCCCCTCTACGCATCCATGGAGAAGATGGACCGGCGGCTGATCGAGGCCGCCCGTGATCTGGGCGCCGGTTCCGTTCCGATTTTCATCAGGATCATCTGGCCGCTGTCCCTGCCCGGTGTGGTGGCCGGGTGCATCATGGTATTTCTCCCGGCCATGGGATTGTTTTATATCCCCGACCTTCTGGGAGGGGCCAAGTCCATGCTCATCGGAAACTTCATCAAAAACCAGTTTCTGACCGCCGGAAACTGGCCCTTTGGTTCCGCGGCCGGCGTGTTTCTGACCTTGTGCATGCTGGTGCTGATGCTCCTGTATTTCGGGGTCCGCAAACGCATGGAAAACGCATCCGTGGAGAAAGGCCTGTGAAACGACTGCTCGGAGCCTCCTATCTGACCCTGGTATATCTGTTTTTGTACGTGCCGGTTCTGATTCTGATTGTTTTTTCCTTTAACAACTCCCGGTATTCCACGGTGTGGAAGGGATTTTCCCTGCAATGGTACACCCATCTGTTCAACAACAGCCTGCTGATGGAAGCCTTTGTCAATTCCATCACCGTAGCCCTGATTTCCAGCGTGCTGTCCGGCGTTCTGGGCACCCTGGCTGCCGTGGTGTTTTACTGGTACCGCTTTGCCGGGCGGAAGGTGCTGCATACCCTGATTTTCTGTGTCATGATGAGCCCGGATATCGTGATGGGGATTTCCCTGCTCAGTTTTTTTATCCTGATCGGCATGAAGCCCGGGTTTCTGACCCTGCTCCTGGCCCATATCACCTTCAGTTTTCCCTTTGTGGTAACCATTGTCTTTGCCAGGCTCCAGGGCTTTGACCGCTCCATCATTGACGCGGCCCGGGATCTCGGGGCAGGGGAGCTCCGGATTTTTACCCATATCATCTTCCCGCTGATCCTGCCTGCGGTGATGGCAGGATGGCTGGTGAGCTTTACCCTGTCTCTGGATGACGTCATCGTGAGTTTTTTTGTGACCGGGCCGAATTTCGATATTCTGCCCCTGAAAATTTATTCCATGGTTCGCCTGGGTGTGAAACCCGAGGTGAACGCCTTGTCCACACTGTTGTTCGCGTTCACCCTGGTGAGCGTGTTCTGTTCCCATCTTCTTGTAAAGGAGAAACGAAAATGAAAAAATGGATGTTGGTGATGATGGCGCTTATGCTGGCTGCTCCGGTTTTTGCCGCGGACAAACCCGAGGTCTATGTATACAACTGGACCGAGTATCTTCCGGACGAGGTGATCGCCTCCTTCCAGAAAGACACGGGTATCAAGGTGGTGTACGCCACCTACGAAAGCAATGAATCCATGTATGCCCGCCTGAAAATCCTCAAGGGCGGAAGCTATGACGTGGTCTTCCCATCCACCTATTTTGTACACAAAATGAGAAAGGAAGGCCTGTTGAGCCCCATCGACAAGGCAAGCCTTCCCAATTTCAAGCATGTGGATAAACGTCTGCTGAACAAACCCTATGATCCGGACAATACCTACAGTGTGCCGTATGTCTGGGGCTCCACCGCCATCGGCTACAATGCGGACAAGGTGAAAAAGGAAGAAGTTTCGTCCTGGGCGGATCTGTTCCACCCCAGATTCAAGGGCAAACTGGTGTTCAACGACGATATCCGTGAGGTGTTCGGTGTGGGGTTGAAGGTACTGGGCTATTCGGTCAACGACACGGACCCCGCCCACATCGAGGCAGCCTACATCAAGCTGAAAACCCTCATGCCCAACATCCGTCTGTTCGCGTCGGATTCCCCCAAACAGGCGTTTCTCAATCAGGAGGTCATCGCAGGAATGATCTGGAACGGGGAAATCTACATGGCTTCCGCGGAAAATCCGGCCATTTCCTATGCCTACCCCAAGGAAGGCGCCATCTTCTGGGTGGACAACATGATCATCCCGGTCAATGCTCCGAACAAGGGAAATGCACACCGCTTCATCGATTACATCCTTCGTCCGGACATGGCCAAACAGATCTGCGAATTCGTGGGCTATGCTCCGGCCAACGCCTCGGCCATGGCCCTGTACGATGAAGCCCTGAAAAACAATAAAACCGTTTTTCCGGATTCCGAAGATATCGAGAGGGGGGAATTCCAGATCGACGTGGGCGATGCCATCCTGGTCTATGAAAAATACTGGGAAAAACTGAAAACAGGCAACTGATGTTCCGTTGTTATTGCTACATGGAAATATGCCCTGAAGCTGCCATTGAAAAGAGAAATGGCAGGCTTCACTGGATGTTGAGGCTTTAAACCTGAAACTAAAAAGGATGAAATTAATGAAAACAGATACCATCTTTATGATTCACGGCATGTGGGGCGGGGCGTGGTACTGGGCGGATTACCGGCAGGTTTTTGAGGAAGCGGGCTATAGATGCATTGCGACAACCCTGCCGTACCATGACATGGACCCGAAAGGCGTTCCGGATTCCCGCCTCGGCACGACAAGCCTCCTGGATTACGCCGCATTTCTGGAACAGGAGATCAGCCGGCTGGGGGAACCGCCGATCATCGTCGGCCACTCCATGGGAGGATTGCTGGCACAGATGCTGAGTGCCCGGGGATTGGCAAAGGCGATTGTTCTGCTGACTCCGGCTGCCCCGGCCGGGATACTGGCGATTACACCTTCTGTGATAAAGAGTTTCTGGTCGATGCAGACAACCTGGGGTTTCTGGAGAAAACCGATGCGCCAGACCTTTGCAGAGGCGGCCTATTCGATGCTGAATCTGTTTCCGGAAAAGGCGCAGAAAGAGGTATATGAAAAATTTGTCTATGAATCGGGACGGGCTGCCTTTGAGATCGGATACTGGCTGTTTGACTCAAAAGGAGCATCCAGGGTGGACGCCTCTCTCGTGACCTGCCCGGTTCTGGTGATCGGTGGTACACAGGACCGGATCACCCCTGTATCGGTCGTCCGACAGGTGGCAAAAAAATACAAAGCGGTTTCGACCTATAAGGAATTTGAAAATCATGCCCATTGGATCATGGGCGAGCCAGGATGGAGAGAGGTTGCAGAGTATATCCTTTCCTGGCTCCGGACTTCTGGAAAATAATTTTGAACCCTACGGCGCCGGGGCATACACCACAAGCATCCGGCGGTGATCAGATAGATCGTAAAGGAAGAAGATGAATCCGGTTTTACAATCCATTTTTCTGTTGATATGCAGCAATGTTTTTATGACCTTTGCCTGGTATGCACACTTAAAGGAGTTGAATAACAAACCATGGATAATCGCCGCGTTCGTAAGCTGGGGAATCGCATTGTTTGAGTACCTGCTGCAAGTCCCGGCCAACAGGATCGGTTATCGCGTTCTGACTGTCGGCCAGTTGAAGATCATGCAGGAGATCATCACATTGTCTATTTTCGTTCCGTTCTCCGTAATGTACCTGAAAGAACCGCTGAAGCTGGATTACCTCTGGGCAGGCCTTTGTCTTGTGGGCGCGGTGTATTTCATGTTTCGGGGAGCGTGATATCAAGAACCGGAAACAGGATTATTTCAAAACGGCCAGTCTTCCGTACCGGCCGTTGATATATACTTTTGTCGAACAGATACTGACATCAACCGGACCATGTTTGCCTTTTAACTTTGCGGAATAGAAATCATCTGTTTTCTTCCGGGCCAAACCTTTTACATAGTTTTGCAATGGTTTTGAATCCAGCGTGTAATCCGTAAAATCCTTGCCGATAATCTCATCCTTTGTCCAGCCGAGCAATTTTTCAAAAGAGTGGTTGATCAATACTATTTTTTGCTGGATGGTGACCAGAATCGGGTCTGATGCGCTTTCAAAAGCTTCTCTAAACAAATGAATAGGGTTATTGATTTCAGTATCCGTGTTTTCCATGTTTTTTTATCCATTTATCGGAAACAGCCCGATGGTTTTGAACCATTTTCGACCATACTCTATCAGAGGATGGCTGCTTCAACAAGGGGATTTCGACGGAATATTTTTAAATAATGATAAATGATTATCCTTTGCTGGGCGGCAGATTTCAGGTATTTCATTACTTGAGATTCCCGGCCTTTATGCATAGCTTTCGATAAACACTTTCGATTCCGGAAACCGCTCATCGATAATCGGCAGCGAATCGGCAATCATGCCGGCGCTCCCGCACAGATAGAAATGATACTTTCCGGAAGGCAGGTTTTTTTCCAGGTACCGGGTCACACGGCCATGAAAACCGGCGGACGTATTTTGCCGATCCGGCAGACGGGATGAAAAACAAGGAATATAAAGGGATGCGGCGGAAATGAGTTGTTCCTTATAATACTGCTCTGACGGACCGGTTATTCCATGGAGCAGTATAAAACCGCGGACATGGTCATGAACGAACGAGACAAACGGCGCAATGCCGGTTCCGGTGGCAATGAATACCGCCTGATCATCCGAAGGAAAATACCGAAAATATCCATGAGGACCGGTAAACATGAATTGGGTTCCGGGAGTTGTTGATGCAAAGATACCTGAAAATTTTCCATCTTTGATATGATGGATGCATAATGTAATCCTGTCGTCTTGCGGACCGGAAACGATGGTATAGTCCCGTTGAATGGTCTTTGCAGAAAAACGGATCCGCTGGCCGGGCAGAAAAGAAAAATTTTTGGGCCGAGTAAAAGAGGCCTCATATGTCGCAGCGGACAGGTACCTGACGCCGGTCAGTTCAGTTTTGTATTCCTTATGTATCATGCCGTATCAGCAGGTTTTTTTTGCGGCAGATATTCAATATCCGCTATATCCATCAGCATATTGCAATACCTTGCCAAGATAAAGAAGTAATCGGACAGGCGGTTCAGGTAAATTTGAGTGATCGCCATCCGTTCTTCCGTTTTTTTACCCAAAGGTTTTTCGTTTTGAACAAGACGAATCAAATGTCTCTCAGCCCGGCGGCAAATGGTTCTCGCCACATGGGCTGTTGCTGCTGCCTGTCCGCCGCCGGGAAGGATAAACGAATGGAGTTCCGGTAATGCCTGATCCATTTGGTCAATGGATTGTTCAAGATTTTCGATAAAAGCCGGGTCCAGGGGTGACAGTTGAGCAGCATAACCGGAATCAGGGGTTACGGCAAGCCATGAGCCGATCTGAAAAAGGACTCTCTGGATGTTTTGAATTTCGGAAACAATCTGTTTTTCTTCCTTTGGCAGAAATGTTAACAGCATTCCAATAAAGGAATTCAGTTCGTCAATTTCTCCATATGTTTCAACACGGTCATGGCATTTCAAAACCCTCTCGCCGCTGAACAGGCTTGTTTTTCCCCTGTCTCCTGTTTTGGTATACACTTTCATATCCTTCCTTTTTTTGCCTGATACAATGGTTGAAAATATGTTCCATGCCTAAACCGGGTCACTGTATCGAACTACCTGATTTCGTCCATTGTTTTTTGCCTGGTAGAGCGCTGCATCAGCCTGTTCCACAAGATAGGAGGAGTCGGTTTGGGGGGTCGGGACGGCACTTGCGACACCCAGACTGACGGTGATGTGATTCGCGATCTGGGAAAATTCATGCTTGATATTGATATGTTCGATAGATTGACGGATTTTTTCAGACAGGTTAAGGGCTTCTTCCATTTCCGTGTGCGGAAGAAGGATGATAAATTCTTCACCTCCATACCGGGCAAGAAGGTCATGGGACCTTCGGATATTCCGGTTTAATGCTTCACCGATTTTTTTCAGACACTGATCTCCTGCCTGATGCCCGTAGTTGTCATTATAGGATTTAAAAAAATCAATATCGAGAAAAATGAGAGAAAGAGGATATTGGTTTCTGGCTGCAGAACTCCATTCCCGTTCGAAGGTTTTGTCAAAATGTCTTCTGTTGGCTGTTCCGGTCAGCTCATCGGATATGGAAAGCTGCTCGAGTTTTCGATTGTTTGCTTCAAGCTTGATGGTATTGATTCTTTGCAGAAGGGTTAAGAGAAAATCTCTTCGTATTTCTCCTTCCAGCTGGTAATTGCCGATCAGGCTGATCACGGCTGCGGTGAGCAGCACCAGGGAGCTGTTTTGTGCCGCCGCAACCGGCATCTGAGAAACATGATCGATCCCGATGACATATAAGAGAAGGATGGCGGCCGAATATCCGAATGCATATCGGAAACGAATTCTCACGACGATATTTCCGAAGGTGATGATCAATATGATTCCGGTGTGATAGTGAACCACATTGGGATGCTGGCTGAGCATGAGAAACCATACAATGCTGGCAGAGGTCAGCAGGAGAAGAAAACCGGCAAAAAAATCCATATACCGGTAAAACGATTTAATCCGGATCAAAATCAGAAAAAGGCACATCAACGGCGTGACAATGCCAAGTCTGATCTTCCAGGCGGTAATATAAACATCCGGCAGCATGAAACGATCTGCAATACAGAAAAGATCAAACAGAATAATTGCGCTGAGTCCGAGCAGAAAATACCGTTTTCTTCTTTTGGGGGTATCCAGTGCGGTAAAAAATGTCTCCAGTTTTTTGGGGAATGTCAGGAACGTTGAACCATGAGCAAGACATTCATGTATCTCCGGCTCAAGTTCAATCAGCTCATCTGAGAAGGTGTTTTCCGTAGACATGGGGTTTTATGGTTGCTTTCCGTAAAGGAGTGAAGTGGTTATTTTTTAAGTAGTGTAAAATAGATGGGAAAACTTTTCAAGCATTAGTATGAGGACTGCAATGAAAATAAAGACTCCCCTTGAACGATCCTACCTGGTGGGGTTTCAGGTTTGTTTTCAAGGGGAGTCAGGGGCAATTGTATTCCTGGCTTTGCAATCAACAGAACAACGAACTCACTAATATTCTACTCAAATACTATTCAAAATATATGCCCAATATGGATCAAAAAAAATGATTGATTCTTTGTTTTTGAAAATGGTGAATATAGAATCGGATCAAGAAGACATCAAGCTGAAAATATTTAAATTTTTGATAAGACGTCCGCCCGGATAACCCCGGTATGAATGGGCCGGAACTTCTCTGATCGTTCGGTTTATGGCTGGTTGTTCAAATCAAATGGGGCATATATGTATCGATAAATTCGATACATATATGCCCCATGATACAACTTTGATGGGCGTCCGACTTTTTTCCCGGTTTATTGAATGGGGATCTTTTTTTCGGCAATACCGGCACTTCCATGCATATTGCAATCTGCCTCTGCTGTGATGGTGATAGGACCAGTTACCGTATATTGGATTTCACGGGTGAAATGTTCCGATTCAGGCGTGTCAAACATGCCGAATTCCCAGCGCTTGATCTCCTGATCATTGATTTTCACATATATCCAGTCTGTGTGATGAATAAAATTATTTCCATCGTGGGACACATGCAGTGTGATGGTAATCTCCTGTCCGATGGCAGCAGTTTCCGGAGCTTCAATACGAACGGAAGATTTGTCTGCGAATGCCGGTTTTCCGAAAGCGAGAAAAACAATATAAAAAACGACAGCGTAATAGAAAAATAATTTTCTGTTCATGTTACGTCCTCCTTGTTTGATGGAATCCGATTCGGGCTGTTCAGCCCGCGTTTCGTTTGGACATTATGGGCGAAATTGCATACAGCAGCAACTGGATAAAGGCAAAATACCCAAGGTATGGTGTAAATGCAAAAAGGACCACCAGCGGCAGATCAATGCGTCCGATCCATGGGTTTTTATCCATCATGCGTCCGACATGCACATATTTTGCGGGGAAAAGGTTCATGAGGAATGCAGCAGCAACCATGATACCGGAACAGAAATAGTACCAGAAAATGATGCTGTCGGATCCTTGTTCGAAAGCCTGCGCAAGAATGATCAGGGGGGAGGTGACGAACAGGGCCGCTGCCGGTGTCGGCATGCCTTTAAAATAGCCCGGTATCGGATGCCTGTCCAATGTAAAATAGATCAGTCTTGAGATGCCGAAAACAGCATATACAATGGCGATGATGTGAACAGGAAGCCGGATGGTTGAGATTTCAGAGAGACAGATGTAGTAAATCCATGCCGGTGCCACACAGAAGCTGACCGTATCGGCAATATCGTCCATAATCCCGCCGAATGTGATTTTGGGTTTGCCGTCTACGGCAGGGGCATCATCGGCCAGACCGAGTTTGCGTGCCATGGCACCATCGAGCTTGTCAAAAATGGCCGCCCCTATCATGATTAAAAAAGCTTCTTTTATTCTTCCCTGATAGGCGAAAAAAACAGCCAGAAGTCCCATCATTGCATTCATGACGGTCAGTGCGTTTGGAAATATTGCCAGAATCTGTTTTCTAAGATGTTCATTTCCAAGGCAGAGTTCATCAAGGCAATAGGTGCCGTATTTCCGGCAATACCCGGCAATGGAACCGAAATTGATAATCAGAAAAACAATTTCAAAAACAAAAAAAACACGGATCGGAATATTGCCCAGCCATGATATCCAGGAGTACAGTTTAATAGCGGGCCCGTCCGGGATGAGAAATGCATGGGCATATAATAACGCACCCAGCGGTGCGGCAACAATCGTCCGCAATCGGGTGAATTCGCTGGATTCCGGTTCCTGTCCTCTCCGGATGGCAAACCCCCGCATGAAAGAAGCAAAGTTATCCCGTATCAGAACAGTAACGCAAATTAACAGGATGAAAATGGCATGCAGGAATTCAATTTTGGCAAAAGAGGGGTTGATAAAAATCATTCGCCACATCATCCCGGCTGTGAGCAATGGAAAAATAATGGAGTAAACGATTTTATCCATGATCCGATCCGCCAGCTGGGCCATCGTGTTATTGGGATGAAAACGGGCTGCAAACCAGCCGTCAACCAGATCAAAGGTCATGGATATAAACAGACATGATACACCGAGCAGGTAAGGCAACGGATCTTGTGTCAGCATGACGGCTATGGCGCACAGCATGCCACTGAATGCAAGGGGAGGGCGACCGTAAATCAGCAGGGCCGTTATTCTTTTCGGGAGTTGTCTATGCGATTCCGTCTTTTGTTCCATAATAGTATGGTTTCAATTATTGTTCCTGGTTCGTGGTTCCATCGATGATATGTCTTAACTCACATATCCGAAATATGATCATGACGCAACAGATTTGGCATCAGACCGATAACTAATTGTTGTTTTTTATAAATTCATAAAGTCTGCGGTTTGTGCAAACTTCATAGTACTTGCGGCCGGTCATCTGGATAACGTCCAGTGTATCACTTGAAACCAGCGGAATGTCCGCCTCCCGGATGACAAGACGCTGATATTTTCCGGAGATTGTAGGAAAAGTACCCGTATACACGACAAACTTTTCTTCCTGTATGTCCGGAGCATAACACCGGATTTTTTGAAGATTGATCTCTTCCTTCAGTTTGGCGAATCCATCCTGATTCAACTCGATTCCATTTACGTTATATCGTGAAAGAAGGTCATCGGATGTGCCGTTCAGGTCTTCATCCGGCGAGGTTTGATACACATACAGGTTAAAGGGGAGTTTTTGATCTGCAAATTTTTTGCGAAGAGATTTGGTGCATCCTGACAGCCGGTCTGCAAGGTTAATTGCCGGAGAAATCATAATCTGATTGTCGCCATCAAAAAGATAGGTAGGGGGTGTGTTCCGATAGCAGATACCGATTCCCTGTTCCAGAATGGGAAGCCGGTGTTGTTTGGACTTCGCATTGTATCGTTGTGTGATCATCAGCATGTTGATGGCAAGTCCGCATGCGCGGGCGACAGCATACCAGTCCTTGGGGGTGTCTTCTTTCTCAAAAATAGACAGGATGATGGCATCTCCCTCGATAAATACTTTTTCCGCACCATATTCGGCGAGGATTTCGGTAATCGGATTGAAGAAGTTAAAGCTGAAATAGGATGCCGGGTTCAGGCCCCGCTCTTTGATTTGATGGGTGATATCCGTGGAACCACGTACATCGGTCTTCAATATTACATGATTGGCGACCGGTTTTTCAACTTCGGTTTGTTCGCTTGAGTGCAGGAAGTCATAAAGTGTATGGTTGATCCGGGACAATCGCAGGGTGTTTTCATCATCCGTCAGATTGATCCAGTCCATGGCTTCTTTTAAAATTTTGTAGTTTTGAAGATCCCTGTGATAACGGGAGATTCCTTTCATATATTGGATCAGGTAATGCTTTTTGGTATCGGTATTGACCTTTCTTTGATTTTTTACCGCTTCCAGCAATGGTTTCAGATTGGTGGTCTTCCCATCCGAGCCTTTTAATCGTTTCAATTTGTTTGTGATTTCATTTCTTTCTTTTGGCGATACCAGATATTTCAGGACTTCCAATGGATTCAGAGGAGGACAGTAATCCCGGTAAATCTGCTGCATTTCAAAGGATGCGGCAATTCCATCGATCATTTTTTTCGTCTTGATTTTTTTGTAAAGGTAATTGAGGCGATTTTTCCGGGCTTTTGCTTCGTTTTTGAGACCGATGATTTCATCTTTGCTTTTTGTTCCTTTTCCAGACTCCCTTATTTTATTTTCGTACTCAAAATAATTGAACAGCGTGTCAATATTATCTTCTTCATTGATCTGTCCGGAGAGCTGTTTCATAACCTCATCATTCACAGACTCGGTAATCACCGCTTTTTCATTTTTCTGATGAACCTTGTAAAAAAAGCCCTGAAGAAGATCTATGATCGGCGTGTATTTGATCGGATCGGTTAAACGGTTGCCGAACAATACATATGCTTCCGCCAGAAAATGATCGCTGGTGGAATTCTCAGCATGAATAACCGGGTTTGAGAAAAAAGCATCGGGAAGAAGTATATCCGGTCCGAAATTGGATTCCCTGGAATTCCGAACGTCCTGCAGTTGAATATCAATGAGAAACTGAAACAGTTCACCGGCAACCTGGCTTTTGATTCGACGGCGGTTGTTTAAAAGATTGGAGAGTTCTTCTTTCAGCAGAATGACGGTTTTGATGCCGACACTTCCGGAAACTTCATGCTTGCGGATGATATTTTTATAGTGTTCCACCAGTATTTCAAAACGATTCCGTATTTCTTCCATGATCAGTTTGGTCAGGGCGGTCTGTGCCAGAAAATCAATTTGATATTCTTTTTGCGCCTTGGCCGCACTGATGGCGTTCATCAGAACATCGACACAGGTTTCCTTGAAGTTATCCCTTGCCGCTGTCCATCCGGATGTGTTTTTTTTAATCAGTTCAAATTCACTCGCATTGGAGTGTATGGCCATCAGATATTCTACAACAGAAACCACTGATCGGCGAAGTTTTGGGCTGATATGGACATCATGGTGGATATTGTCAACACCGGGGGTCAGCTTTTTTAAGGAAAAGTTGATTTTATATGACTTTAAGTCCGGTAAAGTGTGGTCAAATATTTTTAAGGAAGATGAAAACAATATGGTTACTCCTGATGAATCTTTAGCGAATCAAAATCAATTGCCCAAATGACAAAAAAGAAATTTTTTGACTTTTTACGAGACTGTCAACGATAGTTACCATAAATTTCTCAAAGTTCAAGTTCTAAGATGTGGGGCATATGAAAAGATGCATTCAGGGGGGAAAAACCATTCCGTCAGGTCAGGTCTTTTTAATGTTGAACCATTCAGACAAATGATTCCGGATCTTATCTTTTGACAATAGGTTATCATTTCTTGGGTCATAGATTCCGATTCGCAGCGAGATGTAATCTTCATCTCCCCAGGGCCACCAGACAGCAAAGAGCATTGGATCTGTTGTTTCGCCGGATGCAAACAAAATCTGCCCGGGGATAATCCCAAAAATAGAGCTTATAAAACGGTCAATAAATTCTGTTGCATTATCAATAGTGGTAAAATCCCACTGGTGTGGGAATTTATTTACAAGGGTCCGGAGAAGGGGTTTATCCTCTTTTTTACCAAATACAATTCGTATGACTTGAAAGTCTTCATCCCATGACACCGTATACGGGGAAGGGATGGAATCTCTCACCGAATCGCATATTTCCTTGAAATTTGTCAGATCGATTGTGCTCATAACCTTGATTTCCATTATTGGGATTCTGCAGCCCGCTGACCGGAATCATTTTTCACCATTCTTTCCGGGGTATCACGCCATGGCTTGCCGGCTTTGTATGATTGTAAATGTTTATGAAATTCGTTCATTGCTTTTGCATTTTGAACCTTGCTCTTGCTCATCAGCAAAATCGACTTTTCCTGGGTGGAGACCGCTTCCTGGAAATTGCCGGTTTCCGCATAGGCAGCAGCGAGCGTGTCCAGTTTAAATGAATCCGGCCTCAGAAGTATGGCCCGGGTGCTGAGCTGCAGTGCTCTCTTTCCATCCCGTGCGGTTGGATCCGGACAGGTTGATAATATCCAGGCAAGACTATTGTAGGCTTCCGGATCTCTCGGGTTGATTTCCATTGTCCGGGTATAGTCGGCAATCGCTTTCTGGTACTCTCCGATGTTACGCCAGGTAATGCCCCGATTGTTATACGCATTCGTATATCGGGGATCGATTTCAACAGCCTTTGAAAAGTCCTGGATTGCCTGGTCATATTTTTTCAGTGTAAAGGAGATGATTCCCCGGCTGTTGTATGCTTTAGCCAGATTGGGATTCATTTTGACGGCATGCGAGAAATCCTGCCATGAATTTTTCAGATCACCCTTTTTAAACCAGGCAACACCCCTGCTGCTGAATGTCTCCGGATTATGAGAGTTCAGCTTCAATGCTTTGTTATAATCATTGATTGCCTTGTCATAATCCGCCATCAGGAAATAGGTCATGCCGCGATTGATAAAGGCATCTTCATTATAGTAGTTGATTTTTATGGAACTGGAAAAATCCTCTATCGCTTTTGGGTACTGTCTTTGCTCACGAAATGCGATCCCCCTGCTGTTATAGGCAACAACATAGCCCGGATTGATTTCAATGGCCTTGGTGTAATCGGAAATTGCTTTTTCATAGTCGCCCTTGTTTTTCCATATAATCCCTCTGCTGTTATAGGCGGAGGCCAGAATCGGATTGGTCTGCTGGATAATGACGTTGAAGTCTTCTACGGCATTATCATAATCGTTCATGATATAACTGGTAACGCCCCTGTTGTTGTATGCCTCGATAAAGCCCGGGTCCAGGACAATAGCCTTGCCGAATTCCGCGATGGCCAGTTCATAGTTTTCCTTTTTTTTCCAGGCAACACCGAGACTGTTGTGCGCAGGCGCAAAATAGGGATCAAGCTTGAGGGTTTCATTAAAATCTTCGATCGCACTATCGTACAATTCGGATTCTATAAAGGATCTGCCCCGGTTATATCTTTCCGTTACGCTCATTTTGGTGGAAGGATCTTCAGATAGATGCGCTTTCTGAATGGCCTGACACCCGTTCAGGAAGGACAGACCTATCAAAAAGGAGAGCCCGGACAGTATACGCGCCATGTTTTTCATTCATACCCCCAAACCTTCAACGCAATCCGATTTTACAATTATCACTTATTGATGAAGTCGTAAAAAGTCGAAACCATCAAGATTTGTCATTCCGGGCTTGACCCGGAATCCAGTCTTTTCAGAAGCTTCTGGATGCCGGATCAGGTCCGGCATGACGGAATTGGGACTTTTACGGTTTCATCACTTATTGATGCCCCATCATAATTTTAAAAATGCCTATATTTTTAATTACATGCACCATGCAAAACTTCAACCTTTTTCTTACGTTAAACCGGATTCCGGCGATCAAAATTACCGGTTTCCGTTTTCAATGAAATTTTGGCGGAATGCTTAAATATTGAATAACTGATTGTTTTGATATTGTATTATTTTATCTTAACCGGACATTTTTCTGTTCGGCAATGCAGAAGAGAACCATACAATTATTTCCATCCTTGAAATAAGGAAGTGCCTCATTTACATGGAAGAGTATTGACAGACCGTGAAAAACCGGATTGAATAAAATTCTGCAATCCATCAAAATTTGGCAGATATGAATGAGACAAACCCGAACAAGATTGGAAAGGTGGATCGACCATGAGCTATGTCTGTAACCTGTTTGGTGAACTCACGAATATTTCCCTGGAAGATGTTACGGCACTGAAGGATCGTTTTAAACGTCACATGCACCTCGATACCTTTGAACACAAAAAAGACCAGATCCTGGTGATCGATGCCGGTTTTAACAATAGAAGAAAAATCGGCTGGCTTGAAAAATTTGTTTATCAGTATATTGCAGACACCATACCGCTTGGCCGTTTCGAAAAATTATACTTTCGAGAAGGGACTTTTTTTTCCTGTATTTTTTTCGGCCACAAGCAATTTGAAATCATCCGGTACAATGAACCGGAACGTCCCGAATGGTGGCAGGGCGAATCAATCAGTTATATCCACGCGTTGAAAGACAGAATCATGGAGTTGTTACGAAAAGGGGCTGTTCTGGATTAACCAATCTGTTTTATCGCGCTGTTCATATGAGCATGTCACAAACAAAAAACCCGCCATTGATATGGCTGGAAAAACTGCTTCCGCTGATCCTTCCGGTTTGTCTATTTATTTGCTCCTCAAGCCTTTACCTGTTGATTCTTCTGCCATCGCTGCTGACGCTTGAATCGGTAGAATCCATGATTGAAAATTATTCCGGAAAGCTGCTGAATGCCCCTCTTGAAATTGACGATATAGCGTGCAGCTGGTCGGAAGGCTTGCGGATTTCCGGTCTGAAAATACAGGGAACGCGGCCCCCTGATCCGGAATCCATCCTTCATATCGATGATTTTCGATTCCATATTTCCTTTGCCGATATTTTTCACGGCAGGATTGACTTCAGGCTTTTTCTAAAAGGTTTTACGCTCAACCTGATTCGCCATGCCGACGGCAGAACCAATATTGACGGCATGATTGCCTCTCAAGATAAAACGCCGGCATCCCGGCAGTCCGAAGAAGCCAAACCGGAAACACCCGAAACAGATACCCGGCCGTTTTATCTTCCCCTGGATGTGGGTGGCCGGGTGGAATGGAGAGATGTGGCGATTTCCGTCAATGATCAGGTCACCGGTAAGCATTTACGGATAGACAAGGGGCTTTTTATTCTGGATGCGCCTTCCATTCGCTTCCAGGAGACCGGATTGAAACTGCATATGGATATTGCCGTCAATCATCGACCGCTGCCCCCTGTGGATCTGCTGCTAACAGCCGCTCATATCCTGGATCCGGAAACAGGGGCGGTCACACCGGAAAAAATTCATATCTCCATAGAAGGGAAGTTTCCCGGAACGACATTATCCGTTGATGGGGGACTCTTTGGGCAGGGATTGAGAAGTGACGTACATGTTGATCTCAAAGCGCTTCATGCAGCGGCTTCTCCTTTTCTGCCGATCCCTGTCGCATCTTCCGGCATTACCGGTTTTCTGGATATCTCCACAAACCTGCAAATGAAATCCAATGAGATCGTCTCCTTTGATTCCTCGGTGAAACTAGACCATATCAATGTATCCGGGCCCTTGATCCGGGACCGGGAAATCAGAGATTTCCATGTCAGCCTTCTGAATACCGGAAGTATCGACCTGGCCGGCAAAAAAATAGATTTATCCAAAGGTAAACTGACGATCCTTCGGGGAACCGAGTTTCTCTATCATGCGGTTCTGGACGGCAATAACACGGCTGCACAGGATTCTTTTTTTTCACTGGATAAGGCTTCCATCCATATTGATGAACTGTTGAAATTTGGTGAGTCGTTTCTCCCTTTGGATTTTCCGGTTATATTGGGAGGAGAAACCCAACCGTCCGTAATGCAGGTTACGGATGCAATCCTAAAGGGAAATTTTTCAACCGGTGACTGTACCGGTAAAATAGGAAGACTGAACCTGAATATTCCCATGATCCGGGTCAAGGATAAAAAATCGAACATCCGGATCCACAATACACAATTTGATCTTGCGCAGCTTACCGCCGACCTGAAGCAATACTTCCCGCTCGATATACGGTTTGACAGTTTATTGCATATTGACCATGTTGCCGTGGATACAAAGGAAACGATTCTCGTTCACGATATCTCCGTACCCGAATTTCAATTCCGGATCACCGATATCCGCAAGAGCCCGAAAGCTTTGTTCGGGTATGCGGCCAACCTTTCCGGGATACAAAACCTCCTGATTCAAAAAATACGGATTCCGTCCATGGGAGAAGTTGCCTTGGTCCGTCAGAAAATAGATGGGTTCTGCAGACTGCTTCCGGAAGAAAAAGTATTGGTCGGCATCCGGGAAATCCATATCGGAGTTTCCGATCTGATGATCCAAAATGATGCGGTGGGATTGTTCCAGACCGGTTTGGATATAAACGGATCTCTGTCTGAGTTGAGTCTTTATGGCCTGAGACCGGTCAGGTTTGATATTACGGGATTCCAGAACCGGATCAGCCTCGGTGATTTTGCACAACTCCATATGGCGACCGATATACGGGATACGGCTGATCGGGAAGCCCTGGCCAAAGGTGAACTGATGATCAATCTGGGGAATCTGTTTCAGCGCTTGTCCCAAAAGCCGAAACAGATACTCTTCATTGACGGAACAGCCCGTATGCGATGGGATATCCATGCAAGGAGGCCATCGCCATCGGAAATCACCCATCTGCAAAACAGTTCCTTTGCGGATCTTCGAAAGGACTTCCCGTTCATTCACAGCATCCATACGGATTTTACATTGAACCATATCCATGCAGATGTCAGCATCCGTCCGGATTTTTCGGTTCAGCTGGAAGATGTTTCAGCGGAACCGTTTTTTCAATATGATTATGATGGGAAAAAAGGGAAGGGGAGTTATGCGGGAAATCTGTCATTTCACAATATCAAATCGACAACCATTCCGGATATTCGTCAACCGGTTTCAGGAGGATTTTCCTTTTCCGGGACCCATGACAATCTGAACGGATTATCATTATCTCAGGATTTTGAAATCGTCTCGATGGGCTTGAAGGAATCCATGCTTCTCACCCTTTCCGGACTGGATCAGTCCATCCTCCGGAACAGGGAACAAAATCTGCCGTATCTTCTGAAAAAAACCGGCGGTTCCTTTTCCGGAAAAATTGCCATAACGGATATGTCGGTCCTGAATCACCTCCTGCAGGGCATTTCTGCCGGAGGATCTTTGAGCGCAGGGTTGAACCTGTTACTGGTTCCCGGATCTAGACTTTCCGGAGATACATGGGTTCAATTGGCCGATGTGGCTCTGGAAAAGGATCAGGCGTTTTCCATTCAGGAACTCTCGGGAGATATCCGGTTGGAAAAAGAATATCTGCTGACGGAAAACATTACCAACCGCAAAGAGGAAGGAGATCGTTATGCCGGCGACAACCTATCCGATCGTGTGCTGACCCGATCCGGCATTCAGGAAAAACCTTCTCCTGCCGGCTTTTCGGGAGCAGGCGGCATATATCAATATCAATATCCTCTGCAAACCGGATACCAAAATCAGGAAATGATGATCCGTTTTACTTCCGCCGGCAGTGAAAAAGGCCCCTTGCCCATGACCCTCCGGCATTTTCAGACCGGATTGGAGCTGGTGAAAGGATTACCCCGGATGCACGGCTTCCAGGTGGATCTTCTCGGCGGAACGATTGTTTCTTCTCTTTCCATACAACAGGTCGAGAAACGGTTTTTTATTCCCGTTACGGTTTCTTTTTCCGGAATTCAGACCGACCGTTTCTGGGGCAAGGCGGTTTCCGGGGAACAGAAAAAAGATACGGAAGTCAGCGGCCAGGTATATGCGTATTTCCCGGTGACCACGGATATCCATGAATTTCTAAATGATCTGAATGTGGATATGCTGTTTACGCATATCGGAAACATGGCGCTTGAGCAGCTTTTGTATTCTCTGGATCCGACCGAGAGCAATGAAAAAATTGTATCCCAGCGGAAGCTGGTGCAAAAGGGATCTCCCAAATGGATGCGGCTTACGATTATGGATGGTGCCCTTTCCCTGGAAGGGGTTGTTTCGGTTCAGGGAGTGGATATTGATATCCCTCAGGTGAAACGCCTGAATATCTCCGGACTGTCCGGCCTTGATCCGCTCGAAAGAGGACTGCTGAAGCTTTTGCCGGTTGTCGGAATTCTCCGCAGCATGTCCGCAAATACCATATGGATGGACCGGGAGAACAATGCGATCGGTTTTATCCAATAGGAGGAAAACATGAAAAGAGCGGTTTTGATTTTGATGATATGCATATCCGGCTGTACCCTTGCCAAGGTTGATGTGGAGGTGTTGAGTGAACGAACGGCACTGGAGAACCAGATCCTGGGAACATACAACTCATTGGACAGGGAAATGCTCATGGTGGCTTCCGTCAGGGGGGTGGACACCCAGGGAAATATCCGGAAACCTCCTGTAAAAAGCAGGGAGAAACAGGATGCCATTGCCGCTATTCAGCTCATCGATTTTCATTCCGACGATCTTTTCTATTTCAAAAAACTGGGATGGGTCGGGGAAAACAACAAAGGACTGCTGGAACCATTTGAAATGGATAAAAAACAGGTCCCACCGGAGTTGATGGAGTTTTCCCGGCGTTTTAGTCCGGAAGAATTTAACAGTATCGTTCGCGAGGTCAATCAGGCCAGGCTTGTTATCATGCAGCGTGTGATCGACATGAACGAAAACCTGAAAGACAGTGACATGCCCAAGGTGCAGCAGATATTTGCCGGGATGAATGCGGAAAATGCCGATGCCGGCGACAAGATTCAGGACGACCGGGGAGCGTGGACGCAAAAACCATGATACGACCATCATTCTTTCAAAAATGGATTTTCGTGCTGCCGGGTTTCTGGATTCTCCTGATAATGATCATTCCTTGGCCTGTACATGGAAATGATTCATTGGGAATCATAGATCCGGTCCAGACCACTTATGAAACCACGTCCATTCAGTCCATGGCGGTTTCCCGTGATGCCGGGAAACTGATCTGTTCCATGGAAAAAAATGGTTTTTCAGACCTGTGGCTTTATTCCGCAGATCCGCAGAAAATCGTTTTCCCCAGGCAGATTACCGACGACCCTTCGGTTGAATCGTCTCCTGCATTTTCCCCTGATGGTCGTTTCATTGCCTATACCGGGAGAAGTTATGATGTAAAAGGCGATATCTATCTTCTGGATATTGAAACCCCCGGAAGTATTCCAAAAAGGCTTACGGACCGCGAAACCAGGGACGCCGGCGCCTGTTTTGATCCATCCGGAAAGATTTTGTATTTTCATCAGATTCTTCCCGGAGAAACATTGCCCAGACTGGTCTCTCTCCGGCTGGATGAAAGTCATCCGATCCGCACGATGGATACGGGTACGGATGGCTCTGATCCGGATGTGTCTCCGGATGGCCGAAAAATCTGTTATACCAGCTACCGGTCGGATCCTTCCGGCGCGATCATGACGTATGATTTACAGACAGGGGAAAGACGGACCATAACACAGGGACCGGCACTCGATTCATCGCCGGTATGGTCAGCCGATGGGAAAACGATTTTTTTTGCCAGAATTTTTATCGATACGGATCAGGACGGGCAAGTCACCTATCGGGACAATGCCGTCTTGTTTAAAGTCAATACAGACCAGCCGGACCCGGAACCGTTTCCATTATCGAGATTTGACAAAACAGCACGCAATCCCATTGCCGCAGACGGCAAACTGTTTTTCATCTCTCCGCTGAACCGGAATATCGACAACTGCTATTTCCTGCCGGAACAGGGCATGATCCCTCAGCAGCGGGATGCAACAATGCAGACCCTCTATTGCAGCCGCCTGGACGACGACATCCGTTTCGATCCTTTTGTGAAAATTCTTGCCTGGTCCAAAGTGACGGAATTCGGAAAGGTCAGGGAAGCCGGTTCCGCAGCTTACCGGATCGGCAGAATTCTGGAGGACCATGAATTACTCCAGGCATCCATATGGTATTACCAATCCGTATCGGCAGATTTCGGGCATGTTGAGCCTGCTGCATCCCTTTCAAGCGTCGCAGGCATTGCCGCAGACGCCCGCCTCAGGCTGAAAAAAACCGCACATGCGGATGAAAAATCCCATATTATCCAATCTGCTGTTGAAGAACTCAAGAGCATGTCCCGGAAGCAAAACGGGATCAGTAAGGCAAGAGCGGACATAGAAACCGCAAGATTGCTTTTTCAGGCAGACTCTCGTGCCGATTCGCTGCTCGCCTCCATCCGTCTTCTGGATACCGTCATACATTCATTTCCGGAACTGGATGATGAGAATGCCGAGGCAACGGCACTCAAGGCTGAAATATACAAGAAGCTCGGAAGGGATCAGGATGCCTATGCACTGTATACGGCCATTATCCGAAATTACCCGGATCAGACAAAATGGGTTACCGCAGCAGTCAGACAAGCGCTGGATCATTTCCTGCAAAGCAAAGAGGGTTCAGACCTGGAAGAAAAAATATACTTTCTCAGGGATCTGTCTGAAAAAAATCATAAAGAACTTCCCGTCCTCGCTGCAGGAGCCCTCAATCGCGCTGCCGACCTTTATGTCGCAGACGACCAGTGGGCACAGGCAAAGGAATATTACCGGCTGGTTCTGGATCGTTATCCGCTTTTGCCTTTTCCGGCTGCTGCCTCCCGCCTGGCCCTGGCCGAAATTCTATACAGGGAAGAACGGTTTCGGGAAGCGCTTGAACTGTATGAAGCACAGATCAATCAGAAAACCGGAATCCCGGCTACCGGAAAAGAACACATCGTCGCGCTTGCCCGAAGAGGATATATCCGTAAATCCATTGCTTCCGGTGAATACCTGTTTCGTATCGGAGAAGTGCCGTCTGCCATGAGCCGATTCCGCGAACTCATTGATTTTCAGTACGGTATTGTGGAAGCCCATCGCGGATACATCAAATGTGCCGCCGCACTGGACAAGGTGGATGACCTGTTGAACCGTTACCGGTCCCGCAATATGGAACAACCGGAAGATGCGGTTTCCCTGTATGGTACGGCACTCCTTCTCACGTATCAGAATACCAAACCATCCCTGCTGGAAGCAAAGACCCTTCTGGAAAAAACGATCCAGCTCAATGGCCAGGTCGAGTATTTTCACCAGACACTTGGTTATGTTTCTGAAGTGCTTGAAACTGTTTATGGTGAAAAGGGCCATCTAGAGGCAGCGCTTGAATCCTATAAAAAAGCCTATTTCCTGAATGACGATCAGCAGGATCCGGATAACCGGTCCCATCTGGCGCTCAATATCGGGAATATCCACTACAATCTCGGTCAATTTCACCAGGCGCTGAAATATTATACCGTAAGAATGGAGGCCGGAACGCCTTTTGACAATCCCGATACGGAGATTGGGTTTTATCAAAGACTCGGTACAGCCGCCTTTCAGTCAGAGGACAACCGGAAGACCATTTCCGCATTTCAGAATGCCATCCGGCTGGTTCGGCAGACAATGGACCCGTATTCTTCGGTCAGGATGTTGGAAAAAATTCATCGTTTTGTCATGGATGAAATCATCATGCCGGCAGCCGGTCAGGATGAATTGCAACAGGAAGCTGAAGCAATGTCGGCCCTGCAGGCAAATATCTATGGAAACCTGACAAAGATTTCTGAAAACCTGCTGCCGCCTCCCTCTGACGAATGGATTCATTTCCAGGACCAGATGACGGATCTGCTCGGCCGTCAGGAAAAGATCCTTCCGGAACTCCTTTCTCTGGTGGAGAAAAATAAGCAAACCGGACTGAAAAGAACAGAGGCGGAACAAAAGCTTGAATGGCTTGTCCTCAACGCGAAAAAAAACCTTCAGCATCCATCGCGTATGGTCACCATGGAAGCGGAAATGAGAGATCGCCTCGGGCTTGCATTTCAGGAGAACAGACAATATATGGATGCGGTAGATCAATTTGAGAAGGCGTTCTCCCTGAATCAAAAACTCGGTATTTTCCGGAACCTTGCGGTCAACCGGAGGTCCGTTGCCTATAATCTGTATATGCAGGCAACCCTGGTTCATGGCAATGAAAAAATGCAGATTCTGCAAAAAGCGATGAAGCATTTTGAGGACGCGGAAACGCTTCTGGATCAATATGGCGTCGCTTCCCGGAAACAGGGGAAAGACAAGGAAGGGCTGATGGATCTGTCTCTTTCGGTTGCCCTTGACAAAAAAGGTACGACACAGGCTGCCCATGGTTTTTCGTTGATTCAGGAAAAACGGCTGATCTCGGCCTTTCTGACCAGAATCAATATGGAACTGGGCAACATGATACCGGCAGAAGAACAGATCATAAAACAGCTTGCAGAATATCCTCCGGACAGAATCATTGACGACCAGGACCTCTATGGGGTTTCCCTGCTGTATCACCGGGCAGGATTATTGTCCGCCGCCCGGAAAAAGTACAAAGAGGCGTTTTCCTATTTTGAACAATCCGCCCGGCTCAGCCACCGGTATGGCAATCCGGTCAGCACATGCATCAATGTGATGAACATGGCCCATGTGTTATCCGGGATTTCCGGCATTGACGATGACCGGCGGTTATCAAAATTTTTGAAACTCCAGAAGCAGACCGGGGAATTGCTGCGGTCTTCGGGTATGTACAATCCGGTTTTTTCCGCCGGATATTATAACACCATCGGGCAGCATATGCTGATTCTCCAGAATCAAACAGATCAAACGGATCAGCCGGAACAGTCACCGGCGGAAATTTCCGTCTCCGTCAACCGGTTTCTGATGATCCGGAATGCCATTTCCTTTCTGGATCAGGGAATCAGGCTGCTGAAAGGGGATAACCGACCAGGAACACGGGAAAAAAATGCACTGCTTGCCTCACTTCATCTGAACAAGGCCATTGCCGCATCCCTTGCCGGTGAAGAAGGTCATTCCGGGCGTCATTTTCAGACAGCCCTTACAATAGCGGAACAAAGCCTGCTGCCGGATCTGGAATGGCGGGCGCTGGTCGGTCTGGGCAGACATGAAGAAGCCCTGTCAGCGATTTCCCGGGTCACCATCATGAGGGCAGGGTGCAGGCCATCTGAGATCACCGGCAGTTTTCATCCGCCGGTTCTGGACCTGATACGGTCCGGCGAGCATGAGGATGCCTTTCATCTGATTGAAAAAATATCCGAGCTTGAACGGTTCAACCGTCTGGCGTTTCTTTACCGGAATGCACTGGAGAAGGACAAAAAATTGATTCGGAACGCCTATCCGGTGATAGAGCGGATAAAGACCCTGCGGTCATCCATTGAAAAAGCAAAACTGGAAGAGCAGGGCTATCTGAAAAAACGGATTTCAGATGAAACCGAAATTCTGGCGCAGCGTCTTGGAAAGGATTATGAAAAGCTGCCCGATGAAATCCGATGGATTGAGGACAAAACGCTCCGGGAAAACTGTATTGTACTGCTCGGTATTGCTGCAGAAGCGGAAGACACGGCAGATGCTTTTGTCCGGGAAACGGAACCGGAGCAGATGACTGTCCTGAAAGATCGATACCGGCATCTCATCGGGCAGTATCATGATCAACGAATTCAATTGGCTGAAAAAAGGCCGGAAGGGGTGAGTTCCGATCCGGTCACATTTCTGGGCCCGGAACCGGTCGATGCCATGGATATCATGGAATCACTTCCCGACGGCCGGATGCTGGTCAGACTTTTCAAGGCCGGTCCGGATGTTTATTCTTTTATCATTACCAATGACGGTATCGAAATGAACCGGTTTCCTTCCATCGCTGCATCCGTAGAAAATCTGCCGGAAAGCGATACGATAGCCATCGCCTATGAATATCCCCTTGAAGTTCCGGGGCAGAGGACGCGCAGCCTGAGCGGAACCCACTTTTACCGGTCCTTTGTCAACCGGAAACCATTCAAAAATACAATTGTTTCCATTCCGGAACCCCTGGCTGATCAGGAGGGGTATCAGATTTTTCAAATCGGGAAGACGAGCAATGAAAAACAGGATGAGCAGTCGATTCCGTTATCCGGCATGAACACCCTTTTCCTGACCGGCAAGGTTTCGGTTTCCACAACCATTCCGACGCGATCCGGAGAAGGACCGGATTTGTTCCTTTCCTTTGAAAATCAGGATGGGAATCCGGATCCCCTTGAACCCCTGCTGATCCCGGCAAGGAATCTGTCCCTTGCCGTGCTTGCGGAATCTTCTCCGGATGATGTTTACCTGATCGGGAATCTGTTTTCCCTCCGGCATTGTCCTTCGGTATTGTTTCATCCGACTATGGATGAAACGTCGATCCATGAATTGTTCGACAAATATCGCACCAACACGATTCAGGACGCAATTCAAGGATTGACGGAAAAACCATCCGCAAGTCCTGATCCGGAAATGATCCTGCTGGGATATCCGGGCATGTCATCCGCGGAAACCGATATCTTCCTGCAGGAGACCTTTGTCCAAATTGTGAAAAACGGCAAAACCGCTTTTGATGAAGGACGAAACGGGGAGGCCTTTTCCCATTTCCGGAATGCTTTGGAAATATCGGAACAATATGAAAAGTTTCAGTCTCTCACCCCCAGGCTTCTGGAATATTGCCGGGAAACAGCCTACCGGGAAAATGACCTGGACAGAGCCGCGCTGTTTGCCGGAAAACTGGTCAAGCGGATGGAGGAAACAAGCCCGGACTCGGAAAAGCATGCCGAGGCACTTCTCCGGTCCGGATTGATAGAAGCCGGACGGGAAAAATTCAGCAAAGCGATATCCCTGCTGGATGAATCGGTTGCCATGCTGGAAAATCTGGAACTGGATGAACAGCAGGTTCTCGCCTTGTCCGAGCTTGGGTACCTGCTGGAGAACGCAACGGAATACGACCGTGCATTAACCGTGTTCCGGTCTGCGGCGGAAATCAGTGACAATATCGGGCAGGAGACGCTTCTGGCCGATCAGCATATGAATACCGGAAGAATTTATGATTTAAGATTGAGTCGGTATGTTTCTGCGATTCAATATTATCAGAAGGCCCTTTTGATTTATCAGGATAGGAATGACCTTCCGAAAACCGCTCAGGTTATGCTGGATATCGGGAGATGTTATCGCTTGCTGGGTAATTTTCCGCTTGCCGATGAATCATTCCGGAATGCACTGGCAATGATGGAAAACAATCATGAAATGAAACAGCTTGCAGCCAAAATTCTGATTGAGCAAGCCAATAACGCCTGGTTTCAGGCAAGCTACCAAAAAGCGTTTTCACTTCAGCGCAGAGCGTATGAGATTTCCGTGATTTCCGACCTGCCTCTCGTGCAGGTGATTTGCCTGAACACGTCCGGCCTGATCTGGTGGACACTGGGCAATCATCAGAAGGCGCTTTATGAACTGGAAAAGGCGCTGGAAATGGCGAACCGGATTCCCAACCGGAAGGATGAGGTGGCCAGTACCCTGAACAATATCGGTCTGGTTCTGCGGGAAACCGGCAGATATCAAGAGGCGATGGAAACCTTTGACAGGGCCCTGGCCATTGATGAAAAACTGCAATCCCGATGGGCAATTGCATATGACCTCCGGAACAAGGCTTTGGCCCTTTTCCAGATGGGAAAAGCCAAAGACGCAATACCCCTGTTTGAAAAGTCCGCTGAACAATCCAATGAAATCGGAAATCAGATCAATGAGGCCAAGGCTCTTCTTGGGCTTGCCGATGCACTCCGGTCTGAAAACCGATTCAACGAGGCAAGAGAATCCTATAAACGATCATTAACACTGGCATCCGGCATGAATATCCCGGAAACCCGTTGGAGAGCGATGTACGGTATGGCCCGCCTGGATCTTCCGGCTGATCCGGTTTCCGCCGAAAAACAACTGCGGGATGCCATTGACGTTATCGAAACCATGCGGGCGGATATCAGGATCGAACAGCTCAAGGAGTCGTTTTCCGACAACAAGTTCATGGTATATGAAACACTCGTCCGGCTGCTGGCCGACAACGGAAAAACAGAAGAATCCTTTGAAATCGCCGAGCGATCCAGGGCCAGGAGCTTTATTGATCTGCTGGGAAACCGGCAGCTCGATCTGAATCATGAAAAGGATCAGGTTCTGTATGACAAGCAGAAGATGATTCGAATCAAAATGGACGAGACGAAAATTTTGATGGCACAGTCTGCGGAAGATCAGGAAAGAAAAGTCTATCAGAAGACACTGGCGGAACTGGAGCACGAATATCGGAATGTAATGCTCGATATCCAGTCCGGCAATCCGCAGCTTGCATCCATGATCTCCGTAACGCCGCTGAGAGCAGAAGACATTCCGGAACAGATGGATCCGGGAACCGCTCTTCTTTCCTACTATATTCTGGATGATGAGATATTCTGCTGGGTGATTCAAAAGGGAATCACGCAAACCCATGGGCAGCCGGTGATGACCCTTTTCCGTTCCGGTATCGGGAAGACGGAACTGGGAGAAAATATCCTGGAATATCGTCGTGCGATTCAAAATCTGGAACCCTATGAAACACTATCCAAAAGCCTGTATTCCCTTCTTCTGGAGCAGCCGCTTTCCAGTCTGGGCGGGATCCGCAATCTTGGCATCATTCCTCATGGACCGCTGCATTACTTATCCTTTGCAACACTTTTTAACGGCAAAAATTTTCTGGTTGATGAGCATGCTCTTTTTTATCTTCCTAGTGCAAGCGTTTGGAAATACACAAAGGAAATGCGAAAACCGCAAAAAAACACAAATGTGCTTGCCATCGGGAATCCCGATCTTGGCGATCCTGTTCTGGACCTTCCGTTTGCCGAGCATGAGGTGGGGACAATTCCATGGAATTTTCCCGATATCACTGTTCTGACAAAAGGAAAGGCTTCCGAAGAATGGGTTTCGAAAAACATCGGTCGATTCGGGATTATCCACCTGGCCTCCCACGGTGAATTTGACCCGATCAATCCGCTTTTTTCCGCCATCAAGCTTTCCGGCTCCTATGCGTTTGACGGCAATCTGGAGACAGCTGAAATTTTCGGGTTGCGGATCAATGCCGATATGGTTGTGCTGAGTGCCTGCCAATCCGGCCTTGGAAAGGTGACCGGAGGGGATGATGTAATTGGATTGAACCGGGCGTTTTTCTATGCCGGAACGCATACGGTCATATCCAGTCTGTGGCGGGTCAGTGATGTTTCCACAGCACTTCTGATCAAAACATTTTATCGCCGATATACTGCCCATAATAAATCGGACAGTCTGAAATATGCCATGCTGCACGTCAAGAACCGGTATCCGCATCCCGGATACTGGGGGGCGTTTACATTGGTGGGTGATTATCAATAGAAGCTGTCTTCCGGGTTGCTTATCATTCTATTTTTATTTGAATTTATCAGGATGTTATTATATAGTGTCCACGAAATCATAACGAAACGACAGATTGACTGAGGAACTTCCATGAAAATACTATATTTTCTATCACTGTTCGGTTTTTTTATCGCATCCGTCGCTTTTACCGCCGATAACATACCATCTGCCGTCTGGGTCTCTTCGGACAAGGCGCAGCTCAAAACAGATTTAAAGGCGTCATCTCCTACAATAGCCGAACTTCCAAAGGGAACCAGATTGTCCGTGCTGGCCTTTGAGAAGAAATGGTATCAGGTCGGACTATCCAATGGCAGGACCGGGTGGATCTATCGCGGGAAAGTCTCGGAAGCAGAAGTTGAGAAAACAGAAAAAGCCAAAGAGGGGGGCTCGATCGGAGGCCTGTTGGGAGAATTGTCCGGAAGCAGTATCCGGGCCGATAATACGGATTCCTCCCGAAGCATCAGGGGTCTGTCCCCGGAAGCAGCCGAATATGCAGCGCAGAAGGGAACGCCGCAGGTTTACCGGAGTGAGCTGGATAAGGTCATTGCCCGAAAGGTGTCTCCGGAAGAGATCGATCGGTTTTTACAACAAGGAAAAATCGGAGAGTATCAGGAGTAATCAAATCATGAACGAAAAACAGAAAACATGTCATGACACCGATATGGATCGAACCCGCCGAAACCTGTTAAAGCTTGCCGGTCCGTTTGCGCTTCTCCTGGCCTGTCCGGCTTATGCATTGGATCTTTTTAAAATTCTGGATCCCAAGGGAGGATCAAAAGATATTCAGCGGGCGAAAAACATTTTTGAAGGTGTGGGAAGCATTGCGGCCAGTGCGACGGATCTGGATTACAAATCGGAATTCGCCATCGGTGAAAGCCTGGCCCTGGAAGGATTCCAGCGGTATGGATTGCCTGCAAAGAATCAGACAGTGCAGAAATATGTCAACACTATAGGCAATGCCGTAGTCCGGAATTCCATGCGGTCGGATATCCCTTATTATTTTGTGGTAGTGGAAAACAACATCTACAATGCCTTTGCCTGCCCCGGCGGAATTATTTTCGTCAGTTCGGCGCTGCTGAAATCCATGAACAATGAAGCGGAACTGGCGTGTGTTCTTGCGCATGAGGTCGCGCATGTCGGTCACAAGCACGCACTGCAGTCCATCAAGAGAGCCAAATTTTTTGAAGGGGTTGGAAAAATTTCAACGGCAAACATGCAGGGTGAGAAAGGGAAAAAATTCCAGAGCATGATTGGTGATCTTCAAAGCGTTCTGTTTGATCAGGGACTGGACAAGGATATGGAGTTTGAAGCCGATCTTTCCGGAATGGAGATCGCTTATCAGACCGGTTATAACCCGGAAGGGTTTATTCAGGTGCTGGATATGCTGAAACAGAAGGAAAAAACAGCAGTCAAAAAGGGTTCCTGGTTTTCCACCCATCCCCCATTGTCGGAACGAATCGTAAAATGCGATCAAGTAATGGGGAAATATCCGGATGCCGCTTCACTTGCAGTTGTCAGTAAACGCTTTATCGAGTACCGTAAATTGCTGTAAAAACATTCGGGAAAATTTTCATGCATTCCCATGACCTGTTTGAACCATCATGATCAGATGTTCACACCGGATACTGATTGTGGCCAATTTCTCAAGAAAGGGGAACTGAATGCTGAGTCGGAATGTGCTAATTGTAGATGATGACACTATGGTCATTGATGTGTTTAAAAAAGGGTTTAACAGGGCCGGCTACACGGTCCGGCGTGCAGTAAGTGCTGAAGAGGCGCTGGCGATCCTGGACCGGGAAACATATCCTGTCATGTTCCTTGATCTGAAACTTCCCAAGATGTCCGGTGTCGAACTTTGCCGGTTGATACGGAATCAATATCCACTGTCCATACTTTTTGCTGTAACCGGATATGCATCACAATATGAATTTGATGCCTGCCGAAGGGCTGGTTTTGATGACTATTTTACAAAACCGGTTGACCTCAAAATATTGTTTCGAGCGACCCTCGATGCTTTTGACAAAGTCGAAGACTGGCAGAAGAGAAATCGGGGCATGCAATAGACAATTCCGTTTCACAAAAACCAAAAGGAAAACATGATGATTAAAAATAAAATGTTCTGGTATGGGAATATGGCCTTTGCCGTATTGGGCTGGATTTTCTTTTTTTATGGTCTTGTATTTACCATCGAAAGCCAGACATGGAAGACCCTCTGGTGGATGGTTGTACTGCTATGGGGGATCGGACATCCCCTGGAAATGATGTTCTCATTGCCCGTCGGAAAGAAAGCCGGACTTTCCCTTGAAAGGACAATCGTCAAAACCATGATTTTTGGAATCATGTGGTGGATTCCCCTTAAACTCAACGTTTTTGATGAGTGATGACTATGCGGACAAAAATTCAGGAGCTGATCCGGAAAGGGGTTTTGATTCCCCATCCGGAAACCGTTACAATCGGAGAGGATGTTTCGGTCAACCGAATATCCGGTAACGGAACCGAGATCCATGCAGGATGTAAGATTTTCGGCCGGAAGACACTGATTCTGGATCATGTCAAAGTCGGATATGAATCACCGGTAACCATTGAAGATTGTCAAATCGGCCCGGAAGTGCAGCTCAAAGGCGGATTTTTCAGCCAGTCGGTGTTTCTGCAAAAGGCTGTCCTGGGAAGCGGCTCTCACATCAGAAACGGGACGATTCTGGAGGAACAGGCCTCCATTGCCCATACCGTCGGACTGAAACAGACCATCCTTTTCCCGTTTGTCACACTGGGCAGTCTGATTAATTTTTGTGATTGCTTCATGGCCGGTGGCACCAGCCGGAAAAACCACAGTGAGGTCGGCAGCTCATTTATTCATTTTAATTATACACCAGACCAGGATAAGGCAACCCCCTCTATGATGGGAGATGTTCCCCATGGCGTCATGCTGAATAACAACCCAATATTTTTAGGAGGGCAGGGTGGAATTGTCGGTCCGGTCAGACTGGCTTTCGGCACCATTACGGCTGCCGGGACAATCTATCGTAAGGATGAACTGAGAAATGACCGCCTGCTTCTCACCGGATTTCCCAAAGACATCAACATTCCTTTTTCACGGGGGCGCATCCGGAACATCAAGAGAGTTGTGCGGAACAATTTGATTTACATTGCCAATCTGATTGCCCTGAAACACTGGTACGGAAAGATTCGCATGGAATTCCTCTCGGAGATATTTCCCCTTGCACTTCTGGAGGGATTGCAGGACAAACTGGACATGAACATTCATGAAAGGGTGTATCGACTGAAGGAATTGATCCATATTGCACTTCAGGGCAATTCGGATGACACCAAGTGTAACGAACTTTTCCAAAACTGGTCCGGGATTGATTCGGTCATCCGAAATCATCAGAAACACATGGCGGAAGATCAGGTAGTCCCCCCTGTATTCCTTGAGAGCATCCAAAAGGGGATTAAGGAGTGGGGACGGGATGACTATATCCAGGTTATTCAAAAATTGAATCCTGATGAGGCAGAGATCGGATCAAAATGGCTCAGGCAGATTATCAACCGGTTGCTTGCTGAAGTCTTTGATCACATACCATCCTTTGGTTTTTCAGAGGAAATCATGGAGCAGGGGACAAATGGGTAAATTATTTGGTACGGATGGTGTGAGAGGGATGGCAAACCAATACCCCATTACACCGGAAATTGCCGTCCGGATCGGCAGGGCTGTTGCGTGTTTACTGACAGGCGGTTCCCGGAATGAAAATCATCGGCACCAGGTGCTTATCGGCAGGGATACCCGGATTTCCGGCCCCATGCTGGAATACGCTCTTGCATCCGGGATCTGTTCCATGGGTGTTGATGCCGTTACCGCCGGCGTTATCCCCACGCCCGGGATTTCCTATCTGACGGCATCGACGGATGCCGGTGCGGGCATTGTCATCTCCGCTTCCCATAATCCCTATTTTGACAATGGGATCAAAATTTTTAACAGCAGGGGATTCAAGCTTTCCGATAAGCAGGAAGGGCGGATTGAAGAGATGGTTCTGGATGACCACCACGCAAAACAAGCGGAATCCATCCGGAATACAGGCTCGGTCCGGTATCTGGAAGATTCAATACCGATGTATGTTGCTTTTTTAAAACGCTGCCTGCCGATTGATTTTTCCCTCCATGGCATGAAAATCGTCTTGGATTGCGCCAACGGAGCAACCTTTCAAGCCGGCGAACAGATATTTCAGGAGCTTGGTGCAAAAGTGATTGCCTTATCCTGCGAACCGGATGGGAGAAACATTAATCATGCATGCGGCTCCCAGCATCCGGAGAAGCTGTCCGAAATCGTTCTTTCCGAGAATGCAGATATCGGACTTGCTTTTGACGGGGACGGGGACCGTCTGATTGTGGTGGACGAACAAGGAAAGATCGCCACGGGAGATCAGATTCTGGCGGCCTGTGCCGTATCCATGAAAAAACAGGGGATTTTACGGAACAATCTTCTGGTTACGACCATTATGAGCAATATCGGGCTGGGCGTTGCGCTGGAAGAAAACGGAATCCGGCATGTGACGGCCAATGTGGGTGACCGGTATGTGATGGAGGAGATGATCCGGCATGACGCAATCATTGGTGGTGAAGATTCCGGGCATATGATTTTTCTGGATCAGCACACGACCGGTGACGGAATTCTGGCTGCGCTGAGGCTGATATCATCCATGAAGCATGAGAACAGGATTGCTTCCGAGTTTTTATCCACGATGATCGTTTTCCCGCAGAAACTGATCAATGTGGATGTCAAAAGCAAGCCGGAGATCCATACCTTGCCCGAGTTGGCAGCGGTGATCCGGTCTGTGGAAACGAAATTGGGAAACAAGGGACGGGTGCTTGTTCGATATTCCGGAACACAGTCCATGTGCCGGGTGATGGTGGAAGGGCCGACTGCTGCAATTACGCAGGAATACTGTGAAAGGATCGCGGATGTTGTCAAGGCCGTACTGGGTTAGTCGATAACGGACTTAAAAAAAACAGCCTGTTCCCTTCATGAAACAAAGGAACAGGCTGGTGATGCTTTAAACGGTCGTAACGGAATACCCCCTAATCCCGGTTGACACCAAGAATGTGGAGCAGGAACAGGAACATATTAATAAAATCAAGGTACAGTGTCAGGGCTCCCAGGATGGCACCTTTCCGAAGCGTTCCTGCATCAAGACCATCCGGCTGTGTCAGGGCCATGTGTTTCAGTTTCTGGGTATCATATGCCGTCAGTCCCACAAAGACAAAGACGCCAATATAACTGATGATCATGCTGAGGCCGGAACTACCGACAAACAGGTTCACCACGGAAGCGATAATGATACCGATCAGTCCCATGAACATGAACTGACCGACGCCGGTGAGATCCTTCTTGGTGACCATACCAAAAATACTTGTAATTCCAAATGTTAATGCACAAATAAAAAACGTGGATGCCACGGAAGACATGGTGTATACCAAAAGAATGCTGGCCAATGTCACCCCGTTCAGGATGGAATAGAAAACAAAAAGAGCGGTTGCCGTGGAAGCTTTCATTTTCTCGATTCTGGCGCTGATGGAAAAGACCAATGCCAGCTCACCAATGATCAAGCCGAAAAAAATCAGCTTGTTTCCAAAGATCAGCTCCAGAAGCGTCGGGCTTCCGGCAACATAAAATGCCGCTAAACCGGTCAGGCCAAGGCCAATCGCCATCCAATTGTATACACTTCGAATAAAATTGTTAACAAGTACCTGGGTTTTTTGTCCTTGGTAAGATACTGTACGTTCCATTGCTTTATTACCTCCATTTGAATTGATTTGTATCAATCGTTGATTTTTATTTTTAAGTGAGTAAAAGATAACACAGTGTTCAGGATTTTCAAGGGTAAAGCGATTCACAGCATTCGATTTTCGGAATACAATTGATGATTCCAAAACAGAGAATGTTAAATGGCAATTGTTTACTTTTTGAGTAAAAAACCTTATAGAGTTCCATATTCTTTAAAAACCCGATTCGTCGACTGGAAATCCATGAAAGCGGAACAGCTATACAACAGTCTGAAAGAACTTGCCGACAAGCTCGGCATAACCGTATCTGAACAGAGTTTTAAAAATACCGGTATTCATGTCAACAGTGGTTTATGCAGAGTCAAGGATCAACAGATGTTCATTATGAACAAACATGAAAACCTCAGTGCAAAGATTGAGATCCTGGCGTCCTGTCTGGCTGATTTGTCATTGGAAAATATATATATCGTTCCAGCGGTCAGGGATGTGCTGGACAGGTATAAAATGAAGATACAAAAGCATGCCGGAAATACCGATTCTTCTGGAATAGAAAAAGGGTAACCCGGAATTTGACGGATTTTGGGCAGGATTATAAAAAGTTTACATAATATATCTTATCAGACGTAAATAATATATTGGGAAATCTGTCCAGCTTTGCTTGCTGTAATTTGGAGGAATAAATAAGGTTGTCTGAATTGATCAATTTTTCGTCGGAATATTCTGTTCCCATTCATGTATTTTCTGTTTCAGAGCTGACGTCAAATATTAAGAACCTACTTGAAGAAAAATTTGCATTCATTTGGATTAATGGTGAAATTTCTAATTTTTCAAAACCGTCATCCGGGCATTATTATTTTTCTCTCAAGGATCATCAAGCACAGATTAACGCAGTGATGTTCCGCGGTCAAAACCGCAGGCTTGCATTTTTGCCGGAAAACGGAATGCAGATCACTGCATTAGGGCGTGTCAGTGTTTATGAACCCAGAGGAACCTATCAGCTTATTATCGAGCATCTGGAGCCAAAAGGCATCGGAGCCCTTCAGATGGCCTTTGAGCAGCTGAAAGAAAAATTACAAAAAGAAGGATTGTTTGACGAAAAACATAAACGCCCTATTCCTCCTTTTCCCTGTAAAATAGCTGTAATTACCTCTCCGACCGGAGCGGTGGTTCATGATATCATAAACGTTGCAACACGTCGGTTTCCCAATATCGGTATAACGATCATTCCGGTATCCGTTCAGGGCGCTGATGCGGAAAAAGATATTATTGACGCGATCCGTATCGTTAATACCCGTAAGGAATTTGACCTGGCAATCATTGCGCGGGGCGGCGGTTCACTGGAGGATCTGCAGGCGTTTAATTCGGAGAATGTTGCAAGGGCGGTCTTTTCTTCACAGATTCCGATTGTTTCTGCCATTGGTCATGAAACGAATTATACGATAGTGGATTTTCTTTCCGATCTTAGGGCGCCGACCCCATCGGCTGCTGCCGAGCTCGTTGTCCCGGATAAGGCAGAACTTCTTGGCCTTGTGGATTCCAGGCAAAAATTGTTGAATTCACTATTTCAACGCTATATCGAGAAAAAACGTCACATGCTGTCGCGGACCGCGGCCAGGCTCATACACCCGAAACAAAAAATTCAGGATTATCGACTTAGAACCGATGATTTATTGAATCGGATGGTTAGATACTTTTCATACAAGAATCAATCCTTTTACGACAGGCTTGAATTTATCAGGAAAAGATTGTATTCCCATTTATTGCCTGACAAGGTTCATAAAAATCGAGTAATGCTTGAACAAATTAGAGATAATATTCTAAAAAATTTATTGATTATTACAAGGCAAAAACAATCCAGACTTCAAGAGCTGAGCGGAAAATTAAATGCGTTAAGTCCGGTTTCAATCCTTGAACGGGGATACAGCATCACCCGGACCATATCGGAAAAGAAAATTGTGAGAGACGCCGATTCCGTTTTCATGGGACAAAAACTGGAATTGATTTTGGCAAGGGGAAGTCTCAACTGTATTGTAGAAGGGAAAAAAACTCATGTCGAAGAAGACGTTTGAACAGTCTTTGAAACAACTTGAACAGATTGTTGATGAGCTTGAGTCCGGTGATCTTCCGCTGGAAAAAGCGCTTACCAAGTTCGAAGAAGGTGTAAAGCTCAGCAGATCATGCACATCAACGTTGGATGAAATTGAACGGAAAATATCAATTCTATTGAAAAATCCATCTGGAGAACGGGATGAAAAACCTTTTTTTTCAGATGAATCCGAAGAATTGTAATTCTGCAAATCACATAAGATCCATAATGTTATGTTCAATTTAAAAAATTATTTGCATCAAAAACAGGCGGCAATCAATAAGGCACTTGATGAAAACCTGAACCGCCCATCCGCCATGTCAAAGCGAATCGTTTCCGCAATGAATCACTCCATCATGGCAGGCGGAAAACGGCTCCGGCCGATATTGTGTATTGCTGCGTGTGAGATTGTTGGTGGAAATGAGGAAAATTGTATTACAACAGCATGCGCTCTGGAAATGATTCACACCTATTCCCTGATCCACGATGACCTGCCGGCCATGGATAATGATGAACTGCGAAGAGGCAAACCAACCTGCCATATTGCATTTGATGAGGCAACCGCCATCTTGGCCGGGGATGCATTGCTCACACTTGGTTTTCAGTTACTATCCCGGAACAGTAGTAAATTGTCCGGAGCGGAGGCGCTGCAAAAGCTGGATATAATCCATCGAATCGCTGTTGCGGCAGGATGTGAAGGAATGATTGCCGGCCAGATGCTGGACATTTTATCGGAAGGAAAAAAACTGGAAATAGAAGAACTTAAACAGCTTCATATGTCGAAAACAGGGGCTTTGATTGAGGCATCTGTCTATGCCGGTGCGGTTCTGGGAAATGGAACGGCGTCCCAGATTGCCAACCTACGGGATTATGCGCGGAATATCGGCCTTGCTTTTCAAGTTGCGGATGACATCCTGAATATCGAGGGGGATCCGTTTTTTATGGGAAAAGCCGTAGGCACGGATAATGATCGTCATAAATCAACCTACCCTTCCCTCATTGGTATTGAAGCCTCCAAAAGGTTTGCGGATGAACTCATTGCAAATGCCTTGAAATCACTCGAAGCATTTCATATGGAGGCGGAACCGTTGCGTGTCATTGCACGGTATATTGTTGAACGAAAAAAATAAAGAGGAAATGAAATCACGTGGGCATACTGGAACATATTGAATCCCCAAAAGATATAAAACAGCTTGACAAGAATGAACTGGCAAAACTTGCTGCTGAAATCCGCAAAACCATTGTGGAGGTTGTCTCAACCAATGGAGGGCATCTTGCTTCCAGTCTTGGAGTTGTTGAACTGACAATTGCGCTTCATTTTGTGTTCGATGTACCAAAGGATAAACTGATCTGGGATGTCGGACATCAGTCATATGCGCACAAACTCCTGACCGGCAGAAGAGATCGTTTTCATACACTTCGGAAATATGAGGGACTGTCCGGTTTTACACGGATCAGTGAAAGCCCCTATGACGCCTTCTCCACGGGGCATAGCAGCACTTCCATTTCGGCAGGACTGGGTATCGCCTGTGCCAAACAATTAAAAAAGCAAAAAAACAAGGTGATCGCCGTGATCGGTGACGGCTCTATGACGGCCGGTATCGCTTTTGAAGGGCTTAATCAGGCCGGCGATACCCATAAAGACAAGGATCTGATTGTTGTACTGAATGATAATGACATGTCTATCACCCACAATGTCGGAGCCCTGTCTTCATTTCTCAGCCGCAAGTTTTCGGCAAAGTATTTACAGGAATGGAGAAAGGATTTCGGGGAGTTTCTAAAAAACCTCCCGAAAATCGGCGATGACGTCTATCAGTTTGCAAAGCGTTCAGAAGAATCTTTCAAGGCTTTTGTCACGCCGGGAATGCTGTTTGAGGCCTTTAATTTTGAATACTTTGGTCCTATCGACGGTCATAATCTCAGCCATCTGATTAAGATCATGGAAAATATTCGGAATATCAATGAACCGGTTCTTCTGCATGTAACCACCCAAAAAGGCAAAGGATATCCACCGGCAGAAAAAAATCCGGTATATTTTCATGGTGTCGGAAGCTTTGAGGTCGAAACCGGCGTATGCAGGGGAATCCGGAGTCCGATACCGACATATACGGACATATTTGGGAAAACCATGATTAAACTGGCGGAAAAAGATCAACGGGTGGTTGCAGTAACCGCCGCCATGCCGGAAGGAACCGGTCTGGTTGAATTCTCAGAAAGGTTTCCGGACCGGTTTTACGACGTGGGAATCGCTGAGCAGCATGGGGTGACATTTGCCGCCGGAATGGCAACAGAGGGATTTAAACCGGTTGTGGCCATTTATTCGACTTTTTTACAGCGCGGATATGATCAGATTCTTCACGATGTATGCCTGGAGTCATTGCCGGTTGTATTTGCCATTGATCGGGGCGGCATTGTCGGTGAAGATGGTCCGACGCATCATGGGCTGTTTGATTTTTCCTATCTCAGAAGCATTCCCAATATGGTGGTGATGGCACCAAAGGATGAAAATGAACTTGCCCGGATGATGGCGACGGCAATTTCCTACCCAGGACCGATCGCCCTGAGATACCCAAGAGGCAAGGGTGTCGGCGTCTGTCTGGATGAGGACCCTCAACCGCTGGATATTGGAAAGGCTGAAGTTTTAAGCCATGGCAAGGATATTCTTATACTGGCAATCGGAAGATGTGTTTCCGATGCATTGAAAGCCGAGGAGATATTGACGGAAAGAGGACTCGGTGTTTCCGTTGTGAATTGCCGGTTTGTCAAGCCTATTGATTCGGATTTAATCGGCAGGATGGCGGCAGAAATTCCTCGTATTATTACAATTGAGGAACATATGCTTCATGGCGGATTCGGGAGCGCTGTGCTGGAATGTCTGGCAGATGCCGGGGTTAACAATTGTCTGGTAAGCCGAATCGGAATTGCGGATACTTTTGTCGGGCACGGTCCCCAGGATTTGCTTCGGTCAAAATACCGGGTCGATTCCAGTGCCATTATTCATGCTGCAGAAGAATTGTTGAGAAAATGTCCCCTGCAAACCGAAACAGATTAGACCTGATTCTTTTTGAGAAAAAACTGGTCTCCAGCCGTCAACGCGGAAAATCATTGATCATGGCCGGAAAAGTCATGGTTGATCATAAGATTGTTGACAAGCCTGGAACCCTAATCAGACCGGACGCCGACATTGAAATCAAAGAGGATATGCCTTTTGTCAGCAGAGGTGGATACAAACTGCTGGAAGGTCTGACCGCCTTTGATATTCGCCCACAGGATATGATCTGCCTGGATGTCGGCGCATCAACCGGTGGATTTACCGATTGCCTTCTTCAGCACGGTGCTCAAAAAGTCTTTTCTGTGGATGTGGGATATGGTCAGCTTGCATGGAAGTTGAGGAACGATCCGCGTGTTGTTGTGATAGAGCGTGCGAATATTCGAAAATTGCCGATGGATGCCCTTCCTTGCAAGGTCGATCTGGTTACGATTGATGTTGCGTTTATTTCACTGCGGATTGTTATTCCATCCGTATTGAAATTTATGAAAAAGGATGCATCCATCATTGCACTGATCAAACCGCAGTTTGAAGTCGGGAAGGGAAAAGTCGGCAAAGGCGGTGTGGTCAGAAATCCGGAGGATCATCGTCTTGTCATTCAGGAACTCACTGATTTTTGTCATGGATACGGGCTCAAGTCCCATACGGCGGTTCCCTCCCCGATTCTTGGTCCGAAAGGAAACAAAGAGTTTCTCATCCATCTGTTTGGGGAAGTTCAATACCAGATATAAATTTTTATAATTAGAACTATTTTCCCTATAATCGACAGGCTGAAAACCAAGGATCTACAAGCGGTGTTTGAATGTAATACCATATATTTGAGCTTGATTTTTTCAGATAAACAATATAGAAGCATTAGATTTAACAGCGTAATAGTATTTTCCCCCTGTGACATAACTGATTTTTTAATTCGAGAGGAGTTCAAATGAACGATATTGCGGAAAAATTAAGAAACATTGTTTTTGTCGCCCACGGTGGTGCAGGCAAAACCTCACTTGCAGAAGTAATGCTTTTTAACGCCGGTGTGACAACGCGAATCGGAAGGGTCGAGGACGGCAATACAGTTATGGATTTTGAACCCGAAGAGTTGAAAAGAACCTCCAGTATCAGCAGCGGATTTAGTCACTTCACATGGAAAAAGCACACGATAAGCCTGATTGATACCCCGGGGGATTCCAATTTTTTTTCCGATACAAAAAGCTGCATGCAGGCAGCCGACTGTGCAGTTGTTTTAATTGACGGTGTTGACGGTATAAAGGTTCAAACCGAACAGGCATGGCTTTATGCAGAACAATATAATCTTCCTTGCATGATTTTTATTAATAAGCTCGATCGTGAACGGGCAAGCTTATCCCGGGCTTTCCAGGATGCAGAAAACACCTTTCATCCAAAACCCATTATCACACAGATTCCCATAGGAGAAGAAGCTGATTTTAAAGGTATTGTTGACCTGATTTCCATGAAAGCATACACTTATGACGGAAGCGGCAAGGCAACGCCGGGTGATATCCCTTCCGACCTTCAGGATCAGGCGGCATCTGACAGGGAGGCCTTGATTGAAAATATTGCCGAGGCAGATGATGCTCTGGTCGAAAAATATCTGGAAGGTGAAAGCCTGACAGATGAAGAGATCAGGACAGCATTAAAAAAGGGGATCCGTGAGAGAATATTTGTTCCGGTTCTCTGCGGATCAGCAATTCGAAATATTGGTGTGGATCTTCTCTGTGACTTTATCATTGGTTGCCTGCCTTCACCGCTGGATCGTGAAGCATGGCCGGCTTTGGATGCATCCGGCAATCAAATCATGGTAAAACCGGATGATCCGTTTTCTGCCTTTGTCTTTAAAACAATTGCAGATCCCTATGCCGGGCGGTTATCAATTTTCAGAGTGGTGTCCGGCACCCTGGGATCTGACGGTAATTTTTTTAATGTTAACAAAGATGCAAAGGAACGCTTTAACCAATTGCTGGACATATCCGGAAAAGAACAGAAACCGGCGACAGGAGCTGTTCCAGGCTCTATTGTAGCGGTTGCGAAATTAAAAGAAACGACAACAGGCGATACCTTGTGTGATGACCGCCGAAAAATTCGGTTTCAATGTGCAGAACCCCTTCCCATCCTGATTTCGTTTGCCCTTGAATCCAAATCAAAAGGAGATGAGGACAAGATCTATATCTCACTCACGAAAATCAGGGAGGAGGATCCTTCCCTGAAGCTCGACAGGAATTCAGAAACAAGTGAAATTCTTCTTTCCGGACTGGGACAGGTTCATATTGAAGCGACCATTGAAAAATTAAAACGAAAATTTAATGTGGAAGTAAACCTGAAAACACCCAAAGTTCCTTACCGGGAAACCATCAAGAAAAAAGTCCGTGTACAGGGCAAACACAAGAAACAGTCCGGCGGGCATGGACAGTATGGTGACTGCTGGATTCAAATGGAACCCCTTCCACGCGGAAAAGGATTTGAATTTGTGGATGCCGTTGTCGGCGGATCGATCCCAAGAAATTACATCCCCGCGGTTGAGAAAGGCATTCTGGAAACATGCGGCAGAGGAGTTCTGGCCGGTTTCCCCTGTGTGGATTTCCGGGTGACACTGGATGATGGTTCTTTTCATGCGGTTGACTCTTCGGAAATGGCGTTTAAAATTGCCGGTGCTCTGGCTTTTAAAAAGGCTGCCGCAGAGGCAAAGCCGGTGCTTCTGGAGCCGATCATGAAAGTTGCCATTACCACACCCGACGATTTCATGGGAGATATCATGGGTGACCTGAACAGCAGACGCGGCAGGGTTGTTGGAATGGATTCCGAAGGCAAATATCAGGTGATCAAAGCAGAAGTCCCCATGGTAGAGTTCCTGACATATGCTCCCGACTTGCGATCCATGACAGGAGGACGCGGGATTTTCACAATGGAATTTTCACATTATGATGAAGTTCCGGCGCAGTTCGCGGACAAAATCATTGAGGAAGCACATAAAGCAAAAGAGTAGATAACCGGAAGCATAACCCGGGGACAAACAGTTGTTTTCCGCCAAACATAAAAACAGAGATATACGGAAGTATAGCTCTGTTTTTTTATTGCCCGGTTAAGGGTGACGCGACATGCCCCCTTCCCTGCGTTTATTCCTGGATAAAATCATTCAGCTCACAATGTTGAATGGCGCTTTGATCCAGCATGCGAGGCAGGCTTCCGCACACATGCTCCGACGGTGTAAACCCGAGTGATTTTTTCCACACCTCATCATCTTCCATGCAGAAGTAAACCAGAATATCAGGTGAAATCTTCCGGATAAGAGAAACCATTTTCTTGTAAAGACGAATACGGAGCGGTTTGAAATACCTCATTTTGCCATCCAGTCCGCATATGAATTCACCGTAAACGATTTTGGAGTCTTGAAAACGTTCTTGTATGATCGGCTTTAATGTCGGAATAAACCGGAAACTTCCCATACTGATCCAGACGATGTTATCCGGTGAAACATAATCGAATATTTTTTCGATTACGGAAAGATATTCTTTTTCACATCCTTCATAGATGATCAGGGGATCAAAATGGAATGCCAGCGGATAACCATATGACTCGCATAGGGCTGCGGCTTTTAACCGGGCTTCCAATGGAGCTGTTCTTCTTTCTTCACTCTGTATAACCGACTCGGTATTCAGCGACCAGGAAAGAATGGTTTTTCGGTTATGATGGAATGTCTTGAGTGACTGGATAGATACGGTTTTGGTTTTCAGCTCCAGGATGGAGGAAGTTTGCCGGGAAAAGGCCTCCACCAGTTTTTCCGTCAGATTCGACATAGGTTCCCATATCAGGCTGTCCGTGAATTCACCGGTGCCGATTCGATAGAGCTTTTTTGTTGAAAACAGCTGGTCCAGTTCCTGAAAGAGCTTTTTATGGTTCATGAAATATTGAAGAACCGGCGGATGAAAGTATGCCTGGAGTATACAATAGGAGCAATCCATAGAACAATAACTGCCGATATGCAGAATCCGGTAGTTGCAGCAGGTGTAGTGGCTGGTTCCCGGGCATTCTTTTAAAAAGGGCCCCTTGTTATCCGTCAGGAAAAGAATTTTTTTCCCGGCCGAAGCCGGATTTTGGGACAGAGCAATGGATTCAAATAATGGTTGAATACCGGAAACGATTTCGGAAGGGCAATTCAGGGTTTTTAAAAAACGAGCGGTTTCCGGTAATTCGGAAACCGCATGATCAATATATATTTTAGATAATTTCACGTAGGCAGGTTATTTATTTTTCACAAGGGCGCATACGATTTCAGCCGCTTTGTTCATGGTGAGCCTGCTCATATTCAAGGTAATATTATATAAACCCGGGGACTCGAAATTTTCATTACCGATCTTCATATAAAGATTATGGCGTTTTTTATCCCTTGCCATTACAGTGTTTCTTGCTTCTGTGGGCAGAAGCTTGTAATGATCTTCCATAAATTTGATACGATCTTCCAGCTCTGCCAGCATCAGTACATGAAAGGTATTCTCACGGTTTTGCAAAAAATATTGCCCGCCTCTTCCCAGGATAACACAATTGCCTTCTTCGGCAAATTTTTCAAAAACCTCTTTCAAGGCATCAATGTATATCTCTTCATCAATATATCCCTTGCTATCATCCAATAACCGTTCCATAAAACTTTTTGAAACCAGTTTTGAAATGAAATTCATCAGTTTTCCGCCCGCTTCCGTTTCGATGGAATGTACCCAATCATCCGATACTTTCACTTTTTCAGCGACCTTATTAATGATCGCGTCATCAATAAAGGTATAACCAAGTTTTTGAGCAATCAGACTGCCAAGGGTTTTCCCGCCGGCACCAAACTGCCTGGATATCGTAATTACAGCCATTGTTTTCCCTCCAAAAATTTATAGTAATATTCACTCAGTAGGTTGATCTTTTTTGTATCCGGTTGCTGGGATTAGATATTCTCAGTGATATTGTCATGATTCGAAGAATATCGTAAAAGCAGATCCTTGGTCAAGAATGTTTTAAATTCCAGGCTCTCTATTTCTCCGATCCCGATCATTTCAAGATCTGTTTCAAAATCGGATTCCCAATCACCTCTTCCAATTGTATCTGTTGACGTAACAGATCTTCATAGCTGTTAAAAGATATTTGAAACAAATAGGTTGTCCCCTCAAAGTCTTTTGGAGGAAGAAGTTTTAATGACTGGTCCAGTTTCAATTTTTTCACGCAGTCTGAAAAAGTATCTTCGGCTTTCGTGAGTTCAGGAAATCGTCTCTTCCGGAGAAGCTTACGAATTTGAGCGGCCTTTTGTCTCACTTCCCTATTTGGTTCATTTATAATATCTGCAATTGATTTTTCCGCTAACAATTCCAGAAGGTCCTTATTTTCCCGTTTGGATATCTCCGTAAGCAGGATCAGAACTTCCCTCTGGTTATTCAAACCGACATTCAGGGAGTGGATGAACCGGGCCATCGGTAATTTATGTTTTTCATGTAATTTGTCTATCAGCAGTGCAGTCGTCATGGATAGCGTTTCGGATAGAATATAATCCTGTATATGTTTATCAGTTCGGGAAATGGTGATCAATTTTTGAATAATGGATGGATTGGCAGGAAGACCGAGACCGGCAGCAATATCCGAGATCTCTTCCGGAGAACGATAAAAACATGTCAGCAGATGAATTGCCCTTGCCTGTTCAATCTGGTTCAGATTTCTTTGAAATGAATTGTCTGAGATGGCGATTTTTGCACACTCGATGGATTCTTTTGCCGAGCTGATGGTCTTTACCGGAATGCGTAAAAAACCGTTTTTGATGGCGGCCTTGATACGCCGAAAGCCGCTGACGATCGTAAACCGATCCTTTTCATTCACCAATACAGGCGGATTGATGATTCCGATATCACGAACCGAATCGCTGATTCCATCGATTTCATTGCAGGTTGTAATTTTATAGAAAGTATCCTCGGTATTGATTCTTTGGATCTCAACTTCTTCAAAATTACATTGCATAATCGGAACCGCATAACAGCGTGAGGGCTTCAATATACTTTTTCCTGGTATTTTGAATGACTTCCGGAGGCAACTCAGGGCTTGGCGGACGCTGGTCCCATTTTATGGATAACAGGTAATCTCTTAAATACTGTTTATCAAAACTTTTTTGTGACCCTCCGGGCTGATAGCTGTCTTTTGGCCAGAAACGGGATGAATCCGGTGTGAGAACTTCATCAATCAGAATAATCTCATTTTGATGGATTCCGAATTCAAATTTGGTATCTGCTATAATGATTCCTTTTGAATCAGCAAATTCCACCCCCTTATTGTATATTTCCAGGCTCAGGTCCCTGACTTTTTTTGCGTTTTTTTCTCCAATCCGGTTGACGGCTTCCGAAAAGTCGATATTGATATCATGATTTCCAACCTCTTCTTTTGTAGAAGGCGTAAAGATCGGTTCCGGCAATTTGTCGGATTCTTTCAGCCCCTTTGGCAGTCTGATTCCGCAAACCGTTTGATCCTTCTGATATGATTTCCATCCGGAACCGGATATGTAACCTCTTACCACACACTCGATAGATAAAGGTTCCGCTTTTTTGACGAGCATGCTTCTGCCGTCCAATAAATCGGAATATTGCCGGCACTCCGGAGGGAATTCGGATACATCGCTAGTGACGATGTGGTTATCGACAATGGAAGAAAACAGATTGAACCAGAACAGGGAGATTTGATTTAAAACCTTTCCCTTGTCCGGGATCGGATTGGGCATGATCACGTCAAATGCGGATATCCGGTCTGTTGCCACCATTAAATAATGTTCCCCCAAGTCATATATGTCTCTGACTTTTCCTTTTTTAACCAGTTTTAAGCCTGTAAGATTTGTTTCAATCAGAGCATGTTCCATTGATTATTTCCTCTATATTATCGATATCTCATTTCGTCCGGTTCTTCTCCATTCATAACAGGAAAAGAAAGGATACCCGATTTTATTTTTTTTCTTGTTTCTGCATTTCCCGAAAGGCTTTGATATAACGATTCAGCACTTGAAGTGATGTCTCGTCGATGTTCTGAAACTCAATTCCGGATTCCGTCTTCCCTTTTTTTCCTTCCCGGCAGTAGATGACCGTTCCATGAATATCAACCAATTCTTCTTCCAAACCAATGGAAAGCGATATGACATGCTTTTTGTCTAAAGGGACATGGGTTTCCAGAAGAATGCCGCCCTGACTGACGTTCAGGGTTCTGCCCATCCCCTGATTGACCTCTTCGTTGTTTTCGTCAAGGCAAACATAATTTAAAAGATGTAACGAACCGATACGATAATATTTTCTTTTTTGTTCTGTTTTTGTCATACGGGTTTCTCAACTTTGTTTAAATCGTGACTGTATTTCCGGATCGGAAAAATTGGGTTATCCATTTCTAAATCTATTCGGAGAGCATTGTTGTAATAGTGGATATGATTGCAGCGTTGTTTTCAATCATGTTTTTTATGGTATTCGAAAGATGATCGTATTCTTTTTGAAGTTCCTCTATATTCAACGGTTTCATCTTGAGATCTTCCGAGGCGTAAACCGAAGCAGAGTACGGTTCATGACCCAGGTTCAGGAAAGGAATTTTTCCTATAAAATCACCATCTTCAAGTCTGGCTATGAGCACGTTCCCCTTGTCGGTTTTTCGGCAGATATAGGCTGACCCTTCGTCAATCAGGAACGCATCTTCCTTGTTTTCGCCCTGTTTGATGATCGGCTCTCGATCTTTCAGCACATCATCCGATTGCTTCTTTTTGATCAGATGATCGGCAAGACGGCTGGAACACTGTTTGAATCGTTTATCAAGACTGATAATGATCTTGCTGAGTCCATGAGAAAATTTTGCATTTTCCTGAGATAACCGCTGGGAGTCAAGAACACCAAGCTGAACCTCGCCCACGGAAACCACCGAATATGCTCTCACCGTGCTCTTGATTTGATAGGCTGCAATATTTCCGATAAAAGAACCCGTACCCACTCTCAGGATCGAAACCGGACCTTTTGGTGTTTCTTTTTGCAGTTCCAGTATACCCGACAGTACGACCCAGCTCCAGTCACCATGTTTACCTTGCTGTATGATCGTCTCTCCATCCTGATAATCTTCTTCATCGGCAACATACATATAATCGACCAGAGGCCCTTTGACGATCGGCAAACCACTGGATATACTTTTTGTTTTTGCCTGCTTTTTGCCTCCGAATGAAACCGGTCCCTGGCGGTCAATGATTCCTTCATCCAGCATTTTAAGACCTTCCAGGATAACCTCCATGCGGTTTTTCCGAATTTGAATTTTTTTCTCGACCGGTTCCAGTGAAAATTCATATTCACCATTTGTCCAGCCGAATAAAGGAAAAAGCGCATCAAGACCGGATAAGGAACCACAGACGGCATCCACCGGATTCCCATTTAAAAAATAAATAATACCGGGATGTTCTTCATATCGGCTGACGATTCTCAGGACACCCGTGCTTGCGTTCGATCCAAGAAGCTGGAAAACCTCACTGAGATTGAGAAAAGTCAGGCTGCCGGCAATGGCAATATTATTTTTCATGAAGCGTTATTTCTGAGCCCAGTTAAACTGTTTTTGAAGTGAATTCAATGTCCTTTTCAGACACTCCTGCAATGTTATTCCGACACCTTCTCCCTTTACAGCGCTTCCGGGAAAAGAAGGAACCTTAAGCTGCCGGTTTAAATCTTTTTCCATTTTTTCAATGGGCATGATCGGCATACCTTCATCAGCCAGATCTCTTTTGTTATATTGAAGAATCAGCGGGATTTTAAAGATATTGAGTCCGTAATCTTTCAGATTCTGCTGTAAATCCTTGAGTGAAAGCATATTTTTTTCTCTTCGAACTTCAAGAGAATCTGCAACAAACACGACTCCGTCTACCCCTCTCAGTACCAACTTCCTGGTGGAGCTGTACTGGACCTGTCCGGGAACAGTGAACAACTGAACCCGGACATCGCACCCTTTAATCTTTCCCAGTTCCATTGGCAAAAAATCAAAGAATAAGGTTCGGTCCCCTTCCGTATTTATGGAAACCATTTCACCTTCTACCTGTTTTTTATAGGCTTTGAAAATATATTCAAGGTTGGTCGTTTTACCACATCTTCCGGGTCCGTAATATACGATTTTGCACTCAATTTCGCGTTTTTTCAGATTAAAAACAGCCATATATTATTCCAATTTCCATTTGCTTAAATTGTGATGCCAACCAATTTATATTTTAAAGTTGAAAAAACTGTACTTTTCTACAGGCTTTCAATTTTAATATCCAGACTGTAATCACCTTTCTTGGGTCCGGATTTAATTTGCGTCATGGCCGATACAAGACCCGCTCCTCTGAAGATGGCAACCGGTGAATAGAAGTGAACATCATCCAGCCTTACACCGACCTTCAAATTTTCAATCAATGCTTCATCTTTGCTGGAGATAATCAGACTGATGACGTTCCCGGATTGAAAGCTGACATCCAGCTCCACCTGTTCTCCTTTGTATGGCCCACTGTCAAACGTAATGGCAACGGCACTGATATCAAGGAATTCCTCCTCTTCTTCCGCTGTTTCTTCCTGATCGGCTGCTCCTGCGGCCTCATCTTCGATAACAGGTTCTTTTTTCAGCCCTTTTTTCTCTAAGATATCATCATAGAAGACTGCAAGCTTTTCTTTCTGTTCCGGTGCTAGCATATCTCCTTTTTGCCATTCTTCCAGTTTCTCTGAAGCGGTCTCAATATTGCCCATTTCCAGATGGCATCGAAGAATATTTTTGGCAGCGGAAAGTCTCTGGGATTTAACATCCAGTAATTTTTGAAACTCTTCAAGTGCTCCTTCAAATTGTCCGAATTTGGCCAGGGCAATGGCGCCCTCCAAAGCGGAATCACTTTCGTCTTTATCCTTGCTTGAAAAAGAAAATAGTTTTTTAATCAGTTCATTAACATGAGCAGACATTTCCGGGGTGGTCGGTGCTTTTTCAATCACTTCGACGTCTTTATTCAGAGCCTCCATTTTTTTGGACAGACCATCCAGCAGTTTCTGTTTATTGGGAAGTTTGTCACTTCCCGAAATCAACTCTTCAACAAGTTTGTATTTTTTCTTCGCTTCACCAAGTAGTCCCTGGGAACGATATAGCTCTGCTTGTTGTAAGAGAGATTTAATCTGCTTACTCATATTATAACCTCAGTAATATTACATGGTATTTAAGATTGATCATCGATCGGAATTTATCCGTGCATTGTATTTTGATGGTGTCTGTTTTATAACATTCTCAAAAAATAGAGAAAATTAATCTATTTTTGATTCAATGTTTTTTATATTAGGTATGTATATTTATTTTTACCAGTTATGTCAATATTTGAAACCCTTAAACTGCAATAATCCTTTACTTTTTATTTAAATTTTCAAAAAACGCGGTTGAAACGGAATCATTCAAAACCGAAAATTCACCGTAATCGATTTTTGGCCCTGGGTCCATATAAAATATTTGGATTTTATCATAAATTTTGTTATCTTTAACCGGGTCGAAATCAGACATAGGCGTTAGGGGTTCCAAAAGTCGGAAAAAATACTTGACATCAGTTGGACTACAAGAGTAAAAAAATGCTTCCATCATATGATGGAAGCATTTTTTGAGTCTTTCTTTCGAACAGCAGTTCCAAATTTTAAAAAAATTCAATGATAAGGAGAATGCCATGAAAAAAGTGACGGTTGTCGGTGCGGGCAATGTTGGTGCAACAGCAGCGCAACGACTTGCGGAAAAAGAACTGGCGGATGTTGTGCTGGTCGATATTGTGGAAGGTGTTCCTCAGGGAAAGGCCCTGGATTTAAATGAGGCGGCTCCGATTGAAAAACATGATGCATACCTGGTCGGCACCAACATATATGAGGATACAAAAGATTCCGAGATTGTGATCATTACCGCCGGTATTCCACGCAAACCCGGTATGAGCAGAGACGATCTGATCAGCACCAATGCCGGTATCATGAAATCCGTAACCAGGGAAATTGTCAAGCAATCTCCCGATGCTGTCATTATTATCGTCAGCAATCCTCTTGATGCCATGTGTCATGTTGCATTTGATGCCAGCGGTTTTCCCAAAAACAGGGTTATCGGAATGGCCGGTGTTCTGGATTCTGCAAGGTTCAGGGCATTTATCGCCATGGAACTGGGAGTGTCCGTTGAAAATACACATGCGTTTGTGCTGGGAGGCCACGGAGATACAATGGTTCCCCTGCCCCGTTATTCTACGGTAGCCGGAATTCCCATTACAGAGCTGATGTCCGAAGACCGTATCAATGCATTGGTAAACAGAACCAGAAACGGCGGTGCTGAAATTGTTTCCCTTCTGAAGACCGGAAGCGCTTACTATGCACCGGCATCGGCTGCCGTAGAAATGGCGGAAGCCATCCTGAAGGATAAAAAGAAAATACTGCCATGCGCGGCTTACCTTGAGGGAGAGTACGGTATCAACGGACTGTTTATCGGTGTACCGGTAAAACTGGGCAAAAACGGTATTGAAGAGATTATCCAGATCACCCTGACAGCGGATGAGCAGAAGGCTTTGAACCGTTCTGCCGATGCGGTGAAAGAACTGGTGGAGACCCTCAAAAAGTTATAATAAGCGATCACTGCATGATTCATGTTTTTTGCAGATGTTGAAGCAGTTGTTTTGCAATATTTTCATCCATTCCGGGCAGTTCGATAATTTCAGAGATATCGGCTGCCCGGATGCGTTTTATGCTTTTGAAATGTTTGAGCAGCATTTTTTTCCGTTTTGGGCCGATTCCCGGAATATCATCGATAGCCGATTTAACGAGGTTTTTTACCCGTTGTTTTCGATGAAATGAAATCGCAAAACGATGGGCTTCATCACGAATTTGCTGGAGAAACAGTAACAGATCCCCATCCTGACTCAGATTCACCGGATTTCCCCTTCCCGGCTGATATATTTTATCCTGTGCTTCTCCTGTGAGCTGATTTTTTTTGGCGATTCCGATAATGCTGAATGTGTTTTCCAGTTTGAGCTGCCATAAAACCGATACGGCGATTCCAAGCTGCCCCTTTCCGCCGTCAACGATCAGAAGATCCGGATTCGGCTGCCGGTTATCACTGTGATCCCGGAATCGTCTCTGAAGAACTTCATACATGGATGCATAATCATCCGGTCCTTCAACCGATCGGATCTTATATTTCCGATAGGATGATTTTTCCGGAAAGCCGTTTTGAAATACCACCATTCCGGCAACCGGCGATTCTCCTGAAATATTGGAATTGTCAAAACACTCAATCCGTCTCGGGCAGGTCTCCATGCCCAGTTTTTTCTGAAGCCGCGCCAGAATATCGGTTCTCGATGTCCTGGCGCGAATCCTTTCTTTCAGTTCTTTTTCGGAATTGACGAATGCCATTTTGACAAGTTTTGCTTTTTGTCCTTTTTTCGGCTCGGAAATGGTGACCTTCAGCCCTTTTCGTTCTTTGAGAATGCCTTCAATAATGGTTTTGCTTTCTATCGGTTCGGATATCAGAATCTCTTTTGGAATAAACCGATCATCCTCATAATACTGTTTCAAAAAGGTTTCTATTTTTTCCTCACGGGTTGCCATGGTTTCGGAGATTTCATAGTGGCTGGTTCCAAGAAGAAATCCTCCTCTTACGATGATCAGGGTGATCATCGATAAATCCTCTTCCTCCGCCAGGGCAATCACGTCACGATCCTGAAAGTCGTTTGAAACAATAATTTGTTTCTCAAGTGTTTTTTGCAATGAAAAGAATTTGTCCCGGATGACTGCCGCCTGCTCATATTTTTGCTGTTCCGAAAGCTGTTTCATTTCCGCTTTCAATTGATTCATGAGATTCGGTGTTCTGCCATTGAGAAACAACATTACCTCTTCAACCATTTTATGGTAGGTTTCATGAGGGACTTCAAAGCAGCAGGGGGCAAGACATTCATTCATCTGGTAATACAGGCAGGGCCGTTTCCGTTTGGATTGTTGTGTCCGGCATTTCCGCAGCTTGAATGTCTTATTGATCATTTTGATTGTCTGGCTGACAGCAGCGGAAGATGAATATGGACCGAAATAAGCGGATCCGTTGTTTTCGATTTTGCGTACAATGGACAGAAATGGAAAAGGGTTTTCAAGATTGATGCAGATCGATGGATATCGTTTACCGTCTTTCAGGATGACATTATACTTTGGACGGTAGCGTTTGATCAGGTTGGATTCCAGGATCAGCGCCTCTTTCTCGGAATCGGTTACGATGGTATCAAACTGGAAAATCCGCCCTACCATGGCACTGGTTTTGGGATCAGGCTGTTCGGACCGGTTAAAATAAGAGGCGGTTCTTTTTTTTAAATTCAGGGCTTTTCCAATATAAATAATTTTCCCTTTTGCGTCTTTCATGACATAAACGCCGGGCTTGTCAGGTACTCCTTTCCATTTTTCAAACAATTGGGATGGAACCGGTTCTTTCATATTCGTTGAATGGCTTTCCGAATACTAAAGCTCGAACAGCATTCGTTTTTTTAATGCTTCAATTTCATCGCGAATATCGGCCGCTTTTTCAAACTCCAGTTCATCGGCCGCTTTTTTCATTTCTTTTTCCAGGGAAGCAATAATTTGATCCAAATCATCCGAAGTGCGATACCGGGCCAGGGTCTCTGATATTTTGTCTGCCTTATTACTCCCGGAACCATAGGCATCTGCCGGCAAGAAGGTGGATGTAATCTCCTTCCGGATGGTCTGGGGTATGATCTGATTCATCCGGTTGTATGAATCTTGAACCGCTCTTCTCCGTTCGGTTTCGTCAATGGCCTGCTGCATGGCATTGGTGATTTTGTCTGCATACATAATCACCATGCCGTTCACATTGCGTGCGGCCCTGCCGCATGTCTGAATCAGGGATCTGGCGGAACGTAAAAAACCCTCCTTGTCCGCATCCAGAATCGCCACAAGAGACACCTCCGGGATATCGAGTCCTTCCCGCAGAAGGTTGATTCCGATCAGGACATTAAATTCACCCATTCGCAGTTCTTTGATAATCTCGATACGTTCCATGGTTTTGATATCGGAATGAAGGTAGCGGACCGGAATGCCCAGATCCGAATAATAGTCCGTCAGGTCCTCTGCCGTTCTTTTGGTAAGAGTCGTGACCAGCACCCGCTCATTTCTTTCACTGCGAATTTGAATCTCCTCCAGAAGATCGTCCACCTGGTTTCGGGCTGGCCGAACATTGATTTGCGGGTCCATCAGACCGGTAGGCCTGGAAATCTGCTCGATAATACAATGTTTGGATTCATTGACTTCATAATCTGCCGGCGTTGCCGAAACATACACCACCCTGCGGGTCTTGCCGTAAAACTCATCAAATTTCAAAGGCCGGTTATCCACGGCCGAAGGAAGCCTGAATCCATATTCCACAAGGGTCTCCTTGCGGGAACGGTCTCCTTTGTACATGGCGTTCAGTTGCGGAACCGTAATATGGCTCTCATCAATGAAAGTCAAAAAATCATCGGGGAAGTAGTCCAGCAGGGTCGGCGGGGGCTCTCCCTGATTTCTGCCGGTCAGATGCCGGGAGTAGTTTTCAATGCCATTGCAATAACCAATCTCCTGCATCATTTCCAGATCAAAATTGGTTCGTTCTTCAATCCGTTGCGCTTCGATCAGCTTGTTCTCATTTCGAAAATATTCGATTCTGATTTTGAGTTCTTCAATGATGGATGTGATGGCCCGTTTTCGTGTCTGATGCAGGGTGACATAATGACTGGCCGGAAAAACAGTTGTGCGGCCCATTTTTCGGAGTACTGTTCCGCGCAAGGGGTCGATTTCCGAAAGCTGCTCAATTTCATCACCGAAAAATTCAATCCGGATGGCTTTATTGTCCTCGTATGCGGGAAAGATCTCTACACGATCGCCCCGAACCCGGAAAACACCCCGGCAAAAATCCATATCATTTCGTTCATACTGCATTCCGACAAGACCGGCAAGGAGCCCATCCCTTGACATCGCTCCGCCAACCTCCAGATCGATCCGCATTCCCAGATAGTCTTCCGGAGCTCCGAGTCCATATATGCAGGAGACACTTGCAACAACGATTACATCCGTTCGGGATAAAACGTTTCTGGTGGCGGAATGACGGAGCCGATCAATCATCTCATTGATGGATGAATCCTTCTGGATATAGGTGTCACTGGCCGGGATATAGGCCTCCGGCTGGTAGTAGTCATAATAGCTGACAAAATATTCCACTGCATTTTCCGGAAAAAACAGTTTCAATTCATGATAAAGCTGGGCTGCCAGGGTTTTATTGGGAGCAATGACCAGGGTCGGTTTGTTTACCCTTTCAATGACATTCGCCATGGTAAAGGTTTTTCCCGATCCGGTAACACCCAGCAGTACCTGATGGGGATTTCCGGCAAGGAGTCCCCGGGTCAGATGGTCAATCGCTTTCGGCTGATCACCTTTGGGTTTGAAACCGGATTGTAGTTTGAAAAAAGACATACGGGTTCGGCTGTTATTTCATCACTTTCCAGATGGTTCCGTCCGGCCGGTCCTCGATAATGATATTCATTTTTTCCAGTGCTTCACGGATCTGGTCGGCTTTTGCCCAGTTTTTTTCTTTTCTGGCAAGCTTCCGTGACTGAATCATCTCTTCGACCCATGCGGCATCAATGGCTTCTTCCTCAATGGCCGCGTTTTTTTTCCTGTTGAAGTAATCCTCGGGGTTTTCATGCAGGATACCAAGGACATTTCCCATTTTTTCAAGATCAAGCCGCGTGCAGGCGATTGTTTTTCGAGAAGCCTCACCAGCCGGACCTTCATCCAGGGTCCGGTTGATTGTTCGGACAGCCTCAAACAAGATCCCGATTCCTTTTGCGGTGTTAAAATCATCATTCATGGCTTCGGAGAAACGATGCCGGTAATCACCGGAAGTCTCTGCTTCGGACCTGATGCCGGCTTTATTCAGGCGATCCATCAGGGAATAAATTTTATCCAGTCCCTGCGATGCTTCATCCATGGATTGTTCGATGAAGTCAATGGGGCTGCGATAGTGACTGGACAACAGGAACAACCGGATGGCTTCCGGATGATATCGTTTGAGTACATCCTTGATCAGTAAAAAATTTCCGAGTGATTTGGACATTTTTTCCGAATCGATATTGACAAAACCGTTATGAACCCAATAGTTCACAAAAGGTTTGCTGTGTGCCGCTTCGGATTGGGCGATCTCGTTTTCATGATGCGGAAAAATAAGATCCTTGCCTCCTCCGTGAATATCAAACCGTTCTCCCAGATATTTTGAGCTCATTGCCGAACATTCGATATGCCAGCCCGGTCTTCCGGGTCCCCATGGACTTTCCCAGGACGGCTCATCGGGCTTTGCGGATTTCCAGAGCGCAAAATCAAACGGATTGTCTTTTCTTTGATCAACATCGATTCTCGCCCCGGCCTCCATATCTTCCAGTTTCCGGCCGGACAATTTTCCATAATCAGCAAAAGATTCTACCCGGAAGTATACATCTCCATCGATTTCATACGCGGAATTTTTTTGAATCAGGGTTTCGACCAGTTCAATAATCTCGCTGATATGCTTTGTGGCATAGGGTTCATGCGTCGGGCGCTCAACATACAGCGCGTCCATGTCTGCATAAAATTCCCGGATATATTTCTCCGACACCTCATGGGACGAAATACCGAGCTGATTGGCCCGGTTGATAATCTTGTCGTCCACATCCGTAAAATTCCGGACATAGGTGACGTCAAACCCGCATGCTTTAAAATATCGGGTGATGACATCAAACACGATGGCGGATCTGGCATGACCGATATGACAGGAATCATAAACGGTGGGGCCGCAGACATACATGCCTACCTTCCCTTCCCGAAGCGGGATGAATATTTCTTTTTTACCGGTCAATGTATTGTATAGTGAAATGGTCATGGTCCGTTCCTAACCCGGCATCAGCCAGTCGTCATCAACAGCATCCGACATCTTCGGATACCTGAATAGTAAGAAATTGAAATACGGCAGCTTTTCAGGGCTGCATCTGCTTCGATAATCCGATCAGGCAGACGCACACGGCCCCTATTCCCTCCCCGATACCGGTAAAACCAAGACCCTCCGTGGTGGTTGATTTAATATTAACCATATCCGGGTCGATTTGAAGTGCATCGGCGATATTTTTTTTCATTTTTTCATAGTGGGGTGACAGCCTGGGGGCTTCCGCAAAAATTGTCGCATCAAGGTTCCATACCGCAAATCCTTTTTGTCCGATCATCAGGCTTGTCTTTTTCAATAGTTGAATGCTGAAAATATTTTTATAGGCAGGATCGCTGTCCGGGAAATGGATCCCGATATCGCCCAGCGCAGCCGCTCCGAGGAGTGCATCACAGACAGCATGAACCAGTACATCTGCATCCGAATGCCCCAGCAGTCCTTTGGAAAAGGGTATGGTTTCTCCCCCCAGAACCAGTTTACGATCCGGCACCAGACGATGAACATCGCTTCCAAAACCAATACGCATCATTATTTTTCCTTCCTGCCTGTATCGCTTTCCGATGAATTCTTTTCAATGTATTGTAAAAACAGGGAAACACAGTCCGGACAAAGCTGACGTCCTTTTTCCTTTTCAATCATGTGAAGCGCGTTCTCGCGGCAGCAGGCCTTTCGGTAAGGACGGTCGCTGGTCAGCGCGTGAAATGTGTCTGCAACAGCCGTCATTCGTGCCCATAAGGGAATTTTTGATCCTTTTAACCCATCCGGATAACCTGCCCCATCCATTCTTTCATGATGATGTTTCACCATATCAACAATATTGTGAAGGCTGGGAATCGGTTCGAGGATTCCGGCACCGATCACCGGATGCATTTTGATTTTATGGAACTCTTCCTTGGTGAGGCGCCCTTCCTTGAACAGGATGCTATCGGTAATTCCAATCTTCCCGATATCATGAAGGCGGCCGCCCAGAAGGCCGTTTTCAATTTCAATCCTGTCGGCTCCGGATAGAGCCAGCATTCCCGAAACAATTTTACCCACAGCTTCAGAATGGCCTTTGGTGTAGGCGTCTCGTGCCTCCAATGCCGTAACCAGACTTGTGATGCTTGCTACCATCAGGTTGCGCTCCGACATCAGTCTTTCCTTTTCATGAAAAAGCATCAGAAACTGGTCTGAAAGCGTTTTTTCAACCATAATGACAAGCTGATCAATATTAAACGGTTTACAGATATAGGCAGAGGCGCCGTATTTTAACATCCGTTTCATAGAGCCTCGGTCACTGTTGGCGCTCATTACGATAAACGGAATATCGGAAAATTCATGTTTTGATCGAACAATCTCCCGGAACCGAAAACCATTCATCACCGGCATATCAATGTCGCTCAGAATCAAGTCGGGTTTGATATTTTTGAGAAGATCCATTGCCTGTTGCCCGTTTTCTGCGGTAATCGTCTGATAGCCGTTTTTTTCCAGCCCATTTTGAACAACATGGCGTATGGTTTCCGAATCATCAACAACCATGATGACCTGCCGGCGCTGAAAGCCGGCTTTTTTCATGACTTCTTTGACTTTATCGCACAGCTGCTCCTTGGCATGGTCTTTTGAAAGATAATCGGCAGCACCGGCCTGAAAACCTTTATTGACATCCTCTTCAGAATCAAAAGCGCTGACGACAATGACCGGAATCCCGCGGGTTTCCGGTCTGTTTTTTAATTCACGGCAAAATTCGATCCCGTCCATGACCGGCATATCGATATCACTGATAATTACATCAAAATTATGGTTGCCGGCAAGGTTCAGGCCGATCTTTCCATTTTCCGCCTCGACAATATTCACGTCCAGTGGTTCCAACAGGTTGATCAGGCTTTTACGGATGGCAGGACTATCATCAACAACCAGAATATCGGCTTTCGTGCTTTTGTTTTCCATTATCACAGCTTTGTTTATAAAAGGTTCCATAATGATCGTTCAAAAAACAGTTCCGGCAAACCGAACCCAATGTTCAAAAGTCGCAGGAAAACAGTTTGGCCAAGTAAATATCAAACAGGATTTCAGGTCAAACGAAATCTGCCGGGTTCATGAAAATATGGTGATAAAAAGCTACTGCACTGATTTTGTAAAGGAGGGAATGGCAAAAAATTTGATGGTTTCTTTGGCCTGCCTGATGTATTCTTCACGGTCCACCTCGAGCATGGGCAGAAAAAAGCTTTCACCGGAAACATAATTATGGATGGCGTTTATGATGGCAAGCACCTGCATCTTGGCTTCCGCCGGGCATTTTTTCCGGCTTTCCGTCAGCCCCATGGAATAGGCAATATCGGAAATAAATTCGGGAACCTTCGTATCAAATGTGCTTTCGTGTCGATTTTTTGTAAAATATCGGAATATCGTGAGATTCGATATCTCCGGGCGCTCAAAGAGATATTCGACCATCTCATCAATGGCAATCCGGAGGCGCTCCGAAAGAGGTCGTCCCTTGATTTTTTTTTCCAGTTCCGCCAGTTTGGAGCGCATGCCCTCATTGATATCCAGCACCACCGCTTCGTACAAGTCCCCCTTCTCTCCCCAATGATAGTAAAGGGTTGAGATGTCAATACCGACCTCCTTGGCGATCATTCGGGTGGTGGTTCCGTGAAAGCCATATGTGCCAAAAAGCCTGCGGGCGGAGGTCAGTATTTTTGCCTTCATTGAGTTGGGGTTTTGTCTTGCTTTATCCAGCGGGGTTGCCATCCATATTCTCCTTTGGTTGGTTGAAACTCCATATTTATATCACATTATTGGCCTTGAAAACCTGTATTTCTTCCTTCGTGTAACCGAATTCCTGCAAAACGTTTTCCGTGCTTTGTCCGAACTGATCCGGTTCCCGATGAATCGATCCGGGTGTTTCGCTCAACTTAATCGGGATGCCGAGGGTCACGGCTTTCTTGTTGCCGTCACTTGCGACATCCACAAACATTTTCCGCTCCCGAAGGTGCGGATCCTGAATCGCTTCCGGCAGGCTGTTTACAGGAGACCAGCAGAGTTCCCGCTCACCAAATTCCTGCGTCCACTCCTGCAGCGTTTTTTCCGCTATTTTCGTACGGAAAAACCGGATGATTTCCTCACGCTTTTGATCATCGTATTGATGCGGAATATATTCCGGCACTCCCATTTTTTCACAGATGTTTTTCCAGAATCGTGTTTCCACAGCACCGAGAGTGAGGTATTTTCCATCCTTTGTTTCATAGGTGTTATAACATGCATATCGATGGGAAAGCATGTTGTCTCCTCTTTCCGGGAAAAGCCCGGTGAGCTGATGAAAAAAAAGTGCAACCGGCAGCAGTCCGACCATTCCATCGGTCATGGAGATGTCGACATACTGTCCTTTTCCGGTTCTTTCCCTGGACTGAAGAGCAAGGAGGATTCCAATGGCTGCATTCATTCCGCCTCCGGCGATATCGGCAATCTGAACTCCCGGAATGGACGGCGGCTGATTTTTATTGCCGATGAGATCCAGCACGCCGGCGATACTGAGATAGTTTGCATCATGTCCCACGCGATCCTTGTAAGGACCGGTCTGACCGTATCCGGTAATGGAACAGTAGATAATTTTCGGATTGATATTTTTAACGGTTTGGTAGTCAACTCCCAACCGTTCCACAACGCCCGGCCGGAACTGCTCCAGAATGACATCGGCTTTTTTGGCGATCTGGAAAAAGATCTTTTTCCCCTCTTCTGTTTTTAAATTCAGGGAAACATGCTCTTTGTTTCGGTTCAGCGACTGCACAAAATGACCTTCGGCCAAAAACTTTTTATCCTCCACCGAGATTACGCGGGCACCATGATCAGCGAGAATCATGGAACAATACGGGCCGGGGAGAAGACGGGAAAGATCCAGAACGGTTATTCCGGAAAGAGCACCTCTTACTGACATAACAACCTCCCAATATTGATGTTTCAATACACGCCAAAAAAGAATTTTTTCCTGCTATATGAGTTGTGCGGAAATGACTTTCCGTCAGCTGTTTCCATCATATGATGGATTTTTATTTATCATAATTCCGGGTCAAGTCAAGCTTGATTTTCATCGAAAAATCATCCGATGTCAGGCCTTGGGTAAGGATTGTTTCTTAATCCTCATCAATCCGGGTGAGTTGTGAAAATACATCAGGGGGGATGAAAATCCCTGTTGGATAAAAATGGTTTCCAGTTCATCAAACAGAACCGGTTTGTCCGGCCATTTGAACTGTTTCTCCTGCCGTCTGAATTTTTCCCACTCTTCTTTCAGCCCGTTGTTTCCGGAAAATGCTTCATTTATAACGGAATCACACAGGAACATCTCGCAGACAATCGGTTTGACCTGCCACATGCACCCCTGTTCTCCCAGATAGACACATTTGTTTCCGGAATGATTGTTTTTTAATGCATGAATAATCTGATTCCGCCGGACCGGTGCAGAGCACAACACGTTCACCACCATATCCGCGAAAAAGGTAATGATCCCTTCACGGGTGCAGCATGCGCTGAGTTTGCTTTCATAACATTTCCGCATGCAGATGATATTCAAGTGCCGCTCGAAAAAAGCAGAAACATCTTTCCGGAATGCCAGGTAATCCGTAATTTTATTTCTCAATTCATCCAACTGGGAGACGGACAGGGATTCCATGTAATCGATGATGAAAAGCATGGTGTCCAGCTGTTCTTTGTTGTAGGGAGTGATATTCAATTGCGGCAAGGCTTTTGTCTGTTGCCCGGCAGGGCTGCAGGACCGTTTCCGTTCGCAGGAAAAACATCCTGAATAAACTGCTTGATGTTTTTCACAAACGCCGGATCATGATCCGGGCATCTGTGTATCACGCCAAGAAAATGGCCTTGAACGGGAAATACATAGAGCTTTTCTCCTTTTTCCCGGGATACCATTAGATAGTGATACCGACTGAAACCCATGGTTTTGCGGAGGGAATTGCAGTCCTGACCGCTCAATATCATCATGGCCGCCAGGGTTTGCGGTCTGGTGGACATATCTGTTTTGGATGCCAGAATCTGGCCGTCACCCTGTATCAGGATAAAGCCGCCGACCCCTTGAATCTGCAAAATCCGGTTTGCAAACAGTTCTTGAACGACAGCCACTTTTCATTCCCTCCGGTCGTGAACAGCTTAATTATTGACCCATATATAGGGCGTAATATTTTTCCGGTATGTATCAAATCGTTCAGGGTCGTTGATTTCCTTCCGCAGAATATCCACAAGACCTTGAATCGTTGAAAAATCAGGCTGATCGGTTGCAATCCATTCCTTGAGTGCAGCGGTGAACAGAATCGGAGCAATGGGGCCGATTACCTTTGTGAGAGCTGTCTGCATCTCCTGAAGCACGCCGGCCATGGGACCCGATGATATCAATGTGTCCGGATCGATGATGACCGGGTCTTTCTCGTCCATGGCTATTTCCGGGAAGTCATCGATTCCGGTTGACGGCCTGGTTTCCGGTTCGGCAGGTTTTTTCTGTTCCGCATGAGGGGAATCTGCTGCCGCAGTCTGGTCTGCCAATTGTTTCAGGTCCGTCACGATCATGTTCACGGAAGTGAAAAGATGATTCATTCTCATGGCGGGATCATACATAACCACAAGATACATCTGCTCGGAAATCTCCCGGATGGTGATGACCGATTCTTGATAAAACAAGGTGATTTCGGAAATATCCCGGATGCTCATTTTCCCGGCAAGATAGATTTTAGCCAGCAGCCTGCCGATGTCCAGAAGTTTGGTTCCGGTAAAAACAGGCGGCATTTTGTTTGCGATCACGCGTTTTTTCAAACTCAATACGTATGATCCCATGATGCCTTCTGTCCGGTTGAGTTTTTCGAGCAGTTTTTCCATTTTTTCATCTCTTGTAATGTGTCGTATGCTGCATTCCGGCTCCTGATTTTTTTCAAAAGCGGCGATTCCTTGCAGGGGTTTTTCAAACAGCCCGGCAATTTGAAAATCCGGATTCACAACAATCCAGAACCATTTTTTTCGGTACCGAAACAGGATGTGGTGGAAATTGATTGTTTTGATCATCATGCATTTGAATGGTCCGCTGTTGATCCGGCCCAGGATGGATAAAGCCGGCCTGTAAAAAACAGACGGCCTGCATTGTTCAAAAAGATCGGATTCCGAAAGGGCTGCCATAAGGACGTCATGGCTGTCATAGATTCCATATGCGGCTATATTGGAATCCATTTTCAGCATTTTGATAACCGGATCAATAATGGTTCCGGAAGCCGGCTTTTCCGGGGAGACACTCTGTTCCTCGATGTTTAACGACTGAATTTGTTCAATCTGGGCAATAAATTCTTTGGTGAGTGAATAATGTTCGGAAAAGTCTTGTCCCTGCTTTTCATCCGGTTTTGGATCAATTGCCAATCCACCCTGCTCTGCTTTTTTGTCTTCCGGTTTGTTGATGGGAGCGGATAATCGGCTGTCCAATGGATGGTTTTCCTTTTTCAGGCAAGGTGGTCCGTCTTCCGGAATCTCAATGGTGATATCGTTCCATCTGTTGATTTCATGGACCGCTTCTGTTCCTTCCAGATGATTTGTCCTGGCGGAAATGATGTTTCCATGGGAAAAACAGACCTCTCCGGTGCGATCGGTGGACCGGACCAAAAGACGACATGATTTTTGTTCATTCTCAATGAGCTGTAGAAAAGAAGAGAACCGGAGCCCGGTAATCCGTCCTTCAAACCGGGGTGGAAAAAGCTCCTGAGAAATGGTTCTGGTGATGACATCCATTTCCAGAGGCTTTTCAAAAAAGCGGCATTTTCGAATTCCTTCGATTTTTTTCTGAATCTCCGGTGTGCCAAAAGCGGTAACGGCAAAAATGAAAAGATTCGGATATTCATTGCTGATCAGGGTCAGGAGGGAGAATTCATCACTGTGGCTGATCTGTAAATCGATGATGAGGAGATCAATGGTTTTCAGGCTGAGCTGGTTCAATGCCTGATATTCATCGCTTGCACTCAGAACCTCAAATCGTTCCGAACCGGAAACAATGAATCGTGTCAGCATCTCACGCGTCACCGGATCATCGTCAGCGATTAGAATTTTTTTCAACAACCTGCTTCCATCCTTTCAGCAAACATCATGAAAAAAATGACATCCATGGATCAGCCGTTAAACCTTTGGTTTCATAATTATTCGTATCTGTTTGCTGATATATGTAAATGGATATGGGGTGTCAAGGAAAAATCCGGCTCTTGAGTCGTTTCAGCGCTCTGATTCTTTTATACTTCAAGGTCCATTCCACCCAGGATTCAAACAGACCGGCGAGATCGGTTTTTTTTGAAAAAGCCTGACCCGTAAACGCCGGATCGGCATTTTCCAGCTCGGATATGGTGTTCTTCAAGGTTTGATCATCCGGTGCGTTTTGCAGAAGGTGCCGGTAAAGTTCAAGGGCTTTTTGAATATGACCCTGCGAGGCATATGTTTTTGCCAGAGAAACGGTTACATATTCCGGATGTTTGATCATATTACGGTGTCCCCTTGTTTTTAAATTTAATGATGATTTCATCCTTGCCGGTCATCCCCAGTTCTTGTCTGGCAACACTTTCGATATATTGGGGGTCGTGCTTCAGCCGTTTGATGGTTCTGTACAATTGCAGATTTTCCGCATTGATGGCCTCATTCGTTTTCATGAGAGCCAGTTTTTCTTTTTCAAAACGTTTCAGCGCCATATAGCCGTTCTCGCTGAAGAGAATAGCGGCCAACAATCCAAAGAATACCAGGGAGGCAATTGCCAATATCATTCTCTTTCGGTTATTCAAGCGCTTATCTTTTTCCTTCGTAAAATGGCAAATACATCTTTCAGTTCTTCCATTTTCAATACCATGGAAAGCCCGACAAACGATGTCAGGCCAATGCCGATACAGCCAAACAGACGAATCAGGAGAATCATCCGGCCTCCCTTTCCCGGAGGGATTGCATGAACAGCAGCCAGCCATACAACCATGCCCATGATCAGGGAGATGATGACTGATTTTGCGGTGGAAAAAATAATACTTCGCCACCCAAGAGACCCCAGCTTTTTGCGAAGCATATAAACCAGAATTGCCAGGTTGATGGTTGATGCAATGGATGTCGCCAGGGCAAGACCGCTATGCTGCATCGGCACCATCAGAATAACAGAGACGAAAATATTTGCAAGAATCGATATCACGGCTGCCGTCACCGGAGCCCGGGAGTCGCCTAACGCATAAAAGACCCTTACCACAATGCTGACTGCTGCCGTTGCCCAGATGCCGCTGCTGTAATACAGGAGAGCGTCGGAGGTCATCAGGACGGCATATTGATCGAATTTACCCCTTTCCAGCAGCAGGGAAATCATGGGGTCACGCAGTGCAATCAGTCCGGCAATGGATGGGAGCATGATGTACAGAATCAGTTTGAATGAGTAAGCGAACGTGCTTTTCAGGCCGTTCATGTCACCGGCGGAAGCATGCCGGGAAAGAGAGGGCAGCACGGCCGTCGCAATGGCAATGGCAAATATCCCCAGGGGAAACTGAACCAGACGGTCCGCATAGTACAGATAGGAAATGCTGCCTGTGGGAAGAAGCGATGCCAGAAAGGTTCCGATCAGCATATTGATCTGATAAACCCCTGCTCCCAGAACCGCCGGAAGCATCAGCCTGCCGACCTGTTTCAATCCCGGATGGACCAGGATTGATTTTTGAAAAAAAGAAAACCCTTCTTTGAGCAGATAGGGAACCTGCAGAACCAGCTGCAGAATTCCTCCGGCCAGGACTCCGCAGGAAAGTCCGATAATCCGTACAGTCGTGTCCGCAGAAAAGTAGGATACGATCATGACGGCCAGGATCATGGCAATGTTCAACAGAACCGGAGCCAGTGCCGGAGCGGCAAAATGTCCCAGGGTGTTCAGAATGCCCATGAAGAGGGCAACAAGGCTGATCAACAGGGCATAGGGGAACATGATCCTTGTCAAAAGAACGGTCAGTTCAAACTGTTCTATTCTGTCTTTGAATCCAAAGGCAATGGCTTCCACAATCATCGGGCTGAAAATAATGCCGAGGATCACAATAACCGAAAGAATGACAAACAGCATAAACATGGCGGATCTCGCCAGATCGAACGCCTCTTTTTTTCCTTCCTGGTGGATATGTCTTGTAAAGATGGGAATAAACGCGATGGTCAGGGTTCCTTCGGCAAAGAGACGCCGCAAAAGGTTGGGAATCCTGAATGCAGCGATAAATGCATCCGAATGAAGACCTGCACCGAAAAAGGCGGCAATAATAATATCCCGGACAAAACCGAATATCCGGCTCAACAGCGTGGATATACCGACAATGCCCGCAGCCCTGGTTACTTGTTCTTTTTCCGTCATCGGATTTCCAAGCCGTTAAAAAGTGAACAATTCATTTTCGAGCATGCTATACCACTGTTTCAGGTAGATGAAAATCCATAAAAACAAAACACCATCAAAAAGAAAAAAGTTTTGACACCTTCCATTTATTCCTTTAAAAATGAATTCATCAAATGCAATCTAATATGGATACACGCCTACTCTTGCCGCCTCATTCGTATTGAAAAAATAGATTCTTTGAGGACATGGAAAAGATGACACATAAAGTATTTATCTTAAACAATAAAGCGACTTTTATCTGTCCGAAATGTGACAATGTCAAAACCATTGACGCGACACCGTATGCCAAAACCAGATCAAAGGTTGAGGTCAATTGCAAATGTCCATGCGGACATTTTTTCAAGGCCATCATGGAGAGACGCAATTACCTCAGAAAAGACATAATGCTGCCGGGGATCTATTGCCGATTTTCAAATGGGGAGGAGATTGAAAAAGGTCAAATGGTGGTCATGAACCTGTCCCGTGCGGGCTTGAAATTCAAGCCCCGCGTGCAGACGGCATTTCAGGTCGGAGATCGGCTTCATATTGTTATCAATCTGAATGATCCGGAAAAGACATTGATCGACAAGATGGCGACGATCATGAACATCAATGACGAGTCGAATGTGGGAATGGAATTTTGTGAAAAAGAGTCTTACGGCAAGATCGGCGCCCTGCTGTTCGGTTAATTGTTTCTCATTTTCTGTCGGTCCTGTAAAATCTCTTTCAGTTCCTGCCGGGAAAAATGATACCTTGTGTTGCAGTGATGGCATGTCAGTTCCATGGGAAAAGGACCGTTTTGGGCAAGATCCGTCAAGTCTTTGGGAGGCAGCAGCAACAGGTAATTTTTCATTCGATCCTGATTGCAATGGCACATGAACTCCACCCTGTGGCTTGAGAGAATCTTGGGGTTGCCATGACGGAAAACCTCATGAATCAGATCCTCAATTTTTTTCTTTTCAGCAAAACATTCTCCCAGTGACGGCAGTCTCTGTACCAGCTCCTCCAGTCCGTCAATTGTTCGATCATCCGCACCGGGCATGACCTGCACCAGCAGTCCGCCGGCCCCGGTCACCTCTCCGTCCGTATTAAATCGGATGCTCAGGCTTACTGCCGACGGGATCTGTTCGGAGGTTGAATAGTAATAGGTCAGGTCTTTTGCAATACTCCCGTATTGAAGTTCCACCTGCCCGGTAAAGGGCTGTTTCGCATCTTCAAGATATTTGGTGACAAACAGAAATCCGGCTCCGAAAAAAGGAGACAGATTGAAATTTTCAAGCGGCTTGTCGATGGGTATGGGGACATTTTTCAGGTAACCGCGAACTTCCCCAAAGGCATTGGCTTCCACGACAATTCCTTTGATCGGCCCGGAACAGTCAATCCGAAACCCGACCTGGTCACTCCCTTTCAGTCCGGAGGCAAGCAGTGTTCCGGCAATGTAGGCATGGCCCAGTACCAGTGTCTCAAGGATTCCCAATTGATGGTTTGCCCTCATTTCATTCACCATCTTGGTGGTATGCACCATACAACCGCGCACCATGCCGTCATTCATGATAAAGGAGTAGGATTTGTCAAGGGCGCCTGCTTTTAATTGTGCTTTGAGATCGCTTCCGTAAATAGCTGTCTTTTTCATGTTTTTCCTTATCCATTTTGTCCTGTGCCCAAAAAAATCCATCAGGATCCGTTCAACAGGAGACTCACTTTTCGGTGCTTACATATATCAATTGTAACTGTTGACTATTTTCCGGTTTTTCCCAATACCCTTTTCACCAGAATATACAGAAGAAGAAGCAATAAGATCAAACCGAATCCCATCTGGATTTTCTGTTCAATCCGCCCAAAAAACAAACTCGGCGATAACAAGGTGTCATGCAGAAAGAAGCCGAGCCAGAAACTGAATTGGGAAACGATTGCCGCTCCGGATAATGACGCGATAATGAAATCTTTTGATTTAATGGCGGAAAGACCGCAGACGAAAAAACAGGGGTTGCGGATGCCGCCGGGGATAAACCGGACAATAAAAACGGCCCAGACCCCATATTTATAGACAAGCTGCAACGCCTTATCCTGTTTCTTGGGTGAGAAAATTCTCCGCACGATCTTATGGTTTAAAAAATTTTGTCCAAACCGTTTGGCCAGCAGGAAGTACCAGTAGTCGGTGATAAATACCCCCGCGATTCCGCAAACAAGGGTTGGGAGCCAAACCATTTGACCATGATCCGCCGCAAGCAATCCGCCGGTAAATAAAATCAGTTCCTCCGGGATCGGTACCAGGAAGAGAAGCAGAAAAAATGCCGACAGAACCAGAATATACGGATACGCTGCAAAATAGGTGGTGAGTATGTCCAGATATTCCATATCCGATTCTGCCCCTGATCCATTACAATCCGCTTCACATTGCAGGGAAATCATTCCTCTGCCGGTTTAGAAATCAGGACGTCATACCACTTTTTGAACGGGAAGAAAAGATTTCTCGTCATGGTCTCATCCGCTCGCCTTTTTCCGTTACCAGATGATTGATCAGGTTCAAATCAACAAAATCATTGGAAAAAGACGTCATATGGAAGATCGTATCGGATTCGATGATATCCTTCTTTTCCATATAAATATGTTGATCCTGCAGAGGGGTATGGGAAAATTTAAGGGTTTCGATAAACAGATACACCGGAACGTTGTGCGTATGACAAATGCTGACCACATTGGCGGTTCCAAAGCCGGTTACGGCTTTTTGGTCGGTCGATATGGAAACCGCTCCAATAAAAAGCTTGTTGGCCTTCCCCAGGAAATGGCTGAGGTTATACTGAGGAATCAGCACATATTCGATACCATGGTTTTCCAGTGTGTTGACCATGTCTCGGGTACGAAGATAATCCTGTTTCAGCACAAGTACCTTGAATTGTTTTTTCAAGGCCGTATGCGCCAGAATGAATGCTTTGCTGAGATATTCCGTAGGTGAACTGGTGATGATGAAATCTCCGGGCTCGATCCGTTCGGCACATTGCGCAGTGACGCTTTTGGTGTCGGCTTCAAAACGCTTCAATTGCTGTTCCAGATAAGCCGTTGCCCGGCTTTTAAATGCTTCCATGCCGGAGTCCCAATGCTGTTTCATCTCTTCCTCAAATACCTCGATCAGATGGGCAAGGGAAACGATTTTGGGCTCTGTTTTTTTAAGCACCTCATTTAATTCCAAAACCAGACCTTTCAATTCCTGTTCCGTGCAATTGAGTCGTTGGATGGCGTCAATATAGGACTTGAGGGCAACGATTGTGGTCCGGGAGGTCCCCATGGTGTACATGTAATCCCGGATCAGATGATACAGTATCTGATTTTTTTCAGTGGTTTTCATAGAAAGACCTTCAAATAAATGATTAAAATGATGGAACAGATGATCAGAGATAGAATGGTACCCGGTGCGCTTTTACGGGTATATTCACGGAAAGAGATCGGATAACCGTACTTTTTCAGCATACCGGCGGAAACAATGTTGGCCGAGGCGCCGATCAAGGTCAGGTTGCCGCCCAGACAGGCCCCTAATGAGAGCGCCCACCATAAGATGTTGTGGGGTATGGGGTTCGCTTCCAGCATCATCCGGACAATGGGAATCATGGTGATGGTGAAGGGGATATTGTCAATCAATCCCGAGGCTATGCCGGATACCCACAATACCATCAAGGTCATTACATACGGATCGCTGCCGGCTTTCATGAAAATGTTCCGGGCCACCCATTCGATAACGCCTTTTTCCTCCATGGCACCGACCAGAATAAACAAGCCGGCGAAAAACATCAACGTACTCCATTCCACTTCCAGCAGCACGTGTTCGATCTCCATGCGGGTGATGATAAACAGAATCATGGCCATACTGAGGGCCACCACGCCGGGACTCAGATGGGTAATGGTGTGGGTGACAAACAGCAGCAGGGCAATTCCAAGACAGATGATGCTTTTCAGCAGGAATGTGCGGTCTATTTTAACGGTCAGAAAATCGAATTCGATTTTTTCAATCAGCATTTGTACGGAAAAAAGCTTGGTTAAATCATTATCGATGGATTTGAAGCTCTCCCGGTTGGTCACCCAAAAATAGGCGATGACGCAAACAGTCGAGATCACCACCGGGATAAACAGATAGATCGCAAACTGATTAAAGGTCAGGCCGACTTTTGAACCGATAATGATGTTGGGCGGGTCACCGATCAAGGTGGCCGTGCCGCCCAGATTGGAAGCCATGACCAGGGCGACGACATATATCTTGGGGTCAAGCCCCATCCCACGGGTCAACTCGATAATGATGGGAACCATGATCAGAACCGTGGTAACATTATCGAGAAAAGCGGACAAAACTGCGGTCAGGGCGCAAAACAGGACCAGGATTCGCAGGGGCTGTCCACCGGTCAACTTGGCGATCCGGACGGTCAGGATGGTAAAAAAACCGGATTTTTTCAGGACGGCAACGATTCCCATCATGCCTACCAGCAGCATGATGGTTTCAAAATCAATATAACGGGCCGCGGCGTTAACATCGATAACACCAAAAACAAACAACGTCATAACGCCGAGAACGGCGGCAACGGCCTTGTTCAACCATTCAAAGGAAATGGCTGCATAAACCGCAATAAATACGGCAACAGGAATCAGTGCTTGGGTTGTCATCTCTGTAATCTCTTCTGATGTTGTGGTAATTTTTATATGATGATCAAATGAAAAGGCAGTGTATCTGCAAAAAATTTGCCATCAATACAAACGCGTAATCATTATAGCGGCAAAGGTGTTTTACGGCGGAAATCCTGTTTTTGCAGTCCGCAGCGCTGCATTTTTTCATATAGGGACCTTGGTGCGATGCCTGCTTGTCTGGCAGCCTCACCGATGCGCCCTCTGGTTTTTTGAAGAAGATGGGTCAGGTACTCTTTTTCAAAAGCAGTCAGGACGGCAACCCTGGCCTCCGCCCAAGGTATGTCCAGAGCGGATTGAAATCGATCTGGCGTGGCGGATACATTGACGCCGGATAGTGTCGTCGTGATCGTATCGTTAAAAAATTCAGGAAGATCGGAAAGGAGAATTTCTTCTCCGGTGCTGAGAAGAACGGCTCTTTCGATGATATTGATCAATTCGCGTACATTGCCCGGCCATGAGTAGGCAACCAGCGCCTGTCGGGCTTTCGGATTCAGTGATAAAAGCGGACGGTTGAATCGAAAACAGAAATGTTTGATGAAATGATCAAGCAATTGAGGGATATCTTCCCTTCTTTGCCGCAACGGAGGAATTTTCAGTGATACCACGCTCAACCGATAGTACAGGTCTTCCCGAAACCGTTTGGCCTTCATTTCGCTTTCCAGTTCCCGATTGGTAGCCGCGATAATCCGGACATCCACGGTTATGTTCTTTTCGCTTCCCAGAGGGCTGATGATGCGATCCTGCAACACCCGTAAAAGTTTCGCTTGCAGCTGAAGCGGCAGATCTCCGATTTCATCAAGAAAAATGGTTCCTTTGTGGGCCAGTTCAAAATGTCCCCTCCGGGTGCGGAGCGCACCGGTAAAGGCGCCTTCAACATGTCCGAACATTTCGCTTTCCAACAAGGTTTCCGGGAGTGCGGCACAGTTCAGGTGAATAAAAGGTCCCCGTGAGCGCGGGCCTTCATTGTGAAGCGCGCTTGCCAGTCTTTCTTTGCCGACGCCTGTTTCCCCGAGTATCAGAAGGGAGCTGTCCACCGTGACGACTTTATGGACGATAGTCATAAAAGACTGCATGGTGGGGCTCAAGGATAAAAAATCCCGCAGGCCGGGTTTTTGAGCGGTCCATTGAGCATGGAAACGGCGGGCGCCTTCTTCGCGTTTTCGGCCCATCAGCGTGTTCAGGACGGCGCTGATCTGAATGTCAGGCAGGTTCTCAAAAATTACGGCATAACAACCGGCCGCCAGAAGTTTTGCCCGTTCCTCCGGATTTTCCTGATCGCTGATGACGACAACTTCCGGTTGATCCGGTAATTTTCTGATTTCACGAGCTAAAACTTCAATAGAACCAGGAATTGCCGCATCATTCAGGATAACCAGATCACAGCTTTGATGGGCCAGTTCATTCCAGATATCGGTTTTTCCGCCATATGACAGTACCAGCGTATGGGGATCGGCGATCAGCCTGTCGAACCGTTTTCGGAGTTTGGCAGGTTCCAGTGCTAATAGAATGCGGATTAACATCGGATATTGAACCTCCTATTCAGCAATCTATATCCGATTTTATCGGCAGTCAAGATCCGATTTTTTGATGTTGACGGCTTCAACCGATTCGCATGATCATCTGTCCGGTGTTCACCTCTGATCCCTTCTGAACACTTATTTCCTGAACGATGCCTGCAACAGAGGAGTTTAAATTGTTTTCCATTTTCATGGCTTCCATGGTAGCGACACATTGACCGGCTGTAACCGAATCACCCACCTTCACTCTGATTTCCGATATCAAACCCGGAATCGGTGCGATCACCATTCCGCTGCCCGCGGCCGGTCTGACGGCCGGTATTTCCTGTTTGGGGATCACGGGTTCCGGCACATGGGCGGCTGGTAACGGGATTGATTTCGGTGTTTCATCAGACAAGTTTTGTACGGCTACCTGAAAGGTTTTGCCGTTTACCGCCACCTCAACCTGCCCGGCTGCAATTTCACCGACATTTACCGTATATGTTTTGGAATCTATTGTCAGGGCATATTTCATTAACGTCATCCTTTTCAGTTGTCGTATCGATTGAAACGGTTAAAAACAATAAGACGATCATTCATAATCCGCTTGCGTCCTTCCGCCGCCCATAAACCATAGGTGGATGTCGTCTCTTTCCCATCGGCGGCAGATGAAGCATATGAATGTTTCATCTGCATATGCAATGCAACTGCAATCACGGCAACCTCATTTTCCGAAACGGCCGCCACTTCCAACCTGTCATTTTCCGGTCGGTTGTTAACGTCGGAATCCCCTGAAATGTCTTTTTTGTTTTGATCAAAACGCCTGAAAACAAAACCGGAAAGGATCATTCCCATCATCAAAACGGAAAGGACGATAAAAATACCGAAAAACCGGATAAACAAAGTTCCGAGGGCGTATCCCCAGAATGAGTCCCGAGGGCCGCCGATGAGTGTGATAACACCGTCGGCCGCACCGTCCGCATCCAGAGTACCGCCGTCCTTTACCGTAACGATCATCTCCCGGACACGCCCCTGTTGCGCAAGATTCGTTGCATGTGTATCTATCCAGGGCTTTTCCAGGTTTGGATTAAATGCATAGAAAGCGGTTGAGGCGGTAAAAAAGTCCGAGAATATGGATACGCCGGCTTCTCTGTCCTGTGCCGCACCTTTGATGCGGATTTCGAACGCGGCGGATTTGAAGTTTTTCACATCGACTTCCGGCCGGTCCACTGTCGCAAAATCAACCCCTTTTACGAGTTCCATTTCCCCGCCGTCGGTCACGCGGAAATGAATCTCGACGCTGCTGCTTTTGGCACGTGGAACGAGTCTGGCGGTGACCACGCCATTGCTGCGGGCAAATTCGGGTTTAGGCTTCTCAATGTCTTCAAATGTGAACAAACCGGCGGCATTGCCGAATCCGGCCCAGCCCACGATTGTCACCAACAGGAAAAATTGGATTGTTTTCCTGAAATTTTTGGTATTATTCTGATTCAATGTAGCCTCCTTATTGGAACATGGCGATAAACATGCCGGCTGCGGCTGCCGAACCGATAACACCGGCCAGGTTGGGGCCCATGGCATGCATGAGCAGCCAGTTGTCCGGATCTGCTTTCAGTCCCTCGGCATGGCTGACGCGGGCCGACATGGGAACCGCCGATACACCTGCAGATCCGATAAGCGGATTCATTTTTTCTTTGCTGAAATAATTCATAATATGCACGGTGAGAATTCCGCCGATGGTGCATATCGCAAAATCAAAAAGCCCAAAGGCAAATATCAGCATCGGTTTCGGTGTCAGGAATTTATCCGCGGCCATGGTCGCTCCCACGGACAGCCCGAGAAAAATGGTTACGATATTCATCAAAGCGTTCTGGGAAGTATCGGAAAGACGTTTGACCACACCGCATTCCCGCATAAAATTGCCGAACATGAACATGCCCATCAACGGCGCTACGGCAGGTACCAGAAATATGATCAGGGCTGTGGCGATGAGGGGGAACAGAATTTTTTCTCTGACCGAGACCGGCCGCAGTTGCCGCATTCTGATGCGTCGCTGGGCCGGGGTGGTCATCATACGCATGATGGGCGGCTGGATCAGCGGCACCATGGCCATATAGGAATAGGCTGCCAGGGCATTGGCTCCCAGCAAGTGGGGCGCCAACTTGGTGGTCAGATAGATGGTCGTCGGACCGTCCGCTCCGCCGATGATGCCGACTGAAGCCGCCTCCTTGAGGGTAAAACCGAAAAAAAGCACCCCGATATAGGTAACAAATACACCGAGCTGGGCACCCGCACCGATGATCAGCGTTTTGGGATTGGCGATCAGCGGACCGAAATCGGTCATGGCCCCCAGCCCCAGAAATATGACGCAGGGTATGATTTCCCACTCCACACCGTATTTATAAAAAGCCCGGATCAATTCAGGCGTTCCGTGCTCCGTATAACCCATCAATGGAGCAAGCGGAAAATTCACGAGAAAGATGCCGAACCCGATGGGAACCAGCAGCAGCGGCTCGAATTTTTTGGCCACCGCCAGATAGAGAAACAGCAACGCCACTCCCAGCATAAAAAGCTGATTGAGAGCCAGATTGGGCAAACCCGTTTGGGTTGTAAAAATACTGATAATCAGATCTAATACCTGTTGCCACGACATGAAGTGATCTCCTTTGCCAGGTGCCGGTTTACCGGCAGGCACTATAATGGAATGTTACCGTGTTTTTTGGGCGGATTGGTATCCCGTTTGGTTCTGAGCATCCTGAGAGCCTGTATAATTCTGGGTCGACTTTCCGCCGGGTCGATTACATCGTCGACATAACCCAGTTCTGCGGCTTTATAAGGGTTGGCGAATTTTTCACGGTACTCCTCCACAAGTATTTTTCTTTGTGCCGCCGGATCGGCAGCGTTCTTGATCTCCTCGCGGCTGATGATATTGACCGCCCCTTCGGCGCCCATGACGGCGATTTCCGCTGTGGGAAAGGCCAGCACCATATCCCCCCGTATGTGGCGGGAACTCATTACGCAATAAGCGCCCCCGTATGCCTTGCGGGTAATGACGGTAATACGCGGAACCGTGGCTTCGCAGAAAGCATAAATCAATTTGGCGCCGTGCTTGATGATACCGCCGTGTTCCTGGTGCGTACCGGGAAGAAATCCCGGTACATCTTCATAGATGATCAGCGGAATGTTGAAAGCATCGCAGAACCGGACAAAGCGGGCACCTTTTAACGAGGCATCGATATCCAGGCAGCCTGCCTTGACATTGGGCTGGTTGGCGATAATGCCTGCGGCCATACCGTCAAGACGCCCGAAACCGACCACGATGTTTTTGGCGTAATGCTCATGTGCTTCGAAGAAATAGCGGTTATCCAGATTGGAACAGATAATCTCTCTGATATCATATGGTTTATTAGGATCTGATGGAACGACTTCCCGCAGTGTTTCGTCCAGGCGCATGGGGTCATCACCGGTTTCTAGACGCGGGGGTTCCTCCATGTTGTTTCGGGGCAGAAACCGCAGCAGTTCACGGATTCCATCCAGGCAGGCGTCATCATCGCTTTTGGCGAAATGCGCCACGCCGCTGACGGCGTTGTGCGTCATGGCGCCCCCCAGCGTTTCCTTGGTAACCGCTTCCCGGGTCACCGCCTTGATCACTTCGGGACCGGTGATGAACATGTGGCTGGTCTTCTCCACCATGAAAATCCAGTCGGTCAGGGCCGGGGAATAAACGGCACCTCCTGCCGAAGGGCCCATGATGGCTGTAATCTGCGGGATGACACCCGAAGCCATGACATTGCGCAGAAAGATATCCGCATATCCGGCCAGGCTCATCACCCCTTCCTGAATACGGGCACCCCCGGAGTCGCAGAGTCCGACCACCGGTGCGCCGACTTTCATGGCCGTTTCCATGACCTTGCAGATTTTTTCCGCATGCGACAAGGAAAGCGAACCACCGAAAACTGTAAAATCCTGGGCATATACGAATATCTGCCTTCCATGTACCAGACCATGCCCGGTCACCACGCCGTCGCCCATGATTTTGTTTTTCTCCATGCCGAAATCATTACAGCGATGGGCTTTGAAACGGTCCATTTCGATAAAACTCCCTGCGTCAAGGAGGCGGTCAATTCGTTCCCGGGCAGTGCGCTTGCCTTCGGCATGCTGTTTGGTGATGCGTTCTTCGCCTCCACCGGTTAATGCTTGCTGACTTTTTTTTGCCAGAACGTCAAGCAGATCTCTGGAATCCATACATATTCCTTTCATAATGATTTTGGGGTCGTTTTAAGACTTTTTGTAGATGACCTTCTCCTGTTGCAAGGGAGCGCTGGAAAGTGTTATCGGCATCCGCATCATCGGCCGGATAACCGCTACGGAAACCGCCGGATGATGCCTCATGACCAGTTGAGGATGGATTCATCAAGAGAAGTGGTTTCCGTTATAAATTTGCTCCAGGCCATCTCCTGATTAGAGGTTTATGTTAAAAATATCGGAAGGTATGAGAGCAAATGATATGCCAGAAGGCTATCAGGCGTTGGTTATTTTTTTTCAGCATTTATAGTGATTTATCCTGTTGACTTCATCATGGATTTCCACAATAATCAGCGGCCACGAAACGCCCCGCGGGATATTGCCCAAGGCCGGGTCAAAATGATGCGACCGGAGAAGTCGTCTCGTCCAGTGCATATGGTCAACAGTTTTCCCCCTCCAGACAACCGGCAGCAGTTTTTACGCTACCTGGAACATATGCGAAGGGATTTAATCCATATCGGGATCGCCATTGTCATCGCTTTCATCGGCATTTATCCGGTTTCCCTGTCGGCATTACGTTATCTGAAATCTTTAATTCATGCGGATCTGGCGGCTTTCGGTATCCCGGAGGCTTTTTTCGCCATACTAACGCTTGATCTCGGAATCGCCGTGTTCATCTGTATTCCGTTCATATCCTGTAAAATACTGGCACCGCTGCCGCAACACTTTTCCTCATTTTCAAACCGAGCCATTTTTGCCTTCTGGCTGACTTCGACGGCATTGTTTTATGGCGGTGTTCTTTTCTGTCTTACGGTTACGCTTCCTTTTGGAATTCAGTTTCTGCTCAGTTTTGAGGCCTCTTATGTAAAGCCCCTGATATCGGTTAGCAAATACATCTCCTTTTGTTTCCTGTTTCTTTTTGGTTTCGGCCTGATTTTTCAGATGCCGGTGGTTATGGTGCTTCTGGGCAGACTTTTTTCCATTGATGCAAAACAACTGGCAAAGCATCGTCGTCAGGCCGTATTGATTCTTACCATTGTCGCCGCCGTCCTGACACCTACCCCTGACGCGTTGAACATGATGTTGATGGCGGTTCCCCTCTATCTGTTATTTGAAATCGGTTTGCTGGGGATGCGTTTTTTCAGGTAGCTGCTCTGACATGTTTGTTTGTTGTTTATGGGATGAAGGATAAGGCGATAATCCGTAATGCAATATGTCCTTCAGCCCGGAAATCCGTTCGACCCTTTTTTGTATGGCAGCGTGCAGGACAGATGCATCGCCCCAGATCATGACCTGTTTTCGGGCCCGGGTGATGGCCGTGTAGACCAGCTCACGGGTCAGGACCGGAGATTCCCGGTCCGGAAGCAGCAGCAGGATGTTGTCGAATTCCGAGCCCTGGCTTTTGTGAACGGTCATGGCGTACACGGTTTCATGTTCGCCGATTCGGGAGGGATGGATGGTCCGGAATCCGTTTGCCTCATCCGGAAAAAAAACCCGCAATTCAAAATCTTTCGGATCCTGCCATGCAATCCCCACATCTCCGTTAAACAGATTCAGACGGTAGTCATTGCGGGTGATCATGACCGGGCGTCCATGATACCACAGGCTGTCTGTTTTCCGGATCCGGCCGGAAGAGACCAGGATTTCTTCGATCAGCCGGTTGACGGCATGCACACCATAAGGACCTTCCCGCAATGCGCAAAGAATCTGGAATTGTCCAAACATCATCAGGGCGTCGGACGGGTTTTCTGCAGACAAATAGTCATGGAATTCTTTGATGACCGAATGTTTTAATTCTGCCTGCAGGTGTCTCTGCCCCGGTACTTTTTGCCAACGGATATCCGGATACTTCCGTTCTTCCAGATATTCCACGGCAAGGGTGTCGTTGCCGGCATTAATCGCCCGGCTGATTTTCCGGATCCCGCTGGTCTCACCAAAACGGTAGCTTTTCACCAGTTGAACCATGCAGTCCCGGATTTGGGTTTCCGGATTGCTTTCGAAATCGTCTTCCATTTCCATTTCCATGCCGGTTGCATCAAAGATCATTCGGGAAACCGGTTCGGAAAAGGAGTTGATCCGGCAGGTATCACAGATATCTCCAAAGGCGGAACCGGCCTCGACCGATGCCAGCTGATCCTTGTCCCCTACCAGTATCAGCCGGGCGTGATCCGGCAATGCCATCGTCAGCTTGGACAGAAGCGCCAGATCCACCATGGAGGATTCATCAATGATCACCATATCCACGTCCAGCCGGTTGTTTTCATGATGCCGGAAATGGGGAGACCCGGAAATGGACCCCAGAAGCCTGTGAATGGTGGAAGCAGCCGAGGGAATTTTCGACTTGATCTCTTCCGCGCAGGGCAGACTGTCCCTGGCTTCCCGTATGGCATCCTGAAGCCTTGCGGCAGCCTTTCCGGTGGGAACGGCAAGGGCGATTTTGGGATTTTTTTCCGGATTCATGGCCAGAAAAAGGGAGATGATTTTAACGATTGTAGTGGTCTTGCCGGTTCCCGGGCCTCCGGAAATCACCGTGAATCCATTGATAACGGATAGAAGACAGGCGATTTTCTGCCAATCGATTTCCCCTTCGGACGGGTTGCCGTCAAACAGCAGGTTGAGATGCTGTTTCAGGTCGGAGACCATGACGGGATCGGATGCAGCCGGCCGGGATTTGATAAAGGATGCCAGCCGGGTCTGATACACGGAATACCGGTGCAGGTACAGTTTGGAGTTTCCGTCAAAGATCAGCGGTTTGAATTCGCCAGGGCGCCCCACAGCCGGGCTTTTCTGCAGAACATCACGCCATGTTCCAAGATCCGGATAGAAAAAATCCGCCCCTTCGGAAACCTTCCGGCCGGCAAACTGTGAAAGCTCCAGGCAGATATGGCCATGGCGGTTCATGCTGCTGACGCAGGCCGCAGCCAGAAACAGGGAGGCATCATCCTTTCTTCCATCCAGTTTCTGCATGAAATCGGCAAAGTGCAGATCCAGGGAGGTGAAGCTTTCCGTCCGGGTCAGCCTGTCCCGCAGCAGCTTATTCATGGTCGCTCCTTCCCGGATCTCCGATCAGATCGGATATCGCCCGAATCAGTTGCTCCGAAGGCCTGTCCTTGAATATCCCTGCCTGCGGACGGCTGTCGGACCCGAAACCTCTCAGGAAAAGATAGAACACCCCGCCGAAATGCCGTTCATACGCATATCCGGTCAGACGCTGTTTCAGATACCGGTCCAGGGCCACAGAGTAGATATGATACTGAAGAATATACAGGTCATTTTCCATGACGGTCTGCAAAGCCGCATGGGAATAATGTTCGTTTTCGTTTCCCAGGTAGTTGGATTTCCAGTCCACGATGTAAAAACGGTTTTGGTATTGGAATACCAGATCGACAAAACCTTTCATAAACCCGTCCACCCTGCCGAATCCCAGTTTCCCGATACGGTCTGTAAACTCCTTTGAGATCGGAGGACCGGGATGGGTCCTGAAAACCGTTTCCAGCTTTTTTGCGGTCAGGGCATGAACAGGGTAACAGAACTCCAGCTCATTGATCCGGTGTTCCGGACGCAATCGGGACAGCATGAAATCCGGGTCCTTTTCATCCAGCGGTGTGTTGAGCAGACGGATGAGCATATGGTAAAGGGTGTCGGTCCAGTTCGGGTGAAATCCGTATTGAACCAGTTTTTCATGGATCAACGAACGGACAAGATCCGGATCCTGATTCGAAAAATCAAGATGTTCCAGAATATCATGCAGGCAGGTTCCGGGAAGCGCGCCTCTGGGGAACAGAAAAATATCCATCCATTGATTTTTAGACGGCTGGATATCCGGTGAAATGGAGTCCGGCGCATCCTCCTCTCCCTTTTGCAGGGTTTCGGATAAATCCATGTTTTCATGATGGGAGTGGACAAGGGACGAAAAGCTGGACAAGGTCAGGCCGTTCCGGATTCGGGTGGTGAAATGCCGGCATGACAGATCCCGGCGGCTGTTTTCCGGCGGCAGATAGGATGATCCGGGTTCCTGCGGCATTTTCCCGACGTGCAGGCATTTGTCGGATCTTTTTGAGAGCCGGTAAAGGTCGGACAGCAGGGTCTGATCATCGATGGTTTTCATATCTCTTGTGGAACCGGATTCCGGCCCCGGTTCCGGGAAATGAAACAGATATCCCGGTGCGGAGGACTCGGCATGGGAGAATCGGCCCCAGACCATATAGCAGATGTATTTCGCCCGGGTCAGGGCAACATACAGGAGCCGCAGGTTTTCAGAAAGTGCTTCTTTTTCCGCATACCGGAGAGATTCGTCCCGGTTTTCCGAACCCAGATCCAGTGTCAGTCCCCTCCGGCCGGTATCATCGTGATAAGCGATCAGGTCTGCAGAAGGTTTGATTTTCGAGCCTTCCCAGGTGAACGGGCAGAATACCACGGGATATTCCAGGCCTTTGCTCTTGTGGATGGTGATCAGTTTCACTGCATTTTCATCACTTTCCAGGCGGAGCTGGTGTTCGTCCAGGCGTTCCCGGCCGGGCTGACGTTGCCCCTGAAACCATTCCAGGAGTTCGCCCATTCCCTTTTTTTCCGCAAGGCCTGCCTGATGAATCAGTTCCGTCAGATGGCGGATATTGGTGATGCGGCGTTCCGCGTCATGATACTGCATCAACCGTTCCTGAATTTTTTCCAACCGGTAAAGCCGGGAAAACATCCGGAGAAAGCCGTGCTTTTCCCAGATAAAGTGATGGTCGACAAAGGATGAATACCGTTTTTCGTATTGGTCTTCATGGGTGAGGATTTCCATCAGATCCTGCGTATTGCAGCCCAGCATTTCCGTTGTCAGGGCGGATCGGATCTTGTCTTCCCGGCCGGGAAACACAACAGCAGACAGCAAGCGCTCCATTTCAAAAGCCTCAAAGCTGTCGAAAATCGATGCACTGCTGAAAATGACACTGGGAATGCCGTATGCGGAAAGCGCGTTCTGAACCAGTGAGGCCTCCCTGTTTTTACGGACCAGAACCGCGATATCTCCGGCAGCTGCCGGTTTCCCCTCGATACTGATCCGGACCTGGGTCTGATTCAGCAGACGGGATATTTCCGCGGCCACGGCATCGGTGATCAGCCGGGTCGCAAGGCTTTTGGAAATCGGCTTTCCGTCTGTCGATTCCAGATACCACAGTTGGAAAGGAGCGGTTTCCAGACCGTTGATTTCCATGCGGATGTTGTTTTTTCGGTCTGGTGAGGCATCCGCATCATGGTATTGGATATCGTGAAAAGCAAAGGGATTGTTCACGTTCCCAAATACGGTATTCACCGCATGAACCAGCCGTTTTTCAGACCGCCAGTTTGTACTCAGGGTATACTGCCTGGAAATTTGGGCGGCGGCATTCATATAAGCAAAAATATCCGCTCCCCGAAAACTGTAAATAGCCTGTTTGGGGTCACCGATGAGAAACAGAATGGAACAGGAGGGGTCTCCGAATATGGTTTGAAATATCGTATACTGTACCGGGTCCGTATCCTGGAACTCATCAATCAGGGCGGCCGCATACTGTTTTCGAAGGGATTCGACCAGATCCGCTGCGCTGTTCCGATCTGCAAGCGCATGACGGCAGTCTAACAAGAGATCATCAAAGGACCGGAAATTTTTCTGCTTTTTCCGTTTTGCGCTCTCCTTGTGAAGATAATGAAAAAAGTCCGTTTTCAGCCGGATCAGCTTTTGATGGTGGATTTCATCCAGCTGTTCCTGCTGTTTCTGTAAATCAGCACAAAGATCAAAAAAAGGATGACAGGGCAGAGGATATCCTTTTTTAACCGCCCCCCGGATAAAACCTGCGGTGAATTTTTCAAAACCGGGAAAATGCACCGGAGCAAAAGCCGTTGACCGGGAAAATTCATCCATGCTTTCCATCAGGCCTGGAATCAGTGAGGTCTTGAACCGGTTTCGGTTGAGGCCGGGATCCGTTTGCAGTATTTCAGCAACTTCGGAACGGACCTGCGGCCATGAGGATGTAATTTTCACAAAAGAGTCCCGGCATTGCCGTTCCAGGTCCGAAGAATCCGTGACAGCGACTTCCGGGGTCAGCCGGATATCCGGAACGGACAGATAACGCTGGAAAGCCGGCCGCAGGGTATCGGGAAGAATATTATGCTGAATGAGATACCGGTTGAAAAACGGTGAACCGTCATAGACGGACTGCCGCCAGAAATCATCGGCAATCTCCTGATAAAATGCGTCCTGATTCATGGAGAGTTCTGCATTGAACGTATTCCCGCTCTCAAAGGGATGTTCCTGCAGCACCCGCAGACAAAACCCGTGGATGGTAAATATGGCAGCCTGATCAAAGGAACGGATGGCGGTTTCCAGCCGGAATATGGCGGTTTTCCTGTCCGGATGTTGATCCACCAGCGGTTTCAGAAACGGTTCCGTACACAACCCACCGGCAAATGCGGTATAGGCTTGCCGGAGCAGGGTTAAAATCCGGTCTTTGAGTTCCGCAGTGGCCGCTTCGGTGAAGGTGACCACCAGAATCTGATCCACATTGAGATGATTTTCCAGAAGCAGCCGTAAGTATATGCCGGAAATCGTATAGGTTTTTCCGGTGCCGGCGCCGGCTTCGATCAGGTTGGTTCCCTGGAGCGGGCTTTTGATGAGGTTGAATGGTTGTTTCATGATTTCTTCTGATTTTCCGAATGCATCATCATGGGTTTGAAGATATCCACAGCGATTTTCGCAAATGCCTCATCCAGGACCATTTCGTTTTTGAAACAGAACTGAACGTACCGGTCATGAGATTCTCCGGAGACGTGGTCATTGCCGATCCACAGGGTTTCCGCCTTTTTCAGGGCTTCTCCGGGGGAATGGCCTGCATTCTGGATCAGATCGGCAAACCGGTAGGATGTTTTGGGAAAAAATTTCAATGGTCGTCGGATTCCGGACAGGTAGCATTCTGCCAGACCAGTCAGAAGTTCTCCGGTGTTGTCCACCGGCAAAAACCGGTTTTCCGTCCAGGATGCATCCTTGACGGAACTGCCGGAAAGCCCTCCCAGAACCGTGCACCTTGGATAATTTGCCGGAGCAATATGGTTGATGATCAGGTGCTTTACCCAGGCGGCAAAGAGATCTTTGGGACCGATCACGCCATACCGGTAAAAAAATGCATGGTCCGGATAGATGGAATCGATTTTTCCCTGGATCGTTATTCCGGCAACCGGAAAGGAAAAAGAAAGCGGATCGCATTTCTCCGGCCGGATAAAGGGTTCTAATTTCCGGAAGAACCCGCTTGCTCGGTCCTGGGCCATTTCAAAAACAACATCACCGGTGGTCCTGTGCGGCAGTATGCCTTTAGCGCGTATCCGCGAACGGATATCGGAAGGATCGGCCCCTTGAATCATCTGTTCCAGAAGATCGTTGAACAGCTGATACCGCTCAAGGGATTCCATGGAAAAGGGCTCCCGGTCGGCCGGCTCCATTTCCGGCCGATCCAAAAAAATACCAAGCCGGTTGTTGACGATATATTGGCACGGATTATTCCAGAAGTGGAGAAAGGACGGCAGATCAACCTCCGGAGATTCCGGAGCCGGCAGGTCATCCGTAAAAAACGGTCCGGGATGGCAGCGCTGGTTTTGCAGGCTTTCAGCTCCTTTCAGGTCTTCTTCCGAGTAGCTGAAATATTTGTCCGGACAGGCGTTTTCTCCGGAAGCGGTAAAATACAGGGAATGAAACGGCTGCAGCTTGTGTTCCGTCAGAACATGCCGGCGGATGGAATTATTTTTCGTGAAAAATCCGGTTTCGATAGTTTGCATCAGCTCGGAAACCAGCACGGACGGCGGGATGGAACTGTTATCCTGAATACTTCTTCCCATATAACTGACATACAGGTTTTTCCGGGCGGAAAGGATGGATTCCAGAAAAAGGTACTGGTCGTCATTCCGCCGGGAACGGTCACCGGGACGCGGATGCCGGGAAATCAGGTTGAATTCCGAATCCCGGTTCTGCCGCGGATAGGCGTCGTGATTCATTCCCAGAAGGCAGATCACATCAAAGGGAATGCTCCGCATGGGAAGCATGGCGCTGAAGGTGATGCCGCCGGAAATAAAACCGGTTCCGAATCCCTTGTTTTCCATGGTTTCTTTCAGGTGGCTACGGATGACTTCCAGGGTTGTCTTCTGATGAAAAGCAGCACTCACAGCTTTTTCTCCAAGGGTATGTAGGGCCTCACGCAGGGCATGAACGTCCATGTCTCCATGATCGGTTGATGAAAAAAAGACATGCAGCAGGTCTTCAAAAAAAGGTATCCAGTCCGGAATTGTCCGGGGTAGCGAAAGAGACTGGACCTTCGTGAACAGATCATGAATAAATGCCAGAAATTTTCCCAATGCTTCCGTACTGCTTCCTTCTATGACATCATAGGGTAAAATTCCTTGAAAGGTTTGCTCCTGCGGATTCAGCATGGCGTATCCGAGAAGCAGTCTCTCGATGCCGGCTTCCCATGTATTGTCGCCAATGCCCGGGAGTCCGATTTTTTCCCGGAATGCGGAATCGATCCCCCAGCGGATGCGTGTTTCCGCAACCCATTTCCGGATGAGCGCCATGTCTTCACCGGTCAGTTGATAGCTTGCCCGGATGTCGGAAGATTCGAGTATCTGCAGAATGTCCGTCAGACGAAAGCGGCTGCTGTGCAAATCCAGGATGGCAAAAAAAGTCCGGATTACCATGCTCTCATTGAGCATGCTTCGATCGGCAATACTGTAGGGTATCCATTGGGGATCGTCCTTCTGCCGGTTAAAAACCGCATGGATGTAAGGGGCATAGGATTCAATATCCGGCGTCATCACCAGGATGCTGCCGGGGGTCAGCGTCCTGTCGTGTTCAAAAAAAGACAGGATATGGTTGTGAAGCACTTCCAGTTCTCTCATGGGACTGTGGCAGGAGTGAATGGAGACGGACCGGTCGGTCTCCGGGATCTCCACGGTTCCGGATTCTCCGGCCGAAGCGGCTGTGAGATCCAGAATGTCGGACTGGATATGCTGAAGCAGGGTATCCCTGCCCGGCTCGGTAAAGATATCGATTTCATCACATTCCAGGGTGTGAACCATGTCGAAGAAATCCCGGCCCATGGTTCCCATGGCAGCCAGAAGCGGATTCCCCTGGGCAAGATGCAGATCTTCCGCTGAAGCCGGAGCGCGGGATAAAGACGTTTGTCTTCCGGCGATTTCCCGGTTGGAGAGAATGTCCCCCCAGTACTGCCTGCATGGATTCATCAGAAACAGGTTTACCGGGATAAAACGGGAAAGGATATCGAACAGCTGCATATGGAATCCCGGCAGAGCCGAGATGCCGAAAACCGTAATCCGTTCCGGAAAACCGGAAGGAAGGGACTGCTTCTGCCGGCAATACTCCGTAAGGATACGGTTCTGCCTGGCCCGGTGCCGGATGTCTCCCTCCCGGGAAAGCCTTCTCCAGAGTTCCGCCTGCCAGTGGTCCTCCTTTCCGTTTTCCCATTCCAGGATCATTTCCGGCCGGAACAGCAGGTACTGGTCAAAGGTGTCTGCCAGTCGGCCTGCCAGCTGGAATCGTTTTACTTCATCCATATCGTCTTCCAGATACTGCCGGATTTGGATAAACCGGTCGTTATCCGCCAGTTCCGGCAGCATCCTCATCAATATCCACGTGACGGTTGCCCGGTCATTCAGGACAGAGTCGGAAAAATCCGGAACCAGGCGATGGAAGACAAACTGCAGAAAATCGTTTGGGAAAAAAAATTTCAGGTTGGCACTGATGCCGAGATGTTTTGCGACTTCCATGGTCAGCCAGCGGGACATCCCCTGACTTTGAACAATGATGATTTCCGGATCAAGGGGCGACGACAAAGGAGTTTTCAGGATCTCGGAAAGCATTTCCGAGAGCATTTCAAGCCGGTTTCCATGGATCAGTCTGAACTGCTTCATATCAGCCCTTTTTTGGAATGGTTCTTCAGCATCTTGAAATAGGTGATTCCGGCTTCTCCGTCCGCATAGTAATCTTCGATGGTGGATATGATCCGATATCCGCAGCGTTCATAAAATAACCGCAAGGATGCATTGTGAATCCGCTCGGAGGTTTCGGCATAGATCCGCAAACCACCCTGGGACTGAATGGATTTTTCGGTCTCCAGGATGATCTTCCGCCCCAGCCCCCGTCCCTGCAGCCCCGGCTGGATCACGATCCAGTAGAGCTTAAAGGATGTAACCGAACAAGGCACAGGACCATAAGCGGAAAAACCAATCAGCCGGCCGTATTGTTCGGCCAGCAGGAAATAACAGCCGCTTCCGGTATCATGGTCCAGTCTGTCCTGCAGGAGTCTCAAAGCCATTTCCGTTTCAATAGCGGTGAAAATACCCGTTGCATTCATCAGGGTTCGCAAGCGCCGCATATCTTCCGGAACCGGTTCCAGGCGATATGACAGGCCGTGAAATACCGCACGTTTGTGGTTATCGGGTTTTGCCGGTTTCTGATTGGCGTAAAAAAGGCCTTTTAAAAAGCGCACGGCATTCTGCCCCAGTGTCCGGGTCCGGTAACCTCCTTCCTGGATGACAATCGTGGGGATATTCAATTCGCCGATCATCCGTCCGTTCTGCTCAAAATCCCCGGGCATCAGGGACCATGTTCCGGTGGGGTCCCCTTTGGCGGTGTCCAGTCCCAGTGCAACAATCAAAAACAGGGGTTTATACTCGGTGATCCGGAGAAGTGCCTTGGACAGGGTCTTGCGGTACTTCTCACCGTCCATTTCTTCCGGAAGAGGAAGATTCAGGTTGAATCCCTCCCCTTCCTCCTTGCCGGTTTCGTTTTCAAAACCGGAAAAATAAGGGTACGCGAATTTGGGATGCCCGTGTATGGAAACGGTCAGGACATCCGCACGCCGGTAAAAAATATTCTGCTGCCCGTTTCCATGGTGATAATCAATGTCCAGAATGGCAATCCTGCCGAAGCGGCTCAGGTATTGGGCGGCAATGGCGTTGTTGTTGAAATAGCAGAAACCGCCGAAAGACCGTCTCTCGGCATGGTGTCCGGGCGGCCGCAGCAGCGCATAGGCGACTCTTCTGCCTTCCACTACCTCCTGGGCGGCCGTCAACGCGCAATCCACGGCGCGCCTTGCCGCGGGATAGGCATTCCGGTTGATCGGCGTGAAGGTGTCGATGCAGTAATACCCGGACAGAACCGATTTTTCTTTGGGCGGCCGCATTCTGTTTCGAATGGGGAAGATATACGGATAAATAGATTTTTTTTCCGGAACCGATTCACAGGCCCTGCGGATATAATTCACAAAATCCGTATCATGAACGGCAAGCATATGTTTTTCGGGAAACGTCCTGACACCGATGGTTTCAAACATGGTTGTTTTCTGAAGCACGGACTGGATGCTTTGAATGCGTACCGGCGATTCCACATAACCCTGTTCATGGACGTGGTGGATGGCATGCCGGTCATGGATAACCAGTGCGATCCGTTCCATATAGCGATCATCGACCTCGATCCGGGCAGCCTCGGGTTTGACATAACGGAACTCCCGCAATTGTACGGGATTCTCCTTGATGGAGCCCAGAACAAGCCGGACATATGCAGGCGGACAGTAATCCCGGTATTTCCTTTCCAGGATTGCCCGCACCACTTTTTTCAGAAAGCCCGGGAAAAGCGGTTTCCGGGATTGCAGCCCGTCATAAACCAGATGCGGCATGCATGTTTCTCCCGGCTTGACCGGGGCTTCATATGCGGTATGGATAATGGGACGGGCACCGTATTGTTCGTAAAAACTCAGACGGGCCTTATTTTTCTTGATGTTGTCACGGCTGTCGTCACAGGCCTTAGGATCATCCGGCAGGCATTCAAAAAAAAGTCCTTTGACACCCAGAGAGGCGGCTTCCTCCCTGACTCTTTCATACAGTACACCGCCCAGCCCTCCGCTGGATTTTCCTTTGGCAATGGCAATCCAGTCCAGAAAACAGAAATTGATCTGCGGTTCATAGAGAAGCATGGAAAAACCAAGCACCTTGGCACGGTCATTTTCAGCCGCAAAGAGGATGGAGGCGAATCGCTGTTTAAAGGGGTTTCGAAGTTTTTCGCCGATGGAGTCGATCTCATCCTCGGAAACCAGATCAAATCTGGTTTTTAAAATTTCTTTGATCTGTTTGAGCGCATCCCGGTTTACCGGCAGGATGTCATCATGAATCCTACGGATTTTCAGCATGTTATTACCTTATTTCAAATGGTTCCGGACTCCGGTGTTCATCGGAGCGGCGATTCAGGGACAGTTTACGGGTTCATCAAACAAATAGTCATATTATAAAAAAAAGGGCAACCGGTAAACCGTTGCCCTCTTCTCTTTTTGCATGCACCAACTTATTCTTTTGACAGAATTTCCTGATTCCGCACGATTCGTTTCTGATCGGCCTTGCGATTGGCTTTGTGCGCACGTTTCTTGTTTTTTCGAATCAGTTTTATTTGAAAGGTTTTTGATGTCATCGGTTGCTCTCCTCCGACGGTAATGCCGCAGGCAGCGGTTGGTGACGGACCGTCCGACATCCAGATGCCGCTGTTTGAGTCCGACCCGCGTCATGATAAATTTTATATATCATATTGGTGAAATGCGGTGCAACTGAAATTCCGCGCTTCCCATGCTTTACAACGCCGGAAGGATCATATATAAAGCAAAATCATCGCAATGACACAAAACAATCCCATGATTTCCGATAAAAAAAGGAGTTACAAATGAACTGTTTACGAATGGATAAAAAATGGTTGCTGAAAATCACTGTATTGTCTCTGACCGTCCTTTTTCTGCCGGCTGCCGTCTTTGCCGCACCCCAGTTCGGACTGGGAATTTCGATCACGGAAGACGGACAGGTTATTCATTGTCCGATAAAGCTGGAGCAGAATCTCAGACTGGAAGGATCGCTGGGAATCCATTCCTATGACCGGGAAAACTCCGGTGCAAGCGATACGGATTCGATTGTCCTGAAGTTCGGCGGATACATGGTACGGAACGTGTACGAAAAAACGGATATTTATTACGGCGGTAAAGTGATTTATGAAAAAAATGACACCGGCATCACGGATCAGAACGGTTATGGAATCGGCCCTGCCTTTGGGTTTGAATACTACATCACCGGTCACATCTCCGTAGGCGGCGAAGCGGAGGTGTATTACATGTTCCATGACCGCAGCGGCGGCGATGCCAAAGAATACGGTACGGACAGCCGTGTGATTCTGCGGTATTATTTCTAGTCATGCCAAAAAAGACCAGCCGTTGGGATTGAACGGGAGGGCTGTAAATCATGACGACAACCGGACATGAGTTGACATTGGGATACTCCACCTGCCCCAATGATACGTTTCTGTTTCATGCCCTGGCCCATGGTCTGGTCCGGTGTGATGATGTTCGATTTTCCGTTTTTCTGGAAGATGTGGAAACCCTGAACCAGAATGCGAGAAGCGCTCTTTTTCATGTTTCCAAGCTGTCGTTTGCGGCCATCGGGAATCTTCTGGACACATACGCCCTCCTGCGGTCCGGAGCGGCTCTCGGCAGGGGCTGCGGGCCGCTGATTGTGGCCCGTCCCGGGATGAAACTCGACAATATGGCATCCGGCAGAATCGCGGTTCCCGGACTGTGGACAACCGCCTTTCTTCTCCTGACCCTGTATCTTGGCCGGACACCGGAAACCATGCCCATGACCTTTGACCGGATCATGCCGGCCCTTCGGAACGGGGAAGCCGATTATGGCATTATTATCCATGAAGGACGGTTCACCTATCCGGAGTATGGACTGGTCAAATTGCTGGATCTGGGGGAATGGTGGGAACAGACCACGGCCCTGCCCATTCCGCTGGGCGGGATCTGCATTCAGCGAAGCCTGGGACCGGAAATCGCTCAACAGGTGGAAGCGTCCATCCGGGAAAGTGTTGAATTCGCGTTCCGTCATCCGGAAGCATCCAAAGAGTATACTGCCGGACATGCAAAGGAAATGTCTCCGGATATCATCCGGAACCATATTGATCTTTATGTCAATGCCTTTACGGTCGACCTTGGCGAAACAGGTGCAGAAGCTGTGGAAACACTTTTTTCAATGGCAAGGGCAAGTGGATCAATCCCAGATTCAACAAGGCCGCTTTTTGCCTGTTGATGGACTTCATGTATCCGGACAAAATGTATGCCGATTCCGGCCCAATGAGAGATTTTGTTTTTTTCCCTTGAATCAGGGTCGGGAAAAAGGACAGTTTTACACGTTCCGGAACGATTTTTTCCGCATACAGCCCCTGATAAAAAGTTTTCAGGCCCTGCAATTCAAAATGTCCGAGGCCGTATTGCAATTTTTCAAAATAGGTTCTGCATTCATTCGGGTCCAGATTAAGAAGGTTTGACGCAGCTTTCCGGATTTCCGGCATATTCATTCTGCCGAGCTGCTTGGATCGCTCAAAATGCCCGGCAATGTCTGTAACGATCCTGGAATTTTCCCGGGCAAATGTCTTTCTGACCGCCCAGACCGCAAACACAAAGGGAAGTCCGGTCACCTGTTTCCAGAGCTCTCCCAGGTCATAAACATATTGAAACCGGTTTTGCCATCCGCCGGTCAGGGCACTATTCCCGATCACCAGAACCGCATCATGGTTTTCCCAGGTTGAACTGTTGTCCGGATGGATTGCCCCGGTTTCAAACTGCGGAAAGATTTTTTTCCAGGACAGTATGAGTTTCAGCATATCTGCTGCAGATGCGGATTCATCGGAAAGCAGGATATTCCGGTTTTCCAGTTTTTCCAAAGGATGATTGGATACCAGAAGAACGCTCATGACTTTTCCAAAGGCTGAAATGGAAAGATTGGGAAGAAGAGACCAGTCATGGTGATTCCGGGCAAAGGCTGCGGAAGACACCGGACTGATATCGATCATCCCCTGCTCCATCATTCGGTTCAGCACCGCAGGCGGCTGGGATATCAGTCTGATATGGGAAGGGGTTCCTGCCTGTTCAAGACCGTAATAGACAGGCGCGACATTGATATATCCAATCCGTCCTACCCGGATGATTTTTGGATCTGTAATATGTTGCAGTTGATTCATATGCTTGATACTTTTTTTTATCCTTTATATTCATCTACCATGTTCATCATGCCGGTATCCGGTTTACGGGTCCCTGAAACGATGCATGAGCAATGGATTCCATAAGCTGTTTCACATTGCCTGCCGGCAAATCCAGATACGGAAACGATCCCAGTTCACCGGGCCGGAGGGTTCCGGTCAGTCCGTCCAGTCCGAGAGCTCTCGCGCCGTTTGCCGTGGCCATTTCCAGAATATCCACAGGGGGGATTTCCGGAAAACGGGCGGCTGCAAATTTCATTTCATCAAACATACTGAGTGTATCAACGCTTGCCAGGCTGTCTGTTCCCAGGCACAGATTGATGTTGTGTTTCATCATGGACGGCACATCCGGCAATGTTCCATGAAGGGCCTGATTGCTCCGCAGACACAGACATACGGATGACCCGTTTTTACGCAGGATTTCAAAATCCGTTTCATCCGCCCGTATTACATGGACTGCAATGGTTCCGGAATGCAGCAGACGGATCTGGTCCGCATACCGAACCGGCGAAAGGTTCCTGCCGATACCCCAGGATGAAAAGTCAATTCCTCTTTCCGAAAGAAAGTCGGCCCATGCCCCTTTGCCGGTTGCAAGAAATTCAACCTCTTCTATGGATTCTGCCAGATGGATGGAAAACCGCAGCTTCGCTTTTAAAGACAGGGTTTTCAATCTCGTCAGGAGCTCGGGCGATGTGGTATGGGGTGCATGTCCGGCCAGGGAAATGCTTTGCCCTGGTCCTTTCCGGCAGGTAAGGGTCTTGTCCGGATGGCTGCCGAGAAATTCCTGAAACCAGATGCCGAGAAGCGGTGACCGGGCAAAAAGCTCCTGAGTGATCCCCATTGTGGAAACATCCCCTGCGGCAATGCATCCGGATGAGAGGAGCTGGTCAATCCCGAGCGCCGCTTCCTGTAGAAGGGTTTCCGGTTCAAACCCGGATCGCTGTGCCAGCAGTTCCTGCACCCATGATAGAAATCCATTTTGAGATGCAACACGGTTTTTCAATGCGCAAAGTTCCAGATGGGTATGCGCATTGACCAGACCCGGCAATATCACGCCGTTGCCATGATCGATAATCGGGCCGTCGACCGATTTGCTTCCCTTCCCGATTTCAATGATAAATCCGTCATGAACCACAACATATCCGTTCTGAAGAATGTTGTTTTTTTCAACGACAACCCATTCCGCACGGTGCGTAACCGGTTTGACATGATGCGCCTGCGCCTGTTCGTTGATGGCTTCCGTATTATCCATGTGACGACCCGCCATTGACCGGATTATAGAAACAATCCCGTTGCCGGGGCTGATATCCGGCATCCCGGATCAGCCGGATCATCTCTTCTTTCGGCAGCCGGAAGGAAACGCCTGCGGCAGCGACCACGTTTTCTTCAATCATCGTGCTTCCCAGATCATTGGCGCCGAATGCCATCGATGCCTGTGCGATCTTGTCTCCCTGGGTCACCCAGGAAGCCTGGATGTTGTCGATGTTGTCCAGAAAGAGCCGGGATACGGAGAGGACCCGCAGATATTCGACCGCAGTGGCTTTTCGGACATTCAGCCGGGTATGGGAAGGCTGGAATGTCCAGGGGATGAATGCGGTAAATCCGCCGGTTTCATCCTGAAGGCTGCGTATTTTTTCCAAATGTTCAATGATCTTCGCTTTGGTTTCAATATGCCCGAACATCATGGTCGCCGTAGTCCGTAAACCCAGGTGATGCGCCTCTCTCATGACATCAAGCCATTGTCCGGACCGGTACTTGTTCGGAGAAATTTGCTTTCGCACGTCGTCCACCAGAATTTCCGCCCCGCCCCCGGGAATCGAATCCAGACCGGCCTGAATCAGTTCTTTGAGGGTATCGGTGATGGACAGGCCGGCCCGTTCCGCCATAAACAGGATCTCCGGAGGGGAAAAACCATGAATATGAATGGGAAAGCCGGATTTGATAAACCTTAGCAGATTCAAATAATAATCAAAATCAAGATGGGGGTTGAGCCCTCCCTGAAGCAGGATCTGGGTTCCGCCCAGAGAGAGGGTTTCCTCGATTTTTTGTTTCAGCGATTCTTCGGAAATCAGGTAGCCTTTTTCCGGCTGCATTGCATCCTTGTAAAACGCACAGAACCGGCAGCCGGATGAACAGATGTTGGTGTAATTGATATTCCGGTCAACAACATAGGTGACGATCGGTTCCGGATGAAGCCTGCGCTTCATCCGGTCTGCCGCATAGGCAAGATCGAGGAGTTCCGCGTCAACCAGAAGCCTCAGAGCATCTTGTGCCTGGAGCCGCTCATACTGTTCGATTTGATGATATATGGATTTCAGGTCTTTCATCATGAAACATTTTCAATAGGATGGTAGAAGGAGTCCCGTTCCACCGGCTCGAATCCTGCCGATTGGATCAGGTTAACCATCTGATCGCGTGACAGTCCCTTGGCTGTCCTGGCTCCTGCCATGTGGGTGATTTTTTCCTCGATGATGGTTCCGTCCAGATCGTCCGCCCCAAAGGAAAGTGATAGCTGGGCCAAAGGTTCCCCGATCATGACCCAGTAGCCTTTGATATGGTCGAAATTGTCCAGCATCAATCTGGCGACCGCAATGGTTGTCAGATCATCAAAGGCCGTTGTCCGGGGCAGATGGGACAGCTTTGTATTTTCCGAATGGAAGGCCAGCGGTATGAATGCGGAAAACCCGCCGGTTTCATCCTGAAGATTCCGGAGGCTGATCAGGTGGTCCACTCGTTCTCCGATGGTTTCAATATGCCCGTACAGCATGGTTGCATTGGATGTCAGACCGTTTTCATGAACGGTTTTCACAATTTCCAGCCATCTTTCCTTACCGATTTTCCGGGGAAAAAGCTGCTGCCTGACCCGCTGATTCAATACTTCGGCTCCGCCGCCGGGCATCATGGAAAGCCCGGCCTGTTTGAGTTGAACAATCACTTCGGAAACGCTTAACCCGGAAATTTCCGAAAAATAATCGATTTCAACAGCGGTAAATGCTTTCACGGCTGCATCGGGTCTACGTTCCTTTACGGTTTCAATCAGTCGGATATAATAATCAAACGGAAGGGAAGCGTTCAGGCCGCCGACCATATGAATTTCCCGGATGGGCTCCCGGGCTCTTTGATCAAGCTGTGCCTTCACGTCTTCAATGGAGAGTGTGAAGGCCCCCTGTTCCTCTTTTTCCCGGGAAAACGCACAGAACAGGCAATGATTTTTGCAGATATTGGTATAATTGATGTGCTGATTATACACAAAATAAGCTGTTTTCCCATGACGTTTCCGGCGGATATAATCGGCAAGGCGGGCCTTTCCGATCAGATCCGTGCTGTGAAACAGGGTACAGCCATCGGCGTAATCAAGACGCTGCCCGTGCAGGATCTTATCCCTGATGGGTAAAAGGTTATGATCAGAAAAAGAGATGTCCGGCATTCCGTTCATTTGCCCCTGATCTGAGAAAATCGATATATTCGGATTAATGACCACATGGTCATATGTATAAATCAGAAGCATGGTGTAAAGCAAGTTTTTTCCGGATTTTTACAAAAGGGATTTCCGGATTTTTCCGTATGGATACGCAGAAAAAGGCCGAAGTGATGGAATCCTATTTCAATGCTTTTATTTTTTTAATGTCATCGGATTTCCCCAGCATAATCAGGATGTCGCTGTCCTTTATGACAAAACTTGCCGGCGGGACCAGCAGAAAATTTTCCGGGACCAGTTCCTTGATGGCGATAATATGAACATTGTATTTTGCCCTGAGATTGATCTCTTTCAGGTTTTTCCCGATAAATTCTCGTGGAGGCCCTACCTGCAGAAGATCGAAATCATCGGAAAGCGGTATGAAATCCAGAACATTGGGTCTGGACAGGCTGCGGGATATGCGCAGGGCCATGTCTCTTTCCGGATGGATAATTTCGGTTGCCCCGACCCGTTTCAAAATTTTTTCATGATCATCATCCAATGCCTTGGCCAGAATTTTTTTGACGCCTATTTCCTGAAGATACAGACAGATCAGGATGCTGATGCTGATTTTGGTGCCGGTGGATACCAGTACCCCATCCATGTTTTCCAGCCCCAGGGATTTTAAGGCTTCCCTGTCCGTGGAATTGAGGACTACCGCTTCCGTGCAATGGGGATCAATGGCCTGCACCCGCGATTTGTCAATATCAATGGCAATGACTTCATTCCCGTCTTCATATAAAGCCTTGGCAACATGAAATCCGAATTTGCCAAGCCCGATTACTGCGAATTTTTTCATGGTTTGCTCTCCGTTTATCCGATCATCATGTTTTCTTCCGCGTATTCAATCCCGTTTGTGGAACCCGATCCGATAATGATGTATGAGAAAGTGAGTATCCCAACCCGGCCGATAATCATGGTAAAAATGATCCAGCATTTACCCCATACGCTGAGCGTTGCCGTTATCCCCATGGACAGTCCCACGGTTCCAAAAGCGGATACGGTTTCAAACAGATAGGGCAGAAACGCCCCTCCCTGGTTTATACCACGGTAATTGCTTATTGAATCACCTGCCAGAAGGAAAAACAAGACCAGGCCGATGATGGTGATTGAAATCAGAATCAAGGATACGCTCTTGGTGACCGTTTCCGCAGGGACACTTTTTTTGAACAGATTGACTCTACGCTTTCTGCGTACCCGGCTGACGGCAAAAACAGTCATCAGCGCCAGTGTTGTTGTCTTGACGCCGCCGCCGCAGGAACCGGGGGATGCGCCGAAAAACATTAAAAAAATCATCATGGCAAGTGTTGCATCTTTCAGGGATGCAATGTCAACCGTATTAAAACCGGCGGTTCGGCATGTGATGGACTGAAAAATCGGCGCCATGATGCGATACGAAAGAGATTGCCCCCCGCTGCCCCTTGCGGAATCCTCGATGAAAGCAAACAGAAAAGCACCGGACAGGATCAGAATCAATGTTGTCAGCAGCACGGTTTTGGTCTGAATGGAAAGCTTGCAGCGTTTTTGTTTGTTGTATCTTACCCAGCATTGAAGGTCATACAGAACGGAAAAACCTATTCCGCCGATCACAATCAATCCGCAGATGGTCACGTTCAGGATAATGTCATTGCCGTAACTCATCATGCTGTCCGGAAACAGGGCAAATCCGGCATTGCAGAAGGCTGAAACCGAATGAAAGATGCCTTTATATACAGCCTGCGGAAATGGCAGGTCCCGGCAGAAACGAATGGTCAGCAGAGCAGCGCCAACGGCTTCCGCCCCGATGGTGACAAATACAATGCTTTTGATTACCTGAAAGATATCCTTTCGAGGGGTATGGGCAAACATATCCTGCATGGCCATACGCTGCCGAAAAGAGATGGATTTGCCGATCCACTGGAACATGGTAACGGATATGGTCATGACACCCAGTCCGCCGATCTGGATCAGAATCAAAATGATACATTGTCCAAAGACGGTGAAATAGCTTCCGGTGTCCACAACGACCAGACCCGTAACACAGACAGCGGAAGTGGCTGTAAATATCGCATCAATCAATGGTATATAGCCGGTTTTCGTCGCCGGCGGAATTTTAAGCAGAAGCGCGCCCACTAAAATGGCAGACAAAAAACTGATCAGCACCAGAGTCGCTGGATGCTGTTTGAGGATTCGATTGGCGAACGTCATGATCCGGTCCTTGGATTTAAAAAATATTCACAGTGCAGATATGTATCGGTTTCACAGACTTCATGCAATCGTTTTCCTGCCAATACCATCCGGTTTCCATATGCCCGGCAGGTTATCAATTCACGCTGATCATCAATCGGATAATAATGGAGAAAAGGACACAGCCTGGAAAGCGTCAGACGGATGTTATCCATGGTTTCCCCTCTTTGCATGCCCTTTACTATTTTTTCAAGTTTATCAAAAGATGAATCTGCAGAAAAGATCGCTAAAAACTTGACCCCGATCCTTTTCATTTCAACAACAATATCCCGGTGCGGTATTTCCATGATCACAAAAAGCGGCGTTTCACTTGTCAACGGGTTGCTTTTCAGGCATTCACATAATTCAAAAACTCCTTTGCGAGCGGATAGGGGCCGGGTGGAAAAACAGATACCGATCAACCCGAAATGCCTGCCGGTCGCCTCGTTCAGGCAGGCTAACGGCGTATGCGTCATGATTATTTTTTCCGATTGCAGCATTTCCGGTTGATCATAAAGCTGACAGATTAGTATCGGTTTTTGATGATACGACAGGGTCATCGGATTTTATTTCCCGCCTTTCCGGTATGATTCAAACGCACGATTGCCATTCATGGCGATTCAACCAGAGCAAGATCGATGCCTGTCGATATATCTATTTGTATTTTAAGCTAATGCCGTATTTGAGAAATCTCATCTCCTTGCATTTTTCAAGAAACCGGCATTGCATCATGCAATGTCAGTCGATCTGATATTTTTTACGCTTTCGCCACAGGGTTGCCGGATCAATCTCCAGAATCTTGGCAGCCTCTTCCAGTGAAGCGGTATGGAGAATCACATTTTGGATATGCTGTTTTTCAACCTCGGCCAGACTTTGCAGGGATTTATCCGGGGAGGCCGAAGGTTTGAAAAATGCAATGTTGGGAGGCAGATCCTTTGGTCGGATCTCCGTGCCGGTTGTCATAATCACGGAACGTTCGATGGTGTTAATCAGCTCCCGGATATTGCCGGGCCATGGGTAGTTTTGCAGGCACTGCATGGCTTCGGGTGAAATAAGATGGATCTTTTTTTCGTTCAGGCGTACGGAACGTTTCAGGTAGTGTTCGGCCAGCAGCTGGATATCTTCCGGACGTTCCCGTAACGGTGGCAGAAACAGTTCCAGGACATTGAGGCGGAAATAAAGATCCTCCCGGAAAACCCCGTCACGGACCCTCTCCTCCAGGTCTTTATTGGTGGCTGCAATGATGCGGACATCCACCTTCTGCAATGCCGGATCGCCAAGCCTTTCATACTCATGGTGCTGTATAAAGCGAAGCAGTTTTCCCTGAACCGTCGTCGGGATCTCCGAGACCTCATCCAGGAAAACGGTTCCGCCTTCCGCCAGTTTCAACTTGCCGGCCTTATCCCGTAACGCTCCTGTAAACGCGCCTTTGACATGACCGAACAAATCGCTTTCCAGCAGATTCTCATGCAAGGCTGCACAGTCAACCGTTATAAATGGACGACCGGCTCGCGGACTCCAGTCATGTGTCAGTCGCGCCAGCAGGCCCTTCCCTGTTCCGCTTTCCCCGCTGATCAGGACAATTGCCTCGGAATCGGCTGCCTGGCGGGCGGTCTGTAGAATTTTTCGCATTCTTCGATTATGGGTTAGAATCCCTCCCTCACAAAAAAGACCTTTAAGGGAGGCAATTTCCACTTCCATATGATGAAACCGCTTCAGCCTTTCCAGGACAAGATCCAACTGGCCGGGGACAAACGGTTTCGGGAGATAGTCAAACGCCCCCATTTTAACCGCATTGACCGCCGTTTCAATGGTGGCATAAGCGGTGATCATCAGCACATGGGTTTTAATGCCTCCGGCCATAATTTCCTTCAGCACTTCAAGTCCGTTTATATCCGGCAGCATCATGTCCAGCAACACCAGATCAGGGGTGCCTTTCCGGAAATGCTGAAGACCTTCCGCTCCGGAAGCCGCTGTGGACACTTGCAGTCCTTTATCTTCAAGATACATCGCGAGGGTCATGACAATATGATGGTCATCATCGATAATCAGCGCTGTTTTCATGCTTTTTCCTCCATTGAGACCGGTATCCAGAACGTGAATGTGGTGCCCTTCCCCATACTGCTTTCAACCTGGATATCCCCTCCATGCTGTTCAATGATGTCCTTGACAATGGCCAGCCCGAGTCCGATGGTGCCGCTTTTCCCGCGTTCGGAGAACTGGGTGAACCGATCAAAAATGTACGGCAGATAGTCCGGGTCGATCCCGCTTCCGGTATCACTGCACTGAAAATAAAAACGCGTTCCCTGTTTGTAGACCTTTAAGACAATCCGTCCTCCCTGGTCGATATAACGCAGGGCATTTCCCACAAGGTTGGTGATCACCCATGGAAAACGAAAGGAATCGATGGTTACCCGGGGCAGATTGTCCGGTATCCGGAGGTCTATGGAGATCTCTTTTTTTTCGGTTTGTTTGATCAACGGCGCAAGACACTCCCGAATCACCACAGCGATATCGAGGGTTTCTTTCGGACGTGGACGCGACATGGCTTCAAGACGGGAAATATCGACAAGCTCGTTGATCAATGCCGTTAACCGTGAGCAATCCTCATTGGCCATGGCGCAGAGTTTTATTCTTTTTTCAGCAGCGAGCGATTCTCCCCGGTTGTTCAGCATCCCCACACTCATGGCCAGGGAAGTCATCGGCGTTTTTAATTGATGGGAAATGTCGGCAATAAACCGGCCTTTGGCTTCCTCGCTGCGACGAACCTTTTCCCGTTCCGTTGCAAGGATTTCGTCCCGATGATGATCGTATTGCTCGAGACGGCTGAGCAGACGGTTAAAAGACTTTCGTAAAAAACCAATTTCATCATTGGTCTGTGAAGGAATCATCGGATAGGTGCCGGTTCCTTCCTGAATGCCTGAAATCTGTTGTGCCAGTGCCATGATGGGTTTTGCAATGCGAAAGGACCAGAAATAGCTTAAAGCCAGGATCGCGGTGATGATGACACCAAAAAGGATGGCCGCCTGTTGCTGCGCCCTGCCGGCCAGCAAACGGGTCTGGTGCTCTGCATGTTCCATGGCGTTTTCATTGATCGCCACCAGATTCTCTATGATATTGATCATTTCAGCGGTAATTTCCAGAAATCCGGTAAAACGGTCCCCTGACCAGCTGTTTTGCCTATCTTCTTTCAGGGTGCGGGCAAGGGTTTCATATCGATCGAATCCGTCATATAACCGGTCGATCATTTCCTGCTCACCGATTTCGGTGACATTTCTCCGGCATATATTCAGGTTGTCGGATAAATTTTGCAGCCTTTCTGCGGGAATCACAATGATGCCTTGCCGTCCGGATACCTGTTCCAGCATCCGGTTCCGTAATTCTTCCAGTGTTTTTCGTGCTTCCTGGGCAGCCCGGATACTTTTATAATTTTTCGAAAGAATCTGTTCGGCGCTGTCTCCCAGATCGCTGAGATATTGGTTGTTGAGAAATGCCGCTGCCAGCAATGCAATCGTCGGCAGGAGGCTCACGAGAAATATTTTGAACCGGATCGAATACCGGATTGGGGTTTCTGTTTGTTTTTGATTCATATGCGTGGCTTCAGATTATAGTATCATTGCCTGCTTCCGGAAATTGAATCCGTCATACCACAAATTACCGGGTTGGTACCTGATAAATTTTAATTTTTAATGAGATTTGTTGTTTCAGGCATGCTTTTCCGATTGACACCCGGATGCGGAATTACAATATTGAACCCCAAAACAGTCATTCGATAAAAATGAAAGGAAAAACCCGTATGAAAATACAGACGCATCAGTTGATTAACCGGGAATACTGCGGAACCCCTCTTGTGCTGGAAAAGGGATACAGCAAGGTGGAGCTGAAGACCTCAGATACGATGATGGTGGATGAAACCGGTCTTGTTCATGGCGGATTTATCTTCGGACTGGCGGATTATGCGGCAATGATCGCCGTAAACCATCCCCATGTGGTTCTGGGAGGGGCACAGGTGAAATTTGTCAAACCGGTAAAAAACAATGAAACGGTCTGGGCGGAAGCGGTTGTGGAAGATGGTGACGGGAAAAAAAGGAATGTAAATGTTACGATTACCAACGGAAAAGAAACGGTTTTTCAGGGGTTGTTCACCTGTTTTGTCCTGGACAGGCACGTATTGAAATAACCATGGAATCAGCTTCTTCTTTTGACCCTTCTGACCAGTTTTCTTTTTTTGCCGGGGGATGAAGCCGTATCGGTCTGGGGCGGACCAAGGTGATCCTGCCGGAATGAGCAGGTCGATCTTGGGCACTTCAGACCGCGCTGGCCGCCTTCCGCAGGGATTTCGATCAAAAATTTATTTTTGCACAACGGACATTCAAACGGATAGGGTTTGCCCCAGCTGATAAATCCGCAGTGTGAATTGGAACATGAATAGTATTCCTGTCCTTTTTCCGTGGTACCGGACAAGACCTTTCCAATGTTGCATGCCGGGCAGGAGATCGCTATGGTTTCCTGAAAGGCCGCGATCTTTTTTTCAATGTTGTTCTGGTCAATGGATGCGGGTTGTGCGATCTCATCACGGATTTCATCTTTCCGGCTATCCACTCGTGTTTGTTCTTCGCGTGCGGCAATTTCCGCCTCTTTGGCCTTCAATTCCGCCTCTCTGGCTTTTATCGCCGCCTCCTGGGCTGCGATAGCGGCGGCTCTCAACTCAGCCTCTTTAGCCGTTTTTTGGGCTTCCGCAAGCACTGCCTTCTTTTCCGCTTCCAGCTCAGCCTTTGCTTCCGCCTCTCCGGCTGCCTTTTCGGCAGCTTCTTTTGCCTGAATTTCCGCTTCACTGGGGCCCTTGGGAAAAATTTCCTTTACTGCCGGTTTTCGGTCGGATGAGATGCTTTTTCCCTCCTGCGCCAATGAACCGCCGCTGGACATCCGGGTTCGCATTCTTTCGAGTTTCTGAACATAGGCTTTTTTCAAATCATCGGATATCTGTTTGGCTTCTTTTTGATCCAGCCGGCTGCGAGGCTGGATGGAAAGTGATTTTTTTTCATCAATTTTGATATGCTGCCGGGAAAGAGGGATTCCTTTGGACTCCAGTGTCTGGTCAAACTGGCTGATTGCTTCATCCAAACCTTTACGTTTGCTGGTGACTTCGGAAATCATCTGTAGAATATACCCGACCAGATTCATTCCCTTCATTCCGGGGAACAGATTGTCCAGGAAACTCACCAGGGCAAAGGCGGAAATCTGGGCATTGTACCGGTTGCGCTTGTCGATTTCAACGTAGCCATGCTGGGCCAGTCCCTGGAATGAAACCATCAGATTATCATCAATGTCCAGTCCGATATTGGAAAGCTCATCCAGAAAGGCCTCTCTCGTGTATCGATCCGGTGGGGACTGCGGGGAGTTTTTAATCTCATTCTCCCTTTCGACCAGCACCAGCAGACAGGCGATTGTAGAAAGGTTGAAGGACAAGGATGCTGCAAGGGTATCGATTTCCAGAAGCCGCTGGATATGTCTCACCAGAATTTCATCAAACAGTGATTTGACCTCTGACAATTCCATTTTTTTTTCTTCATTGATTTCATTCATTTGTATTCACCTGATGGGTTGTTTTGTGTTGTTACCCTCATGCGGTTGCAGAAAAAAGGATTGATACCTTTCATTTGAAATCCTTTAAGAATGTTTGTGATTTGACAGCCGGAGATCGAGCGTGGTTCGGTCTTGTATGTCTAAAAATATTTAAAATCGAAATGTTACAGGCAAGCTGGAAACCAGGAAGAACCCGGTGGTAACGTTAATCCTGATTGATTTCCGATATCATATCGGCAATTTTTGAGGCCATCTGCGAAACGTTTTCATTTACTTCGACCTCGGATTCAACCAGTGAATCTTCCATGAGTTCTTCATTCCCGTCCGGGCTGTTATCGGTCCTGGAATGTTTCGCGGAAGGTGAAGACAAGGAGCCTTCTTCATCCGCTTTCTGATCATCGGTCAGTGCCGTAACAGTCAGGCACTCACCCTTGCGGTCAAACAGAACGGAAAGAGAAATCCGGACATCAAAATTCAGTTTATAGGCAATCTGATTGTTGTGAACAACGATGTCGCCGTTTTTATACTCAATATCTTCCTGGAATCCCAGATGATATTTATTCTTAAAAATTTTTTCTATGGCTTCCCAGTCCAGATCTCCGGTGATGGCATCAATCAATTCCTTTTCTCCCATTTGTATGACATCAGAATCCGTTACTTTCACCAGGCCCCCTTTAAGCAAATGTCTGCCGGAATGCGTCGTCTCGTGACTGTTATTTTTTATTGATGGACAAAAAAGTGGATCGAAATCATTTTATCGGGCTTTATTTTATCGCAATCCGATGGTTCTGGCAATAACCGTTTGCGATTCATATCAAAAAAAACGTGATGATGCAGACATCAGGCAATTTTCTTCAGCAGCTCAACCGAAAAATCAAAATAGGCCTGAGCCGCTTCAGAACGGATATCGCAAAGTGCAACCGGTTTTCCGGATCGGCTTGCTTTTTGGACCATATCATCCCGGGGGATGGTCGTCTTGAAAGATGGATACGGGATTTGTTTCCGTTCACCTTCTGAAAGAAAGCGGTCCGGACCATCTTTTCCGGAACACATATTCCACAATGTCCCGGCAATTTTCAAATCCGGATTCAACTGATCCTGTACCATTTTGATGATCTCATCAAGGTCGGACAATGCCTCCCGTGTGGAAACATTGCACGCTGCCGGCAATATGGACCAGTCCGAAGCCGCCATTGCACAGATCGTAAAAAAACCCAGGGAAGATGGGGAATCAATGATGACATACTGAAAGTCATTTTTGATTTCCTGAATGATTTTTTTTAAAATCAACTCTTTTCCCGGTTTGATCGCCAGCCGGTGCTCGGTCAGAAAGAGACTGGGACCGGATGGTATAAACGTCAAATACGCAATCGGTGTTTGAACCGCAACCTGTCCGGCAGACGCCTTTCCCATGAATGCGTGGTACAGGGTATCCGTGATTTCCATGGGCCGGATGCCGGCATATCGGGTCAGATGGCTTTGCGGGTCGCCGTCGATTAACAGTGTTTTTTTCTCATAAAGGGCAAGGGTGGCGGCAATGTTGGCTGCAATCGTTGTTTTGCCGACCCCTTCTTTTTGGCTGATAATACTGATGGTTTTGGTCATAATGGGGCAAATTTATCATAAAACTTGGTTTTTGAACAGATTGATTTTCAAAAGTTGCAAATCTTTTCAAGCAGGTATAAAATAGCAGACAAACATCAAAGCAACCGGCTGGAAATCAACAAACCTCAGATGTATCATCCCAAATAATATTCAAGGGACCTTATTATTGAGTTCAACGATTACCAAAAATGGTCTGGAAACGGCGATTTCAAATCTCCGGTACCGGAATCCCAAGCTTCCCAAAACCCGTCTGATAGAGGCGATTCGGTCTTTCTATACGGCTGAGGATGCACTGGAAACCGTTTCCCGGATTGACACTGATACCCTCATCGGAATGATATGGGAACCTGACGACAACCCCGAGCTGATCAAATCCAGACGGAAGAATCTGAACAGTGTCAAAGCAATTGTAAACAATGACCTGACGCGCCTTTTTCAGGAGGATAAAAATCCGGAAGGGATTATCATCGGTCCGGCGAACACCTTTGTCATGTCGGATGCGGCAAAGGAAAGACTCTTGTCCTCATTTGCCGACTCGGCCAAGGCCCAGGGTAACCTGCCGCTGGAGAGAGTCGCGGAAGTTTTGAATGTCATCAGTCAGTTCATATCTGAGATGGAGCAGCGCAGCGACGGCAATCCAAAAGATGAGGTTAAAAAAATACTGGATTTGATCAAAGGAATGGCTGCAAAAGCCGGGTTCGATGGAGAGTCGGATGCCGGCGTGGAGGAAGTAAAAACGGATGCTTTTCAAGAGGTCGATGAAGACGAAATAGAAGAAATTGATGCGGATGAAATTGAGGAAGTGGAAGAAATCACAGATGATGATCTGGAGATCCTGGAAGATACCGAGCTTGAAGAAATAGACGAAGACGTTGATCTTGAGGAGGTGGATGCAGATGAAATTGAAGAGATCGATGATACGGACATAGAGAAAATCGATGCCGATGAAGTGGAAGAAATCGACGATGAGGATGTGGAGGAAATAGAAACGGATGATTTTGAAGAGTTCGATGGAAGCGAAATAGAAGAAATTGATGCGGATGAAACTGAGGAAGTGGAAGAAATAACAGATGATGATCCGGAGATTCTGGAAGATACCGAGCTTGAAGAAATAGACGAAGACGTTGATCTTGAGGAGGTGGATGCAGATGAAATTGAAGAGATCGAAGATACAGACCAAATCGATGCTGATGAAGTGGAAGAAATCGACGATGAGGATGCGGAGGAAATAGAAACGGATGATTTTGAAGAGGTCGATGAAGACGAAATAGAAGAAATTGATACGGATGAAATTGAGGAAGTGGAAGAAAATGCAGATGATGATCCGGAGATTATAGAAGATACCGAGGTCGAAGAAATAGACGAAGACGTTGATCTTGAGGAGGTGGATGCGGACGAAATTGAAGAGATCGATGATACGGACATAGAAGAAATCAATGAAGACGATCTGGAAGAGATCGATGAAGATCAATTGGGCCTGCCCCGTGACAACCTTGAACAAAACGATTTTCAAACCGATGAAAACCTTCTTGCCGAGCAGTTTGACGGTTTTCTCGGCAGCATGGAACGATATTACAACCAGTATCTCCTGGTGCCCGGCGGAAACTATCGGATTGGAAATCAATCTCATTCCGATATTGATCTGCCGGAACAGCAGATCTCCCTGCCGGATTTTTATATCGGAAAATATCCGATATCCAATGCCTTGTTTGAGGTATTCGTGGAAAGGACAGGCTACAAGACAACCGCCGAAAAACTAGGATATGGATGGGTGTATTCCGGCCGTTTCCGTAAACATGAAAATCTGAAAACCGGTGTCAGAAGTTCCGAATGGAAGGCAACCTATTCCAGGGAAAAAGTGAGCGGCGCTTACTGGTATCAGCCAACAGGTCCGGGAAGCACCCTTCACGGCAAACGAAACCATCCGGTGGTTCAGGTCAGTGTTCAGGATGCGGTCCATTTTTCCGCATGGGTTGGGAAACGTCTTCCTGCTGAATTTGAATGGGAGGCGGCAGCAAGAACATCAGAAGGATATCCCTATCCCTGGGGGAATGAATGGATGGAGAATGCCTGCAATTATGAACGGAGCGCGATCTCCGACACCACTCCCGTGGATCGGTATCCCCAGGGCGAAAACAGCCTCGGGATCGCGGACACCCTCTGCAATGTCCTGGAGTGGACATCCGATCAGGTCAAGCCGGTTTCCGGAAAAATCGTGGGAAAGACATACAATATCGCCAAAGGCGGGTCGTGGATTTCCGACCGGACAATTCAACTGTCCAACCGGTTCCGTTTTGAGTCCGGCTTCACGGCGAATATTCTGGGATTCCGCTGCGTGGCGGATTGATGAAAAAACCATGGACTTCCTGAGCAGGATACACTAAAGAAGCTGCATGGATCATTTCATCGATCAATACTTGCAGCATCTGACGATTGAAAAAGGGCTTTCCGCCAATACCATCGAGTCTTACCAGCGGGATCTTTTCCGGTTTTTCGATTTTCTGAACCACAATGGAATAAAAGACCTTTCAGAATGTGATACGGCCGTTCTCCTGAAATACATCATTGACATGAGAAAGGAAGGACTCTCCGCCCGATCCAGAGCCAGGCATATCGTCACCTTAAGAGGATTTTTCAATTTTCTGGTGCAGGAAAAAAGCCTGGGAACCGATCCCACTGAAATCATCGATCTGCCCAAAACAGGACTGCGCCTTCCGGACTTTCTTTCTGTGGATGAAATCAGTCTGCTTCTGAAAATGCCGGATACCGGAAATCCCAAAGGAGTCAGAGATTCCGCCATGCTGGAACTGCTGTATGCTGCCGGATTGCGCGTTTCCGAGCTGGTGAACATACAGCTCGGAACGGTTTATCTGGAATCCGGATTTGTCCGGGTAATGGGCAAGGGTTCCAAAGAGCGGGTGGTCCCCATCGGCGGATTTGCAAGGGAATCCCTTGAAACCTATATCCGGACGGCCCGGCCTCTTTTACTGAAAAACATCCAGAGCAAGTATCTTTTTGTGGCAAGAGCCGGGAAACCGATGACCAGGCAGGGATTCTGGAAACTGTTAAAAAAATATGCCCGTCAGGCAGGCATCCAGAAGAAAATCACGCCCCATTCCATTCGTCATTCTTTTGCCAGTCATCTTCTGGAAGGAGGAGCGGATTTGAGATCCGTGCAGGTCATGCTCGGACACTCGGATATATCCACTACCCAGATCTATACCCACGTGGCCCATGAACACCTGGTGAATATGCACCGGAAATATCATCCGAGAGGATGACTTCCCTGCCCTACTTTTTCCGGATCTCGGAAACCAGATCCTTGATGATGGACAGTACATTGCTTCCCCGCTCTTTTGCAATGCGATGGGCGTCGTCCACCACCTTTTCCGCCTGCTGTTCGATAACCGAATCTTCGGGCAGCGGAGATCCGGCATTCTGATATTTCCATTTCAGCAGACGAACCGCCAGGCTGACTTCCTGCTTTCTGAAAAAACCCATGAGAAATTATCCTTTCCGGCAGATACGAATGATCATTTCTTCCAGTACGATCTTGTGGTTCAATGCGGTGGTCTTCAATCGCATATCGGCTATGGACAGTGTTTCCAGAGCCTGGATCATCTCCTCTCCGGTAAAATTTTCCGCCTTTAACAGGGATTGAAACACCGGATATGGATTGTTCGCATTTTTCGCAATCAGGAGATCGGTATGGACCTTTTTTTTCCGGCCGCCGTTTTTTTGCAGCATGGCTTCATTCTCTTCTCCGGTTTCCAGCGCATTCTGCATTTCCTGGTCATAGGCAATTATGCCCGGCATCACGCTGTTTCGAAACTGGTCAAAGGAGATCCTTTTGTTCCAGTTCTTTCCGTATTCGCTCTGGGAAAAGTCCTTCAAAATTAGCAGTTTCCGCATCTGATTGATGACGGCAGCCAGAATCTGGAGCGGGAAAATACCGGCGGAAAGAAGTGAGGCAAGGAAAAAAAGAGCCTGCTCGGTATTCCGGTCGGCAACCGCACCGGTAAGTTCATAAATCGGATCTTCCCGTGTCCGGTTCAGTACAGCAGCAACATGCTCGACAGTGATCCGCGGTTCGGTTCCGGAAAAATCAATCAGTTTTTTCAGGCTTCCGGCAAAGATGTTGAAATCAAATCCGGTATTCTCCAGAACACCCCGGTATGCGGCAGGGTCGATTTTTTTTCCGGATTCGGACAGGATCTGCTCCATGACTTCCTTCATCATCGTTTCCTGTATCTTCCTGTCCGCCATCCGGTTTCCCTTTGGTACGGAACAGTCGATGATCATGCCGGTTTTTTTAATGCTTTTAAAAAGGGTTTTCCGCTTGTCGATCTGATCCGTGGTAATGATCAGAATATTTCCCTTGGGAAAACCGTTTTCAATGGTGTCCTGAAGCATTTTGGCATAGTCGCGGTCAGGCGGTACGGCAAGGCTGTTTTCGGAAGCATACTGAAAAATATCGTTGAAAAACGCCGTGTCCATTCCGTTCCGGACAACCTCCTGTATTTTGGGATTCCGGTTGTTCTCCGAAAGTTCATCAAAGGTCAGCCCCATGACGCCCAGATAGCTTGCCATATGCTTTACGGCTTTTTTCATTTCATTCTTGTCATAAGCTGCTTTTGCCTTTTCCAGAAGTTTTTCTTCATCGGTTTTGGAATAGAAGATTTTTGCATCCGTATAGGCAATCACTTTCCGTTTGGATAAAAATGAGAAGGTTTTCAGGGCTTCGGCAAGAGAAGATACGTTATCTTCCGAACCTTCGATCTCCTCATAGTGGAAGCTTTTGTCGGAACCCGGAAGCAGGATATCCACAATCTGTTTAAAGACCGACCGGTACAGGTATTCCTCCCCGTATATCAGGTATACGGGAAACGGCGCACCTTTCCGAAGTTCTTCAAGATACTGTTTCAGGTTTTGATAGGCAATATCCGGCATATGATAACAGGCCTAATCGTCCATCGGCATTTTTTTGGCCAGAATATGATAGATGAATATCGCCATTCCGATGGAGATGGCGCTGTCTGCAATGTTGAATGCCGGCCAATGCATGTTCCGGATGTACACATCCAGAAAATCCACCACTGTGCCGAACCGAATCCGGTCGATCATATTGCCGACGGCACCGCCAAATATCAGGGCAAAGCCGGATGCCAGCATTTTGTGGGTATCGGGTGTGTTTTTGTAAAAATACAGAATAAAGCCAAGCGCGAGAAAAGAGACAAAAATAAAAACAAAACTCCGGACTTCAGGACTCTGGTTGGCAAAAAAGCCGAATGCGCCTCCGGGATTCAGGATGTGGGTAAGATTAAAAAACCCGGGAATGACCGGAACCGAATGGTACAGATCCAGATTCTTCTGGACGATGTATTTTGAAGTCTGGTCCAGTCCGGCAACAATCGCCGCGATCACCACCAACTTTCGATATTTGATCAGGTCTATGGTCATGAATGCCCGGCTAATCCGTTTTCAGATCCAGCTCCGCCAGAGCGGTGCAGCATCTGGTGCAGATGGTTGGATGTTCGCTGTGTTGTCCGACACTGGGATCATAGATCCAGCAGCGTTCGCATTTTTGGTCGGAAGCCGCCTCAATCAGGATGTTGATCTCTTCCTTTGTTTCACCGCTAAACACATCTCCCTGAAGTTTTTCCCGGGTCAGCTGCACCTTGGAAACAATGAAGATGCTTTTCAGTTCGTTTGCGTATGAATCCAGCAGCGCAAACAGATCACCCGTTGTCTGGATGGTGATTGATGCATCCAGGGGATGGCCGATCAGTTTTTTCACCCTTGCCGCTTCCAGTGCCTTGGTGATTTCGCCCCGGACGATAATCATCTTCTCCCATTTCCGGGCAAGAGAATCCTGTTTCCATTTTTCGTCCACAACCGGCAGTGCAGACATGTGCACACTTTCCTCTTTGGTTCCGGTTTCCGGCATATAGGACCAGATCTCTTCGGAAGTAAACGGCATGATCGGGGCCATGATTTTCACAATGGAATCCAGAATGATGTGCATGGCGGTCTGCGCACTTCTTCTCCGGATCGATTTCGGAGGAGATGTGTACAGCCTGTCTTTCAATATATCCAGATAAAATGCCGACAGATCCACCGTGCAGTAGTTGTAGAGGGCGTGATAAATAATATGGAATTCATAGGTATGGTATGCCTTGCGGGCCTTGTTTACAATGTCGCAGAGCTTATGCAGGGCAAAACGGTCGATATCCGTCATTTCTTCCAACGAAACGGCATCCTGTTCCGGCTGAAAGTCGGAGATGTTGCCGATGATGAAACGGCAGGTATTCCGGATACGGCGATAGGCATCGCTCAACTGCTTCAATATGGCATCCGAGATCCGGACGTCATCGCGATAGTCTGATGCAGCCACCCACATCCGCAGGATTTCAGCCCCATACTTCTGGATGACTTCCTTGGGCGCCACTACGTTTCCGACGGACTTGGACATTTTTTTGCCGGCGGCATCCACTACAAAACCATGGGTCAGGACAGACTTGTAAGGAGCGCTGTTCCTGGTTTCAACCGCCGTCAGAAGGGTGCTGTGAAACCAGCCTCTGTGCTGGTCGCTTCCTTCCAGGTACAGGTCCGCCGGCCAGGCAAGATAGTCTCTTTCCTCAAGCACTGCGGCGTGGCTCACGCCGGAATCAAACCAAACATCCAGAATATCAGTCTCTTTGACAAAAGAAGTGCTGCCGCATTTTTGGCAGACCGCTCCGGGCTCCAGAAATTCCGACACATCCTTTTCAAGCCATGCATCCGCGCCATGTTCATCGAACAGGGAAAATATTTTTTCGACAATGGTTTCGTTGATATGGATCGTATCGCATTTTTCACAGGTGATCACCGTAATGGGAACCCCCCAGGACCGCTGACGGGAAACACACCAGTCCGGGCGGTTTTCAATCATGCCGTAGATTCTTTCCCGTCCCCATGACGGAATCCATTTTACCCGGTCGATCTCCTTTAAGGATTTTTCTCTTAAATTGGTTTTGTCCATGGAAATAAACCACTGGGGCGTGGCCCGGAAAATTACCGGTTTTTTGCACCGCCAGCAGTGGGGATAGCTGTGGTCAATTTTTTCTTCCGCCAGCAGTGCATTGTTTTCTTTCAGTTTCTGGATAATTTCATGGTTGGCCTTGAAGACAAACTGCCCGCTGAAAAATTCGACATCATCCGAGAAACAGCCGTTGTCCTCCACCGGCGAATAGGCGTCGATGCCGTACTGGAGAGAAATCTCATAATCCTCCCGTCCATGACCAGGCGCCGTATGAACACAGCCGGTACCGGCATCCAGGGTCACATGGTCTCCCAGAATGATCATGGATTCCCGGTTATAAAAGGGATGAACGCATGCTTTCCTTTCCAGTGTCTTTGCATCAAACTCCCTGATGATGGTATAGTCTTTCATCCCGAAGGTTTTCATGCACCCTTCCACCAGGTCTTTGGCCAGTATCAGGACTTCGCTGCCGGAAATTTCCACGGCTGCATAGATGAAATCCGGGTGAAGCGCGATGGCCAGGTTGGCCGGCAGGGTCCAGGGAGTGGTGGTCCAGATCACAACCGATGTCTTTTTGCCGGAAAGCTCCGGAATCGCATGATCAGAGCTGTCCTTCAGGGCAAATTTTACAAATACCGAAGGGGATTTGTCGTCGGCATATTCGATTTCCGCTTCCGCCAGGGCGGTTTTGCAGCTGCAGCACCAGTGAATCGGTTTTTTGCTTTTGAACAGGCTTCCCTGCAGGGCGAACTTACAGCACTCTCTGGCAATAATCGCTTCATAGCGGTACTTCATGGTCAGATAGGGATTGTCCCACTCCCCCATGACGCCGAGCCGCTTGAATTCCTCCCGCTGAATATCGATAAAACCTTCTGCATAGGAACGGCATTCTTTCCGGATTTCAACCTGGGTCATGCCGTTCTTTTTGGAACCAAGCTTCTGGTCCACATTATGCTCAATGGGGAGACCGTGGCAGTCCCAACCGGGAACATAGGGGGCGTCGAACCCTTCCATCTGTTTGGAACGGACAATGATGTCTTTTAAAATTTTGTTCATGGCCGTGCCGATATGAATATGACCGTTGGCATAGGGAGGACCGTCGTGGAGGATAAACTTGTCTTTTCCTTTGGAGGCTTTCCTGATTTTTTCATATAAACGGTCTTTTTCCCATTGTTCCAGCTGGACCGGTTCTTTGCCGGCTAGACTGGCTTTCATGGGGAATTGGGTGTTGGGAAGGTTTAACGTGTTTTTGTAATCCATGGATCCTCCGGCAATATGTAAAATATTCGGGCGGAAACACCCGAATTGATCATTAATAATCCGTACTGAAAAGTTTTAAACACTATGGCAAATTGTCGTCTTGTGTCAAGGGAATAGTGGGCGGGTCAAGAATAATCAGGGTTCGAATCGAACCCTGGAACGGAAGCGTATAAGTCTCCACAATCGGTTGTCTGCATGGGGTATCCATCGATTGCAGCTCGGCTTCCCCTTTCTGACTCTTCATGGCAATCAGCCGTCCGGTCGGATTCAGGAAAGGACTTGCCAGTCCGGCAAAACGTGAGAGCTCGGTAAAGGCCCGGCTGATGGCAAAATCAAATGCATTTTGATACCGGGGATCTTTGGCCAGGTCTTCAATGCGGGCATGAACCGCCTCGATTTTTTCAAGATTCAGCGTGCGGATTACATGTTTGATGAAGTTCACTTTTTTACGGGAAGAATCCACGAGGGTCATGGAGATGGACGGCCGCATGATTTTCAAGGGTATGCCCGGAAAACCGCCGCCTGTGCCGATATCGATCAAAGAAGCTTGATCCGGTATCCTGCAGGACGGAACAATGGAATCGATAAAGTGTTTGATGGCAATATCGGCCGGATCGGTGATGGCGGTGAGGTTTGTTTTCCGATTCCACTTCATCAGCTCCTCGGCATGAACCGCCATCATTTCCGCCTGCCGATCCGTGACCGGCATTCCGAACCCCGCGGCTCCTTTTTGGATGATGGATTTCCAGCTGTCGGTATGAAATGTCATAGGGGAAAGAGAAAAAACGGTTAGGTGTTTTTCTTGCGTTTGGGTTTTGAATGACTGAAATCCATCAGAATTTCAACTTCCGTATCTTTTGTGATGACCCGGGCATTGGGATACCGTTTGGTAAACACATGCAGCATGGCCGTGTTTTCTTTCAGCACGGTGGCCATAAACTGTTTGTATCCGTTTTCAATGGCAATGTCTTCCAGCACCTCTATCAGATAGGAGGCAACACCCTTGTTCTGATAATCCTCCCGCACGACAAAAGCAATTTCGGCAATGGTATCGTCTACATTCGCATAGGTTCCAATGGCGATGATGTCTTTGTATCCGCCCTTCTGAACCAGTCCGATAATGGACATGTTTTTCCGGTAATCCACGGACGCCCATTGCCGTTGAACCATCTCATGAGAAAATATGCTGATTTTATAAAAAAACCGCGAATAAATCGTTTTGTCCTGCAGGGAATAGAAAAAATTCCGGGAAGAAAACTCATCCGTGGGCAGAATCGGCCTGAACTCTATGGTTTTTCCGCCTTTGACCTTCAGGGAACTCTTATACCCCTCCAGGAACAGCAGGTCTTCCTGGGTCGGCGGAAGCTGATCGGCAAATATATAATGGTGCTTTCTGGCTTCACGCACCAGCCCGTCCCGGAATTTGGGATGGGCGATCTGGGCCAGCTCCATGACCCGCTGATAAATGCCCTTGCCCTGCAGCTCGGCAATACCATATTCGGTGATGACGAAATTCACATCCCCGCGGGTGGTGGCCACCCCTGCCCCTTCGCTTAAATGCGAAACAATCCTGGATACCTTTCCCCGCTGGGCGGTTGACGGCAGGGCGATGATGGAAAATCCGCCCTTTGACATGGAGCTGCCCCGGAGAAAATCAACCTGATCCCCGATACCGCTGTAAAACATGTAGCCCACGGAATCGGTGCAGACCTGGCCGGTAAGGTCAACCTCCAGTGCGGAACTGATGGAAATCAGGTTGTCATTTCTGGCAATCACCGTGGGATCATTGACGAATTCCGATGACCGGAAGTAGAACATGGGGTTGTTGTCGACATAGTTATAAATTTTTTCCGACCCCATGCAGAGGGATGCCACCACACGTCCGGGCAGAAGTGATTTCCGTTTGTTGGTGATCACATTTTTTTCAAACAGGGGCAAAAAGCCGTCCGTAATGACCTGGGTATGGATCCCGAGGTCCTGTTTCTGATCCAGGTATTTCAGGATTGTGTTGGGCAGCTGTCCGAATCCGATCTGAAGTGTCGCCCCGTCATCAACAAGCTGCGAAACATAATGGCCGATCCGCAAGGCGATTTCATTGTCTTTTGAGGGAGGGATATTGGTGACGATCGGCTCCGGATGATTTACACAGTAATCGATTTCATCCATGTGAACAAAGCTGTCCCCCCAGGTTCTGGGCATCATGGGATTGATCTGCGCGATCACCATCGCCGCATTTTCCATACCGGACCTGGTAATGTCAACGGAAATACCCAGACTGCAATATCCGAATTTATCCGGAGGGCTGACCTGAATCAGCGCGGTATCAATACCGATCCTCTGGGTGGAAAACAGGTGCGGAATCTGGGAGAGATATGCGGGAATATAGTCGATTTTTCCCTCAAAAGCCGCTTCACGAAGGGGTTTGCTGATAAAGAACAGCTTCAGGGAGAAACGTTCCAGAAAAGACGGGTCATTCACAAATTCCGACAAGGTAAAAGAAAGCATCTGATACATGGTGATATCCTGCTTTGATGCGTCTTTAACCAGTGTCCGTATGAGATGCTGCGGCTCCCCGCATCCGGTCCCGATAAAAATCCGGCTTCCGCCCCTGATTTTGGAAATCGCCTCATCGGCGGTCACCAGCTTGTCCTTGCAGTGGTCCGCCAGCCAATCCTTGTAAACCATCAGAAATATCTCCGCATACAGTGCGTGTTACCGCTGAATGTTGTCTACCTTATCCGCCGGAAATTTTTTGGACTGTTTGTCGATGAACGTCAACTGGCTGACAAAATTATCCGGGAATTTCCTGGCAGCCTGCCCCTTGATCACGTTCATTTCCTGATCGGTAATCAACTCATTCCGGTATTCCTGAACCTTGAAATAGGCTTTTGTCTGCAATGAGATCAGGCGCTGCTGCAATACTTCATTACCAGGATAACGTTCTTTTGCCTGTGACTGGATTTTGGACCGGACCTGGTCAGGCAGATAATCTGCCGCATCTGCACTTGAAAATGAAACAACCAGTGAAAAAAGAAGCAGCATGGTTATCGAGAAAACTGTTTTTTGCATAACGCCTCCGGTAAATAGGAAATCCAAAAAAGTAACCATTTGTTAAATAGGGATAATCTGTTTATTCCATCCCAGATATCATTGAAGCATTTGAATATCAAGCAATTGATGAAAAATGCCGACAAAAAAAACCGATCGAATTCAGATCGGTTTTTTTAAAAAAAATAATACCTGTCAGCCGTTGATGAATATTTTATTCTCCGCAACCGCAACCACGATCACTGTCGCAGCCGCAATCATCTTCGCATCCGCAATCATCTCCGCTTCCGCAGCTGCAATCATCTCCGCAGCCGCATCCGTCGTGTTCCTGGGTCGGGGTGTCACTGATTCCGACCACTTCGATTTCAAATGTCAATGCCTCGCCGGCCAGCGGGTGGTTCAGGTCAAACGTGATGCTCTCGTCCTCAACCTTTATGATTTGAGCAGGTATCTGATGACCGTCCGGAGTGGAAAGCGAGATAATCTCCCCTTCCTGGGGATCCATCTCCGGAGGGACTTCCTGTCTGGAAATGGAATGAACGGCGTCTTCATGCCTTTGTCCGTATGCATCCTCCGGGGCAATGGTAAAGGTCTTTTTTTCATTCAACGACATATCCATAAGCTGGGCTTCAAAACCCTGAATCAACTGCCCGGCACCCATCTCGATTTCAAGGGGTGGACATCCCTGGCTGGTGTCGAATACCTCACCGTTCTGCAAGGTTCCGGTGTATTCAACACAGACAAACATGCCATTTTTAACTTTTTTCATGAAATGCTCCTTTGGATAAAAAGTAATAAGTTGCAAATAACATAGCCATGAAATCGGGATATTCAAGATGACGTTCGATTATTCTTTTTTGGGGTCATTCCGCGGTTTCCGAATATTTCCTTATTCTCATTTATCAAACAATGTTGTATTCCGGTTCGAATAGGATATGTTCTGGTATAAAAACAGCCGAAGGGGGAGAAAATTCATGACCATTTTTACAGGGGATCAATACCGGGAGAGTCTTAAGGAACTATCACCGGAGATTTATGTGAGAGGGGAACGGATCGATGATGTTGCAGCGCATCCCCTGCTGCGTCAGACCGTAAACCACATTGCGTCCGGATATGACCTGATATCGGAACCTGAAATGAGGGATCGGGCAATCATGCGTTCGCCCATATCCGGAGAGGAGATCCCGCGGCTTCTCATGCACATCCAGCAGGAAAAGGAAGACCTGATCATCAAGGCGGAACTGACCCGTGAAATCAGCGCACAGCGAATCTGCACCGGTTGCGGATCCAACATGCTGTCGGTCACATGGTCCATGATCCATGACATCGATGCCGCCCATGGCACCGATTATCTGAGCCGGTATCGGGATTTCATCGTCAGGCTTCATACCTCCGGATGCCCTCCCTTTGCATGGTGCATGATGGACCCCAAGGGGGATCGCATGCTGCCGCCTTCCCGGCAGAAGGAACCTTCCGATCTCCGGATTGTGGAACGGAAACCGGGCGGAATTGTGGTCAGCGGCGCCAAACTGCATACCACGTTAGGGCCGGGCGCACATTATGTGGTGGCGGTCCCCTGCAGGGCGCTGGGCAGGGAGGATGCGAATTTTGCCGTATCCTTCGCGGTTCCCATAGACACAAAAGGCATCAGGATGATCGCACGGCCGTCTCCCGGCCCGTCCCGGGATGTCTTCATGGAAAGCCCCTTGAGTTCCCGGTTTCTCGGGGTCGAGGCCCTGACGATTTTTGATAATGTCTTTGTTCCCGAAGAAAATATCTTCATGTGCGGTGAATGGGAACAGGCCGTCAACCTGTCTCTTTATTTCGCCTCCCTGCACCGCCAGTCCAAATGCGCGTGCAGTGCCGGGCATTGCGACCTGTTCGCGGGTGCGGCGGCTCTTGCTGCGGAGGTAAACGGCCTTGGCATGAAAACCGGCCATATCCGCGACAAGATTACCGAAATGATAATGAATGGCGAGACCGGGTATGGATGTGCCCTGGGAGCGGCGGTAAGTGCACGCCGTCATCCCGGCGGGGTCTGGCTGCCGGACCCCCTGATCGTCAATTCCGGATTGAACACGATCCGTTCCAATATCGGCAAGCATCTGGAATATCTTCATGACATCGCCGGAGGGCTGATCACGACCATGCCGACCGAAGCGGACTGGAACAACCCGGTGCTGAGACCTTTTATTGACAAGGCACTGAGAGGGAATGCCCGATACACAACCGAAGAACGGCTGCGGGCGCTGAATCTGGTGCAGGATCTGGCCGCATCCCGGACCACCGGAACCATCCTGGGATTTACCATCAATGCCGCCGGATCACCGGCCACCAATCAGGTGGTTGTCCGAAGGCTGTATGATCTGCAAAAACAGATCGACCGTGCCAGACAGATCGCTTCTATTGGAATACCGATCCGGAAAGAATAAAAGGAAGAAAATATCTGTGGCGGTTTGGGGTGAAATTGGTCGGGACAGCAGGATTTGAACCTGCGACCCCAGCGTCCCGAACGCTGTGCTCTACCAGACTGAGCCATGTCCCGACTTCGGTTGGATTTTTTATGTTACAATCCGCTGATTGTCAATCAAAAAGATGGACCGGGCGGTTTTTAAACAAAACAATTTTTCAATACAATGGTTTCATTTCTGCCCGGACCGACGGATATGATATCGATCGGTGTCCGGACCAGTTCCTCGATTCGTTTCAAATAATTTTTTGCTTTTTGTGGCAGATCCGCAAATTTTCGGATGGCGGAGATATCCTCCTGCCAGCCCGGCAGTGTTTCGTATACGGGTTTGCATGCAGCCAGAATATCCAGGTTTGCCGGAAAATGATTCAGGATGGTTCCTTTATATTCATAGGCTGTGCAGATTTTGAGTTCATCCAGTCCGCCCAGCACATCCAGCTTGGTGATCACCATCCCGGAGATACTGTTCAGCCGGACCGCGTTTTCCAGGATCACGGTATCCAGCCAGCCGCAGCGTCTTCTTCTTCCGGTGGTGGCACCGAATTCCGCGCCTTTTTTCTGGATGGCATCGCCGATGTCGTCAAACAGCTCGGTGGGAAAAGGTCCGGCCCCAACCCTCGTGGTATAGGCCTTGACAATTCCGAGAACACCGGTGATTTCCATGGGACCGATCCCGGAGCCGCAGGCGGCGTTTCCGGACACGGTATTGGATGAGGTCACATACGGATAGGTGCCGTGATCAATGTCGAGATGGGTACCCTGCGCTCCTTCAAATAAAACATGCTTGTTTTCCCGCATGCCGGAATGGATGGATACGGATACGTTTTCAACATAGGGAGCCAGTTGTTCGGCATATCGTGTATAATTCCGAATCAATTCTTCCGGATCAATGGCCTGTTCCGAAAGAAAGCCGGTCAGATAGAAATTCTTCTCTTTCAGGATGGTCCGGACCTTGTCGGAAAAACTTTCCGAATCAAGGAGATCCACAAACCGGATGCCCCTCCGGGTGGCCTTGTCTTCATAACAGGGGCCGATACCCCGGCCGGTGGTTCCGATCTTCTTGTCCCCTTTCATTTTCTCACGGCCATGATCAATGGCTTTATGATAGGGCATGATCACCTGGGCCCGTTCACTGATCTTCAGATTGTCCGGACCGATGGTAATTCCCTTTGACTTCAGGTATTCGATCTCGCCGAGCAGAACCTCGGGATCGACCACCACACCGTTTCCGATAAAACAGGTCTTGCCCTGCAAAATGCCGGAGGGAACCAGATGGCTGATAAATTGTTCCCCGTTCACCACCATGGTGTGCCCGGCGTTGTTTCCTCCCTGAAAACGGACAACATAATCCGCATATTCCGCCAGCAGATCGACAATCTTGCCTTTTCCCTCATCTCCCCATTGAGTACCGATAACGATGATATTTGCCACAAGAAGCTCCTTTGATATTTGCTGTGTTTTTTCTTTCGGACTCTTTTTATTAGGGCATGACAGGTGATCTTGCAACAGATTTTCGTTTTCCCCTGAAAAAAGTCTGAATCATTTCCCGGCATTCTTTTTCACAGATGCCGGATACAATTTTAACCCTGTGATTCAGATTCGGATTATCGGCAAGATTGTATACGGAACCGCCCCCGCCCCATTTCGGATCATGAACACCGAAAACAACCTGTTCCACCCGTGCATGGACAATGGCGCCCATGCACATGACACAGGGTTCAATCGTTACATAAAGGGTTGTATTCAACAGCCTGTAATTCTGAACACAATGTGCCGTCTGCCGAAGAACCAGAATTTCGGCATGGGCGGTCGGGTCATTTGTGCTGATGGTCTGGTTAAAGGATCTGCCGAGGACAGTTCCCTGGCTGTCAATCAGCAAGGCGCCGACCGGAACCTCATTGACCTGCCTCGCCTTTTCCGCCTGTTCCAGTGCAAGCTTCATATAATATTCGTGATCCATGTGAATATATAAAGCAGAGAAACTTCCCGTTGACAATTGTTAATTTTTAGCTTATCTGAAATAACTTCATTCATGTGCGCCCGTAGCTCAGCTGGATAGAGTGCCGGACTACGAATCCGTTGGTCGGGGGTTCAAATCCCTCCGGGCGCGCCACCTTGAAATCGCCAAAGCCCGTCGGAGATCCGACGGGCTTTTTTTGCGGACAAATAAATATGATAAAACCGTAAAAAGTCGAAAATTACTTTTTTTGTCATTCTGACGAAAGTCAGAATCCAGCAATTTCAAACGCTTCTGGATGCCGGATCAAGTCCG
>QZKS01000012.1 GCA_003599865.1 Desulfobacteraceae bacterium
GTTGTCATTGAGGCGGAAAATATCACGAAAGCCTATGGCGACCAGTTACTGGTCGAAAACATGTCCTTTCAGCTACCCCCTGGGGGCATTATCGGCATCATCGGCCCAAACGGAGCCGGTAAAACAACCCTGTTTAAAATGATCATCGGACAGGAAAAACCGAGTTCCGGTTCCATCCGGGTCGGAGAAACCGTCAAGTTGGCCTATGTGGACCAGAGCCGCGACGACCTTGATCCGGAGAAAAATATCTGGGAAATGATATCCGATGGACAGGATACCATCCAGCTCGGCAACCGATCCGTAAATTCCAGAGCCTATGTTGCCCGCTTCAACTTTTCCGGATCCGATCAGCAGAAAAAGGTCGGTACATTGTCGGGGGGAGAACGCAACCGTGTTCATCTGGCCCGGATGTTAAAGCAAGGCGCCAATGTGCTCCTTCTGGATGAACCGACAAACGATCTGGATGTGAATACCATGAGAGCGCTGGAAGAGGCTTTGGAGAATTTTGCCGGTTGTGCCGTTATTGTCAGCCATGACCGATGGTTCCTGGACAGAATCGCCACCCATATCCTGGCGTTTGAAGGAGACAGCAATACCATATGGTTTGAAGGCAACTACACCAGCTACGAGGAGGATCGCAAAAAACGCCTCGGGATAGAAGCGGACCAGCCCAGAAGGATCAAATATCGTCAGTTGACACGGAAATAGTCTTCATACCATGGAACCGCTGCACGGCACTTATGCATTGGTCTTGAAATCGAAAAAAAAGCAAACTGCCAAGGTCGGAAAACTTGGCAGTTTATCGATTCATCAAGGTCCGAAATCCATTCCCAAATTCGGGTCTTCGGATTGCAAATGCAATTCCCATCTGTTCGACTTTAAAAGCAGACCGGATTTTCATGCTTTTTTCAGAACAAGTTTGCGTTCCGCTTTTTCATTCATTGATGTTACCATAATATTTTGTTATACTATCCCAAAAAGTAAAATAACATTCTATCTACCAGTTAGGTCCGTCTGTATTCCATATAACCTGACACAATAAAGCATGAATCATAATAATTTGGAATAACAGCCTCTTATCCCAAAATCGGTCCATCCGGACAAATTGGGATATGAGTTGCCGATTCATGAACAATCTCGATCAGCAGGATACTTTGATGAACGAACCCAATGCCGTCAAACAACAATATGGCGAAATTGCCTCGATCCTAGTTGATTCCGGATTTCTTACACCGGAAAAACTCAAATATGCCGCAAGAATCCAGGAAAAGCTCTCGGCACCAAAGCCGATCATTGAGGTATTGAAAGAGCTGAAATACATTACGGAAGAACAGATCAAGACATCCATCCGAAAAAATCGCCTGAATATGCGGATCGGAAGCCTGTTCGTGGAACTCGGATATATTAAGGAAGAAAATTTACAAGCGGCGTTCGATATCCAGAAAGAATCGAAAACCAAGAAAAAAATTGGCGAAATCCTGATTGAACAGAACTACATTTCCGATAAAAAACTGACCGAAGTCCTGTCTCTCCAGCTGGGATTCGACTATATTGAACCGGAGTTCATGGAGATCGATCTCCATTTGTTTTCCAAGGCCCCCTCCAAATGGTTTGAAACCTATCATTTTATCCCCATCCAGAAAGAAGAAAATGGTATCCTGATCGCATTCTCGGACCCGCTTGATCCCAAGGATATTGAAGGGGCAAAAGAGGTGTTTGGAGAAAACATTATTCCTGCTATCGCTCTGAAAGAATCGATTGTCAATACCATTCAAAAGATCCAAAAAGGGGCAAAAACAAGGCGCAGCATTGAGATGGATGCCGATTCCATTATCGGGCTCACCAATACCATCATCATGTCGGCTGTCGAAGAAGGTGCCAGTGACATCCATATCGAGCCGATGATTGATCGCCTTCGGATTCGTTTTCGAAAAGACGGTGTTTTGATTCATTATAAGGATCATTCTCCGGAAATCGCCCAGGCCATTACCAGCCGTTTAAAAATCATGTGCAAGGCGGATATTGCAGAAAGAAGACGTCACCAGGGCGGAAGAATTTTTTTTGATCATGGGGGTGAGCAGCTGGATCTTCGGGTTTCCTTTTACGCGACGATTCACGGTGAAAAAATCGTCATGCGGCTCCTGAACAGACAAGGGCAACTCCTTGAATTGCATAAAATCGGAATGTATCCCCGAATGCTGGAAAGATTCCGGGAAGAGGCTCTTAACCGCCCCAGCGGGGTTGTCATCATCACCGGACCGACCGGTTCCGGAAAAACCTCGACTGTATACAGCTGCATCAGTTATCTCAACTCTCCACAAGTCAGTATCATTACCGCAGAAGAACCGGTGGAATATATCATTGACGGTATCGCTCAATGCTCCATCAATCCCAAAATCAATCTGACATTTGAGGAAACCCTGAGGCATATCGTCCGTCAGGACCCGGATATTATTGTCATTGGTGAGATTCGAGACAACTATTCCGCCGACGTGGCCGTTCATGCTGCGCTGACCGGCCACAAGGTCTTGACCACGTTTCATACCGAAGACAGCATCGGCGGTCTGGTCCGGCTGCTGAGCATGGATATTGAAGCATTTCTGATTTCTTCCACAGTCGTCTGTGTCGTTGCACAACGGCTGCTCAGAAAGATATGCCCCAACTGTGAGCAGCAACACCGGCCATCCCCGAAAGAACTCCAACGCCTGGGATATGTTGCCAAGGATATCCTTGGCGGAAATTTCAAAAAAGGACGAGGATGTGCCATTTGTCGTCACACCGGGTATTTAGGCCGGATCGGGGTTTTTGAACTGCTGATCCTGGATGAGATTGTTCGAAATTCCATTCTGGAACGGAAAACCAGTCATGAAATCCGGGCAACCAGCATTGAATCCAGTAATCTGATAACGCTGTTTGAGGACGGTATCGTAAAAGCAGCAAGCGGAGTGACAACGATCGATGAAGTGCTTCGTACCCTGCCATGCTTGCAGAAACCCCGATCCTTGTCTACGCTCAGAAGGCTGGTCGGAGTCTGACCATGAATAAAGACAAGTCCTTTTTAGAAATTGTAAACGACTACCTGAATTCAGGCGAAACCTATTTGCCGATATTCAATAAAACTGCTTTGCGGGTTCAACAGGAAATTACAAATAATGATCCAAACCATGATCTTATTGTTGAAATTATTTCCGGCGATCAGACCCTGACAAGTGAAGTCCTGAGAAAGGCCAATTCCTCATTCTTCCGGGGTCTTCATCATGTCCGGACCATCAAGGAGGCCATCACACGAATCGGGATTGCAGAGGTAGCCAAGCTGGTTCTGATCATTACCCAGAAACGGCAATTCCAATCTAAGGACAAACACATCAATGCACTCATGGAATTGCTATGGCGTCATTCTCAGCAGGTAGCAATCGGAGCAAAATGGATTGCCGTTCATTGTGATTTCCACCAACTGTCCAACCATGTATTTTTTGCAGGACTGCTTCATGATGTCGGCAAGCTGTTAATACTCACCATTATCAGCAAAATCAAAACGGAGGGAAAAATCGACTTTCAACCGACGGAGGCGTTGATCAGTGAAGTGATGAGCGGTCAGCATACCACCCAGGGATACTCTCTGATGGAAAGCTGGAATATCCCGGAAATTTACTGCGTGGTTGCCCGGGATCATCATCTGGAAAGCTTCGAAGCCGGCAATTTCATCATGCCGATCATTCGTCTTGCGGATATGGTCTGCAACAAAATGGGCTATGGCCTGAATATTGATCCATCCATTGATTTATCCTCCACACCGGAAGCCATCCTTCTAGGCCTGTCTGAAATTGACCTGGTACGCCTGGAAATTGAGCTGGAAGACACATTGTATACCTATTCCTGAGATTCACTCCGTATGCGGCCCCAGATCAGGAAACCAGACCGGAAGAAACCGGGCATTGAAATTCAGCCGCACAGGGCCTTTGGGCGTGTCGGATACCATCAGTCCTTCCGCGACCATGTCAGTGAGAAGGGCCCGCGCCGTCCGCTCCTTCAGGCCTGTCAATCGAGACGCCTGTCCCCGTTGAAATTCGCCGAAGGCAAATGCTTCCCGGATTAAATGCAACGCCTCCGGCCGTAACGGGCCCGCACCCGGAATCAACCGGCTGGATCGTAACCGAATGTACTGTTCAATACGCATAACAAGGCCGTCAAGGTCGAGCAATTTTTCCATAAACGTAATCTGATCCAGGCATGTATTGAAAAAAAAGCCGCAGAATCGATTCAGCCCTTTTTGTGATAACACCCCCCGGCCGTCTAAATCACCCTGACGGACGGCATCGGCCACGGCAAGCGCGGACATATAATCGTCCTTGAAACGGGCAAAGCCCCGACTGATTGACCAAAGCCCATAGCCGGTGATTCCGGCCTTTTTGAGACAAATTCCGGTGAGCAGCCTGGCTACACGGCCGTTACCGTCCAAAAACGGATGAATCCACATCAACCGGTGATGAGCCGCGGCAATTGCTATCAGCTTCTCGGCCCGCCCAAAACGACTGATATCATACTGCCGATGAAATTCCTCCATGAACATCGGCACCGCTTCCGGTGCAACCGGCACCAAGTGCCCGACTTTTACATAACGATTCCGATACCCTCCCGGGGTCATAGCCAAAACAGACTGTCCATCAATATCCGGTATCTGCAAAAACCGCTCAGGCAGCTTTTCAAAAAAACGACGATGAATGGAACGTATAAAATCCGGAGACGTCGGCAACACATCTTCGGAGGCAACCTCATGATCCAGTTCGCGCTCCAGATCCACATGTGTCTTTGCTTCAATCTGCAAATCACGCTTGGCCGGATCACGATCATACTGATGCATCATTGCCCGCTCAATATCAATCGGATTCGTTACATGATTTTCAATCAGGTTGGAATAATAGGTGTTCGTAATCTGCAGAAGGTGAATCAGCCCCTTCAAGGTGATTGGATGCAGCTTTCCCGAAAGCGCAGCAGAGCGCTCAATAAGATCAACCGCCCGGTCATGCAGCCCCGCTCCACCCTCAGGCAGATACGGTGTCATATGATGAATTTCGCCCATAATTTTGCCGATCATAATTGCCGATTATATAAATCATATTATTTAATATATCAAGTAATAATAAAAAATAACCAGTAAAAAATCATATTATTTTGCCGGTTATTGAAGCAATTATTTACCGTAACAGTCGGCGGAATTTATGCTGAAACATTGAGGGTTTTTTTGGGGCTTGCCATGCTGTAATCCCGCAATCACAGTTATAAAATCAGAGGACTCAAGCCAGAGACTCCACTATCAGTCTGGATGTTCGCAATCCCCCGCGCATCACGCCGGTAAAGCCGCCGCCGGGATAGCCCCAGGCGCCGGCCAGATACAGCCCGGTTATCGGGGTGTGATTTTTGATCCGATCCATAAACTGATTATTCATGGCCTGTTCATAACCATAGATCGCCCCTTCCGGATTTCCGGTGTAACGCAAATTGGTCAGCGGCGTTGATGCGTCCATTTCTTCAATCATAGAGGAAAGTCCCGGAATGATGTCCTTCTCCGCGCGGTGAATCAAGGTTCCGGCGATTCGGCTCTTTGCGGCATAATAGGCTTTCTTCCGGTTGGAAAGGTAGTCCTTCTCAAAGACCCTCCAAGGTTGATAGCCGGACAGGCAGGTGATCATGACGGTTGATTTTTCCGGGGCGGAGTATCCTTGATAATAGTTATCAAACACCGTAACCGTATACCCCATCTTGTCGGCATTACAGTTCAAGGCGTAACGAAAGGCTTCTTCCATGCTTCCCATTGAGGCCACCTGGATGTTGCATCCGGGTATATTGCCCCGCAGATTGCCTTTCAGGCCCAGCCAGACGCAGAATGATGAAATGCTTGGCCGGAAGGCGGAGATCTTCTCCCGATAATCGAAACCGTCCGCATCTTTAGACAAGAGTTTCCCGAATGTGTCCGGGACACTGGCATTGCTGACAACAAACGATGCCGGAATTTTTTCCCCTCCTTTGGTTATCACGCCACTGATGGCCTCATTTTTCACCAGAATCTCTTCGACCGGCGTATTCAGTCTCACCAGTCCGCCATGTTCTTTGATGATGCCCACCAGGGCGTCGCTCAGACTTTGGGATTGTCCCCTGACATAGCTGGAGCCGTTTTTCAGGTAATCCGCCACTGAATTGGCATAATAAAACCCGGACAGTTTTGACGGCGGAAGGCCGTAGTATCCCCACAGATAACCCAGATCATCTTTCAAATTCGGATTTTTCACATGGTCATCCAAAAGATCCTGAAGTGTTTTATTCCGCACACCCCACATCCCGGGATACTGAAAAGGAAAGGTGATCGTGGTGTATTGATTCTTGTTTTGAAACAGCCTGTATACTTCACCCTGAATCTCGAGAATCTCGGTAACAAAGCTATGGATGCCCTGTTTTTCCGAAGGATAAAATCCGGAAAGCATTTCAATATAAGCCTCCGGGTTGCGATCCGGAAGCATCATGTCCCTGCCCTTTGAAATCCGCCGGTGCGATTTTTCAAGACGAACCAGTTCAATCTTTTCCAGAAGTCCGAGTTCCTTGATGATGGCATGTGTCGCATTGCCGGAAGCGGCCATGGCATGAAGGGAAACCTCAAACGTGAAATCCGCTCGACGGAAAGATGTCGCATACCCTCCAGGTTTGTGATGCTGTTCCAGAACCGTCACCGGAAATCCGGCTTTTGACAGATAGGCTGCACAAGTAAGCCCTCCCAGGCCTGAACCGACAAGCACTACCGGATATTGGTCCTTGTCCTTAACGGATCCAGTCAAAGCCTTGAGACTGTTTATGTCAACAAGAGAAGCTGCGGCTGTCATTGCAGTAATTTTGATGAAGTCCCGCCTGCTGATATTGTCCCTTATCATTACATCCTCCCAAAAAACATTTACAGATACTCATTTATTGACACAGCATGCGTATTCCTTTACCGTGGCATAGCATATAAACTGATTAAAATACAAATATCCAATTTGGAGTGATGATTCATGTTTTCCAAAAAAAATCGAATATCATCCGGAGTCAGTCAGCTGGATCAGCTGCTGGGAGGCCTGTTCATCGGAGACAACGTAATCTGGTATGATAATGCCGGCAGCCTGGCATCTCCCTTCTGCATGAACTTTATTCAGACCTCTCAAGCGCAAAACAAACCGTTCATCTATGTCAGTTTTGACCGTTCCCCGAAAAACCTTCTGGAAAAGCTGGGGCCTTTGGCGGAGAGCCAACATTTAACGATCCTGGATTGTTTTACTCACGGCAAAGGAGACGGGTCGGAGGTATTCAGCAAATTCTATGAAAAAGACGGTGCCCAATGGCCCTACCAGATCATCAAGGTCAATGAACCCTGGAAGCCGGAAAAAGTCATTGAGTCCGTATATGGTCTTCATAAAACCATGAAAGGCGACGTCCGTTTTATATTTGAAAGTCTCACCGGAATGCAGGACTTATGGAAGGGGGAAGAACATATCCTTACGTTCTACTCCCATTCCTGCCCCAGATTGTATGAACTGGATACAATCGCCTACTGGATCATTGAAAAGGGTGCCCATTCCGACCGACTGAAAGCCCATATTAACCAGATTGCCCAGGTTGCCATTGATCTTTCCATCAAAAGGGGCAAATCAGCCCTGACCATCCTGAAAGCGGAAAAACGAAAGCCCGATACCCTCAATAAGGCGACAGAATTCTGGAATGACGGCATGACGATCCATTTTGACTCTGACCGGCGCAGGACACCCGGAAGGATCAATCTTGGGCTTCGGATTAAAGAGCTGCGGTCCAAACAGGGCCTTTCTCAAAAAGAACTGGCGAATCTGGTAGGCGTAACCCCCAGCACCATTTCACAGGTGGAAAGCAATTCCATCTATCCTTCCCTGCAAGCGCTTTATAAAATGGCGGAAACCCTTTCTGTTGATGTCAGCTCTTTTTTTCAAAAGAAAACCGATCTGAAAAATCAGATTGTCTTTTCTTCCAAAGAAGGGCTGAAGACCGCTTTTCCGGATCTGCCCAAGGGGACAATTACAGGAAAAATGTTGACTCCGATTGATTTCGACTCAAAAGCAGAAGCATATATTATTGAAATCGCTCCCCGGAAAATCCTGCCTTCCCATTTTTTTATCCATAAGGGCAATGAGGTTGGGTATGTTTTATCCGGCAAGTTGCAGACGCAAATCAACAATGCGGTCCACACCGCAAATGAAGGAGACATCATCTACTTAGCTTCAGAGATGCCCAGCCAATGGAAGAATACAGGAACAAAAACAGCAAAACTGCTATGGATAAAGATCAAATAAGAAAGGCTTTCCGGAAAATCTCCGGAAAGCCTTTCTTCATTTTCATATCCAAGCCCTAAGAATTCAAAATCTTGCGGGCACTTTCATCATTCACATCCGACACATGCGGAATACCTGTCTCTCTTGCCGTCTCCCGGTTTCCGGAAAAAATGTCCTGACGTGTAATCTGGTTCACGGAAAATTTTCTGGCACCGGCCAGAAGCTGCTGCAGGCCGCATGCCAGCTTGTCTGCCATTGTCCAGAATGCGATGGCGCCGTATGGGATATTTTTCATTTCGTCCTTTCCCACTTTCTTCTCGACGTCAAAATAAGACGCAAATATTTCTTTGGCTGTACTTCCAACACTTTGGACGGATTTTGGCAGCTCATTCCAGTTGCCATTAACTTCTGCTTTTCTGTCAGGATGAATTGCACCTTCAATGTTCGATCCGACGAAACCCGGAATCATGATCGCACGGCCCATGCAGATCAGTTTTGTGAACGGCGCGCCCAGAGCCAATGCTTTAAAAATATGATCTTCCAGAGCAAACCCCCCGGCAAAAGACATATCCACTACGCGCTGTCCCTTTGCTGAAAGAATACCGGCATATTCATAGGCCTTTGAATGCAGATTAATGGAAGGCACACCCCAGCTCTGCATCATGTTCCATGGACTCATTCCCGTGCCGCCACCGGAACCGTCGATGGTCAGAAGATCCATTTTTGCATCTGTTGCAAATTTAATGGCCATAGCCAGTTCTTCCATACCATAGGATCCTGTTTTTAGCGTAATTCTTGAGAATCCAAGGCCACGAAGATAGGTCACACTGCTCATAAAATCTTCCCGAACCTGTGCGACCGTATCCAGGTTTGTTCCGCCGAGGCGGCTGTGCCGTGCAAAGGACTTGATCGAACCGTTTTTAAACGCTTCCTGAACTTCCGGAATCCTGGGATCAGGATCGACCACATAGCCGCGGTCTTTCAGAAATAAAGCATAATCAAGGCTGGTGACCTGAATTTCGCCCCCGATATCCTTGGCGCCCTGGCCCCATTTCAGTTCAATGATCACCTTGTCTCCATATTTATCGGCAACAAATTCCGCGACTCCATTACGGGTATCCTCGACATTGAGCTGAACAATGATCGCGCCATATCCGTCAAAATATCGAAGATAACCATTGATCCGCCTCTCCAGCTCGGGAGATTTTTTGATCTTTCCCTTTTTCTCCTTGCCGTCGGCAATCTCTGATTCCCTGTCAACCCCGACAACATTCTCGCCGATGACCACCGGAATGCCGCATAAGGCCCCGCCGATGGCAAAGGAATCCCAATATTTTTGTGCAATAAAGGTTGATCCGAGGGCACCGGTCATCAGCGGAATGCGTACCTTTGTTTTTACCGTATTGCCAAATTCGGTGGCCAAATTGACGTTTGGGAAAATACAGTCATCCGGATCATTACTCATATCATGATGCAGACCGTGTGCGCCATATGCATATCCCTGAATACGAAGAGAATTATAGGAAACACCCACATGTGTTGTATTATTGGCACCGGCTGTTACCAGACCAAAACTTCTCGGATACAGAAGTTTTCGGCCAACCAGACTGGAAAGCCATGTTTCACACTTGCCCTGGCAATCTGCCCGGCATAATGTACAAAGCCCTGATTCTGCTACATTAGCCCGATTTGTGGTACCGAGTACATCATTGTTCTTTGAAAATCTCATTTTCATTCTCCTTGTCTTAAGTAATGATCCTCACCGGGGGTCAAAATGCCCCCAAATCTCCAAAAGCCCTGAACGCAAAAAGGCGCCTGTTCTTTCAGAACCAGACGCCTTTGTCTCTATCCTAAATTGTAAGCTCTTCGGCACGCCATTGTACCGTTTTTGAGCGGTGCTTATAAAAGCGGATTAAAATTATCTATACTGATAATAAATGTCAAGAAAGAAATGATAAAAAATTAAGTTTAGATAAATTCAGACCCAAAAATCAAACGGTCGGAAGGTACAGCAGATCCAAACAGAAAAGCCGATAACGGATTATCCGTGAAACATCTCGTCGGAGAGCAGGATGGCTTCCGCCACACTTCTGATGGACTTGCGGGAGTCCATGCTGCGTTTTCGAATCCAGTGGAAGGCCTCATCAATTTTCATTCCACGGCGCTTTATCAAAATTTCCTTGGCGCGCTCAATGATCTTGCGCGTTTCCAGCTCTTCCTGAATCACTCTGGTTTTTACCATTAATTCCGTATTTAGGATGGCAACAGCCGCCTGGTTTGCAACTGCTGTCAGAAGATTGACCTCTGTTTCGGAAAATTCATAAGGGCTTGATGTAAAACAATTCAGCACGCCAATCACTTTTTCATCTTTGAGTTTAAGGGGGACCCCGACCATGGATGCAAGACCCAGTTTTTTGGCCATTTCTTTTTCCTTAAACCGCTTATTTTTCAAAACATCCTTAATAACAAGAGGCTGTTTTCGCGTCACTACATCTCCCACTACCCCTTCATTCGTATCCAGAGAGCGATCTTTCACATACTCTGGAGCAATCGCCTGTGTGGCTTTCAGACGAATTTTTGGCGGATTCTCATCTTCATCAATCAGCCATAGCGAACAGATCGTAACTCCCATGGCCTGGGCAGTAACCATCACAACAAGCTTCAGGAGATCCTCCAGGTAAAGCTCCGAAGTAATGGCCTTGCTGATGTCGGTCAGAGCCTTGATATACTCATCATATGTTTTTGCATCCAGACGATCCATAAACAAACCATGTAATTAAAATAACGATGTTATCATAGGAAACTGTTTTTTTGATAAAAGCTCGGATATTCCATTCAATCTTTTTTTCATACCATATCATATAAAAAACGTTTCAGGGTGTTCTTTATAAAAATATTCACTCTTTTTCAATAGTTGACATGCCGGTTTCCAAAAAAGAACGGGAATCCATGTCGCTTCTTTAACCTTGACATTAATTTATACTTAAAAATATAATGAACCATTATTTTAAATGAATTTTAATTTCCGACATCCATACATATTTAAGGAGAAATACAATATGTGCCGCTTGCTTGCAATAACCTCTGACGATTTTATCTCGCCGGTTGTTGGTATAGAAGGGCTCAACGCCATGCACGAGGGGTATGACGGATCAGGAGTCGGTCTTCTGTTGCGGGATTTGGGCGGACCATTTGAAAATATGAAAGATTCTCCGATTTTATCCGGCATTTTCAGTGAATCCGGCCTGAAAAAGCTGGATAACTATATGCTGGACCTGGGGTTTACGACAAAGTATAAAATCTCCTTTAAAATACCCAAAAATCGTCCTGCCGGAATCCCCCAAAGAGATATTTATCTTGTCCGCGCCTATGACTATCCCAATGAATGGGAAAAATTCAACCGGAATCAACTGTATGACCAGCTGATGAATATCCGGCTTCAATTGAAAAAAATGGGTGAAGCGGAAAAAGATATGATTGTCTTCTCTTTCTGGCCCGATACCATCATGATCAAGGAGATCGGTGATCCCCTTGATGTCGCCGAATATCTTGAGCTGGACCGGAAAGACCTGAAGGCGCGTGTCATTATGGTTCAAGGCCGGCAGAACACGAACTACAGCATCGATCTATACTCCTGTCATCCATTTTTTCTACAGGGTTTTTCAACCATGACCAATGGTGAAAACACCGCCTTTATTACCAACAAGGAATTTCTATCTTCAAGGGGCTTTGCGGGCTATAACGGATACATGTCCGATTCGGAAATCTTTACTCACATTCTTCACTATTCAGTGGTGAAACTCGGATTGGATCTCGAGGCTTACAAGCATATCATCACCCCGCTGACGGACAGCATGCTGGAAACTCATCCGGATGCTGCCTTTTTGCGGCACCTGAAATATTCCTGCCGCCAGATGATTATCGACGGTCCCAATTGCGTTGTGGGATGCCTTCCGGACAACACCCTTTTCATGGTCCAGGATCGAAAAAAACTCCGGCCGGGAATTATCGGAGGGGACCCGGGGATGTATGTCCTTTCTTCCGAAACCTGCGGTCTGGATGCGGTGCTTCCCAACCGTGATAAAAGCAAGGATTTTCAGCCCATGCACATGGATACGGCAATTGTAGCGCCGGATCGAAAAAACATCCGTGTGGTGAAACAGACAGACCCTTTTCTGAAAAATTAAAACAGTCTCCGCTTCACAGATCGTGCGCCTTTCCGATCAATTCGGAAATCATGCATTTTGCTCGGGAAAGATAGGCCTGCACTCCCTGATGAATCTCTCTGAATACATCCGGATTTACAAACCAGGACGTCCCGATTCCTACAGCTGTTGCACCAGCCAGAATATACTCAACCACATCCTGCCAGCGGGAAATTCCGCCGATGCCGATGATCGGCACCTCCCCGGAACGGCATTCCGGTATTCTGCGAAAACAATCGTAAACCATGAACAGACCGACCGGCTTGATTGCCGGTCCGGAAAGGCCCCCGATAATATTGCCAAGAAGAGGCTTCCGGGTTTGTATATCAATCGCCATGCCCCGGACCGTATTGATCATGGACAGCACATCTGTTCCGCCCTGAATGGCAGCCCTGGCCGGAATGGTGATGTCAGTGACATTCGGGGTGAGCTTGGTGATCACCAGCATCCGGGAATCGATTCGCCCTTTCACCGTTCCGACAATCCGTTCCACCAGTTCCGGATCGGTACCAAATGCAGTGCCTCCTTTTTTAATGTTGGGACAGGACACATTGATTTCAAGACCGGTGATGATCTGAGCGGAATCATGATCACTCAAATAAGCGGCAAGATCGCCGAACCCCTCAATCGAGTCTGCTGAAATATTGACAAACACCGGAAGATCAAAATTCAATAAGCGATGAATCTCCTGTTGAATGAAATATTTTACACCCTCATTCTGCAATCCAATGGAGTTGAGGATACCGGTTCTGGTTTCTGCAATCCTGAATTCCCTATTTCCTTCTTTGGGCTCCAGGGTGACTCCCTTTGTCACAAAAGCCCCCAGGCTGCTTAAAATCCGGCCGCTTTTTTCCAGAATCTCGATTTCATTGGCATGCCCGGAAGTCCCGGATGCCGTCATCAAAGGAGATTTCATGGTGATATTTTTGATCCGTACCTGCATTGCATGTTTCATAATTTTTCCCAGTCGATTTCATTTGCGTCAAAAACAGGTCCATCCACACAAACACGGGAGTACTGTTTTGCATGGTTTTTCTGCGTACGGCATACACAGGACATGCATACGCCGATTCCACATCCCATCCGTTTTTCCAGAAGCACTTTCATGGGAATTTCAAATTCGGAAGCGATTTTTTGAAGCGCTATCAGCATGGGTTTGGGGCCGCATGCGACGATCAGAATTTTTTTCGCAGCTTTCTTTTTTTCCAGGCAGGATCGGTATTGTTCCGTGACCAGGCCGCAATGGTAATTTTCCTTTTTTATTTTCTCACTTAATTCTTCATTCTCCGTGTGTTCCCGGGACAGATAGAGTTCATCGGGTTCCAGGCCGATCCTGGCAAGCTCTTCAATATACACATAGGCCTTGCCGGATTCCTCTGAAAAACTTCTACCATACGGTGCTTCTGCAAGTGAAGCAATCCGGTCAATTCCAATAAACGCCTTCACCTTAAAGGCATAGAATTTCAAGGCCTGACCAAAAAAGACCAGCGGCGCCATGCCGACTCCGCCGCCGACCAGATGCACCTCATCAATTCCCTGAGACCGCCACCCCGGAATATGGGTATATTTTCCCAACGGTCCCAGAACCCGGATCCGATCCCCTTTTTTTAACCCGGTCATTTCCCGGGTTCCGATCCCGCCTTCCATCACCTTGTAAAAAATCTCAAATTTATGGGGAAAGACCGTATGGGTGATACCGGCCAGAACGGTGGGAAGGGATAATGTATCATGATAACCCCATTCAAAATACTGGTAATAGGCCCGCTGTACGCCAAAAGGCCTTTTTAAGTAGGATTTGGGGGACAGATCCGGCCCCTGCCTTTTCCCTGCTGCAAAAAGATTTTTATATCGGATCTGATCCATTTTTTTCCGCAGCTCATCAGGCAGCGGGTCGACCATAATGAACTGACCGGGACCGATATTTTTCATATCCGAAGTCTGAAAGGCAAGCTTGTAGTGCATGGGGCTTTCTTCCGGCCCGACCGGCTTGTTTTGGATCACTTCCGCCTTGAAGTGCTTCACTGTTTGTTTTGGAACCAGGATCGGCTGATTGAAAAAGCGTTCCGCCGAAACCCCGAACCTGTCCGGTTTGATCCGGACGGCTTTTCGTACAAGATCCGGAAAGCAGATAAAAAATCCCCTGGGCCAGTTATCTGCCCATTCAACCTGCCGGCATGCATTCATTTCCAACCGGTCGGTAAAAACCAGATAGCAGATGCTCTCAAAAAGCGATTTATCCTGCCGAACAATATTCCCTGCAACCTGTTTCCGTTGTTTCACTCTTTTGGAATCATAAAAACAAAAGAAAATTTTTTTCCCATCCTTGTTTTCGGCGACCATGTCGACATCCGGAATTTCATTGTCAGCATTTTCCCATGTCTTTGAATCCGGATATCCCATGATTTCAGCCATGACCTCAGATTGACGCAATTGATCCTTTGCCGGGAGAACCATCCGGTAGTGATCTTCCGAAAGGATGATGGACAGCAACATCATACACAGAAGGTGATACGCCCTCTCATTTTCAATTGAATCGGAAACAATTGTTCTCCGTTCCTGCTTTGTGAGCCGGGAGTAGTGTTCTTTCAGGTTCTCCCGGATCATCGGCAGTATATCATCATGGATTTTCTCCGCACTCTTTCCGTTCTTCAGAAAAGCCGATGCTCGTATGTACAAAAAAAGCTCATGAATATCGCTGTCTGAGGGAGAAAAGGCCGCAACATTCTTCCTTTTGCGGTTGCGAACGATAGCGTAGTATCGCTCGGAAAGACGTGAAAAAGCACCCGGAAGAGACCTGATCTCCTGCAATTGACATCCGATTCCCGATAGGGTTTCCTGTAAAATTTCGGTTGATTCAGGTGCCGAGGATCGATGGTAATAAATGATCCGGCTGGAAGAAGCCGTCTTCTGAATCACCCTTTCCAGTAATTCGGCAAATCGTTCCATCTGTCCCTCGTTGTGCCATAAACCGCTTCCCCAGAGAAGATCTCGATCATACTTCATGGACAACCAGGAGGCCTGCAAACCGGACATGCATTGACGAACATCGGAACCATCACCCGGAGGGTCCATAAAAACATGGGTAATGTTTCGTTTCTGCGGAATGGATAATGACAGACAATCCGAATGGCTGATGTATAAATGGTCATCGGATTTTTCAAAATCATCCATGGAATCGGAAATCCGTAGAAAAGACAACCGGGAATTGATTTCTTTTTTACAGTTCAAAAAAAGATGGAACTGGTGTTCAAAGGCCGACCAGACGTTGACTTCCGTTGAAGGTGCGGACGCTTTCGGAATCCCCGGAGTCGAAAGGTTGGACAATACATTGACCGCGCTTCCGGATATGCCTTTTGTCATGCATCGCAACAGGACGGCAACAAAAACCGCCTGGAATGCCTCGCGGTTTCTGCCTGCCGGAAGTGACTGGATCGCATGAAACAGATCTGCCAGAGACGCCAGATTCCGACCGGTAAAGAGGTCTTTCATATAAAAGGCATCAATACTTCCGGTTCCCGGAATTTTTTTTGCCGGAAACCATTGTCCGGGCGCCGTATTGGACACCAGAACCTGTCGTTTTGCCTCTGAACCGGTTAATGGCGTTTTCCCTCTGAATCCGCAGACATTACAGGTAACAGTTACCGCATCCGGATGTATTTCCCCTTTCGTTCCTTTCCATAGCAATTGCGCAAACGGAACTTGCCTGCGGCAGCCGGCGCACAAAATAGTGTATCGTCCCTGAATTTGATCCGCCACCGCCTCGGAAATGTTTTTCCAATCTTCCCGCAGGCTGAACAAACCCATTGGCTGAAGCAGAACCCGGGTCAGCAGAACAGCAACCGGGTCAAGATCACCGGCAACAGCACCGGCTCCCTTTTGCAGTGCGACAAGCAGCGGAGTTCCTGCACCGCAAAAAGGATCCAGTACAAGGTCGCCTTTTCTTACATCTGAAAAAAGTGCAGCCAGGACATCCGGCTGCATTTGATCCCCATATGGAAGGGAATAGGCTGTTTGATTCAATAAATTTATTTTCCCCATGGGCTGCCCAATAAAAAATCGGTTTCCGCCTGATCATTCACGATAATACGGATGTACCATATTTGAATTCTGCACACCAGACGACACTCCTGTCATGTCTTTGTGGGAACGTATCATGAATCAATATTTCCAATAAATCAACCGTATGTTGGCGAAATTCCGATCATGCATTGATAATATGTTGAATCCCGGCAGCAACCTGCAAAAAAAACACCTTCCAGATTGCATCTGATAATAAGATGGTCCGGAAGGTGCGGGCATATTTGATAGGGGGAAACAAATTTTCCAATCCCTGGAAATGATCTACAGCTTACAGAATTCCCCGGCCGGAGCGTTATGGGAACATTTCGTCAGCAATATGCTCAATACAATCAATGCAATTGTTAATCCGATCATAACGACCTCCTCTCATGTATGGGTGTGGACGGCTCCGATCAGGAGCCGTCCTTTTTGACGTATCGGGAGAGAGAGTTATCCTGCCACGTCGATACCAAGATCACAACCAAGGTTGGGATCCGGGCTGTCACACTCAAAATTGTTTGACCGTGTATCTACATGACCGTCCTCTCTCTCTTTTTCTCTTTCAATATAATCCTGAATATTATCTTTAGTAGCCATGATAAGCCTCCTTTTTTTGGATGTCAGATGTTTATCACATCTTCTTGACCCACAATATCGTCACTATTTTTCACCCTGCAACCCGAAACAAACTGTAGGGCATTGGTAGCGCGAAGCTACCATCAAAAGTACAAATAATTGAAGTTATATGTTTTTTTCTATTATTGTTTTTAGAAAACAGCCGGGATCAGAAGCAGCTTGATTACAAATTTTTACAGAAGCTATTGATGGGTAACGCAGAAAATCTTTAGGAATGGCGCGCCCGGTAGGATTCGAACCTACGATGTCCGGCTCCGGAGGCCGACGCCCTATCCCCTGGGCCACGGGCGCATTGTTAAAATTTGGTCACAAAATAGAATAACACTTCCGATAAGTCAAGCCGAAAGACCGTTTATACAATTCCTCGGGATTCAAAAAATGCTCTTGCCTCGCCAACCACATACAACGATCCGGAAATACAGATAACCTCATCCTTTGGTACGGTTTTCAATGCATGCTGAACAGCCTCTCCCACATCATTTACGATCTGTACATCCGATATATATTTTTCCGCAACAGGCTTCATCATCAGCGGATCAAGAGCGCGATCGATCTTGGAACGGGTAAGGATCACCCGGGTGCAATGGGGAAGAAGATTTCCAAGCATGGCTTCATAGGACTTGTCACCCAGGATACCGGCAACCAGGGTGATTTTCCGTTCCGACAATTCTTCTTCCATATATCTTGACAGATTCTCGACGGCAGACAGGTTATGAGCCCCGTCCAGAATCACCAGCGGAGAATCCATAATTTTTTCCAGACGGCCCGGCCATTTTGTTGTCAGGAGGCCTTTTCGGATGGTATCCACTGGAATGGCAACGGAAGGGTGTTTTCCATACCCCATCTGCAGCACTTCACAAGCAGAAAGTGCAATCGCGGCATTTTCAATCTGGTGCCTGCCCTGAAGACTTGTCCGAAGATTCTCCCATGCCTCATAAATCCCATGATATGTGAATCTGTTTCGTCCGGTTTCTTCTGCAGTAAAATCCATGCCCAGTCTGTAAATCGGCGCAGACCGTTCATCTGCCAGATTCTGCAACACCGCAAAAACATTTTCCTGCGATACACCGGTAACCACCGGGGTCCCATTCTTGATGATGCCGCCTTTTTCTGCAGCGATCTTTTCCAGCGTGTCACCAAGATACATCTGATGTTCCAGGGAGATATTGGAAATCACGGAAACGGCAGGCTTCAGCACATTGGTTGAATCCATTCGGCCGCCCATTCCGGTCTCGATAATTGCCCAGTCAATATCTTTATGTCCAAAATGATAAAAAGCCATGGCCGTTGTGTACTCAAAAAAAGTCGGTTCACGGTCGCCATAACCGACTTTCTTTACCGCATTGTAAGCCTCCAGAACCTCCTGATCGGTAATTTCACGGTGATTGATTTTTATTCGCTCGTTGAATCGAACCAGGTGCGGGGAGGTATACAAACCAACATTATAACCCGCTTCTCTCAGTATTGTAGAAAGGTAAGATGCAATAGATCCTTTTCCGTTGGTTCCGGCGATATGGACGGAAGCAAACCGGTCCTGGGGATTCCCCAACTCCCTGAGAATGGCTTCCGTGGTCTCAAGGCCAAGGATAATGCCAAACCGCCGTAATCCATACATCTCGGCAAGGCATTTCTGAAACTCCGTATTGTCATTCATAGCGCAATAGAAAAACCCGGCAGGGGAAAAATGCCCATTGCCGGGTTTGTTTAATGTTATAAAAACGGGCGGTTACTTAGCTTTTCGAAATCGGCTTCTGGAAGCGGCTATGCGTTGCCGTCTCAAGGCTTCTCTTGACTTGCGACGTCGATATTCACTCGGTTTTTCATAACTTTTTTTGAGCTTTAATCGTTTAAAAAGACCATCATTCTGAATCTTCTTTTTTAAAATCCGCATTGCTTTTTCCAAGTCGTTGTCAAGAACTTTGACTTCAATCTCCTTCAAATTCCTCGCCCCTTTCTTCCATCAGTTCACTTGATGATGGTTATTTAAATCAAAATAGAACTCCATCTTTTACTGTAAAAAAAAAACCTTTGCAACAGAATTTTTTAAACACCCGGCTCATCCGGAAATAACATGAATTAAAAATTTTCCGGAGGAACGGAACCGCCCGATGCAATTACAATTTGGAAATCAGCTCGGCTGTAACATCTTTTACACTCGGTTTTCCGTCCAGTTCGATATACCTCATCTTACCCTCTTTCTCAGCAACCTTTTTGAAGTAGTAGGCAGAAGCCAGGGTCCCGGTTTTCGTATCATAATAAATGGAATGGCGTTTGTTGATCGCATCCTCATCCTGGTCATCCGCTCTTGTAGAGAGACTACCGCCACAGACCCGGCACTTGTCTCCATTCGGTTTAATGGCATCAATAAAAATATTGTTTGGATGGTTATTGTCATTCACACAAAGGCGGCGTCCCATAATTCTGTTTTTGGCTATCTCTCTATCCAGAATAATCTCCACAACGATATCCAGTCCTATGCCTGCCTTTTTCAGAGACTCATCCAACTTTTCCGCCTGGACCTTGTTCCGGGGAAATCCATCCAGCAGCCATCCGTTTTTGCAGTCACTTTGTTTCAGTCGATCCAGAATCATGGGAATGGTGATTTCATCGGGAACCAGATCCCCCTTGTCAATATAGGCCTTTGCCTTTGCTCCCAATTCGGTTCCACCTTTGATATTTTCACGGAATATTGCACCGGACTCGATATGGGGAAGCTTGTATCTTTCCTTTACGATTGCCCCCTGGGTTCCCTTGCCACTGCCATTTGGTCCAAAAAATAGAATGTTCATACAATCTCCTTTTGTTCGATTTATGGTAAATTTCACACAGCTATTTATAATCATTATTAAAATATACAGGATGCGGGATTTCCACATTCTCATGGTTTTCATCGGTACATCGGGCTTAGTATTAAAATGGTTGTACTTTGTCAAGAGCCGGACGCAAAATGCAAAAAAGCCCTTGACACAAAATTATTCATGTTATAGCCTTTACATGTAAATTAAGATGCCTGCCATGCTCGGAGATAACAATTAACATTCTACAATCATAAAATAAAATTCACAAAACACGCATACTTCTTCTAAAAATCTTGGATTCAGCCCATTGACCAATGGAAAACAAAAAAACCAATTTTGTCATTACAAATAATGCTTGAAATTCATTTTTTTATCAGACGAAGAGGCATCATTGAGCAGAAGGTATCCATGCTTTTAACAATAGACTGAGTGTCTGGTCAAACCGGAAACAGAATACTTTATCATCAATATATTATAAAATTTTAACGGGGTAAGAATTAATGAACATTGTCGAGTTAAAGGAAAAAAGCATCAGCGAACTCACCAAAATGGCCAAGGATTTCAAAATTGAAGGTGCGGCAGGCTTACGAAAGCAGGAGCTGATGTTTGCCCTTCTTCAGGCACAGATTGAAAAAAATGGCTTTATATATGGTGAAGGCACACTCGAAATCCTTCCGGATGGTTTTGGATTTCTGCGGGCTCCGGACTATAACTATCTGCCGGGTCCGGATGATATCTATGTTTCCCCTTCCCAGATCCGCCGTTTTAATCTTCGTACCGGCGATACGGTTTCCGGCCAGATCAGACAACCCAAAGAGACCGAACGGTATTTCGCACTCCTGAAGGTGGAAGCGATCAATTTTGAAGATCCTGAAATTGCAAGAGAAAAAATCCTCTTTGACAATTTAACACCCCTTTATCCGGAAACAAAAATGAACATTGAAACCGATTCCAACAACTTCTCAACCCGGATCATGGATCTGATGACCCCGATCGGTTTTGGTCAGCGCGGGCTGATCGTATCCCCGCCAAGATCCGGTAAAACCATGCTGCTGCAAGCCATTGCCAATGCCATTATTTCCAGCCATAAAGATGTTGTCCCTTTTGTCCTGCTGATCGACGAACGTCCTGAGGAAGTTACCGACATGGCACGCACCGTTGACGCGGAAGTCATCAGCTCGACATTTGACGAACCGGCAGAGCGTCATGTGCAGGTCGCGGAAATGGTGATTGAAAAGGCCAAGCGCCTGGTCGAACACAAAAAAAATGTCGTTATTCTCCTGGACAGTATCACCAGGCTGGCCCGGGCCTATAACTCGGTTATGCCGCCCAGTGGAAAAATCCTGTCCGGCGGGGTGGATTCCAATGCACTTCACAGGCCGAAACGATTTTTTGGAGCTGCCCGAAACATTGAAGAAGGAGGAAGCCTGACCATCATTGCAACCGCTCTGATTGATACCGGAAGCCGCATGGATGAAGTGATTTTTGAAGAATTCAAAGGCACCGGAAACATGGAGCTGGTACTGGATCGTAAGATTGCCGACAGGCGCCTGTACCCGGCCATTGATATTAAAAAATCCGGCACCCGAAAAGAAGAATTGCTGCTCAGCGAAGCGGTTCTGAACCGGGTCTGGATATTAAGAAAATTGCTTGCAACATTAAATCCTGTTGACAGTTTGGAATTTTTACTTGATAAAATGACCGGAACAAAGGATAATCAGCAATTTTTAGATGCTATGAATACATAATTTTACGCAGGGGGTTGAAATTAAAATGAAAAGTGACATCCATCCAAAATATGCAGAAACGGTCATTAAATGCGCCTGTGGGAACACAATAGAGGTCGGGTCCACAAAAACAGATATCAGCGTGGAAATCTGCTCAAAATGCCATCCTTTTTTTACCGGAAAACAGAAACTGGTAGATACGGCCGGCAGGATTGAACGTTTCCGCAAAAAATATGCAAAATTCGATAAAAAATAGCCTGGAAAACAAGACAGGCAACATGATCAAAAAAACAGCCACCTGCGAACCAGGTGGTTTTGTTTTGCGGCCTTACCCAGATCAATCGAAACCAGTAACACCTTGTGATATTGATTCATTTTTTAATGGGGATGTAACACCCACGTTACAGAGAAACCAAAATGTTTGATAAATTATTAGGGGTTGAAGAACGGTTTTCAAAGGTAGAGCAATTGCTGAGTGACCCGAAAATCCTTCAGGACAGGGCGGCCTACCAGAAGTACAGCCGGGAGCATGCGGAACTCAATGAAGTTGTGACCACATTCCGGGCATATAAAAAATTACTGGCCGATCTGGAAGACAGCATGGAACTTCTCCGGGACAGTGATCCGGAAATGAAGGCACTGGCCAAAGAAGAGGTTGAATCCCTAACTGACCGGAAAGAAAACCTTGAAAATGAATTAACGAAACTGCTGATACCCAAAGACCCCAATGATGGAAAAAATATCATTCTTGAAATCCGTGCCGGCACCGGAGGAGATGAGGCGGGTCTGTTCGCTGCCGATCTTTTCAGAATGTACAGTAGATATGCTGAAAACCGGGGATGGAAAGTTGAAATCATGAATCAGAGCATCTCCGGCGCAGGTGGTTTTAAAGAAATCATTGCCATGATTCACGGCAATGGCGCTTATAGTGTATTCAAATATGAAAGCGGCACACACCGGGTCCAACGGGTTCCGGTTACAGAAGCCCAGGGCAGGATTCATACCTCGGCAGTCACGGTCGCTGTCCTACCCGAAGTGGAAGAGGTTGAACTCACCATCGACCCCAATGAAATCAAGTACGATGTTTTCCGGTCGTCCGGCCCCGGCGGACAAAGCGTCAATACCACGGATTCGGCGGTACGGCTTACCCATCTGCCCACAGGGCTTGTTGTGACCTGCCAGGATGAAAAATCCCAGCACAAAAACAAAGTAAAAGCCATGAAAGTTCTTCGCGCCCGTCTTCTGGACAGGATGATCCAGGATCAGCATGATGAACGGTCTGAAGAGAGAAAAAGCCAGGTCGGTACCGGAGATCGAAGCGGAAGGATCCGGACCTACAATTTCCCCCAGGGACGTGTGACAGATCACCGGATTGGTCTGACGCTTTACAAACTGGAACATATTTTACAGGGGAACATTATGGAGCTGGTGGAAGGCCTAGCAACATACTATCAGGCCCAGGCCATGCAGAATGAAGATTCAATCGATGACCATTGAACCGGAGTGGACCATCATCAAGCTGCTGAAGTGGACCGAATCCTACCTTGATTCCCATGATATCGACAGCCCGCGAATGACAGCGGAAATTCTTCTGGCATTCACGCTTCAGACAAAACGGATCAATCTTTATCTTCAGCACGATAAACCCCTTTCCCATGACGAACTGACCCGATTCAAGATGCTGATCAAAAGGCGGATCAGCCGTGAGCCGGTAGCGTATATCACCGGCTCAAAAGGGTTCTGGACCTTTGATTTGGAAGTGACGAGGGATGTCCTGATTCCACGGCCCGATACGGAATGTATGGTTGAGACCGCTCTTGCCTTTCTGCCGGACCGGAAAACCGATCCGCCAAAACGAATCCTTGATCTTGGTACCGGGTCCGGTGCCATTATCATCTCCCTGGCATCCGAACGACCTTCCCATGAGTACGTTGCAACAGATCGATCCCCGGCAGCAGCGATCCTGGCAGCAAAAAACGCAGTAAAAAACGGATTGGGAGAAAAAATCTTTTTTTTCTGCAGCGACTGGTTTCAAGGGATCCATCCACAACAAACATTTGACATCATTGTCTCCAACCCTCCCTACATTCCCACGGAAACCATCGCAAGCCTCGCTCCGGAAATCAACCGGTTTGAACCTCGCATGGCCCTTGATGGAGGTTATGACGGACTTTCAGACATCCGGAAAATCATTCATGCTGCTCCCGACCATATGAAACCTGAGGGCTACCTGCTTCTTGAAATCGGCTTTGATCAAATGAAGCCGGTTTCTGAAATTGCAGGGGATTCCGGCTTTTATACCGATATCGAATTCATTCAGGATGATGCCGGCCATCATCGCGTCGTAAGGCTGAAAAAAAGCTAAAAAATCATTGCACATCCTCTTATTATTTGATACTCATGTCAGGTTTACGGATCAACACACGTCTTTTGATCTGTTCCCCGGTGCTTTTCATTCAAAACCGGAATAAAAGTCGGGAACGGAGATGACAGAGACGGAGGAAACAACCAACATCTGAAAGGAAAAAACAATGGCCTACCTAACCATGAAAGAACTGCTCGAAGCAGGTGTTCACTTCGGTCATCAGACCAAACGATGGAACCCCAAAATGAAACCATATATTTTCGGGGCACGAAACGGCATCTACATTATCGATCTTCAAAAGACTGTTCGCATGTTCAAGGGAATCTATGATTTTGTCGTAGAGACCACTGCAAAAGGAAAAACGATTCTTTTTGTGGGAACCAAAAAACAGGCACGCGAATCCATTTACGAAGAAGCAAATCGATGTGAAATGTTTTATGTTCATAATCGTTGGCTTGGAGGAATGCTCACCAATTTCCAGACCATCAAAAAAAGTATCGATCGTCTGAACTATCTGAATGATCTTGAAAATGACGGCTCTATCAACATGTTCCCCAAAAAGGAACGGCTGAAACTCGGAAAGGAAAGAACAAAACTTGACAGCAGCCTTGGCGGAATCCGAAACATGCGCGGAGTTCCCGGAGCTATTTTTATTATTGACCCCAAAAATGAAGCCATTGCCGTCCGTGAAGGACGCAGACTGGGTATTCCGATCATTGCCATTGCCGATACGAATTGCGATCCCGATGATGTTGACTATCTCATTCCCGGCAATGATGATGCCATCCGGGCGATCCGCCTGATCACATCACGAATTGCCGACGCCTGTATTGAGGGAAGTCAGCGGTATGAAGAAAAGCAGCTCGCCAACGCAGACAAAAAAGAAATCGCTGCCCCCAAGGCTTCATCCGCGGGTTTGCAGCCGGGTGAACGAAAAATTATTTCAGACGGATCAACCGGTCCGGTAGTCGAAATCATCAGAAAATCAACAGCAGATGATGCAGCAACCGATACCTATGGTGACGCAGAATCGGCTGATGTATAGAGAATAACAGGAGATCAGACATGTCTACAATCAGTGCAAAAATGGTAAAAGAGCTTCGGGATAAGACCGGAGCCGGAATGATGGACTGCAAGGAAGCGCTTACCGAATGTAACGGAGATATTGAAAAAGCGGTAGACTTTCTCAGGAAAAAAGGCATGGCAACTGCATTGAAAAGAGCCGGCCGCGGAACATCGGAAGGAACCATTCAGTCCTATATCCACATGGGCGGAAAAATCGGTGTGATTGTCGAAGTAAACTGCGAATCTGATTTTGTGGCAAAAAATGAAGATTTTATAGAGTTCACCAAAAACATTGCCATGCATATTGCCGCCACAAATCCGGCCGGAATTTCACCGGAGGATGTGCCCCGGGAAGTGATTGATCGTGAAAAGGCAGTGTACCGGGACCAGGCCTTAGAGATGGGAAAACCGGAAAATATGGTCGATAAGATCGTAGACGGCAAACTGAACAAGTTCTACAAAGAAGCGTGCCTGATGAATCAGGCTTATGTACGCAATCCGGACATCACCATTTCAGACCTGCTGAACGAAGTGATTGCCAAAATCGGTGAAAACATTAAAATCGCTCGTTTTTCTCGATTCCAGATCGGAGGATAGGAGGCTTTTTGGCGCACCCGAATTACAAACGGATTCTGCTGAAGCTCAGCGGTGAAGCCCTGATGGGAGATCAGGGCTTTGGTATCAGCCCGGACATGATCAAATTTGTTGCCGACGAGATTCGGTCTGTATATGATCTTGGTGTTCAGGTTGCCCTTGTTGTAGGCGGCGGCAATATATTCAGAGGCATTGCCGCAAGTTCCTATGGCATGGACAGAACGGCAGCAGACCACATGGGGATGCTGGCTACGGTGATCAACAGCATTGCGCTGCAGGATGCCCTTGAAAAAAAAGGAATCCAGACCCGTGTCCAGTCGGCTATTTCCATGCATGAGGTTGCCGAACCCTATATTCTTCGCAGGGCTCTCCGGCACCTTGACAAAGGACGTGTTGTGATCTTTGGAGCCGGAACCGGGAATCCGTATTTTACGACAGACACGGCTGCTGTTCTCAGAGCCCAGGAAATTCATGCTGAAATCATTCTAAAAGCAACCAAGGTAGATGGGGTATATGATTCCGATCCGGTCCAAAACCCGAATGCCAGGTTTATCCGCGAAACAACCTATATGAATGTCCTGGAAAAACAGTTACACATAATGGATATGACGGCTATCTCCCTTGCCATGGATAACAAACTCCCTCTTTCCATTTTTAAACTCACGGAAAAAGGCAACATGCGCCGGGTTGTATGCGGTGAAAATATCGGGACCAGAATTACCGGATAGTGGAGAACAATCAGGAGTAGACTCAGCTTATCTGAAAACAAAACCAACAGCAATCGGATGGTGAACCGCTATGATTGATTCAATTTATGAAGAGACCAGAGACAAAATGGGAAAGGCCCTTTCCTCCCTGGAAAGCGAACTGAAAAAAGTCAGGACCGGTCGCGCCTCCCTGAATATTTTTGATGGTATCCGCGTTGATTATTACGGCACACTGACCCCTTTGAACCAGATGGCCTCACTTGCTGTTCCGGAAAGCCGCCTGATTACAATACAGCCATGGGATGCGACTGTTCTCAAGGATATTGAAAAGGCCCTTTTGAAATCCAATCTGGGCTTGACCCCCTCCAACGACGGCAAGATCATTCGAATTGCCATCCCTCCCCTGACGGAAGAACGCCGTAAAGAGATTGTCAAACAGGTTCATAAAATGTGTGAAGACCGGAAGGTGGTAGTTCGGAATATCCGGCGCGATTCCAATGAAATGGCAAAAGAGCTGAAAAAAGACGGTGAAATCTCCGAAGATGACAGCTTCAGGGCCCAGGAGCAGATCCAGAAAATAACTGATGAATTCATCAAGCTGGTTGATGAGGCCTACAACAAAAAAGAGAAAGAGATCCTTGAATTCTGATCAAACGGTTCACGGGGCTTGTGATCTTGATCCTGCAGGACTTCCGGTTCATGTTGCCATTATTATGGATGGCAATGGGAGATGGGCGAAAAAAAGGCTGCTCAATCGGGTGAAAGGCCATGAGCAGGGATCGGAAACCGTTCGGACCATCGTCAGAACAAGCCGTGAGATTGGCATACGGTACCTGACCCTGTATGCATTTTCCACGGAAAACTGGGAACGACCCAAATCGGAAGTTTCCGCACTGATGACCCTGCTCAACCGCTTTCTGATCAATGAGCGCAAGGAAATGCAGGATAACGATATCCGGCTGTTTGCCATTGGACAGCTGGATCGCCTGCCTGAGCCGGTTATCACAACACTGAAAGAAACCATGAAGCTGACCCGGGACAACAAGGGGATGCAGCTTACACTGTCCCTGAGTTATGGCAGCCGGTCGGAAATTGTGGATATGGTCCGTGCCATTGCCCGGGAAGCATGCCAGGGAAAAATATCGACCGAACTCATCAACGAAAATCTTGTTTCCAGCCATCTGAACACCTGCAACATGCCCGACCCGGACCTTCTGATCCGCACCAGCGGAGAGATGCGGATCAGCAATTTTCTTCTCTGGCAGATAGCCTATTCCGAAATTTTTATTACCAAAACACTCTGGCCGGATTTCAGCAAGGAAGAGTATCTTCAGATTTTAAAAGAATACCAGAGCCGGGATCGCCGGTTCGGTAAGATAAAAACCTGAATGTCGATGATTCACATTAGCCAATTTTTCTCATACACCCCAAAACCGGCAGTTACCTTATGCATTTAAAAAGATGGATTACAGGACTTGTTGCATTGCCTTTCCTGGCTGGTATCATTTATCTGGGCGGCCTTTTGTTTACGGTTTTTATCGGGATTGTATCCATTGTCGCATTATGGGAATATTATCGAATCGTTTTCAATCCGGATCAAAAATCCCTGATTACACCCATCACCATCACCGGCTTTACAACCGCGCCATTGATGATCTTTGCCGCTCATGCCGACCGGTTTCATGTAATCCTGGGGTTGATCACGATCAACCTGATGATTACCGCTTTTGCAGCAATCGTCCTGTTTAAAAACAACCCCTCCATCCTTCAGGATGTCTTCAAACAGGCTCTTGGAATTATTTATGCCCCTCTTCTGCTGACCAATATCATCCTGATCCGCAACAGCCAGGATGGCGTAACCTGGATATTCTTTCTGTTCTTTCTTGTTTTTGCCGCAGATATCGGGGCATTTTATGCCGGTTCTTTTTTCGGCAGACATAAACTCTGCCCTGCAGTGAGTCCGGGCAAAACCATCGAAGGTGCCATGGGCGGTATTCTTCTCACCACCATTGTCGGCCTGGGGTTTCAACATTTTTTCCTGCCGGGGATATCCATCCTGATTTCATTGTGTCTCTGCATCTGTGTCGGGGTGATCGGCCCCATTGGTGATCTTTTTGAATCGATTCTGAAACGCGTCGGAAACATTAAAGATTCCGGATCCATTCTTCCGGGGCATGGCGGAATACTGGATCGTATTGATGCCATTTTATTTGTGCTGCCGGTTCTCTACTTTTTCAAGGAGCATCTTGTTTCCTAATGGATCGGTCCTTTCCCATCAAACATATTTCCATTTTGGGCTCAACCGGTTCCATTGGCAGGAATGTACTGGAAATTGCCGCCATGTTTCCGGAACGATTTGTGATTGAAGCCCTTGCGGCAAAAAACAATATTGATATTCTGGCCGGACAGATCCGGCAGTTTCGTCCCAAACTGGTTTCGCTGTTTGATGAATCCTCCGCCGACCGCTTACAAAAACAATTACCCAAAGACATTTCCGTTCAAATCCTGTTTGGCGATGAGGGCTATAAGGCGGTTGCCACCCACCACGCAGTCGATATCGTTGTATCTTCAATGGTCGGTGCTGCCGGGCTTTTCCCCACGCTGGCTGCCATACGGTCCGGCAAGGATATCGCTCTGGCCAACAAGGAGACCCTTGTCATGGCCGGAGAAATCGTCATGCAGGAGGCCCGGAAACACAACGTCAGGATCCTGCCCGTCGACAGTGAGCACAGTGCCGTTTTTCAGTGCATTGCCGGACAGAGGCCATCCGAAATTGCCAAAATTCTGCTGACGGCCTCCGGCGGTCCGTTTCTCAATCGGCCCGGACATACGTTTGATACCATCCGGCTTGCCGATGCCCTGAATCATCCCAACTGGGATATGGGAAAAAAAATCACCATTGATTCCGCCACACTGATGAACAAGGGCCTTGAGGTCATTGAGGCCAAACACCTTTTTGCGATATCCGAAGACCGGATTGAGGTGGTGGTTCATCCCCAGAGCATCATTCATTCCATGGTTTCCTTCCATGACGGGTCCGTACTCGCACAGCTTGGTATTCCGGATATGAAAGGGGCTATTGCCTATGCCCTGTCCTGGCCGGAAAGGCTTGCCCTCAAGCAGCCGGTTCCGGATTTTGCGGCGATCGGAAGCCTTCATTTTCAACGGCCTGATCTGGAAAAATTCCCCTGCCTTGCTTATGCATATGAGGCCTGCAGAAAGGGAGGAACCCTTCCGGCAGTTCTCAATGCCGCCAATGAAATAGCGGTGCAGGCGTTTCTGGACAGCAGGCTGCCGTTCATACGAATCCCGGATGTGATCCGCCGGACCATGGACAGCCATCAGATTGACAAACAGCCAAAACTGTCGGATATTAAAAATGCAGATCAATGGGCCAGGCTTCAAGCCGGTGAGTTCATCAACCGCATCGAATCATCAGGAAAATCCTGAACAGGAACGGTTTTCAATATGAGTTATTTTTTTTCATTTATTATTGTTTTGGGGGTGTTGATTTTTGTCCATGAACTGGGGCATTTTCTGGTCGCACGGTTCTTCGGCGTTGGTGTCGAGAAATTTTCCCTTGGTTTTGGTCCGAAAATTTTCGGCAAAAAAATCGGCATCACCGATTACCGGATATCGGCCATCCCTCTTGGCGGATATGTCAAAATGATCGGCGAGGAACCGGATGCCGAGCTTGACCCCAAAGACATCCCCCTTTCTTTTACGCATAAACATGTCCTGAAACGAATCTGCATTGTCGCAGCAGGCCCCTTGTTTAATTTTCTGCTGGCCATCGTTATCTTCTTCGGCTTTTTCCAGATCTACGGTACCCATACCCTAAAGCCCATAGTGGGTAAGGTTCAGGAGGAATCCCCTGCGGAAAAAAGCGGGCTTCAACAAGGGGATCTGATCTTTGCCATCAACAATGAAAATGTCTCCACCTGGGAGGAAATGGCGGAACGGATCGGGCAGAGCAATGGGGGAATCCTGGCGATTTCCATCAAACGCGGTGATGAGATCCGGACCTTTACGGTTGAACCGGTTTTAAAAGCGGATAAAAATCTGTTCGGAGAAGAAATCGAACGGTATATCGTCGGAATCACCGCGTCCGGTGAGGTGTTTTCCAGAAAACTGAATCCGATCCAGGCTTTTTCAGAAAGCCTTTCCCATACCTACAAAGTCACAGTCCTCATGTTCGTCGGAATCGGCAAGCTGATTCAGGGTTCGATTTCCGCAGACAACCTCGGCGGACCGATCATGATCGCACAGATGGCCGGTGACCAGGCAAAGGAAGGTTTTGAGAATCTTTTATATTTTATCGCCTTTATCAGTATCAATCTGGCCATTCTCAATTTTCTGCCGATCCCGGTACTGGATGGCGGACATCTTCTGTTTTTCTTCATTGAAGCGGTCCGGGGACGTCCGGTCAGCATCCGGGTCCGGGAGATTGCGCAGCAGGGCGGAATGTTTGTGTTGCTTTTGCTCATGATATTTGTTTTCTATAATGACGTGATGCGATACAACGTAATGAATTACATCGGTAATGCGTTGAACTTCTTTTAATGGAACGAGTCAAACCTATGCCAAACCAACTTGAAATCACACTGAAGCCGGATCTGGCGGATGCGGAAGGTCAAAAGATCTGTCAAAAGGCAAGAGACTATTTTGGTTTTGAACTGACATCGGTTCGAACCGTCCATGTCATTACCATCGATGCGCAACTGACCCCGGATCAGCTCGCAGCCGTTCAATCGGAAATATTCACCAACCCGGTCAGCCAGATATCTTCCTATTCCCCGCTTTCCATTGATTTCGACTGGACCATCTGGGTCGGCTTCCGGCCGGGTGTCCGGGATAACCCCGGAAGCACGGCTGTCGAAGCCATGGAAGACCAGCTCCGGGTCAAACTCGGACCGGATGAGGCGGTGTATACCTCCAGACGGTATTGTATCCAGGCGCCCCATCTCACCTATGAAGATGTGGATAAAATTGCCGGTGAGCTTCTGGCAAACGATATCATCCAGCAGTGGCGGATTATCGCAAAAAAGGACTGGGACCCGGCCATCGGAACCGGAATCATCATTCCCAGGGTTCAGCTGGAGCATGTTCCCACCGTCACCACCATTCCCATTGACAGTGACCGGACCCTTCAACGGATCAGCGTGGAACGGAATCTTGCCCTGAATCCCAATGATATTCCCACCATCCGATCCTATTTTCTGAATCCGGAAGTCCGTTCACAGCGGGCCGAGGTCGGACTTTCCGACCCCACCGATATCGAACTGGAATACATCTCCCAGGCCAGAAGCGATCATTGCAACCATAATACCTTCAGGGGGTGCTTCCATTATACGGATATGGAGACCGGGAAAAAAGAAGTGGTCGACAATCTCTTCAAGACCTGTATTGAGGCCCCTACTCTTTCGTTGAAAGAGAAAAAACCATGGGTGGTTTCCGTATTGTGGGACAACGCCGGTGCCGGACAATTTGATTCCGATCATTATTATGTCATTACCGGGGAAACCCACAACTCTCCATCCAACATGGAAGCCTATGGCGGCGCCATTACCGGCATTGTCGGCGTTTACCGCGATCCCCTGGGGACCGGAAAGGGTTCCCGGCTCATCATGGGAAGCTACGGATATTGTGTGGGACACCGGGATTATCACGGAGAATTGAAACCGCGCCTTCACCCGAGGCGGCTTCTGGACGGCGTCATCGAAGGGGTAAAGGACGGGGGCAACAAAAGCGGCATTCCCACAACCTTCGGCCAGGTGCTGTTCCATGACGGCTATATGGGCAAATGCCTGGTCTTTGTCACGGCCCTGGGGATCATGCCTGCAACGGTAAAAGGCAAGCCGGCGGAACAGAAAACAACCTCTCCGGGTGAACTGATCGTCATGTGCGGAGGCCGGGTCGGAAAAGACGGTATTCATGGCGTGACCGCATCATCGGAAACCTTTTCCGCAAACACACCGGCCGGTCATGTTCAGATCGGCGACCCGTATACCCAGAAAAAAATGCATGATTTCCTTCTGGAAGCACGGGATGAAGGCCTGATTCCCTTTATTACCGATAACGGCGGCGGGGGGTTGTCTTCTTCTGTCGGAGAATCCGCAGAGGGCGCCGGAGGTTGCCGTGTGCAACTGGAGAAGGTTCCCCTGAAATATGAAGGTCTGGACCAATGGGAAATCTGGATTTCCGAATCCCAGGAAAGAATGACCGTTGCCGTCAAACCGGAACATCTGGACCGTTTCATGGCCCTGTCCCGGAAACATGCGGTGGAAAGTACCGTGATCGGCAACTATACGGATTCCGGCAGACTTCATATCACCTACAATGACAAAACCTGTGCCTGCATCGACCTGAATCTCATGTCCTCGGGATTCCCTCAATGGCAGTTTGAAGCCCAATGGTTTTCACCAAAAGCCCGCGGCCTTGCAGAACCCGTGATCGGAGAACCCCGGGATTACAATTCTCTTCTTGCAGATATCCTGGAAAGGCCCAATATCTGCTCCAAGGAGTGGATCACCAGACAGTATGATCACGAGGTGCAGGGCAGCAGCGTCGTCAAACCGCTGGTGGGCGCGGAAAGAGATATGAACAGCGATGCCTCCGTGATCCGGCCGGTTCTCCATTCGGAAAAAGGCCTTGCTTTTGCCCAGAGCCTCCTGCCGTCCTACTCCGCCATAGACGCATACCATATGACCGGCTGCACCATCGATGAAGCGGTCAGAAGGCTCATAGCCGTGGGCGCCGACCCGGAGCAGATCGGCGGCGTGGACAATTTCTGCTGGCCGGATATCCAGTATCACCCGAACAAAAACCCGGACGGAAAATTCAAGGCAGCCCAGCTTGTCCGTTCCTGCAAGGCGCTGAAAGAGACCTGTCTTGCCTATGGCATTCCGCTGCTGTCCGGAAAAGACAGCATGTATGTGGACGGTCATCTGACCGGCCCGTATGGCGAAACCCGAAAGGTATCCGCACTTCCCACCATGCAGTTTTCCGCCACCAGCATCGTGACGGATATCCAGAACTGCGTGACCATGGATGTCAAAATTCCGGGTGACCTGATTTACATCCTGGGAATCACAAAAGATGAACTGGGCGCATCGGAATACTATGAACATTTTGGGTATGTGGGCTCCCATGTCCCGAATATCTTTCCGGAACGGTTTTTTCCCGTATACATAGCCCTGAACCGGGGGATAACCCGGAACATCATTGCATCGGCTCACGGAATCTACCGGGGAGGTCTTGCGGTGCACCTTGCCATGAAAGCCATGGGCGGAAATCTCGGGATGGAAATCAACCTGTCCAAGGTCCTGTCGGAAGGTGTGGACCGGAACGACACCCTTTTGTTCTCCGAATCCGCCGGACGACTGATCGTAACCATTGATCCGAAAAATCGGCAGGCCTTTGAGAAACTGTTTCAGGATCTGCCCGCTGCTATGATCGGAACGGTTACCGATACCGGAAAACTTGTCATCAACGGAATCAACAGCCAAAAAATCATATCCTTATCTGTTCAGGATCTGAAAGCCGCCTGGAAACGCCCGTTTGGAGATCTGATATGAAAACCAATGTCAATGTTCTGGTTCTGACCGGATATGGACTCAATTGCGACAATGAAACCGCCCATACCTTCAACCTTGCCGGTGGAACGCCGGCCCGCATTCACATTAACGCCCTGATTGACGGAAGCGTTTCTCTGGATGCATTTCAGATCCTGGTATTCGGCGGCGGGTTCAGCTGGGGGGACGACCATGGCGCCGGTGTGGTTCAGGCGGTTCGGATGAAAACCAATATCGGTGAAAAAATGATTGAATTTATCCAACGGGGAAACCTTGTCATTGGAATCTGCAACGGATTTCAGACCCTTGTCAATCTGGGCCTGCTGCCGGGGTTTGACCTCGACTATACCACCCGGAATGTTGCCCTGACCTATAATGACTGCGGTAATTTCAGGGATCAGTGGGTCAATCTGAAAGTGAATACCGCGTCTCCCTGTATCTTCACAAAAGACATCGATTCCATTGAACTTCCGGTTCGGCATGGAGAAGGAAAATTTTTTGCCGATCAAAAGGTCATCCACCGTTTACAGCAGAATAACCAGATTGTATTGCAGTATGCAACCCGTGGCAACCGTCCTGCCGAACAGGCATTTCCGGACAATCCCAATGGATCCGTGCTGGATATTGCCGGGATATGTGATCCAACCGGACGGGTTTTCGGCCTGATGCCCCATCCGGAGGCCTATCACCACCCCACAAATCATCCGGACTGGGCACGCCGGAAAGAGGTTGCCAAGCGGAATCAGGAATCCCGGCCTCCGAAAATCAAAACAGGCTTGGCCTTGTTTCAAAATGCCGTAAATTATTTTTCGTGACAGGAGTGTGATCCGGCTCTGTGAAAAAAATGAAAGCAATGGGAAAATGGTGACCGCCCGGAATGACTGATTCTTCTATAAAAAACCACGGCCATACCATCAACCTGCAAGTCAAGGTGATGCTTCTTTTCCTGACCATTTCACTCCTTCCCCTGTCCATTGTCGGCGTCTTTTCCATTAAAACAACCGAAAAACTGATTGTTGACATGGTGATGCGCCAGCTTGAAAACGTTGCGGTTGACAAGTCGTCCATTCTGGAAAGATGGCTCAGCGAACGCAAGGCGGATATGCTGGTCATGACCGGAACGCCGATTCTCCAGTCCATGATTCCCGAAAGCATCAGCCCCTATCTTCATCTGATCCAGAAAAAGTACGAAGTCTATAAAAAACATACCCTGATTTCACCCTCTGAAAATCTTGCCGTAACCTTCCAGGGCGGGATGCTGCAATACGAAAACAAAGACCGGAGCCCCTATCAACTGAAAGACCGGCTGTTTTTATCCGACATCATGCTTTCTTCCGAAGAAAAAGAGTCCACATTCGACATCGCCGCCCCGATCCTTCGCGACAACGGCGATATTGCCGGCACCCTATACGGAACCGTGGGAACCCGGCAGATCATCTTTTTTATCCTGAATGTGGCGCTTGGCAAAACCGGTGAATGCTATCTGGTGGACCGGAACGGAACCTTTCTGGCTCACAAGGAGCCCTGGCGTATTCTGAAAGAAACCATTTCCCTGCAGAACATCATCAGCAACCGCGACCCCCGAAAGACCTATCGGGATTATCGCGGTATTGAGGTTTTTGGAACATCCCTGCAGGTCGGCGGTACAGACTGGCACGTGGTCGTAGAGCAGGACCGCGATGAGGTTTTTGAGAGCATCAGTATATTGAAAAGAAACCTGTATGCAACGATTCTGCTTTGCATCGGCAGTGCCCTGATGCTGACCTGGGTCATCTCCTTTCATATCATCCGGCCCATCCGGACCCTGAACCGTTCCGCAGATCTCCTGGCCGGCGGGGAGTTTGAAAAAGGGATTGTCCGGCTCAACCGGCGTGATGAAATCGGAATGCTGTATCAGGCATTTGAAAATATGGCCCGGAAACTCCAGGAGCGTCAGAACCATCTGGAAAAAAAGGTGGATTTAAAGGATGCCGAGCTGAAAGAAACCGACATCGTGCTCAAACAGATCAAGCTCATTGCCGAGCGTGCTGAAAAATTTGCCGCCATTGGACGTCTCAGCGCTGCCGTGGCCCATGAAATACGGACGCCGCTCACTTCCCTGAAACTGTTTCTGGAGTCTATCCAGTCTGAAATTGAAATATCACCGGAATATGAAGAAGACTATGACATCGCCATGCAGCAGGTCAACCGCATTGAGGCGACCATCAACCGTTTCCTGGATTTCTCCCGGCCAAAAGAACCGGTTTTTTCCGATATCGATATTTCCTCGCTGATCGAAACCGTGATCCATATCATCAAACCGATGGTCAGCAAACAGGAGTGTTCTCTGCAGGTCCATATCGAAAACCACCTGCCGTCCATATGGGGAGATAAAATACTGCTGGAGGAAACGCTGATCAATCTGTTCGTGAATTCCCTGGAAGCCATGCCCCATCAGGGAAGCCTCTTTATTGAAGCGAAACAGGAGATGCTGCCATTGAACGGCGAATCCAGGCCATGCATCCGTGTAGATATTCAGGATACCGGCACGGGTATTTCCGAAGACCGGATTGTCCATATTTTTGATCCGTTTTTTACAACCAAATCTTCCGGGACCGGCCTGGGACTGCCCCTGGTACTCAACGCCATCCGAAACCATGGCGGCGACATCCAGGTGAAAAGCCACACGGATAAGGGAACGGTATTCTCCCTTTTCCTGCCGGTAAAAAAAGCTTCTTCATGAGTGAGGCCAATGGAAAAAATATTTCTGATTGACGACGATGAGGGACTCATCCATTTTCTGAGCCGTTTTTTTGAACGCAAAGGCTATGAGGTCACAACCTGCCTCAGTGGTCCGGAAGCCGTCAGGATCATTCAGCATGAATCCTTTGACCTGATTCTACTGGATTATAAAATGCCGGAATCAAACGGAATCGACATATTAACCAGAATCAGGGCCGCCCAGGTAAAAACACCGGTCATCCTGATGACCGCCTATGGAAGCACGGATATTGCCATTGAGGCCATGAAGCGCGGGGCTTATGATTACCTGGTCAAGCCGTTTGAAAGAAAAGAGTTAAGCCGCATCGTCTCCGAAGCCCTTCAGGTCAACCGGCAGATGAAGGAAATCGTCCGCCTGCCGGATGCAGAACCGGACGGCCGTCCCCTCCCCATTTCCGGCGAACTCCAGATCATCGGCAACAGCAAAAAGATGCAGGAAGTATACAAACTGATCGGTCAGGTCGCCGAATCGGACGTATCGGTCATGATCACCGGTGAAAGCGGAACCGGAAAGGAACTGGTGGCACGCGCCATCTATCACCACAGCACCCGAAAAGACAAGCCGTTTATCGCCATCAACTGCGCGGCCATCCCGGAGAATCTGTTTGAAAGCGAGCTGTTCGGTTATGAGCGCGGTGCTTTTTCCGGAGCGGAACGGACCCACATCGGCAAAATCGAACGATGCAACGGCGGGACCTGTTTTCTGGATGAAATCGCCGATATGTCGCTGAGTACCCAGGCCAAACTGCTGCGGGTGCTGCAGGAAGGAGAATTCGAGCGTCTGGGAGGATCTCAGACCATAAAAGTCCATGTCCGCATAATCGCCGCATCCAATAAGGACATGGAAATGGAAGTGCGGCAGGGACGATTCCGGGCCGACCTGTTCTGGCGGCTGAAAATCATCACCATTCATCTTCCGCCCCTGCGGGAAAGAACCGAAGACATTCTCCTGCTGGCGGATTATTTTCTATCCCGCTTCAGCCGGGAATATGCCAAATCCGTGCGTTACCTTTCCGAAGCTGCACGGAAAAAGCTGAAAACCTGCCCATGGCCGGGGAATGTCCGCGAACTGGAAAACTGCATCCGCCGGGCCATCCTGATCACCACGGGGGATTTCCTCTCGGAAGACCATTTTATCTTCTCCGCCCAGGAAGAGGGAAAGCCATTGTCCCGACTCAGCCGGGAACAATTAATGGATCGTCTGAGGATCAAACTGGAGGCCATCATTCCGGAAGTTCTGCACCTTTCGGAAGACGGCATTCACGCCAACATCATGGAAATGGTGGAGGAGACGCTCATCCGGATGGCCCTGAAAGAATGCGGCGGCAATCAGGTACATGCAGCGAAACTGCTGGGCATCAGCCGCAATACACTGCGCCACCGCCTGAAAAAAATGGAAGAAAAATCCCTGCTTTCCTGAATGAAAGCGATCTTCTGCTTCTATTTCACCACTGCTGTTCAATTTTTGAGCAGCAACTTCTTCACGATGTTCTACCGTCCTCTCTGAAAAACATCTTACTATCCGGAATTACATAGTTTTACCATATCGTCCCCGGATTCGTTCTTTGGGCATGCACCTTGCTATACCCCTGTGAATGGCTTTACCATGAATGGTCCGGCCATTCCATGTTCCGGTTTGCCGTCATGAAACTTTGATCATATGGACGCAAACCGGTTTAACCGCAAAGGAAAGGACAGCAGCGATGAATCATGAAAACTTTTTTGTATCGGAAAGAATCAATGAAGTCACCCTGATGTGCGAGCGGGAAAATCCCATTTACGAACAAATCAGCAGTTTCAGCATTGCTTTGTATGTACTTGGATTTTTTAAATGTCCGGACCTGATGTCCTTTGAGGATATCGACAGCCGGGAGGCCGCCGCTTACCTGAAAGACGATTTTACGGAAATCCGCCAGGCGGACCTGCCGTCTACCTACCGGATCACCACCTCAAAGGATCAATATCTTCTGGTGATCGGAGACCCGTCCTACCCTGTTCATTTTGCCGTCCTGATGGACACGAAAAGCCGCAAGCCTTACTTTTCCAAATTGAATTTTTTTGGAAGCGGCTTTGACAGCCTGGAAGACTTAAAACGGGAATACCTGGGCAAAGATGGACTGAATGAAGATGATCTTCATTTTTTTAAAAAAAACAACCCGGTGACGCAACCCAATTTGGAATCCGGGAAAATATACATCACCCGGACAAACGGCGACTATTCGGCTTTCAAAGAGATCAACGGCTATCTGGTTCGTGAAGCCGGTTAAATTCCATCAACCCAAGGAGAAAAAACCAATGTCAGTTATTCAGCATGTTATCGAAAAAATCAAACACATGGACCCTGATCAGAAAGAATTTCATCAAGCAGCGGAAGAAGTTTTGGAAACACTGGAGCCGACAGCCGAAAGACATCCTGAATTCGTCAAGGCGGGAATTTATGAGCGTATCGTCGAACCGGAACGAGCCGTGCTTTTCCGCGTACCCTGGGTGGATGACAAAGGAAATGTGAAGGTCAACCGGGGATTCCGGGTACAGTTCAACAATGCCATCGGACCGTTTAAAGGAGGAATCCGGCTGCATCCTTCCGTCAACCTGAATATCATCAAATTTCTCGGTTTTGAGCAGATCTTCAAAAATGCCCTGACCACCCTGCCCATGGGCGGCGGCAAGGGCGGGTCCGACTTTGACCCCAAAGGAAAATCCGATGCCGAGATGATGCGGTTCTGCCAAGCCTTCATGCGGGAATTGTTCCGGCACATCGGCCCGGAGATCGATGTACCCGCCGGTGATATCGGTGTGGGCGCAAGAGAAATCGGGTATATGTACGGTTATTATAAAAAAATCAGAAACGAACACACCGGCGTACTGACCGGAAAAGGGCTTGAATACGGCGGCAGTCTGATCCGGCCTGAGGCTACAGGATACGGCACCGTGTATTTCGCCTCTGAAATGCTGGCCACACGGGGAATGGATTTCAAAAATAAAATTGTCGCCGTAAGCGGGTCCGGCAATGTGGCCCAGTTCGCCATTGAAAAGGTCAATCAGATGGGCGGACGGGTCATCACCGTATGCGATTCCACAGCAACCGTTGTGGATGAAAAAGGCATAGATGCCGAAAAATGCTGCTATATCCAGGAGCTGAAAAATACCTACAGGGGCCGTATCAAAGAGTATGCCGACAAATACAATACCGTCTGTTTTGACGGTCAGAATGTCTGGGATGTCATCCGTTCGCAAGGCATCAAGGTGGATATCGCCCTGCCCTGCGCCACACAGAATGAACTGAACAGTGAACATGCATCGGCTCTGGTGAAAAACGGATGCATCTGCGTGGCTGAGGGCGCCAATATGCCTTCCACGCCGGAAGCGGTCAAGATTTTCCAGAGCAACAACATCCTTTACGGACCCGGCAAGGCTGCCAATGCCGGCGGAGTGGCCACATCCGGTCTGGAGATGAGTCAGAACAGCATGAAATTGTCCTGGACAAAGGAAGAAGTGGACAACCGGCTCCTGATCATCATGAAAAGCATTCACAATGCCTGCCTGAATGCTGCCGAAGCCTACGGCAAAAAGGGAGATTATGTGGCCGGTGCCAATATCGCCGGTTTTGTCAAGGTGGCCAAAGCCATGCTGGCCTACGGCGTGGTGTAAAGCATTACAAAAACAGCGTGTTACCTGTCGGTCTTACGACAGGTAACACATCATGTTCTGGGTCGTGATATCCGAGTATATGATCAGGCCCATATCCCGCACATCGCTCACCTTCACTGCCGGGCTGAAACGCTCATCTCCCGGGCACAGGCTTTCAAGCCTGTTCGGAAGCGCAAGAAGCCAATCCCGGTTAAACACGACTTCCTGCTTTTCCGGATACACCGCCAGATAAAAAATCCGTGTCTCCACCAGGTCCTGAAAAAAATGCGTTCCAAAGGATAAATCCGGAATCAGGCTCCCGTCCTGGTAACTGATTTCCGCCATTGCCGTAATATGGTTGATTTCGGAAAAGGTGACCGGAACGCCCATGGCCGGTGAATGTGTCCCCCATCTTCCCGGACCGAGAAGGAATGTCGGCGATTTGACCCGATCCGCCACCTGTCTGTTCAATTTCCCGATCAGACGCGCCACACTGTATTTATCCGAAAGGGAAAGGCCGGCATATGCCTGCGGATCAACGTAGATAATGCAGGCAATGGGCTGGGAGATGTTTCCTCCCATGAAATTTCCCTCGGTCCGGATGATGATTTTTTCCGGGTCGATCCGGGCAGGCATTTCCACCCGAACGCCCTCACCAAAGGTTTGAAACGGGCGGCATTGCAGCAGATTGATCTGGATGTCATCCGTCTGACTGAAATTGACCGTGAATTCGATATCAACCGGATACTGATAGCCGTTTTCAAGCGTCTGAAGCATTCCGGCCATTGTCCGAACAAAATCGGTATCCGTCAAAAACGGATCAAAAGTCAGAATCCGCACATCCTGTCCGGTCTTTCCGGCAGCCAGGAGGTTTTCAACCGCTTCCGTATCGCGGATCGACAGAGTATCCAGTCTGGTATCGAGGTTTTTCTGAGCCAGTTCCCGGACAGGCAGTGTCTGAAGCTGATTTTCCTCCAGATTCAATATATCGGCAAAATTCTGTGAGAACTTGCGGATGTCCTTCATCTCCGATAAGGGACGCACCAATGGCTCATCAATCGCGACAATCCGTGGATAATCCGTATCCACCCGGTTCACGGCACGGGTTCCCAGCCCGAAAACCAGCCGCAGCATGCCGGCTTTCGGATTCATATCCTTTTTCCAGACAAAGGGGTTCCGGGACAGACCGACTCCGGCGATCTCCGGGAAAAAATACTGTTCCCGGTAAGCACCGGATACTCTCTGCACCAGGAGGGCCATCTGTTCATTCTGTTGATCCAGCCCGCGCTGCAACCGATACGCAAGCGCATCTTCATTCATGGTGCCGGCAAATATCCGCTTGACCGCTTTTTCAAAATATTCATACCGCTGTTCAGGAGTACCCTGGTTGACACAAAAAAAACTTTCATATTTTCCGGAAAATGCACTGCCGAACGCATCCTCCAGCAAGCTGCTAGAACGGACGATAATGGGCGACTGGCCAAAGTACTCCAGCATGCGTTTAAACTGTTCCTTGATCTCTTCCGGGAAGATTCCTGTAAGCATGCTGTTTCTCAACTCCGCCGCCTTTTCAAAATAGCCCTCCCGGGTCTTCTGGGCCATGAAAAGCTTCCACCATCCATTTTGAACAATATAGGAATAAAAGACATCCGAACCGATATAAAAGGAATCATGATGCTCCAGGATACTGCTCCACGGAAAGGTGGTATCCTGTATCAGAATCTTGCGGGCCAGAAGCATTCCCAATGCCTTCCCGCCGATAAAGCCGGTACCGATCAACCGCTCCTTGATCCATACAAGATCTTCCAGGGAAAAATATTTCCGGATCAGGGAAAGAACCCGTTGACTTCGGCTCAGCAAAAGGCGAGCGAGCTGCTCCACCATATCAAGCTTCTCCTGTGCGGATGCCTGCGAATTCATCAGTTTCTTGGCTTGAATAAAAAGCCGGTCCCAGTAGTCCAGGTGACGCTGGGCATCGGCTGTGTGATGGTGGCGGGAAAGATGGGAGAACAACTGGGTGGCCTCTACACTGTTGATCACCGGGATCAGATCATTTTTTTTCCGCACATGAGGAAAAAACATGGTCGGGGAATAGCGGTGCTGGACCTTCAGCGGGTGAATGCAGATCTGTCTTCTGTAGTTATAGACATCGATCAATACCTGGGTGGTTTCCCGGATTCGGGCAATGGCCTTGAAAGAATGCATGTTCCGCTGAATGGCAAAATAGGCGATGGTGTTGAGTTCAAAAAGATACGGACAGGTGATGTAAAAAAAATCACCGATCATCAGGTCCGTAGCCCACACATGCAGCAGGTCGGACAGGGAGTCAAAGATATAATGGGTGTCCTTCCCTTCTTTTGTGATGATGGTATGCACCTGCGACGAGAAGGATTCAAAACCCTGGTCGATATTCAAATCGTAGATCACGATCTGATCACCGGCCTCAAGGAGTGGCCTGTGGCGGGCAAAACGCATATAGACCAGGCGTTCATTGTCGGAAACAGATCTTGCTGCAAAAAAAGAAACCAGACGCTGGTAGTCATCCATACTGTCCACCTGCCAGACGACATTATCCCCCCTGCGCAGATGATCAATAATCATATCCAGGCTGTCCCAGCCCGTGCTTACATGAGAAGTACCTGCCATGCTCACCATTCCGTATTGAAGAAAACAGTTATAATCAAAAGATCCGACAACAAGATGGTTTTCGATCTGCCTGCCGATGATACCAAATCAGGATGGAAACGCAATATCCATGATGAGGTCACGTAGGGGCTTTTCCCTTTTGGACCTTTCCGATCTTCCTATCCATCACAGCATCTACCAGGCGGGGAAAGAGTCGTTTGATGAGCCAGGTAAATTTTCCATCCAAACCGGGGATGATCATGAACCGGCTGCGTTCGATTCCGTTGACCAATGCCTTTGCAACTGCTTCCGGCTGCAATACCTTTGCATTGGCAGCGATCACTCTTGTCTCTTCCGGCTTGGTTCCTTCTTCGGCTGCAAGACCCGGCGTATCCGTGTCAGGCGGGCACAGGACCGATACCCGAATCTTATATGGCTTGACTTCGCTTCTCAGTGCCTCGGAAAAACCCATTACCGCAAACTTGGATGCGCAGTAGTCCGTATAACCGAACACTCCCAGGAATCCGGCAATGGATGACACGTTTGCGATATGCCCTCCTTTTTGTTTCATATGGGGCAATAATGCGGAAACAGAATTCCATACACCGTAAAAATTAATGCGCATGGTCTCATCCATCTGCTTACAAGGTATCTTGCCAAAATAATCCGGCCTGGCACGGCCGGCGGAATTAATCAGAAGATCCGGACATCCGAATTCAGCGACCGCTCTATTCATGACATGTTGAACCGCCCGGTGATCCGATACATCAAGCTGCATACAGCCGATCCGCTGCACTTCGGAAGCGGAATGGCTCCTGATTTCGGCAGTCGCCTGTTCAAGCTGATCCATGCCTCTGGCAAAAATCAGGATATCGGCTCCCTTTTCCGCAAGAAGATTCCCTGCACAAAGGCCGATTCCGCTGGAGCCTCCCGTAATATAAACAATTTTTCCCTTCCCTATTTTCATGATGCCGATCTCCTCCCGGAGTTGATTCGAATAATCCGCACAAGATATTGTTTTAGATGATCCGAATCTATACACAGTGAAATGGACGAGTCAATTTTAAATTCACCGTTTGCTCAAGTATTAAATCTTTTTATAGCACTATCAATCTTTTTAATATCTGCGCCTGATTTATCCGGCTTATTTTCATCCGGCACCGGCTATACCCGCCTTCTATTTATTATCGTTTATTATTGAATATCAAATAGATATTGCCAGCGTCATTCAGGGTTCCGCAACATGCCTTGAATCTGGCACTGCCATTGCAACTACAACCGGAAAACCATAATTTTCCGGTTCAACCATTCGATGATAAAAGTTTTATCTAACCGGGCCCAATGACGGGAGGCAAAAAATAATGAAAGGCAATAAGGGTTTCACCATAGTGGAAATGCTCATCGTAATTGTCATCATGGCAATACTGGCTGCCGTTGCCGTACCCAACATCATCTCATGGCGCGCAAACGCAGCCCTGAGCGGTGATACCCGCACCCTGAAAGCGGATTTTGAGCTGGCAAGATCCAGGGCTATCAAGGACAACACCTCTGTGACAATCAGCTTTGATACGGGGAATAACAGCTATTCAATCAGAATCATGGGTATCCCTCCTTTCCCAGCCCCCCTCCCCGACCCCATTTTAACCCGGAGTTTAGTCGGCACATCCATCACCACCAACCTTACAGGAGGTGCAATCACGACCACATTTGACTCCAGGGGGCGTGTCAACAACACTGGCGACATTACCTTATCCAACGGCAGCAAAAAAGCACAGGTCACCGTGAATATGATCGGCTCGGTTCGGGTCAATTAGTGGTCAAACCCCGGAACAAGGAAACAGCGTCATGAAAAAATACAACTTAAACCAAAGACTTGATCAAACAGAACCGGCAGGATGTTCCCATGGTTTTACACTGGTTGAACTCCTGATCACCATGGTCATTGCATCCTTTGTTCTTGCAGCGGCATTTGCCATATTTACCAATTATACCCGCTCAAACACCCTTCAGACAGTTGCTGCAAATGTTCAGCAGGATATCCGTGCCGGAATTTCCTTTATGGAACAGGATGTCCGGTCCGCAGGATTCAATCCTCGGGAATTATCCACCGGCGTCGGATTTACGGAAGCTAGGACCACAACCTTTACTTTCACATCGGACAACGATTTTAACGGTATCGTGGCGGCTGATGATCCGGGGACTGTTGAAGATGAAACCGATACCAGCCCGGAGGAACAAATAACCTATACCTATAATGCCGGACCCCGAACGCTTACCCGGCGGAACCTGGAAGGTACGGAGACCCTGCTGAGCAATATTTCCAGCCTTGTCTTTACCTACTTTGACACCGATAATGGTCCGATTGTTGGCAACCCGATACCGGCAGCCAGCCTGGACGATATCCGGTCGGTGAACATTTCGATCACCATGTCCGAGGCTGCCGGAAAATACGGTACGATCAGCCGGACCGTTCAGACAAGAATTTATTGCCGGAACATGAATCTTTAGGACATCAAAAGGAGCAGCAGATCATGCATACGCAGCAACCATACCGGAACCCGGAAAAAAACAACCACGGGTATTCCATTATCGAGGCCATGATCGCCCTCGGCGTACTGTCTATCGGACTTCTTGCCATCATTTCCATGCAGATTTCCTCTACCGCCAACATCAGAAAATCCGGAGATTCAACAGAGGCAATCAGCCTGGGAACCGCAGAGCTGGAAAGGCTCATGGCCTTTTCCTATACGGATCTGAACAATCCGGCGGTTATTGCACCGTTAAGTCGACTTAAGCAGGGCTCGGGAGGTCGGTTCGACATTACCTGGTCCGTGACGGCAGCGACCCCAGCGCCCAATACCGTAACCATTACCGTGAATGTGAGCTGGGACCCTCAAACCGGAGGCGGGACACAGACCATGACATTGACTTCGGTAAAAGCCGATATGAATTTGTAACCCATAAACAGAAAGTACCTTGGTAAGGGGGAAATGATGAAAAAAACCCTGCAACTACTCAACAATGAAGAAGGTTCCCTGATTGCAATCGTCCTGCTGCTGATGGCAGTACTCACTGTGATCGGAATCTCAGCCAGCAATACGGCCATTACCGAATCCCAGATTGTCCGGAATGAAACCAGCTACAAAAGGAGCTTTTTCCGTGCGGAAGCTGCCGCCATTGAAGCGATTCAGCGTCTGCAAGATGAGATGAATCTGGATGTCTTTCCACCGACCTACCTGATGCCCATTGGTACGATTACCACGCCGAATCAACTTCTTGATAGAAATGATCCGGCTTGGGGCAGTGCCGTGTCGTCGGGCTTGGCCAATCCGACCACGGATGTGGAGTTTCTCGCGGTTTCCACAGGAATCCAAACCGGAAGTTCCATGGCCATGGGTGCCGCCCAGGTTCATTCCTATGTGGTATACGGAAGAGAACAGGATGCTCGCGGAGGCGATGTTATCGTGGGCATCGGCTATACCAAACCGTTTTAGGTTTTTGCAATACGGATGACAACGGTCAATACCGGAGGTATGACAATGAAACAAAAATATCTTATGACAATAATCGGCATTTTCCTTCTGGTGATCTTCACCTTTCCCCAAGATTCCCATGCGCGAAATGAGAGGGATGGCGTCACCTGTTCCACGGCCACCACGCTGAGTGCACCTGGTTCCACAACGGGTTATATCTCCACGCATGATACCGATTACTTTGCCATCAATGTCACCACAAGCGGTGTCATGACGGTCTATACGACAGGCAGTACGGATACCTATGGCTATCTGCGAAATTCAAGCTGCAACAAAATCGATGAAGATGATGATAACGGGCCTGACTACAATTTCAGCATTACTTATGCCGTCTCTACTCCCGGAACATATTATATCAATGTGGAAGGCTGGAACGCATCGACTACCGGAAACTATACATTGGTGGTGGAAATGATCGCGGATGATCACGGCAATAACTGTACGGATGCCACACCGGTTGGAACCTCATCCGTCACCGCCGGAAATATCGAAACCAACGGAGATAAGGATTATTTCAAAATCGTCGTTCCCAGTGAAGGCCAGCTTACGGTATATACTACCGGAGGCACCAATACCTTCGGCCGGTACTACAATACCGCCTGCAACCAGCAGGGATCCGATAATGATTCCGGAGTCAGTACGAATTTTCGGATTCAGCGGGATGTTACTGCAGGAACCTACTATTACTCTGTGGAGGAAAACGGAAACAACAGCACCGGTGCTTATGATTTTAACGTTGAATTCATCAGCACCGTCACCTGGTCCATTACCGCCGGCGTGACCGGAGGAGTCGGGGGAACGATTTCACCGGCAGGAACCGTTACCGTTACCGACGGTTTTTCCCAATCCTATGCCATGACGCCCAGCCCCGGCAATACAATCAATGATGTCAAGGTGGACGGGGTTTCCGTGGGTGCGGTATCTTCCTATGCTTTTACAGCGGTATCGGCAGACCACTCCATTGAGGTCACCTTCCAGGTGCCGGCTCACCTGTGTACGGATGTCAGCGATATCCCCCTGGACACCCGATTCCGGGCAGCTCCGGCCAATATCATGTTTGTCCTGGATGACTCCGGCAGCATGGACTGGGAATTTATAACGACTGAAAATGACGGAATATTCTGGACCGGCAGCAGCAGCCACTACTACATCTTTGATAACCCGGGTGACAATGTATACAGCGGCCAGACCCTGAGCCGCGGAACCGACCGGAAAACATGGAAAACCCAATGGGCCGGTTATAATAAACTGTACTATAATCCGCAGGTAGACTATGTCTCCTGGCCTACCCTTCCCAATGCAGACCCGAATACACCCAGATCCCATCCCAGAATTGCGGGAAACACCCTGAGCCTGGAGGGCAGTTTTGACACCATTGACACCGGTGCGGTCGTTATTGATGATAAAAACGCATCCCAGTTCAGCAAAACACCCAATGACGAACCCATTATTATTGATAATGAGGATGCGGCATTCTCCATTGTCCAGGAACCGGCATCCGGCGCCTTGAGAACCGGAGAATACTCTGCCCAGGCTTGGCAGGGTACATATCGATACACCAATATCAATGGCCAGTATACCGTAACCTGGACGCCGAATCTGACGGCCGGAAATTATGATGTCTATGCCAGATGGCAGGATGATGTTAACAACTCGGCAGCCGTAACCTACACGGTCGACCAGGGTGCTTCCATAACAACCAGCTATACGACCGACCAGAGCACCAACGGAGGCAACTGGGTTAAGATCGCTTCGAATATTGCCATTGCAGCAGGCTCCGGAACCGTGACCCTGAGTCATAACCGGACCAGCAGCAGCGACCGAGCTGTTGCCGATGCCGTTCAATTTATACCCACCGGTGACCATTGGGAAACGGCAACTAGTTCAAGTGCCTATGATGATGATTATTACTGGACGCCCTTGGATACGGACGGCACCTACCCGACCTATGCATCAGCCTGGGTGCCCAACCTTGCCGGCAACTATAACATCTATGCCAGATGGGTGTCCGGAGCGGACCGTTCCAATGCAGTTAGTTATGTAGTCAAACATACAGGTGGATTCTCACCGTATATTGTTAATCAGACAATAAACGGCGGAACCTGGCAGCAGCTTGGAGCCGGAACATTTACCCTGGATGCCGCCTCCTTTATCTACCTCTCCCACACCCAGAGTGCGACAGACAATACCGTTGCCGTTGCCGATGCCATCCGCCTGGTGCCGGCAGCCACATCGACCATCAACATTAAAAATGCCCATTACTATGTCTGGTCTGCATCCGAAAACAAACCGTATCTGGTGATACTGGACGGCAGCACCAGCTCCATCCTTTACTATGCGGTCAATGAACTGGCAACCGGAACAGCCGGTGTCGTGGAGCCGGGGGAACTCAACCTTGTAGCCGGCGCTCCACCGGATGATGTAAAAACCGATAGAACTTATGTGGAGGAACGGCAGAATTTTGCCAACTGGTATTCCTTTTACCGGAAACGGGAGCTGACAGCCACCGCTGCGATTTCCAGAACCATTTCCCAGATGCAGGGTGTGTATGTCGGAATCAATACCATCAACCATAATATCCGGCAGCCTGTACTCGGTGTCAAGGCAGGAGGTGTTGATGAGACATCCATCCTCCTGAACCTGCTGTACAACCTGAATATCAGCGCACAAGGGACTCCGCTTAGGACAGGACTCCGGGATGTGGGCCGGTATTATGACCAGGATGACAATATCAAACTGAACGGCACTGCCGGCAATGATTCGCCCTTTGCATCCGCTGCCAACGGCGGTGCCTGTCAGCAGGCGTTTGCCATTGCCATGACAGACGGATACTATAATGGCTCCGATCCTGGCGTAGGAAACCAGGATGCTGCGGACAGTGCGACACCAACCTATGCAGGGGTGCCCTATGCGGACGGATATTCCAATACCCTTGCAGACGTTGCCATGAAATTTTACAAGGAAGACCTTTCCAATACTCTGGACAACCTGATCCAGGGCAATGATATGGACCAGGCCACACACCAGCACATGGTCACCTATGGCGTGTCTTTCGGCGTCAGGGGAAATCTGGTTTCCCGATCGGAAAATCCGGCAAGCTTTGATTATGACTATGACAACCCGCTGGACCCGGCCAACCCGGTTTATCCCACATGGCCCAATCCAACCAGCGGTGACCAGGAAAAGATTGACGATCTGATGCATGCCGCACTCAACGGCCGCGGCTTGTTCCTGAGTGCATCCAATCCGGATGAATTGATTGAATCCCTGTTGACCATCCTGGAAGACGTTGAATCCAGAATCGGGTCCGCCTCTTCGGTTTCCGTGAATGGAGACGAGCTTTATGAAGAGGTCAACACCAGCCTCCGGATTTTCCAGTCCAGCTATGACAGTGAAAACTGGTCCGGCAATGTTCAATCCTTTGGGATCAATACATTGACCGCCGAGGTGGAAACCGACACCCCATTCTGGCAGGCCCGTGATGAAATGCAGAGTCAGGACTGGGATTCAGGACGGATCATCGCAACCTACAACGGAACTTCCGGAATTCCGTTCCGGTATGCCAACCTTTCCGTGCCAATGCAAACCATGCTGAACGCCAATGCCGTAACTGCCCAGAAAATACTCAACTATATCCGGGGCAATCATTCCGATGAAGTTGAACAGTTAGGAACATTCCGGGACCGCATATACAAATTGGGTGACATTGTTCATTCGTCGCCTTCCTACAAACATGGAGTCCTGTATGTAGGCGGAAACGATGGAATGCTGCACGCCCTTTATGCGGAAGATGATACCGCCAACGCCATTGACGGCGGGAAGGAATATTTTGCCTATGTTCCCAACCTGGTGTTTGAAAACCTGTATAAACTGACAGACAACAACTATACCCACGAGTATTATGTGGATCTCACGCCCAAGGTATCGGATGTGGATTTTCTGGCCGGCGCAACCCGGATTACCACCCTTCTGGTGGGAGGCCTTGGCGGAGGCGGCAAGGGATATTATGCCCTGAATGTATCCGGACCGGATCCTGACAACCCGTATCAGCCGCCTGTCATCACGGATGAAACCACACTGGCCGGAAAAGTCATGTGGGAATATCCGGATGCCGGAACAGCAACCGTTACCAAAACCATCACCAATGCATCCAATGAAAGCCCCATCGTGATTACGGCCTTATCCCATGGTTTCTCAACCGGAGATATCGTTGAAATCACCGGTGTGGTCGGAAACACGGCAGCCAACGGCACATGGAACATTACCGTCGTAGATGCCGCGACATTCAGCCTGAACAGCTCCACCGGAAATGGCGCCTATACATCCGGCGGAACGGCAACCTACTCGGAAAGCGATTATCTGGGATACAGTTACAGCACGCCCAATATCCTGAAATCCAACGATAACGGGAGCTGGATTGTTCTTTTCGGAAACGGGTACAACAGCCCCAACGGCCATGCGGTTCTGTTTATTCTGGATCCTGCCGACGGTTCCCTGATCCGGAAAATCGATACCGGAGCGGCCAATGCAGGTTCACCCAAGTGTAACGGCCTTTCCTCACCGGTGGCCATTGATATCAACAATGATCAAAGGGTCGATTATGTGTATGCCGGAGACTTGCAGGGAAACCTATGGAAATTTGATCTGACCAGCTCCAATCCTTCGGAGTGGGAATCCGCATACAAGGACACGTCAGGAACCCCCAAACCGCTGTTTCAAGCCATCGGTCCGGACGGCGTGACGGTTCAATCCATTACCACCAGACCGGATGTCATGAGCATGAACAAGGTCAACCGTGACGGCTACCTGATCCTGTTCGCCACCGGCAGATACCTTGGTGAAAGCGATACCACCAACACCAGCACCCAGACCATTTATGGAATCTGGGATTACGGCGATGACTGGGATGACCAGGAATATCTCGGTTCCTTTACCCGGGGTGCCACACCGCTGAGCAACCAGCCATCGACTGTAAGCCTTCTGGAACAGACGGAAATCATCAATGTGGATACTTATTCCGTCGGTTCCGTCACGCAATATGAAGTCGATTACACGACAGCCGTGGACACGGTGGATGATGCGGCAGGGGCTCTCAACAATATCGACATGTCCGGGGATCCCATTACGGCAGATGACTACAAGCCCAATCCGACCGTACACGCCGGATGGTATTTTGATCTGCCCATCTCCGGAGAGCGCGTCGTCACCGAACCCCTGATCCGCGGCGGAAATGCCATTGTCATCTCCTATATACCGGAAAACTCCCCATGCAGCTCCAGCGGTGAATCGGTTATTAACGAGATCGATGCCGCCTCCGGTGCAAGATTGAACGAAACCCCATGGGACATCAATGAAAACGGTACGTTCGATGCACCTGAGTTCGATGCCGACGGAAACCTGGTCAGCGAAGGAGATTACCTTATTTATAATTCAACCGCTCCGGATTCGACAACAGCCAAAGGAACGGTCGGGACTTATGACGGTACGGATGTCTATATTGTCGCTCCTTCCAGAATCAAAAAAACAGGAAGGCTGATGTCCCCGGCCATCGCGAGCCTGCCGGATGGAGAATTAAAAATCATGAGTTCCTCGACTGCCAATGTCGCTAACAAAAATATCGAGACCGTGAGAGAACAGGGGCCGACCTTCGGCATCCGGTACTGGTTTGAACAGCAACAATAAAGATGATGATCCGGTGGGCTTCCCGGCCGGCATAATCTGCCGGGAAGCCTTCCGATTCTTTTGAACAAGGAGGTTTATATGATAAAACAGCAGCGGATTACCAAAATTTTTTCCATGATCATGATCCTTTTCTGTGTATTCCTGGCCATGGCCGGAACCGGTCATACACGAGGAAAAAAAGGAGAATGGAAACTGCCGCAGCACTATCCGGACGGATTTGACGGATATGGCTGTCTGATGCGTATTGATGCGACAAAGGCCGTCATCGATGATTCGGAAAAAAAACTTTCCCCGGAATTGACTTTTCACACACCGGATGGAAACGACATGCCCCTTGAGCATATCGCACCCAACAGTCTTGTGGGGTATATGGTAAACAAATCCAATCAGATCATTTCCATCTGGCTGGTCAGTGAAACATGCGGCAATCCGTAACCTGCGCCGGGTTATGGGCTTCGCGTCATATTCCTTCCCCTTGCGAACCCAGAGAATACATGTCAATATGATATGACGAGAAACAGTCATATCATATTGACAATAAAGGGATAATATTTCATGTCTATCCCAGTGGGACGCATGTCCTGTTGCGCGATACGAATTTTCTATTTTTCAAGGCACTTAATCTTCCCCTGCCGGACCCATCGAAAACTAACATTTTGTTTTTTTTGATCAATTTTATTTTTTATCCTTTTCCAATACATTGGCCTGATTCTTGTATTACTCTAAATCAGCTTTAACCAGATACCGCGCATACCTGAATGATATTCCAAAAGGAAAAAACACATGTTAGTCAACCCAAGCATATTACTATATTCACATCCGATTGAAAATACAGGAGCATATCTGCAATCACTGGTAGAGACAATCGTCCTTCGGGAAAATATCATCATTGCCCGTCATATGGACCAGCTGGTCAAAATCCTTCGTCAACCCCTGAACGGTGTTGTTGCCGCCATTATCTTTGCGAACAATGAAGAGGAACTGCATGAGCTGATTGCCCTTCAGGATCAGCTTCAGCGAATCCCCTTTATCCTCATTCTGCCGGATCAGGAAAAGGAATTTGTCACCAAGGCCCATTCACTGAGACCCCGTTACCTTGCCTATGCAGACAGCGATCTGTCCGATGTGAGAGATGTATTTAAACGAATCGTAGGGAAAGCCAACAGCGTCTGGCATTAAACCATCCGGCCAGGGCAAAGGAACCTGTCATACCCCATGGAATCCAAACGCGAACATAAAGGAAACACAAATGGAAAAACAAGCATTGCTTAAATACCTTGAAGAGGGGTTGCGGCACATACTATGTATGAACATTGATCCTGACACCCAGGAATCGATCAATGCCGCCATTGCCATGTTTATTATCGAAGATGCCAGCAAATATTCGGAACAGGAGTTGATTACCAATTTCAGCACCATGGAAAAAGGCCTCACACTGTTCATCGAATACCTGGAAGCAAGCCTGGTTCCCGATATGGCCGCCTACACCATCCATTAGGGCCATACGATCCATTTCACATTCTGACATCCACCTTTCCATTCAAGTATTTTTTTACATCCCCGACCGGGACCTCTCTTCGATGAAAAATCCCTGCTGCAAGCGCTGATTCCGCTTTGGTTTGAGAAAATACTTCATAAAAATGTTCCACACAACCGGCTCCGCTGGACGCGATTACCGGTATGGTTACGGCATTTCTGACCAGATTGATCAATTCGATATCAAACCCTGCGTTGGTTCCGTCCCGGTCAATACAATTCAGCAGGATCTCCCCGGCTCCCAGTTCTTCACACACCCTGGCAAGTGTTGAGGCATCCAGGTCACGGCCTTCCCTTCCCCCTTTGATGGTGCATTGATACCAGCAATACTGTTCACCGCCGGGACCGGGGAACCGGGTTTCAATGACCGGATGTGCGACTTCTTCCGGGGAGTTGACATATACCCGCCGGGGATCAATGGAAATGACAACCGCCTGGTTTCCATAAACCCTCGCGATCTCCTCAATGGCGCTTTTTCCGGTTTTCCTTCCGGTCTTCAGGTACTCTTCCACAACCAGTACCGCATCGCTGCCGATGGATACCTTATCGGCTCCGGAACGAAAGTATTCGGAGGCCACCTCCAGCGCGGAATAGTTCCTGCCGTCCGCATCCGTATAATCCCGGATTCCGCCTCCGATGGTCAGGGGCACAAACACATTTTTCGATGTCTCCTGAAGCACCTCCAGCATGGGCATGTCTTCCAAAGGAAAATCCCGGAATCCGGTGATATTCAAAAAAGTGATCTCATCCGCCCCTTCCTCATAATACCGGCGGGCCAGTTCGACCGGTTTGCCCAGATTCCGGACATCCCCTTTCTCCCGCACATCATACTGATCTCCCTTGGTCACCACCAGGTCTCCCTGATCATTGGACCGGACATCCAGACAGGCGATAATCCTTTTGGAAAGAGTTGTTTTCCGGGTGACCACTTTGGGAAGAGAAGCCTTGAGGTTCCGGTCCAGAAAATTTTTTAAAATGGAAAGCCCGGTCTGCCCGCTTTTCTCCGGATGAAACTGGGTGGCAATAATATTTCCTTTCCGGACGGCACTCACGAACTCATATCCATAATCGGTTGTCGTCAGCACAACTTCATTGTTTTCCGGTACAACGTGATAGGAATGCACAAAATAAAACCGCTCATCTCCCGTGAGGTCATGAAAAATCCGCGACGGCTGTTTGATATTGATGCCGTTCCACCCGATATGGGGCACGGAAAGGTCTACATCAAAACGCTTTACGACGCCCGGTATCACACCCAGCCCCCGGATGCCGGGAGCCTCCTGGCTGGAATCAAATAAAGCCTGTAATCCCAGACAGATCCCCAAAAACGGCCGGTTTTCCGCCAGATAATCGGTGAGCGGCTGCACATATTGTTTTTCATTCAAAATCCGCATCATACTGTGGAAATTCCCAACCCCCGGAAACACCAGTTTTTCAGCGGATCGGATATCCTCTGCACCGGAAACCGGTTTCACGGTTTCCCCCAGGCGCTCGATGGCATTGACGACACTTCGAACATTCCCGGCTCCGTAATCCAATAAGGTGATCATCTGTAATACCTGTTGTTTTTTAAAATTATCTGCACTATATTAACGCACAGCGTTCATACCCCTGTTGTTCATCCTGAAAAGAAAATAACGTATATGCCTTTTTTGCACAACTGAAAACAAAAAATCACAGCGATTCTTATTTTGTCGATCCCCTTGTAATCCTGTCTTTCATGGTTACATTGGCGATTGCTTTTTTATCGTAACTTTGAACCGTATTATGCACAGGAAAAAAAATGAGTAAAATTGAAAACCCGAATCGCAGGAATATTGCCATCATCGCCCATGTTGATCATGGGAAAACCACCCTTGTCGACGCCATGTTCAAACAGAGCGGCCTTTTCCGGGCCAATCAGGATGTAAGTGAACGAATCATGGACAGCATGGATCTGGAGCGTGAAAGAGGCATCACCATTGCCGCCAAAAACTGCTCCATTGTCTGGAAAAATGTCCGGATCAATATCATTGATACGCCCGGTCATGCCGACTTTGGCGGAGAGGTGGAACGGGCGCTTTCCATGGCCGATGGTGCGATTCTCCTGGTGGATGCATCAGAGGGACCTCTGCCCCAGACAAGATTTGTCCTGAAAAAAACCCTGGAGGCCGGGCTCAAGGTCATTGTCGTCATCAATAAAATCGACCGGAAAGATGCCAGGGTTGCAGAGGTTCTGGATGAAATCTACGACCTGTTCATCGACCTTGCGGCAACGGATCAGCAGCTTGATTTCACCTACCTGTATGCTGTCGGCCGCGACGGCATTGTCAAAAAACAGTTGTCCGACAATACCGACAACCTTCATACGCTCTTTGATACCATTATCAAGGAAATTCCCCCCCCGGCCTTTGACCCTGACGAACCGTTTCAGATGCTGGTTTCCGACCTTGGCTATTCCGATTATCTCGGCAGGCTGGCGATCGGAAAAATCATCAACGGTTCTGTAAAATCAAAAGAGAACCTGATCTGCATCAATAGCCAACAGGAACATATCCCGTTGCGGGTGACCAAACTGCAGACCTATCAGGGAATGGCCTTTCAACCGGTTGAATCCGCAGAACCGGGAGATATCATTGTCCTTTCCGGAATTGAAGATGTCAAGATCGGGGATACCATCTGTACCAGCAGCCAACCCAAAGCCTTGAAACGGATCAATGTGGACGAACCCACCATTTCCATGAAATTTACCATCAACGATGGTCCGTTCAGCGGAATGGAAGGCAAATATGTCCAATCCGCCAAAATCCGGGAACGGCTTTATAAGGAAACACTGATGAATGTGGCGATCCAGGTGGAAGATCTGGAACAACGGGACAGTTTTCTGGTCAAAGGAAGAGGTGAATTCCAGCTTGCCATCCTCATCGAAACCATGAGGCGGGAAGGGTTTGAGTTCTGCGTGGGACGTCCGGAAGTCATTTACAAATACAAAGACGGCCAGAAACTGGAGCCCATCGAACAGTTTTTTGTGGACTGTGGAGAAAGCTATCTGGGGATTGTTACCGAAAAGCTGTCCATCCGTAAAGGCAAGATGACCAACCTGGTGAACAATGGCACCGGCCGGGTCAGAATGGAGTTTTCCGTTCCATCCCGGTCCCTGATCGGATATCGGGATGAATTCCTCACCGATACCAAGGGTACCGGCATCATGAATTCCAGTTTCGCAGGATATGATAGTTACAGGGGTGACTTCCCCACACGTTTCACCGGCTCCATTGTCGCAGATAGAAAAGGGGATGCCGTCGCATATGCCCTGTTCAATTTAGAGCCCAGGGGTAACCTGTTTGTCACTCCCGGCACACCCTGTTATGAAGGAATGATTGTCGGAGAGCACAACCGGGAAACCGATATCAATGTCAATCATGCCAAAACAAAAAAGCTGACCAACATGCGCGCATCAGGCAAGGACGACGCCGTGATCCTGTCTCCGATCAAGCCCATGACCATTGAAAGGGCCCTGAACTTTATCCGGGATGACGAGGTTGTGGAAATCACACCCAAATCCATCCGGCTTCGGAAAACGATTCTCTCCGCGCAGAAAAGGAAATAAAGGATTTTATCCCGGACTTTCTCCGGCCATCCATCGGAGAATCTTCCGGGCAAATTCCTTTCCGCAGTCTTCCTGCAGAAAATGGCCGCCGCCCTTGATGGTGGTATGGGGCTGACCGCTTGCGCCGGCCACCTTCTTTTGAAATACCTGCTCTCCTCCGCGGGTAATCGGATCGCCGTCACTGAACATGGTGATAAAGGGTTTGTCAAATAACCCCAGAACCTTCCATGCCTCCTGGTTTGCCGATGCCGAAGGGTCATCCGGATCAATGGTGACAAGGGAGGGAAAGATACGCGCCGCCTCCTTATAGGAATCGTCCGGGAAAGGCGCGTTATAGGCTGCCATCACTTCTGCGGAAAGCGGCTTCCGGCATCCCATGGCAACAATGGTTCCGGCGTCAAAATCAGGTACTTCCACGGAGAATTTCCGCCATTCCAGAAACGCATCGGGAATCCGGGTCTCTCCGGTAGGCAACCCGGTGTTCGCGGCCACAACCCGTGCGAACCGGTCCGGGTCACCCGCAACCAGCCGCAGACCGATCAGACCGCCCCAGTCCTGGCAGACCAGGGTAATCCTCTCCAGTCCCATTTGATCCAGCCAGGCCTTCATCCAGTCCACATGCCGCTGATAGGTATACTCTTTTCGATCCGTGAGCTTGTCCGAACGCCCGAATCCGATCAGGTCCGGTGCAACGGCCCGATACCCGGCATCGACAAAAACAGGAATCATTTTCCGGTACAGATAGGACCAGCTTGGTTCACCATGCATCATCAGCACGGGTTCTCCGTCCTTCGGGCCCTCATCCACATAATGGATACGCAGTTTTCCGACTTCCCCGTCCGGTATGATCCTGTAATTCGGCTGAAAAGGGTAATCCGGGAGATTCCGGAAACGCTCATCCGGCGTTCTGATCATTTTCATGGGACACCTTTCTGAAATATCTGATTTGATTGTAAACGGATCTGTTTATGAATTATCAAAACTTCCGATTCTGACGGAATTGAAAATAATCCTTATCCTGGTAGAGGATATGTTCGGTCAGCCAGTCATACACGAATTTTTTAAAAACCCATATGGCTTCCCTGCTGTCAAACGGCTGATTGCTCACATCATTCAGCCTTGTGATGAGCTCATTATGCAGCCGGATGTGATCCTTGCGTTTCGGATAGCCGGTTTCCTGCATCATTTTTTCTTCTTCCTTAAAATGCTCGCGGGTATATCGGTAGAGTTCCATGACAATCTTCCGGACCTGCTTTTCCGTAAGATCTTCTTTCAGGGCATTTGCACGCTCAAACATCCCCTGATGCTGACTGTCCAGAAGCGCATGGCCGACGGAATAGGATTTGTCCCAGACAAACTGGATGGGCATATGAATTCTCCTTTTGTAAACACCAAAACCGGAAATGGAAGATATTGTAATGCGGACTTCCCGTCACAACTTCGGTTTGGGGAACCCGTAAAACCAGGAAGAGTTAAATCAATACCATAAATTCAGACATGATGCGATAAAAATCTGCTCGGCAATATAATGATTTTACGTTGAAGATGATATGCGCTGTTCATGAAAGGGTATGATCGAGGCCTCCATATCTCATTTCCGGGATATAGAAAGGAGGCCTCGAAAAACTTCACTATTTGAACTTCTGAACCCTGTTGTTGCCGGAATCCAGTATGAATACGCCGTTTGTGCCGATTGCTATCCTGGTCGGCTCCATGAATTCACCGTTTCCGGAACCGGTTGTTCCCCACTCATACAAGTACTCACCATCCGTATTGAAAACCTGGATTCGGTTGTTCTCATTGCCATCGGTTGCAAACAGCAGGTTGCTTCCGCCGATATGGACATCATGACTGCCCCGGGAAAACTCACCCATATCATTTCCGCCGGAAACCGTTCCGATCTCCATCAGAAAATTCCCGTCCGGGTCGTATTTCCGGATTCCATCAGTAGTGGTCACATAGACGCCTCCCTGGCTGTCCACATCCAGACCGGTAATAATGGCATTCCCCCCGGGGATAATTTCACCGATAAACACCCAGTCGGTAGTGAATTTGAATATTTTGGAACCAAACACAATCCCGCCGTCAAACCAGATATTGAAGCTTGACACATAGACGACTCCTGAATCATCCACGGCAACATCCTGCACGGAACTGAGCGACTCATACCCATTTCCGTATCGCGGCAGCTCCGATATCAGAACACCGTCGGCATTGTATTTTTTGATACTGCTGGTGCCGGAATCCGCAATATAAATAAAATTGTCCGGATCAACGGCAATCCCCTGCGGATTACTGAAATCAAACCATTCCGCCTGAAGATTTCCATTTTCATCATATTTTTTAACACTGTTGTCGGAAGGAGAGGAAACATATACGTGATTTCCGGCATCAACGGCAAGGCCTTTGGCACCATTGCCGAAACCGCCCCATTCCAGCTGATAGGCGGGAATGCCGGAAGAAGGTTCTTCCGTTTCCGGCTTTGAGGACGCATACAGCTCAAAAAGGTCCCATTTCTGGTTGGAAGCGGTTACATGGCTGAATTGCAAACCCGGCTTCCATTCCACAACATGATCAAATTCACAATTGTTATCCGTATCGAGCGAAACCACACCGGTACTGCTGTTGTATTCTATGGTCAGGGTATGCCTCCCTCCGGCAAAATGCAGAGGGATGGTACCGCCTTCGATTTCAGGCCAGGCGGTTGCTGCAAACAGCTTGCTGGTAATGTATCTTTTCCGTTTTTGTATTTTGACTTTTTGATAGGAAAAAACGAGTTCTTCACCGGTAGTAAATTGAATCGTAAACTCCGGAGATCGCCATTTCCATGCCCGGAAACGAAGATTAATCCGGAAATCCGCCAGATTCCGATCAAGATAGTCTATAGAAGTTATGGTATTATGCCCGAATTGAATCCACCCCTTTCCTTTTATCCGGACCGGCCGTTTTTCCGTGAACCAGTATTCTCGATTGAAACTGGAAAAATCATCACTGTATATGAGTGGCAATTGTGTGTTGCAACCGACTTCAGGAACGACATCTTTGGGTCCACAGGATCCTGAATTCCCGGAATACACGGATTTGGCTGATACCATAACCAAAATTGCCGCGATAAAAAAGTTTACAATACCTTTCATAAAGATACCCTCCTTTTTGGGTTGACACTTGCACTTCTCTGATCGCGGTCAAAAAAAGGAGCAAAAAACATTCCAGGGCAGCCATATTGATCTTATTCTTGTTTTATTGCAGATTGTTAGATAGAAAAGAAGGAGTCATTGAAAACAGCAGAAGTAATCCTTTTGTATAAACAGGTGTGTCTTTTTTCATTCACATCCTGTTCTGATAAGAATGCGAAGCCTCATCAACCGGATGATACGGAAGATGAGGCTTCGAAAAAAAAACACCATGGTACGATAAGGAGGCGGCCCGCTAAAACCGATACTTCCCGGCGACAATATCCTGATACAACGACTTGTTCAGGGGGATGTATTCCTTTTTTCCCGGGAGCATGGCAAAAAGAGGTTCGGGAATCACACCGGGATCAAAGCCTTCATTATGCAGCACCACCTTCTTGACTTTAAAGGTCGGCGTTGTCTCGATCTCTTTTTTAAACCGTATAAATTTGGGAATGGCATAAGGAGGAAGAACCCTGTGCAGGGTTTCCGCCAGTTCCTTGAGATCAAACGAGTCTTCAGGGACGGAAGGAATGATGGCTGCCATTCCGGCCCGGCCGTCCGTACCCGGAATCCGCACTCCATAGACGGCAGCCTGCTCGACATGTTCCATGGTATTGATGGTCTCCTCCACTTCCGTTGTGGAAACATTCTCTCCTTTCCATCGAAAGGTATCTCCCAGTCGATCACTGAACTGGATATGCCGGTATCCCAGGTCCCGAACAAAATCCCCGGTATTCAGCCAGATATCTCCTTGTTTGAATACATCCCTCCAGATTTTCTGCTCCGATGCCTTGGGGTCCGTATACCCGTGAAAAGGAGTCTTGTCCGATATCTCCCCCAGCAGGATGCCGGACTCCCCTTTCTTGACCCGCGGCATATAACCGTTTGCATCCAATATCGGTTTTTCATTTTCAATATCATAGCGAACAATGGCAAAAGGCGTCAGACACATGCCGACGGTATTGTCGATATTAAACAGATTGACAAATGCAAAACCAAATTCGGTGGCACCATAGAGTTCGGAAATCTGCCGGATGGCAAAACGGGATTTGAATTCGCTCCAGATATCCGGGCGGAGCCCGTTACCGATGCATTTTTTCATGGGATTGCGGCCATCAGACAGGCTTTCCGGCTGGTTCAGCAGATACCGGCACAACTCCCCGATATACACAAACGCCGTGGCATTGAATTTCTCAGCATCTTTCCAGAACTCGCCGGCAGAAAATTTTCTGCGGATGGCAAACGCCGAACCCATGGAGGACGCAACCGTCCAGCCGACGCAAAAACCAGTGGTATGAAAAAGAGGAAGCGGGCAGTACAGCACATCATCGGTCTTCATGTTCATCAATAGTCTTCCGAGACCGAACATGGCCGAAACCCAGCGCCGGTTTCCCATGATCGCGGCTTTGGGCATTCCGGTTGTTCCGGAGGTGAAGATATAGCAAATGGGATCTTTGGCCTGTATGGTTCCTGTGGTTTTGGGATTGTCGGCCGGCATGCGGGCGGCAGCAAGAGGCAGGTCAATGTATCCTTTTGGCGCAGGGTTTTTGCCGCCATCCGGAACGAAATAAAAGGTTTCCTCACCGCTCAATTTCAGATCCGGCCGGACGGTTTCAAAGGCATCGACGAGTTCTTCGCCGATGATAAACCGCAATCCCTTTGTCAGGCTGATGCTGTGCAGCAGGACCTGATTCCGCTGATTGGTATTGATCAAGGAGGCGATGGCGCCGATTTTGGCAAGGGCTCCTGCCACCATTAAAAATTCAGGCCGGTTTTCCAGCATCACCACTACCGGTTCGCCTTTTTTCACGCCCTCCGACAACAGATAATGGCAATAACGGTTGACAGCCTCGTTGTATTCCCGGTGTGTGAGGCGTTCATTTTCACAGAGAATGGCCGGCCTGTCCGGATACAGTCGCGCGTTTTCCTCGATCTTCCATCCCAGGGATAAATAATCATCGTCCTTGACATGGAGTGCTGATTTTATCGCGTTGACCACTGACGGCAACCGTACCAGTTTGGAAACAATCCCCGGAACCAGACTGCCGAACGTAACAAGATCCTTATGATTCAATGCTGCCATTCATCCTCCCCTTCTGTTAGATAATCAGTTTGGAAATCACTTCTCTCATGATCTCCGATGTTCCTCCGCCAATGGACAAAATCCGGTTATCCCGGTACAGTCTCTCCACTACATATTCCCTCGTAAATCCGTACCCGCCGAAAAGCTGAACCGCATCAAAGGTCACCTTGTCGCTCACGTTGGTAGCAAAATTCTTGGCCATGGATACTTCCTTGACCTGATCCACACCGGCATTCATCTTTGCCGCTACCCGGTAGGTGAACTCCGTGCTTGCTTCAACCAGGGTCGCCATTTCGGCAAGCTTGTGCCTTGTTACCTGGAATCCCGTGAGTTTTTTCCCAAACGCCTCTCTCTGCTTTGCATACTTCAAGGCTTCTTCAAAGGCAATACGGGCGGTCATATTGGCCATGATGCAGATCGCCAGCCGTTCGCTCTGGAAATTCTCCATGATCATATAAAAGCCCTGGTTTTCCTGCCCGATCAGATTTTTTTTGGGAACCCGGCAATTGTCGAAAAAAATTTCCGCCGTATCCGAACACCACCATCCGGTTTTATGGAGCTTTTTACCAACGGCATATCCGGGCGTATTGGACTCAATCACCAGAAAACTGATGCCGCCATATCCTTCCCCGCCGGTGCGGACCGCCGCAGTCAACTGATCTGCTCTTACGCCGCTGGTGATAAAGGTTTTGCTGCCGTTTACGATAAAATCATCTCCATCCCGAACCGCGGTTGTTTTGATATTGGCCACATCGGAACCGCCGCCCGGTTCGGTAATGCCCAGCGCCGCTATCCGTTCACCTGCCAGAACCGGCTTGACAAACCGGTCATGCTGCTCCGGTGTCCCATGCCGCACAAGAGGAGGGAGGGCAATATCCAGAGAACCGATCCCGGCAACCAGTCCGGCAGATCCGGACCGCATCATTTCTTCGGTATAGGCAATCTTCAAAAAAAGATCTCCGGGCGTCCCGCCAAGCGCTTCCGGATATCCGATTCCGAGAAATCCCAGGTCGGCCATCTTGCGGTAAAGCCCTCTTGGAAACTCTTCCGCCTCCTCCCACTCATTGATATTGGGAAGGATTTCCTTTTTCACAAACTCCCGAACCGCCTTCCGGAGCAACTGATGCTCTTTTCCGAAATACTCCTGTAACGAACCGCTATCTGCTTTTGCTATGCTCACAAGTTTTCCTCCAATCATTCATTCCGTAAACAAAATGCAAACTCTTTACCGTCATTATTTTTTCTTCAGCCATTGTTTAAACTTGAATGTCTCAAATATGATGATGATCTTGAAAAGGAAGGGCAGATATCCGTTGATGATGTTCAAGCTAAGGAACAGCTTGGACGGGAATATGGAATTTTTGCCTTTGATCAGACCCTTTACAATTGTTCCTGCAACTTTATCCGGAGTCTGGGAAGGCCAGGGTATCGGTGTTTTTTCACCGGCCTGCTCAAAAAATTTGGTCCGGGTGGCAATGGGGTAGATCATCTGAATTTTCTGCCCCCTTGAAAGCTCACAGCGATACCCGGTTGCAAATCCGTGAAGTGCCGCCTTGGTGGATGCATACAGGGTATATCCCGGATAAGAAAGAAAACTCATGGCACTTGCCGTAATGGCCACCTGAAACGGCTTTTTTCCGTGGAGTGCTTTCATTTTTTCAGCGACATAAATCGCTGAAAAAACATTGGTCTGATATATTTTCTCGATCTCTTTCCAATTGGGCCCGGCAATCTCTCCATAGTAGGCAAACCCGGCATTGCAGACAAAAAGATCTATCGTATTCCATTTCTCCAGTGCAAACTTGAACAAGGCATCAATGTTTTCCGGCTTGGAAATATCGCATGGATATTTGGTCACATGATCATGATGGAAATCGATTTTTTCTATTGATCTGGCAACCGCGATAATGTTGCAGTTGTGCAGTAACAGTTCTTTGACAAGGTCCAGGCCGATGCCTGATGATGCGCCGGTAACAATAATGTTTTTCTGGTTCAGATCCATGCTTTGCTCCCTTCCTCTTTTATCGCTTGATTGTTGCGTTCATGACTGCCTTGTTTCCTTTAAGACGTATTTCTTCATACCAGGGATATGGATTTCATTCCAGAAGTGATTCCAGTTCAGTTTTGACGTATCAAAATCAAAGGACACCTGATCGGCTGGGGAAAGTTTTTTAAATAATTCCATTGAGTTGTCAGTGCAGAATACCCAGCTGTTCATGGTGTATGCGGAGTACAGGTCGGAAAAACGGCATACCCGTTCCGCTCTTTTTCTGCTTTTGGTCACCCATCCCATCATATTCCGATAGGATTTCACGCTTTTTGCAAACTGACACTTCATCAGTGCCTTCTCTGCGAAACATAAGGGATACAGGTACTGCCATTGTATCTTCTGATTAAAGGCTTCCGGACTCTTATAGAATTTAATCGGGCGGACTTGAACAGGCTTCCCGCGATCCGATTTCATGGGATCTTTGTCAAAATAGGAGCGCCATATCCTGCTGATTTCCGACAGGGTTATCGGATTGGTCTGGCTGGTTCCGATCTGATACACATAGGGTTTGGATGCATCTGTCAGCACCGCGCACGCGGTAACGATCAGGCTGACCACATAATCCACCGGAACTGTATCGATCAGGGATTTTTCCGAACCGGGAAACGCCTTGATCAGTCCCTTTCCCATGCCTACAATCAGCGGTTCCACCAGATGGAATCCTTCCAGCCAGCCGGGCGACGGGTCTTTTACCGCACTGGTGATTCCCGGAGGCCGGACAATGGCCAGGGGAACATTTCCCTGATGTTTGACCAGGAGCATTTCTCCCATGGCCTTGCTCAGGCAGTAGGAATCGGTCCACCCATGAAGGTTTGCCCGCTGTATCCCGTAGTCCGACATTTGGGAATGAATATGTTTTTTTCGAAGGACCTCAATCTGCTCCTCCAGCGAATGGCAGATATCATCACGGCAGCCGAGCTGAAATTTCGCCTCTTTTTTGAATTGCTGCTGCATGGCCGCACCATAGGTTTCCTTCTCCACTGTTTTTGCATAGGAAAAGGCAGCATTAATTTCATCTTCCAGGGAAAACGGTATCTTTTGTCCAAGTTCATTGGCAATGCTCTGATTCGGATCAAAAGGACGTTCCATGACCTTACCGGAGCGTTTGCCGTTCACATATGCGGATGATATATAGACAAACCGCGGATGAGGAGTAACCTCCTTTCCGAATTCCAGCAGACGCTTTGTAGCCAGAGAGTTCACCCGTATGGAATAATCCAGCCGTTCATCCCATGAAACCTGTGCCGCCACATGAATAATGGCATCCAGTCCTCCAAAAACCGCCTGCCTTTCCGTTTCCGGTATCCCGAGGTCATCCTGAAAAAGATCACATGGAACCGCATCAATCTTTTTCTGCATGAAAGACAAGAAATCCTTTTCCCGTTTCCGCAGCCGGTCAAAAATTCCGGATGGGAGGATATCCTTTTCAAACCGGGACAAGGCTCCTTCCCGGGTAAATCCCTTGTCTTTGGAAGGCCGCACCAGCAGGATAATCTTTTCCAGATCCGGAGACTCCCATAAGAGCTTTTCCAGCACAACCTTGCCCAGAAAGCCGGTGGTTCCGGTCAGTAAGACTCTCTTGCCTTTGTAATATTCCTGGATGTTCATAGTCTTTCCTTTCAAAATCTTGCAATCATTCCAGTATGGCATCCTGTAAACGGGCATGCCGTATTGTAAAAGCCGTCAATAGAATTTGCGGCCCTGAAATTCAAACCAGCCAACAGTCCATGATCATGCCGGCATTAGCATATCAAGAAGCGTACCAGGGGATAAATAATTATATATTTATTATTTTCAATAGGTTAAAAACGCTTGCCTTCTCCGGAAAAATCGAATAGATTTCAATTGTGAAACGAGTATTTCAATTATGAAACTATTTTTTGTTTGCAATTGGCAGAAAAATCAAAATCCGGCAAACGGACAAACCAGCTCATGCACAAATAGAACTACAGAAGAATAGAGGAAAAGAAGCATGCTTGCCAAAGATTTACGGATCAATGAACTGATTCAGAGAGACCCCAAGACCGGCTTCCCGCAATACGGGGGGCAGAGGCTGCTGATTACCGGCGTGGCAACCCTGAAACGGTTTTATGAAGACCTTTACAATATGATCGGACCGGAAAGATCCAGAATCATCTTTACGCGGATGGGTTATGACAACGGACTGGCCGGAGGGCTGGCGCTCAAGAATATGTATGAATTCGAGACCTCCGTGCAACTGATCAAAGCGCTTCCGATTGTGACCCCCATGGTGGGTATGGCAAGAGAAGTGAACAGCCGGTTTGAATATGATCCGGAAAAAAATATTTTTAACTATACCGGCGAATGGACACAATCCTTTGAATCCCTGATCTGGAACCTGCATCAAAAAGGCCCGAGCCGGACACCTCTCTGCCACATGCTGTGCGGCCTGGCCGCAGGCTATTTCAGCGCCGTGATCGGGCGGGACGTGCTGGTCAAGGAATTGTCGTGCCGGGCTCAGGGAAACGAATTCTGCCGGTTTGAGGCCCGCCCCATCGAAGAATGGGATGAGGAAAAGGACTTTTTCCATGAGATCATCCGGACCGATTCCCTGGATGAGGAGCTGGAATTCCTGAGAAGCGAACTGAACCGGTCCCAGCAGTTCCTGCAAAAGCAGCAGCAGGAAATTCAGCGGTTAAAACAGCAGACATGCCGGCCGGAAACCATCGAGCACGGCATCATCTACCGCAGCCCCGACATGGCAAAACTGATCGAACTGGCGGAAATCGCCGCCCCCAATGACTCCACCATTCTGATCCAGGGAGAGAGCGGGACCGGAAAAGAACTGATTGCACGATATATCCATGAATGTTCCAAGCGGTCCGACGCACCGTTTCTGGCCATCAACTGCGCGGCCATCCCGGCCACACTCATCGAATCCGAACTGTTCGGGCATGAAAAAGGCGCCTTTACCGGAGCGGAAAAAAGCAAGCCCGGCCTTTTTATCCAGGCCTGCAGCGGCACCATCTTCCTGGATGAAATCGGAGAACTGCCGTTTGAAGTACAGGCCAAGCTCCTGCGCGTTCTCCAGCAGAAAGAGGTCATGCCCCTGGGGAGTGTTCAGAAGCAATCCGTGACCGCCAGGACGATTGCGGCAACCAATCAGGATCTTCAGCAGATGGTGGCGGACGGAACATTCCGGAAAGACCTGTTCTACCGGGTATCGGTTTTCCCTCTTTTTATCACGCCTCTCCGGCAGCGGCGGGAGGATATCCTGGTTCTGGCGCGTCACTTCCTGTCCCGCCTCAATGAAGATCACCCCGGTTTCACACCCGAAGCCGTGAGACGGATGCAGCGCTACAACTGGCCGGGAAACATCCGGGAGCTGGAAAACTGCGTGGAATACGCTTTTATTCTGTCCAGAGACACCCCGATACAGATAGAACATCTTCCGGTTTCCATCAACTTGGAAACAGACGATTCCTTCACAGGAATGATCAGTGATTTCCCGACACCCAAGGAGCTGATCCGACGATATGCCAAACAGGTTGTCAGCCATACGGAAGGAAATAAAACCAGGGCTGCCGAAATGATGGGGATCAGCATCCCGACCCTTTGGCGGTATCTAAAGCCGTAAGCGGGAACGGTTGGCCGGTTGAAAAGTCCTTGACACCCTTGGGGTTCGAAAATATAGTCGGCGCATCAATGGAATAGCATTTGATCCGGACAATGCAAAAATGACCTTTTCCGATATTATCGCCCGAACACTGCTGCTGGATCTGGAAACAACGCGGACCGGAAGAATCCGTCACATCGGAGCTGTTTTCGGTAATCACGTATTTGAAAAAACCGAAAAAGCCGGTTCAAAGGCGGTGCTGGACCAGCTCGGCTTCCTTGCCCGGGATGCCGACTTTATTCTGGGTCACAATCTGCTGGGCCATGATTTCCCGATTCTGAAAGCATCATCACCGGATCTTCCGCTTCTCAACAAGCCCGTAATCGATACGCTTTATCTTTCACCGCTTGCCTTTCCTCAAAACCCTTACCACCGACTGGTCAAGAATTACAAACTGGTCCGTTCCTCCGTCAACAACCCGGTTGAAGATGCCAGGCTGGCGGCTTCTGTTTTTGCCGACCAGTGGGATAGTTTTACGGCCTTGGCAGGCGAAAAACCGGCGCTCATCGATTTTAACCGTTTCTGTTTTCATGAAAGCATGTTCAACAACTTTTCCGGAACAGGGCTTGCAACGGTTTTTTCCATGATTACCCCGGAAGTGATCCAATCGCCGGAACAGGCATGGCAATGTTTCACAAATCACTCCACAGGAATCGTATGCAGCAATGCCGCCCGGGAAACAATACCCCGGCTGTTATCCAATCCGGAAAAACGTCCGGCAGCCGCATACAGCCTGGCATGGCTTCAGGTTGCCGGAGGCAATTCCGTCCTTCCGCCCTGGGTCCGCCATCGATTTCCGGAAATACCAGGCATCATCAAAGCATTGCGGGAAAGCCCATGCGGCAGCCCAGACTGCGATTACTGTTCGGAAAACCATGACCCGGAAAAACAACTGGCCCGTTTTTTCGGTTATCCCTCATTTCGGGAAAAGCCGCTCAGCCGGAAGGGGCAAAGCCTGCAGAAAGCCATTGTTCAGGATTGCATGGGAGACAAACCGGTTCTGGGGATTCTGCCCACCGGCGGCGGAAAATCCCTTTGCTACCAGCTTCCGGCACTAGTTCGATACTGGCGTCGCGGAACCCTGACAGTGGTGATCTCCCCTCTCCAGGCCCTGATGAAAGACCAGGTGGATAACCTCGTCAAAAAGACCGGAACCCTTTTTGCCGAATCCATCTCCGGACTCCAGACATCACCCGAACGCGGAGAAGTGTTTGAACGGATCAGGCTGGGTGATACGGCCATTTTATATATATCTCCGGAACAGCTCCGCAGCACCGGCGTCCGAAATATTCTGCGTCAGCGCGAAATCGGATGCTGGGTGTTTGATGAAGCACACTGCCTGTCCAAATGGGGTCATGATTTCAGACCGGACTATCTGTATGCCGCCCGCTTCATCCGGGAGTTCGCCAATGAGCAGAATCAACCCCTGCCGCCGGTATGCTGCTTTACGGCCACTGCCAAAACAAGCGTCATTGAGGAAATTGAAGCCCATTTTCGGGAAGAACTCGACCAGGAGTTGCTCCTGTTTTCAGGCGGCGTGGAACGGGAAAATCTGTCCTTTGAAGTGATTCCGGTACCGGAAATGCAAAAGAACGAGATGATCCATGAAATCATATCAGAACAGCGCAGGGAGACGGATGAACCGTCCGGTATCATTGTTTATGCAGCAACCAGAGACAAAACGGAAGAAATCAGGGATTTCCTTCTTCATCAGGGGTTCGTTGCCGAGGCGTTTCACGGCAAACTGGATTCAGGGGTAAAACGGGAGGTCATGGATGCTTTCGTGACCGGAAAAATACCGATAATCTGCGCCACCAACGCATTCGGCATGGGAATCGACAAGGAAAATATCCGGCTGGTCATTCACCATCAGATGCCCGGCTCTCTGGAAAACTATATCCAGGAAGCCGGACGCGCAGGCCGGGACATGAAACCGGCCCGCTGCATTCTGTTATACTCCCCCCGGGATGCGGATCAGCAGTTCGGACTGGGAGCGCTTTCGGAACTCAAGCAGACTGAAATTGCCCGCATCCTTCGCGCATTGCGGCGCAAGAAACAAAATGCGAACGGTGAAATCGTGGTCACCAGCGATGAACTGCTGCGGGATGAAGACCTGACCGATATGAAACACATGAAGCCGGAATTCCGGGACAACAAGGTCCGGGCTGCGGTCTCCTGGCTGGAGAAGGCCGGCTTTTTGCAACGCAACGAAAATCTGACCGATGCCTTTCAAGGAAAACCCCTGGTGGAATCCCTGGAACAGGCGGAAAAAATGATCGACCGGCTCGACCTGAGTCTGCATGCAAAAAATCTCTGGCTCAATATCCTGCAATTCATCATCAACAGCGATGAAAACCGGGGCATCCGAGCGGATTCCCTTGCCGAAGCCCTGTATCCGGAAATGGCTGCCCTGCTTGAAATGGAAAAAACAACCGGACGAACCGCCGCGCAGAACGTGATCATGGCCTTGCATGAAATGGCCGATGCGGGGTTGATCAGCCAGGGCATTACGCTGTCGGCCATTTTCCGGCTCAAGGGCAGGAACAAGGCCGCGACGGTTTTCCGGAATATTTGTGATCTTGAAAACAGAATGATCGCAATATTGCAGGAAGAAGATCCGGATGCAGATGATGGAACCTGGGTCAATCTGGATATCCGCCGTCTGAATCAGAAACTTCAGAACGAAGAATACAGCACCGATCCGGATATTCTGCGGCAGCTGATCAAGGGGATATCCTATGACGGCAAGGGATTTGCAGCCTCTCTGGGCAGTTTTGAAATCCGGCACCTGGACCGAAACCACTACCAGGTCCGGCTGCAGCGCAGTTGGGAAAATATCCGAAAAACCATTTTCTTAAGACAGAATGTTGCCCATGTCATTCTGCAGGAACTGATCCGAAAAGCCGGTGAACCAAACACCGGGACAGATCCGGAATCCGGCGGTGATATCCGGATTCATTTTACCAGTGATGAGCTTTCCGCTGCCATCCGGTCGGATATCACACTGGGTGTGGAAGTGAAAAAGATGTTACCTGCCATTGAACGGGCACTCATGTTCCTCCACGAACAGAAAGTGATCGCCCTTCAGAACGGACTGGCGATTCTCCGGCAGGCCATGAACATCCGCCTGGCCCGGACAGCCAGGGGACGCTATTACAACAAGGGTGATTTCAAACCGCTTGCCATTCACTATCAGGAAAAACGTTTTCAGGTTCATGTGATGATGCGCTATGCCGCACTGGCGCTGGAAAAAATCACGACCGCCCTCATGCTGGTACTGGACTATTTTTCCCTTGGCCGGATCAAATTCATTAATAAATACTTCAGAGAGGACAAAGACCTGCTGGAAAAGGCCGCCACTGCCGAAACCTATCGGCTGATTGTGGAAAACCTCCGGAATCCGGTTCAGATATCCGCAGTAGGAAAGCCGGAAGGGGACAACATGCTCATCCTCGCCGGTCCCGGTTCCGGTAAAACAACGGTGATTGTTCACCGGTGCGCCTATCTGCTGAATGTGGAACGGATACCGGCCCGTCAAATTCTGGTGCTCTGCTTTAACCACAGTTCCGCCATACTGCTGAGAAAAAGACTCGGAAAACTGGCCGGAAAAGCGGCAAAAGGGGTTACCATTGCCACCTATCATGGAGCGGCCATGCGGCTGGCCGGAATCTCGATCCGGGACATGGCCGAATCCCGAAATAAAAACAGTATTGATTTTGATCAGATCATCCGGGAAGCCGTAAAACTGCTGAGGGGTGAAAAGGATATTCCCGGAATCGAACCGGACGAGGCACGGGATCGGCTTCTGGCCGGTTACAGCCACATCCTGGTAGATGAATACCAGGACATTGACGAAGACCAGTATAACCTGGTATCCGCCATTGCCGGACGATCTCTTGAAGAGGAAGACGGGCAATTGACCATACTGGCGGTCGGAGATGACGATCAGAATATTTACACCTTCCGGGGTGCCAATGTCCGTTTCATCCGGCAGTTTCAGAAAGACTACCGCACAAAAGTCATCTATCTTGTTGAAAACTACCGTTCCACCAGGCACATCATTGCCGCATCCAATGCGCTGATCCGCCACAACCGTGACAGAATGAAAGGAGATCATCCCATTTGCATCAACCGGGAACGGTCACCCGGCCTGCCGGGAGGAAGATGGGAACAGATCGATCCGGTAGCCAAAGGACGCGTCCGGATCATCACCGTAAACAGTCTCATGCATCAGGCTGTTTATGTCAAAAACGAAATTGAACGGATCAAAAACCTGGATCCGGCAGCGGCATGGAATGACTTTTCCGTCCTGTCCAGAACCAAAGCCCCGCCGGCTGCCGTACGTTCCGTGCTGGAAAAAGCCGGTTATCCATTACAAATGACTCTTGATAAAGCCTTTCCCCTTAACCGGGTAAGGGAAATCCGGACAACTTTACAATGGATGAAGGAAAAGGAAAAAAACAATTGCCGGGCCGGCGATATGCAGAAAGAATTACAGGAGATTCAAGGACAAAAAGAAACCAATATCTGGTGGCGCCTGATCCATACCTTTCTGGATGCATACCGGGAAGAAACCGATGACAGCCTGCAACCGGCCACATTTATGATCGATCATTTCTACGATTTTCTGACGGAACAGCGAAGGGAAAAAGTAGTGGGAAACGGCATTTTCCTGAGCACCATACACGCTGCCAAAGGAATGGAATTTCCCCATGTGTTTATCCTGGACGGGGACTGGAGGCAATCCACGGATCAGACGCAACAGGAGGAGGAACGACGGATCATGTATGTCGGCATGACACGGGCTGAGGAAACCCTCTGCCTGCTCAAAATCCAGGGAAAGTCGAACAATCCGTTTTTAAAAGAGATCAGCGGCGACTTTATGATACCGCTGACATATCGGGGCACAACCGGGACCGGCAATATGGATGTTCAACAATATGAGCTGACGGATCTCAACGAAATCTACCTGGACTATGCAGGCTGCTTTCCGCCGACCCACCCGATTCATATTCATCTGGCTGAACTGCAAGCCGGGCAATGCGTTTCTTTCCGTCAAAACAACTCCGGACTTGATGTCTGCGATTCCAGGGGAAATTGTGTAGCCCGGCTGTCCGGCGAGGGAGCCCGGAAATGGCGTGAGAAATTGAACCGCATCACCGAAGTGAGGGTCCTTGCCATGCTGCAACGCGACCGGAATGACCCGGAAGAAGGTTTTCAGGAACGAATCCGGTCCGATCAATGGGAGCTGCCCGTTCTTGAAGTGGTTTACGTATAACCAGGAACGAAAAAATAAATCGTGCCTGAACGAAAACCCGGCTTTTTCATCTGTCGGTGAAAACCATGATGATTGTATTCCATTGCCTGATCCAGGGTTTATGGAAATATGAAACAATGACCTTGCCGGGTTCCAAATCATTGCCGGAACTTATTGTGTAAAAATTGACGTATTTTTTAATCCATTAGCAGCAGGTTCGTTCCCTATCGGTTGAACAATGGTGAAACCGCATGATTTCAAGGACTTCATCCAGCAATTTTCAATGATTTTGTGTTGACATCCGATCAATAAAATGATTCTGTTGTGAATCTTTATAGTTATATGGATTGAGTTTTTGTGAATTGGGCATTGTATTAAAAAAAACATTTCACTTTTTTCACGCGATTTGTTGTGAAAAATTAATCGGCTAATATCAGGGAAAAAGTGCCCGAAAACCCCCTGATTTGGCTATTATCAGGGCAAAAGTGCCCGATCTGGTCAGGGAAAATGGACCTGACAATAATATGGTTCTGTTTCAAAATATAGAAAACAAAAATGTTAACCATAATAAGAAATAATATTGTCTATCTCTCAATTCTTTTTCTGATCACATGCTTTTTTACCGCTGGAATAATATTGCAAAGAAGCAATAAAGGAGATGGAAAAAAAAGGACAGTAGCAGGTTGGATGATATTTGGTGGTTTATGGCCGCTGATAGATAAAAAAGCCAATAGGAATTTGTCAGCCATTGAGATAATAGGCGTTTTCGTCGTCCTTGCTTTAATTATTGGTGCTTTAATCTACACTTATTTTAGCACAAACGGTACGTTTGTATGGTAATCGCCTAAATACAAGGTTGAAAACAGAACAATTGGCTTCACTGGATTCGGGCCAAAAAGCGGCCCTCTCCAGTGAGCCAAAACGTTCGGCATCAAAAGGAGTATTGCATTGGAATCCGAAACTAATCGATCCAGTTTTGTAACAGCTCTTGCATGGGTTTTCATTGCTCTTGCCGGGTTTTCCACTTTTATTTCAATAGCCCAGAATATTATGATCGGCCTCATGTTCGATTCTTCTCACTTCAATGAAATTTCAAAAGCTCCCGGTGCTGAAGACATGCCCGCATTTTTTAGATTCATGTCGTCGCATGTCCGATTATTCTTTTTCTCATTCTTGGTCATATCTTCCACGTTGTTAATTTCCTCAATAGGACTTTTGAAACGAAAAAATTGGGGTCGAGTGATATTTATGGTAATAATGTGGTTCGGTATTGCATGGATTATTTTTGGCGTAATCATGCAATTCACCATGTTTCCGCAGATGATGCACGATTTTCCAGATGGAAATGAAGCTGAGCGATTCCACATGATGTTTACCGTAATGCAAATTTTAATGCTTGTTTTTTCCGCCGCATTTTGTGGCCTTTTTGGATGGATCATAAAAAGACTATCTTCTGAATCAATTAAGCATGAATTCTTAGCGTAAGATGGGGCCGAACCTATCGCTGGTGGGGACGGCGAGGAGCATGCCGCCCCACAGCTCCCCGTTATACAAAATAAAAAAATGCTTAAACAATTAATAAGATTAATAAACGATTTAAAATTAGATATGTCGGAGTATGGTGATTTTGATGTTGTAGCATCATATTTCAGAGTATTTGATGATTCAAAGAATGAATATAAAAAAATTGATATCCCAGAAGATGACGAAACATTTGAAAAATCAGAGAAAATTGATTCCCCTATATACGAGATTTATAAAGATAAAGATGACCCAGAAATATGCTTAATCACAAAATATTTACCCGAGGATGAGGGTTCGCACGAAAAACCTTTAAACTTCTACTCTTTCTACAATCAGCTTATAGAGTTTCCAAAGAAATATAAGAAATATGAAGTAGTCACTTCTGCTTGGATGCACCTTGACGACCAATATACTGGAAGACGTGATATTCCAGTTAGAGCTGTATTAGTTGATGAAGAGTTAAAAAGAATTTGTATGGTTGAAGTAGCATCAGATTAATATTTTTTGTATAACCCATCGCGTCACCGGACCCAAAAAGCGGGCCGGTGCGCTCAATCGTTATGGAGCCTGTTATAAATACTTTAAGATGGTTTACTACCGATCTAAAATAGAATTAATAGTATTACGATATGGCTGGATAATCTCATTTATTATTATTTCAGCCATTCTTTTAATTGACTATATTCAAAATACTGACCATGACATTATTTTAACTTCGCAACGTTTTTTAGTGGTCTATTTTGTACTTATCTTTTTATTTGAATTACCTAAGAGGTATTTTATTTATAAGATTTTTATAGATATTGAGCAAAGTGAAATTACTTTCTTTTTTTTCAAAAAAAATAGGATAATAAAATTAAATTTTAAAGATATAAAAAAGATATACGTCAATTTTTACATAACGTTTGAATTAAAAAATAAGAAAGTATTTTTTAAGAGTACCGATAATCAAGAGTTGTTAAGTTGGATAAATGAACAACCATCCGTCCAATTTGGCTGGTTCCATAGGTGGGATAAATTGAAAGATCGTCCATAACCAGCGCCTCTACTCGGATGCGCAAAAAGCGCGCGCGCCGGTAAGGCGCACCGTTCGCCGAAATAAGGAGGCTTAATGTCCAACATAATTGATATACAGCAGTTTTTAGTCGGAAAAACTTTTCATATTCCTTCCTACCAACGCGATTATGCATGGGCTACAGGCCAGGTGGATGATTTGTTTTGTGACGTCCAAGAAGCCCTTGAGACTGGTTCGGGGCACTACTTTGGCACTATCGTTCTCGCGAAGAATAGCGGGCAGTCTTATGAAATCGTCGATGGGCAACAACGTCTTTCGACACTTACGTTGGTTATTCAGGCGCTATTAAAGCAACTGGACCCTGCCGATTCTGATTGTATAGCTAATGGCGCAATACTTTTACGAAATGGCCTATCGCTTAAAATGAATTTTGGCAAAAATGCTGCCTTTGTAGAAGACTTATTTGCCGGAAATTCACCGACTCCTAACAGTGGTGGCCAGCGAAAATTGCAGGCGGCCTATGGGTTTGCCCAAGACCGGGCCAAGGCACTTATTGTAGAAGGTGGAATCAATCTTGTAAAGAAGTGGGTGAAGACGATCAAGTCATTGGAAATAATTCAGTTTGTCGCCACCGATACAGGCCGTGCTATAAGGATGTTTCAGACCGTTAATGATAGAGGCATCCCCCTGACTTCAATGGACAAAGCGAAAGCCCTGCTGGTCTACTATTCGAACCGATATTTGGCTGGTGAGCTTGACGGTGATATTAATTCTGCCTTCGGTGACTGTTTTTCTGCGTACGACTCACTACGGGAATTTGTGACCTCCCCGGGCTATCGAATTGATAATATCGCAAGGGACACGTTCACTGAAGATGACCTCCTCCGGTATCACTACCTTGCATATAACTATCCATCAGCCTTAAATGTATCGGACTATAATGGCACGGTTCGGACTGTTTTTGACGGTTTCCTCAAAGGCACGCTCAAGGAACTTTGCAAAAAACCCAATGAGCTAAGATCCTTCATTAGCGACTATACATCAGACCTTCGTTCATTCTCCATAGCATTTGATCAACTTATTTCGTCTACAGCGACAGACAAACAGCTTTACAAGCTGTTTGTCATCCTTGGCCTTGCCGCTAGACTCTATCCGCTTACGATCCGACTTCATCAGAGGGGGCTGCTCCGGTCGCAGGTCCCGAACACTTCCGTTGACCTGTTGCATTGCATAGAAGTTTGTGATGTTCGAGTCTACAAAACCCGTGGTACGGATCCAGCAAAAGACATCGGAGACTTATCTCATGGGTCTCGCACTGCCACAGTTAAGGATCTTGCAAATGGCCTTAGGAATTTCGTAACGTGGTTTATGCCGGACGGCACATTTCAAACCAGTCTCTCACAGGACATGTACCACAACGGAGCTCTTACGCTGTTTCTCATCCGAAATGACGAAGACGTTGCTGGCTCGGTTTATGGGCATGCCAAATTGCATCAAATGGTTATAGCCCAGATCACTCGGGAACACATCATTTCGCAAACTCCCAACTGGACCATTAGCTCTCAAGGGTTTATCGATGAGGCTGACTTTAGTAACCACCTACATATGTTTGGCAACTTGACCCTTCTTTCAAAGAGCGACAATTCAAGGTGCCAGAACCAACCTACTCATACGAAAATGACTGATCCTAACTTTTATGCAAAGTCTTCATACGCTGAAACACGACAACTTGCTCATCAGTATGGCCCGAATGCAGGCGTGTTCACAAAGGCCGATATACTGAAACGAACGCAAGCCTTTGCAACGGTTGTCATTGGGAAATGGGCAATTTGGTAACCGGATAAGGCCCGTGAATCCGGAAAGAGATACCGGCGAACCAGGCGCTGCACATTGACCGCCGGAACATAGCAGTTTTTCAAGAGCTATGGCTTCGACAAGATTTGTCCTGGTTTCATAGTCCGTGGCTAATTATCCGGCGGCAAGTGAGCTTGGTCGTTAAGCGCCCCTACTATCAGAATTCAAGGAGACGTCATGAACAACTATCAATATGCTGGATTCTGGGTGCGCTTCGGTGCAGTTCTAATCGATCTGATCATATTAGCTATAGTTATCGGTGTCCCACTAAGTTTGATCTACGGAAAGGAATACTGGCTTGGCGAAAAACTCATCTATGGCACTTGGGATTTTTTGCTGAGCTACGCTTTCCCATTTATTGCAACAATTTGGTTTTGGCGAAGGTCCTTCGGAACACCTGGAAAAATGGCGCTTAAGCTCAAGATTGTTGATGCAGGAACCGGCAACAAACTTACTGTTGCGCAATCGATAGGAAGGTACTTCGCCTATATCTTATCAGCCCTCCCCTTATGTCTAGGCTTTATTTGGGTTGGTATCGATAGTAGAAAACAGGGTTGGCATGACAAGTTGGCTGGCAGCGTCGTGATTAGAGATACAGCTGCTACACCAGTAGAATTCAAAAATGGCGCTTAATCGGGTAGCCTGGTAGGATGCGCTTTCAAGCGCATCTTTCTGAAAATATGATATTTAAATTTAATGACAAATTATCGCAGAGCACACCACCCGGGCGGAACATTCTTTTTCACTGTGGTAACTTACCGCCGGAGAAAAATACTTACGTTGCCGGAAAGCCGAACTTTTCTTCGTCAGGCCATTCGGCAGACGCAGGAGAAATATCCGTTTCGAATAGACGCCTGGGTATTGCTTGAGGATCACTTGCATTGTATCTGGACGTTACCGGAATCACAATTTGATTTTTCCACCAGGTGGCGTTTGATAAAACAACGCTTTTCAAAAGATGTGAAAACATTATTCCATAAAAACGAGTGGATGAGTTCTTCAAAGAAAAAAAGGCGAGAATCCACCATATGGCAGAGGCGGTTTTGGGAACATCAGATAATGAATGAGGATGATTATCGCAGACATATCGACTACATCCATTTTAACCCAGTGAAACACGGATTGGTGAACGAAGTAAGAACATGGCCATATTCAACATTTCACCGTTATGTGAAGATGGGTATTTATCCTGAGGATTGGGGTGGAAGTGTGGGAGCCGGATCAGAAGTTTTTTATGGTGAGTGAACAAGGAAGATGCGCTTAAAAGCGCATCCTACCTGACTCAAGGCAGATGGCCCGATACAAAAAAGTTGGAACAATTTTTCACCCTTGGGAAAGGACACATACCATTGCCATCTAAATTATCGGTATGTGGCATGTTGGACTTTCCGGAAAGGGGAAATCAAAATTGAGGTGTATTATGTTGGCTCTCGTGAAAAAGCCCCGTATTGAAATCTCTCTTCAAGGTGAGAATGTTGTAGAACTTATTGAATGGATTAGTAAAAAATATGAAGTAAACATTCTTACATCTGACCTGGATGAGAGTATTTCTATTGAAGAGACTGATTTTTGGCAAGAAATGCAATCAAACAGGATAGGCAACCTTCTTTCTGCGGCCCGACTCAAGGCGAATTTATCACAATCCCAGCTGGCTGAAAAACTTGGAATTCGTCAGAATATGGTAAGTGACTATGAAAGGGGCAAGCGTCGGCTTACGCCTGACATGGCAAGACGGATTGCAAAGACTCTTAAAATCAAAGTTGAAAGAATTTTTTAATGCGAATCGGGTAGCCGACGTCCGGGCATACACGATACACCACGAGCGGTTGACGGACCCGGTTCCCTCGCTGCAAAGCCCCAACGTTCGCAAGCAAAATAAATCTTAACTTACGGTCTGTATTACGCACCATATGCGGATGATGGGGGCTTTTTTAACCGGATGAAAATAGCCGGGCATATTTTCCGTCCTGTCTTTCCACCAGCCCTGCCCTGATCATTTCCTGCAGGTTTTTTTCCACCATATGGCGTTCAAAAAAGCCATAGATGATCTCAAGGCCTGAAGGGTATTTCCCGTAAATCGGTTTCAGCGCACAGATTTCGTCCAAGCTTCGCGGCACATCCAGAGCAGATGACACCCGGTCCTGATTGCGGTCAAACTTGGCGTCAAAGCTTTGCAGTTCTTCGGTAATATCCTCATAAACAGGCAGCCGGTGGGAGCCGGCAATAGCCCGGGGTTGCATGCTGATGATTTTTTTTATCGAGGCCCGAAACAGCGGGATGTCGGCCTCGGGATTGCCGTAAAAAGGACCAAACGTGGTCAGGTCAATATCAAATGACAGTAAAAGACCGCTGTCCGGTTCCAGAAAACAGTAATGATCATCCAGATGGCCGGGGCAATGGATCGTCCGGAATCGGATGCCGCCGAAATCCAGAAGCTCGTTATCACCAAAGGTCTTTGTATGATGGTAATCACGGAGCCCGAGCCCTTCCCGGACGAAATTTTTCCAATGATCCATGACAACCGGGTCCGGACCCACGAGCCGTTTGGCCAGACGCTCAACAGCACCGGTTTCTGCGGCGCGCTCCTCCGGGACCCACAACTCCTTTTCCGCAAACAGATGGTTTCCGGAAACATGGTCCGGATGACAATGGGAGTTGATCACCAGATCCACCCCGCATGTCTCCATGACAGACCGGCAGACCTTTTCTCCGCACCCGGTATCGATCAGGGCATGGGTATCGCTTCCCATGACCAGAAATGAAAACGCCATGGGGAATTTACCCCCGGTGGGGGATGGAACCAGATAAAGTCTTTCCGTAATTGGAAGCAAGCCATCCATTATCAGCAGGTATCCTTCTGTCTATACATTTGTTTTACGGAGTTCCATATCAGCCATTGCAGGATAATGCAAATACCGATCATCCTATTTTTTTCGGCGTATCCTCCCCTATCAACGAACAATCAGTTTGCAGATGATTCCCTTTGAATCAGCTTGATGCGGATGATCATCTTTTTATCCTCTACCCTTTTATAATAAATCTCAACAAGATCGGACTGGGAAATATTGTGTTCGGCAATTTGACTGTTTCCCTTTTTTTCAAAAAAATACGCGCTCTCTCCGATCTGAATAGATCCATCATGATGATTCACATAATCGACAATCCCCCGGTCAATATGGATATCTTCGGCTGCGACAAAGGCGCACGCTGGATTATGAAGCAAGGTAATACTTGCCATAACCATGGTAAACATAATGGTAACCATCCTGAAATTTCGTTTCATAGCATTTCTCCCTTATTCCAATATTTCCTTCCAATACAGCGGTATCATACCCAGGGGCAGGTCTATATCCACCGGTGTAGCAATCTTTCCGCCGACAGATACGAACAATGAAGCCTCCCCCTCCCTTACAATGATTGATACCCCTGAAGGAATATGCTTGCCGATGACAACGTAGCGGTCGCCTCTTGTGAATGCGGCTTCCTTCTCGCCGGTTGTGTTTCCTTCCGCATCCACAATATCCGTATCATTGCCTGTATAAAGATTATACGCGGCATTCCCGTCGCAATAATCAACGGCCCATAAACGCGCAACACCGTCATACACACATGGGTCATTGTTGCTGGAGGGATTGATCGGCTGATAGGTTGGTACAAATACTTTTTTGGCAAAAAGCGTAACCGGTGACAAGGCTTTCTCCCCATAATGCTCTGCATTATCCCCTTCATTGATACAGCCGGAAAAATCAGAAAACCGTATAAAATAACCCTTGGTTTCATTGCGGAGAAATTCATCAATATTGGTTTTTGTCTGCGCATCCTCAGCCGCATTATTGCCCGCCATAATATCCGGTTCCAGTGCGCCGCAGGTAACATTCAACAGGTCCTTTTCCGAATAACAGTCATTTAAAAACCCGGTATCGGATGGGTCCGTACTGGTGGGGTTGGTATAACTGCTCTGTCCCAGCACAACGGTACGGTAGGCATGGGCATCATAGAAGGCATACAGCCCGTTTCTCACATGCTCACCGCTTTCCGGCCCGATAAATGTGGGGTGTTCCCGATCACCGGTACCCATATACAGCACCGGCACATCCGTATAACAGTTTCCGGCATAGGAAACATCCGGCGTAAAAAAGGTTTTCCGGGGATTGTCGACATTATCCTGGTTATCCGTAACAAAGGAAATGGTTCCCCGCGGATCGGGATCACCTGCCGACCAGGTTAAGAACTGGCTGCGAAGCGCATAAGCCGAAGCCTGATCGGTTCTGGGATTGGCTTTAAAAATCAGATACAGGTAAAATTTATATTGACCGGCAGCCGCATCCAGAGCATAGGTCATCTTCCAGACTTGGCCGTAAAGATCGACAATATACATCGTCTTCATATACCCGTTGGAATCCGTAATGATGACCGGATCAGCGGCAAAGCAGTACTTCATCTGAGCCAACAGTTCCGTGGGATTGGTGCTTGCCCAGGCATCACCGGGATAGGCAAACTGCGTCTGCCCGGCAGGCATGGCAACATCCGTATGAAAATAGGTGCTGCTGATGGGCGTTCCCAGATCCAGATCAAAAATATAAATCGCTCTGCCCATGCTGCTTTTATGCGAAGGTGTTAATTCATAGGACGCTTCCGGAGTGGCCTTGTCTTCATTCGCATCATAGCCGCCGGGAATAATCAGAATATTCTTAACCACATCCGTTGTTTTCCCTTCCGCATCCGTAACGGTTCCGGTCTTGATACGGGCATGCCCGGGCTGAGCGAATGTGAGTGCCAGCTCTCCCATGCCGGCGGTCAGATTGCTGACTGCTCCCAGAACGGTCCAGTTTGCCGGATTGGTGCTGGTAACATTCATGGCATAATACTCGCGGCCTCCTCTCCTTAGTCCAAAAAATAGGATTTTCTTTCCATTCTTGTCTTCCATCAGCATGGGTGATCCATCCACAGTATAGACCTTGAGGTTATTGAGTGCAGGATCATACTCTTTCATTTTTGACAACACCCCGGTAGGTACAAAAGCAAATATTTCACGGCCGTTGGTATCGTCAAACACATGCAGCATGCCGTCATTGGCGCCCACGGCAATATACCGATGGGTTAAGACGCCGCTTGAATCAAAATAATCCAGCAGTTTGGGAGAAGAATGAATGATCGGGCCCAGAGGCCAGGAATTTTTGATGACCGGCGATCCTTCCACAGCAAGACCGCCTGCGGCCAGAGCAGTAGCGGCCGTATGAGCGTCATAGGTATACCCATACAGGAAATTGATAATCTTATACCGGTCCGCATCGGTTAACACCTGAAGCTCGGTATTGGTAATGGTGTCTGTGGCCACTCTTTTCAGGGTAACGTCCGCGGCACTGGTACATGTAAAAATATTGCGAAACGGTATACCGCCGACAAGTGTGGATTCAACGGCAGAAGCCTCCAGAAGCCCGATGGATGCCGGTACGGAATTATACAGAATCTGTCCTGCACCTCCCATCTCGACCTCACCGCCGTCATTCCGGGTTGACCAGAAAGAAGAGGTCTCCTGAAGCATGTTACCATCACAATCGGTTGCAGGCAGGCCGGATTTGTCGACGACAAACCAGTCTTCCTCCCGTCCGCAATTTGTGACAACGCCGTAACCCAATCCATATTTTTTTAAATTTCCACTCCACTGGAGATCTTCATTGGGCTTGAACAGGGCCATATACAATTTATCACCGGATTGAACCCGGTTGGCTTCGTCAACAGACACAACCGGTGCCGTGTAAGATGAATATTCCGCAATCATGAGCCCAAGGGAGTAAAACGCATTGACCAGTTGCGATTTGGAAAACGCGGTAAGATAGATGCCGCCGCCCACATCCGATGCATGTTCAAGCAGTTTCATGTCGTTGCTGAACCCGATATTGTGAACAAGGATATTGTCCGGCGAATTTTTCCGATCGGCCTCGGCAACATCGGAATAATCCACATAGCTGTGAGTATACATATAATGAGCCACATCGTCATAGTAGTCCGGATTGGGCGATGCATACTGAAAGGGATCCTGTGTGTAATTGTGGGGAGGGTCGTCATGCCAGGCGGGGTCCGCAAAATTGATCCCTGGGATTCTGATCCAGTCATCATCCGCATCCGGATAGCCATCGGTCAGGGTAATCACAAAATTTTTATTGCAGGACCGATGGATCTGATTGACCTTGCTGTGAAATTCATTGAAAACATCCTGCATGGCCTCACCCAGATGGGAATCCCCCGAGGCGACCGCGCTGTCAAGAGCATTGATAATGCTCTGTTTCTGCTGATCATCGTTGAAGCTTGGATTGAGAGGTGGTGCGGCCTTGGATTTTCCTCCCTGCCTTGTAAACATCATCACACCCCAGTTTACCTTTCCACGGGTGGTCTCCACCACATCGATCATGGCCGCAGAGGCGACTTCCAGTCTGGAGAAAAAATTATAATCGGTTTTGGATTGATATTGATAGGCATTGATCTTCCATCCGCTGCTCACTGACGCAGCATCATCATCCGTCACAAAACGGAGGACAAGTCTTCCACCGTCCACCCAGTTTGACCAGCCGTCAGCGGGAATGCTGGTGATGTCGAATTTGTAATCCCCGCTTTGGTCATAGACCTCGATCTTATCACCGCTGCCAAGAGAAAAATCGGAAAAATGGAACCGGATTTTATCGGCCTCTCCATTATAGATGACATAATTCGTTGCGCCATCCTGCATGGAATCATAATTGGAATAATAATCAGCGGGGAAATTCGGTGAAGTCATGGAAAAATCGACGACCGGAGTGTAATTTGCGGCCGGAAATGTGCAAACCTCCCATGCCCGCTGCCAGTCATTGTTTTTCACCTCAACCTCCAGGTTGTACACCATCTGCATGTTGATCCAGTTGCCGGTAATGAGGAAGTAATCCTTCTCCTTTCCATCATAGGTGCCGGCTGCTGCAGGATCATCCGTATAGGAAGAGGACGCGGAAGTGACACTCAGATTCCTGTCTCCGCTCCCTTTATAAAAATACCCGCTGAATGTGTATCCCGGTGCCCGGATCAGGCCGGCAAAGCCTTTATCGACTCGCGATCCGTCTGGATTTTCCTGCCGGTCATGGAGCTTCCGGTCCTGATTGTTCGGCAGGCGCCGGCCGTCAATGGTGATCATGGTTTCTCCGGTGGTTGCATCCACTTCCGTACTGACACGGCCTGCATAACCGGTTTCTCCCGGGTTCTTTCCGGTTTCATCCTCCAGTTCTCCGGCAGCGGTGATATATGTTTTCATATCCACCATGGAGGAAATCCACCACACATAATCCGGATCCGCCGCATCCCCGGTAATACCGTTTGCAAAACCGATATTGCCGTAAACCATATAAATTTTCGTTCTGTTCATGGCCCTGGTATAGGGATAAAAATAGGCGGAGGTTCCATATCCGCCGGCGATGGCATCCCTGGAATTGATCCATTTGGTGCGATCCGTGCTGATATACCGGTAAAAAGCATGATAATCCACATCATTGTCATACACCCCGTATCCCATGCTGTCGGACGTATCGAGGAGTATGATGACATTGTGTTTTACTTTTGGTTTATAGATATCGGTATCATCCGCCCAGGTCGATGGGCACCATGCTCCGACAATAAAGATGAACACAATCGAAAACACTATATGACACTTCTCTTTGGTCTTCATACTGCTTTCCTCCCTGTTCAATGAATAAAACGGAACCAAAATCCCCATGATGGTCATGAAGATGCTTTTGGTCCGATCTTGCGATGACCGGTATCAATAATGGTAGTCGTTCCCGATACATTGCCCGCTCCATCCGACACCTGTTTGCGGGAAACAATGGAATAAACATAAGATGACGATCCTTTTTCACCGAAACCTTTGGGCAGTTCCCCCTGTCCCCTGTAATACACACGGTATGCATACTCGCCGGGTTCTGTTGCGTTGTTTATCGGCCAGGCCGCATCCGTGTAATTGGTCAATATCGCCTCCCACTCTTCATCCGTTACACCAAGGCCTGCCTGAGACAGCGGAGCTGCTCCCTCGGTCACCGCAGATAAAATCATTGGCGTGTCGATATCCAGAACAACAAAGCCGCCGGTTCCCTGATCCACGCTTCTAGCAACCGTATAGATACCGCTTTCCGTGAAATAAAAATCCTGCCTGTCAAGGATGACGTTCCGGACAGTCATCATCTCTGTTGTGCTGGTAGTCCTTGCGGCAATCCCAACCACGGTCAGCAGCGCGACAATCAGCAGTACAATGACGATAGCCGACCCTCTTTCATCGTCCGTTATTTTCAAAAAATTTCTCATACCGTGACATCTCCCTTGAAAACATTCCGTATCCTGAACAACCGGTTAAATCGTCTCATCCCGTATGGTAAAATTCATGGCAATCGATCTTGTCTGCGTTCCCTCCCTCCAGGAGACTATCAGGGCCACGTCCTTGGTATTCATCACCGGTGCGGCAACCGTCCAGGAAACATTGTAACGGGTATTCAGGGTAATGGGTCCGGTTGTATTCACATCGGCATAGTGGGAAGTCATCAGGGTTTCCACCTGCTCCTGGGCTATGGCAACCGCCTCAACGGTTCTTCCCGCCTTTGCATTGCTGTTGATAGTCCCGATCTGGAGCGATGAAATGGCAAGAATTCCGACAGCGAAAATACTCAGGGATATCATGATTTCAATCAGGCTGAACCCTTTTTCATTTTCTGCCTGATTGACATTGAGCCGATTACACGATTTCCATATGGGCATATGATCCATCCTCCCTATTCCAGTCCAAGATTCCTGCATTTGATTCTCGTTGAAAACCTTCGGGATATAGAACCGGCAAGACCTGCGGGCTGCGAAAGAGTCATGTCAAAATCCACGGTTCGAATCCGGGAAAGATCGGCGGTTGAAACCGGCGTCCCCAGAATCACATGATCTTCATCCAGGTATGCAAAAGTACAAGCCGTCACATTATCCAGCAGAATCGATCTGTCCACTTCCGAAGCGTCTGCCTTGATCAGAACCTGTTCGATGCGGTTGGCCGCATTATTGTACTCATACGCCATCCGTTCAAAATCGGTAATATCAATTCCGTCCGCCGCATTGGGGTCATCAATCGTGCCGTCCCCGTCCATATCAGCCGTAAATTGAATGGATTGTGACGTCGCTGCGGTAATCCCCGGTTTTCCGTCCGTTGTGATATCCGGATCAACCGCCTCCCCCTTGGGATCATAACCGCCCATGCGAATGTCCTGAATGATCAGATCTCCGGCTGCGCGAAGCTGCTGCTGCACCTGAACGTGGGCTTCCTGCGTGGTAAAGGATCGGGTCATGTTGATCATAACGGAATAAATGACTGCGCCCGCCAAGCTGAAAACAGCAAGCCCGATCATCAGTTCGATCAATGTAAAGCCCTTTTCCTGACTGCCCTTCAAAGGGGGTAAACAAAAATGCCCGTTTTCCCATCTTGAACGATTCATTTTGAATCCTTTAATCATATCAAACAGGTCCTTTATCTTTCATGGATGAAATTTAATTCCATCAAATGGCGTAACCATCTATTGAATGGTAATTCTCCCAAGTCGATTGATGTTGATATTCCTGGACTCTCCGGAACTGTTCTCCAGAACAATGGTGCCGGTATCGTTAATGCTGTTTTTGGGGAGTCCCTTGCTGCTGAAGGTAAGGTTGTCATTATCTATATTTGTAGCCGTAAGATTAATCCGCACACCGGACGGAAGCTCAACCGGATTCATTGTACCGATGGTGTAGCTGCCGGAAGAAAGCTGGACAAGGACATCGGAGCGGCCCCGAACGGCAATGGACCGGGCTCTGCCGAGGTCAGCCTTCAGGGTGAATATTCCTTCCCTCAACTGGGCACCGGTTCGGTACCGAATATAATAAGGCGTCGAAATGGCAGATATGATTGCGATTACTGCAACGGTAACCACCAATTCAAGCATCGTTAACCCGCTTTGATTTTTTTCCATATTTTTTTCCTTTGCCGAATTGTAACGAATTGTTCAGAAGGCGAGTCCGCGACCGGATGCACAATTGATTCCGGAAATTTTCATTCAGATTCTTAATCAGAAGTGAAAAATACAACTCCGGATATGGTCGGCTCGATTTAAAACCCGGCATATCATTTTCGCAAAATTATTTCTACAACTTTTTACGAAAAATCAACAATTTCATCCGAGTGAAAGCTTTCGGTTTACTGGAATATTACCATGAATCAAGGATAAGGTGACTCGTCATTTCATTATGTTTCGCATGAAATGAGACAAGCGGGAGAAAAAATACGGCTCCGCCCGTATTTCCTGCCCTGTCCGGTCCTCTCAAGCCAAACAGGGATTTCAGGAAAACGGGAAGAGCCGTAATCTGTTTTACCTCCTTATTCCGGTCTGGATTCACCCGGGTGATATACCAGGGTGACCTGAAAATAGTAAGGTGCCGAACCATATCCTCCCCAGTCATCATCCGGCAGGGGATTGTTTCCGCCGGCGGGAAGTGTCACAAAGTTAAAATCACTGATGCTGAAGTAGGCCTCTCCGGACCATGCATCGCCAATCCAGAATGCGTCGTCATCTACGGAAGGCGTAACAATGCTCACTGGTGATTCCGTGACCGTCGTATCACCTGCGGAGGCGATAAACCCGCTGTAGCTGCCACGGCTGTTGGAAAGGGTGCCGTCATTGGGGACATCCGGGAAAAACTTCCAGACATACTCCACATCGGTTGCAGGCGCATACAATTCCACCTGGATTTCATAGTACCAGTCTTCGGAAGCATCCAGCGGAGACAAATCGATTTTGAACCAGTCCTGATCGCCCTTATAGTCGACATATCCGGCAACCCATGGAAAGGTCAGGGTCGTCAGCCCGGCTTCCGGGGTATTGGCCTGCTGCATTGCCCCGGCGGTGGCCAGAAGGGCGTTGTCTACATTAAAGGTCCTGGTGGAACTCGGATTGATATACAACGAAATCGAATCCGCATCCGACTCCAGGGCTTCATTATAATACTGAATCGCCTCTCCGGATGGCGGCGATCCTGCGGCGGCGGCCGGAAGGGCGGCCGGAATATCCCTGATATCCGTCCGGATGGTATAGGTCACATCATCCCCGTCATCATCCTGAAAGTCATGGACCTTAAAGGAGTAAACAGCATCCTGGGCATTTGCCGGAATCAGCAGTCCGGTTTTGAGGGAGGTGGCTGTGGTTTCCGAATGGTTGTTGAACAGCCTCTCAATGAGACTATCGTTCATGATGCTCAAAGAATATTCCACCAGAGATAGGGGAGCTTCGAAAAACACTTCCAGGATCTGCGGATCGGCATGGGCCGGTACGGTTACGGAATACCAGTCCGCATCTCCCCGGAATCCGATCTTTCCGGATGTGACGGATGACGGATCGGAAGTCGGCGTCAACGGATCGGCGGTTTCGATGGTATCATTGCTGTTGGGAGCGACCTCGGCATCATCCATAATGTTCAATGCCCTCACCATCGCCGTGTACGGCATGGCCTGAAATTCAACCTGACCTGCCGCCGGCGTCACCATGAAATAACAGGCACTCTCATCCAGCCTGATCAGGGTTCTGTATTCGGGAGAACCTCCGTTAAAAGAATGGGACAGGATTGCTTCTCCATCCTGATCCAGAACATTGACAAGATATTCTTTGGCAGCAGTGCCGGTAAATCTCAGGTCCAGAACACGGAATCCGCTTGAAGGGTCCGGCAGGGAAATCCGGTACCAGTCGGCATCCGTGATGTAATCCAGGGACCCGGTAATATTGTTTTCCGAATCAAATGCAGCCAGAGTAATGGATTCGGCATCTTCCCGACGGTCATTTTGATTGGCTTCTACATTTGCAAGCGCATTCAGGCAAACCGAATAGACGGAGCCCTGGTCAAAATCATCACGGCCGGAATCATTCACCTGCACATAATACACACCGGCAGGCAGGAAATGGGTCAATTCGAAATTGCGCAGATTGGCGCCGGTCTGCCTGTCGATCCGCTGCCCCAGCGCATTATACAAATCAACGGAAAGCTGTACGCTGCTTCCGGAGAGGGGAGAAAACGCGACACTCAGATCATAGATGCCACCCTGGGATGCAAAGGCAAAGCAGTCGATATCGCCAATGGATTCGATACTGTCTGTTAGGCAGGCATCACTGTTGATGGTAAGCTCCCGTGCCTGGGCAAAGCTGTCGTTTCCTTGGGCAACAGCGGAAAAATCCACATAAAGATAATACGGATGATCCGATGCATCATCATCCATCAGGTCCCGAACCGATATGACAATATCCTTTGGCTGGTCGATGTAGACATTGAGTTTCAGGTCGGCCGGAGCGATACCGTTATCCGGCGCATGATCCGCATACAGTCTTGTCCGGTTTCCCTGTTCGTCCTGCTGGAATACCGTCACCAGAAGATCCACATCCGGACGGATGGTTTCGCTGGAACACCGGACCTGCATGATGGTATTGGCTTCGGCCGCACGGAAATAATACCAGTCAACCTTACCGACTGTTGAAATAGCTCCTGCCATCCGCTGTCTCAGGACAAGCTCGGGAAGTCCTGAACTTGACCCGGCAGGATCATCCGATCCGGAACAGGAGATGAACAAAAGGAATGTCATCAACAAATAGATTTTATATGGTTTCATGTTTGTTCTCCTTTTATTGCAGCAACGTAAAATCTGCGGGAGTCAGAATAATGTCTTTGTTGTCATCGTTGATATTGATCACCGCTTCCGCCATCCGGAAAACCGGCGGACTGTCCGGAGTGTCCTCCGGAACCTCGGCCAGAAAAAACCGGATCAGGTTATCCCCGTCACGGCGAACCTGGCCATCGGCGGCTGTATATCCTGTCGTATCCACAACATCGATATTGGAGATGTTGAAATTGAACCGGCGTACGTAGGATTCCATTTCCGTGCCCTGATTGATCCGGACCAGACCGGCGTCCGTAATATTGTAGCGATAGCTGTATCGTTCGCGAATTTTCTCGTCATTGGAGGTGACATTGGTATGCCGTTGAACCTCCAGCCAGTCTACAATGCCGTCAAAATCCGTGTCCATGGTATGCTGCACCTCAAGTGGATTGGTGCCGGTCAGGAATTCAATCCCATCCGGAATGCCGTCAAGATCCGTATCCGGGACAAGCCGGTTGGTGCCTTTCACGAGTTCCTCACAGTCCGTAAGCCCGTCCTTGTCCGAATCCACCCCAACGGCCGCTCTGTCACAATTGCTGTCCGTCGGGTCCAGAGGGTTCAGCACATGGCCGGGAGAACTGACCTTGATTTCAAAAAAATCACTCAATCCATCCCCATCCGTGTCCACCATCTCAGGGTCGGTTCCATACTGCTCCTCCTCATCATCGGACAGGCCGTCCCCGTCGCTGTCTGCATACACCAGCTCAACGCCGGGAATCACATTATAATTATAGGCAACCATGTATTTCACTTTATATTCGACGGTCAGCCGCATATCCACAATGTTGATGAAGTCGACCGCTTCCGCGCTTTCAAACAGGCTGAACCGGCCGTTTCCCCTTTCCGCCATTCCCGCGAGGGTGGTCTCTGCTTCCGCCCGTCTGGCCTGCCCATAAGCATCATTCCCGAAATTTCCCAGCAAAAGGAATGTATGGAAATTGAATGACCCGACCCCATATTCGGTCACCATGCTGTTGATATCCTCAACACGGCTGAAAATATCCGCATCCGCCTGACTTTGACCCTGGGCATTGGGAACCCCGTCGCTCAGAAAAATCACAATGTATTTCGAACGCACACGGTTTTCCTCATTGGAATTGATGATATCGTTCCGGAGATCGATAAAAATTTCATCCAGGGTTCCCAGATAGTCAGTGGTGGTATCATTCTGGACATCGGTCAGGATGTTGTCCAGGACTGCCGGGTCCTTGGTAAAACCTCCAGTTGTCTCAAATACGGTATTGCTCCACAGCATGACGCCAAAGGAAGTGTTCTCATTGCTGTTGTACCGGCTGATAAAATTCCGGACCGCCTCAATCCTTAAAAAATAAGGGTCGGAGCCATCCACAATCCCCATTTCCTCATCCCCCATACTCAGGGAACAGTCGATGGCGAACAGTACCTTGACCGGAAAATTGATCTCATCCGGGCTTTCGGTCAAAAAGGAGCCGTTCAGCGATGCCTGGGTACGAGCCTGCGTTCTTTCCAGAGGAGGACTTTCCGAACAGCCGGTCATGATCAGGAAAACCACTATGATGGAAAACGCTTTTCTCATTTGATTATTCATTGCAGGCGTCTCCTCTCCCATTTCGATCGGAATCCGTCTGATCCGGATTGAATGTACGGGGACAGTTATCACATGCATCACCGATTCCGTCACCGTCCATATCGGTATTTTCATCTGTCCGGCATCGGGGACACAGATCCATATCATCGGAAAATCCGTCATTGTCCCAGTCATTATCGCACTCATTCCCGGCAGCGTCGCCGTTCATATAAAAATCGCTGTTTTCCTGACCGATATTCGGATCACGGGGGCAGTTGTCTACACTGTCCGGAATTCCGTCATTGTCATCATCGTCATCACAAAGATCGCCGATGCCGTCTCCGTCCGTATCCGATTGATTGGGATTGGCTGTCATCGGACAGTTATCGGGAGAATTTTCAATTCCGTCACCGTCAATGTCGATATCACAGGCATCTCCGATGCCGTCTCCATCCGTATCTGTCTGGTCATTGTTTGCCACACCCGGACAGTTGTCGCAGGCATCTCCATAATCATCACCATCCGAATTGGACTGATCATTGGGGAGATAAGGGCAGTTGTCTCTGGTATCCAGAACGCCGTCGGCATCGGCATCTTCCTGAAGCGACCATAAAGGGCCAAGATCATAACTCACCAGGATCGGGCCTCCGCCTGCACCGCCGCCGCCGACTCCGCCGGCAGGAGGCGCACCGCAGTTCTGATCCGGACATTCATCATACCAGTCGTTGGGATCTGTTGCCGCATAACCCGATTGATCCAAAGCCGGAAAAAACAATATGCATATGCTGACTATTATTATCATTCTCATTTTATTTCCCTCCTCTATCGATAGAACAGAAAAATCGTATTCGTTGTTTCAGAGTAGGAGCAGATATACGCCGTTCCGTTCCTGTCAAACCAGAGTGTATTGTCATGCCCGACATCTCCTTCTGCGGATACGGTTTCGGTCTCCCAAACCGAACCGGTATATTCGGCAAATTTAAGATCCTGCAATGATGTGCTTCCGCTGTGGTTTTGTACCGCATAATAGGCAATGGCCGGGTATCCTTCCGCATTGAAGGAAAGGCTGCAATACCTTCCGCATTGAACACTTTCATCGACAATCATCCGGTTCCAGCCTGAATGGTTCCGGACGGCATATTTTAACAACTTATCATGGGAACCCAGAGAGTCACGGTATTCGCTTTCCACATGATAGGCCACGGCAAGGTTTCCATTTGGGTCCAGACCGGCGCTGATATCGCCCACCCGGATTCCGGTTTCGATCCATTCATGGGTCCAGATACCGCTTTTTTTCCGGGCAACACGAAGTCCTTTTTGACTCATGCCGGAACTGTTGGGGGTAAGGTCCGCATAATAAAAGACGGCCGGATCATCCTCGCTGTCAATAATGATCCCGGCATTGGCACCCACATTGTTCTGGGCGCTCGCCGTGCCGTTTGTATTGTAGATATTGCCTTCAACCGTCTCTTCATCGGAATCGGCTTCCGGGTGCGTGCCTGACTTGCGGACATACAGCAGATCCGGATAGTTGAAGTTCATGGCATCACAGCCTTCATAAAAAAACTGATAGGCCAGATGGATATTCCCGGAAGAATCCGACGCAACCGAAACCCTTTTCCCGGCAAGCCCGTCCTGAAAAACCGGATTCCGTTCCACAAACCCGATACCGGCGACGGCTTCCGTCCAGTTGCTTCCCGATCCCAGATTCATCATCACATCGGACTGCTGCTCCGAGCCGCACTCCCGGATCCGGCCTCCCTGATAGGAGACAATCGGGAGTTGAGAAGTTCCCAGGGTCAGTCCCAGGGTTCTGCAATTGTCGATATCGATGATCTCCCGGTTTGATCCGGCGGCCATATCCTGAACGGAAAAGGTGGAATGATTGACCGTAAATCCGGAAACCGTGTTCAGACTGTCCGTGAAATAGGCAACATGAATGGTCGACTCGCCATCAAATACGGTCTGGACATTGGGAATCAGCATACCCGAAGCCTGGAGCCGTCGCAGTTCCACTTTTTCCCATGTGCCGGCAACGGCTTCCTGGCTCTGTCCGGTATCCGTTTCCGGATTCTGAGCAACGGAGCTGCCGTCAGACCCGCCACCGCCGCAGCCGGACAACCCAATACTCAAACAAAATACAATATAAATGAAACCAATCGATCGCATATCAGCTTTTTGAATTTTGATGTTGAACATAATAAAACTCCCTTGCCCGCGGATGAATTATTTCTTCCGAACTTTCCAGCCTGCCGGATTCCGGAAGGGTATTGTAAATCCGATCCGCCTTGGTTGAGTGGCCATAGTAGGAAAACAGACCGGCCAGATTGACTTTTGCACCGGTGCTGCCGGCATTGATATCCAGTGCCTTTTGGAAAGCATCCTTGGCCTGCCGGTCATTTCCGATATACAGATGCGAAATGCCAAGATTGTTATAGAACCTTGCCGCCATCGGATTTTTCCGATCCTGCATTCCGTTCAAGGTCTGCTGGGTGATCAAAAGGGCCTGCCGGAAATCTCCTTTCCGGATATAGGCCTCGGAAAGTTCCGCCAGTGTCTGTTTATCATCCGGATATTTGCTAAGCTTCTCATGCAGCTTTTTTAAAAGCTGATCTGTGAGGGTTTTTGAACTGATTTCCACAGCGGAAACGGTTCCGGAAAAGCTGCGAAAATCCGATTTCCCGGCTTCCGATTCCGGTGATCCGGCAAAAAAGGAAGCGAGCTTCGGATCACAGATTTCCCACTTATGGGCCAGTTCGATTCCGGTTTTCCGGTATTCTTCAGCCTTCCGGTTGTATTCCGCCGCTTTCTGCCGAATCAGAACGGCATATTGCTTTTTATCTTCGGGACTCAGGTCCGGAAGCGGGGATTCGATGAGAAAAGAGGAAAATTCCCGATTGATTTCATAACTCCGGTAACATGCTGCAAGAGCCCAATCCGGGGACTTGTATTGCATGACCGCCTGATACCCTTTTTCCAGTTCTTCCAGGAGTTTTGTTTTTCGGGCAACGATTGCATTGTCTATCTTTTGCTGAAGCTTCAGCGACATGTATTCCTGATTTTTCTGCTGCACCTGATGATACGCCATCTTCGCCATATCGTTCTTCAACTCATGGTCGCTCTGCCCCAAGGTTTCCGTATACCGGCCCAACGCCATCTTTTGATATGCAGCGGCATTTTTACGGTCACCGATATGGAGATACAGGTCAGCGGCCTGTGCATCGGCCCGGACCTTGCCGGTTTCGGTCAGAAGCTTCCGGTTGGCGGTCAGGACCTGAATCGCCTGGTCCGGTTTTCCCATCTGAACCGCATTATCCGCCATGGCAAAAACAATCTCGTCTTTCCGGGACGCGTCTTTCTGATTCAGCTTCAGCAGATATTCGAAATTCTGGGTGGAACGGTCAAATTGCCCAAGATGTTTTCGAATCCACCCGGCCTGACTCAGGAAATCCCGATTGTGGGCATGATTCGGCAAACGCTTTGCAAACGATTCAAGATACTCGGCAACCAGCCTGAATCTTGCGGTCTTTAAGGAAGTATCGATCATGACACCAAGCGTTGTTTCCACCCTGGCGGAAGACGGGTACTGCCGGACCAGATCTTCGCTGGCGCTTAAAAGTGTATCCAGGTCACCTTTTTCCCTGCTGGAAACAATCAGCGCATTCAGGGCTTCTTCACCCATTCCGGAAGAACCGCTTTTTGTCGCAAACTCCATCAGATCGCTCTTGCCCTTTTCCCAGTCATCCATCGCGGCAAGGGTAAGGGAAGAAACCATTTTGCTCTCGGTCGCATGGACGATTCCGGCGACTTCCTTCCGGAACTCCGGATCCTTGATTTCAGGCCGACTCAGGATCTTTTTTCCGTATCGGATCAGATTTTCGTAGTCCTCTTTCAGATGGTAAGCGTCCAGGATCAGATGAACAGCTGCACGGGCCGGTTTTCCATATGGATAGACGTCCACAAAACCGGTAAACTCGGAAATGGCTTCATCATATTTACCGGCATCATACGAAATCCAGGCAACATTGAACAATACATCCGGAACATGCCGGGATTTTGGGAAGAAAGACGCATACATCTGTCCGGTGGTTTTCAGACCGGCTCTGGCATATGCCGTCTGGAAGTAATTCAGCTCTTCTTTCTTTTTCAGGGCCGTGTAATAGGAAATGACGGCACTGTATAAAACTTCTTCCTTTTTCGGACTGTCAACCGGAATTTTATTCAGGATCTTTTCATACTGTTTGCCGGCCTCAAAATACTGCCCGGAAGAAAAAAGCGTTTCCGCATAGTTGCCGGCCATTTCCAGATACACCGGACTGTTCTCAAAAAAGTCCAGATACAGTTTGTAGGAATCGGCCGCCCGTTTGAAATCGGAAACCGATTTTTCCTTTCCGGCTTTCTGATGCGCATGGGTCACCAGATCTCTGGCATACAGCTCATAATCATGAAGATTGGTTTTCTTTTTTTCATCCGGAATATGGATGGAATATTTCTGCTTTTTCAAGGCTTTTACAATAAACTGAATATCCCGGTCCGTGTCCGCGAATGAACCGATGGCCTGTACACACTCAAACAGGCTCCGCGAATAATCCAGAAGTTTCTCCGCATCATGCTGAAGTCCGGAAAGCTCCCGGTATACGCTTGCCGCATGCTGCCATTTCTTTTTCAACAAATAGCGGTACGCAAGTTTTTCCAGAACCGTCACGTAAACCTGTCTTGACCATGCATAGCGCCGAAAATATTCAAGGGCCTGATCCGGAGTGTTTGTCTTGTAAACCTCCCCATAGCAAAAGGCCATATCAATCAGAGACTCCAGCCGGATGTCGACACGTTTGTATGTATCGACATCCAGATTTTTCCCGGAAGGTGTCCGGGCCACAGCTTCCTCAAAAAGTCCGATCGCTTCCGGATATTCGGCTTTGTTGATATGGCACCATGCGAGTTTATACCGCGCAATCCCGACTGCCGGACTTTCGGGATAGTTCAGAACCGCATGATAATGACGTTTGGCCAGGTCCAGATCTTCCTTGTTGATGAAATAATCACCCAGCAGAAGATAGGCCTCCGGAACATAATCACTCTTCTTATGGTTATTGATAATTTCACGGTATTGGACAATCATGTTGTCAAACTGAGAAAGCTCCCGATATTCATGGGCCATAAAAAAATGAACCTTATCCCGGTCCGGATAATCCGGAAAATGGGTAATGATTCGCTGGTAGACTTCAATGGCCTGGTTTTTCAGGGAATTGGATTCCAGTTGATCCAGAGGGGAACCCTCTCCTTTGATACTGTTTTTCCGGATAAAATAAACCATCCTGGACTTTTCGATATACAGCTCCGCCAACCGCAGATACAATTCCGGCAGGTAGGGACGGTTGACGGATTTGTCAATCAGGATCCTGGTGGCGGCAATTGTTTTTTCCACCTTGGCCTGATCCCGGACCAGCCTCTCCACAACCTTTCGGTGTTCCTCCTCCTTGTCCTGCTTTTGATATCCGGGAGCCGCATTCCCAAATGCCGTGCCCGAAAATCCGATCAGGAACACGGTCATGACAGCCAAAAATGTGATGTTTATTTTAGTGTATCGTTTCATTTGAAAAAGATATCCCATTCTTCCGTGTTGTTGCATTTGTTCGGCAGCCGGACATGGTAGTCTGCCAGCTCATCATTCCAGAATTCACCCTGGAAGGGATAAACAACCAGGCCTTCCCCGGATTCCCTTTCTCCTGCCTTTTCATCCTGATAATGGCTTTCACTGACCCGCTGATACATATCCAGCCCGATCTCATATTCCATCAGATGGGCCTCTTCTTCATACTGCAGAAGCTGATTGGCCATATTCTCATATTCACCCTGGATATACAGGCGAAGATCGTTGATACTTTCCTGCATTTGAAGATCGTATATTTTTTCAAGATATTCCTGAAACGGCCTGTCCTGAATCTTTACGATGTTCTTTTTTTCCATCTCCAGGAGTTCCAGGAATTTCCAGGTTTCATTAACCTTCTTCCTGTTCAGGATCACCAGCATCAGCGGATCATTATCTTCCGGATTACCTCTCTGATAGATGCCCTTCAGCGCAACCCCGTAGCGGCTCTTGAAATCATCGACTACTGCAAGCGCGCTTTGATAATGACATACATCCTTGAAAATGAATGACTTTAAAATATAGTATTCCGGGGTAAAATAATTCTGAAAACTCGGCGCTTCAAAAGCGTATAAAAAACCCATGGCCTTTTCCGGATTTCCGATCCGGTAATGAGCCCATGCCCGCTCCATCATGTTCTGGGATTGCGAAAGGATATTCCGGGTGATTTCACTGTACAGCCTGTCCGCCTCCGGATAGGAACCCTTTTCATACAGCAACCGGGCGATCGTCTTTCGGACATCATTCTTGAAATCATCATCCGGAAGAGGACTTTCCAGAATCGATTTCAGGAGGACAATCGCCTCATCGATATGACCATTCTGAATCCGTCTCAAGGCCTTATGATACTGAAACTGATGAAAATAATAGGTGCCGGGCCGGATCTTGCCGAAATGTTCATCCCCCCAGGAAAGAAAACCGTGCTTCCAGTCATAGACTCCCTGATGATAGTGGATAAAATCAGCAATCTCCTCTCCGACAAACCCATACTCCTGATCGCAGATTACTTGATTGATCACCAGGTCATGATCAAAAGGAGATGTCCGTACGGTCTTTTCGAAAAACTCGAGACAATAGGAAACGATCTTCGGATTGGGTTTCCGGGTCACCAGGTGCGCCAGGATATCCACTGCAGCATGTGAGAAGCCGGATTTTTTCAGGCTGATGCCCAGAAAGAACTCCGCCCATTCATAATCCGCATCATCCGGAGAACTCATGCTCAGATACCGGTAAAACAGCGGGCAGGCCCCATCATAATCCTGATCCTCAAACCGTTCATACCCTTCCTGAAAGGCTTTTTGAGCGGCTTCCCGATCTTTCTCCTGTTCCGGGCCGGCAACGCCGGACTCGTGTCCGCTGCTCTTCCGGGGATTCGTTTCTTTTCCGGCGGAAAAGGCTTTGCCGCTGAGAGCCAGTACAAAAAGAATGCAAAGTATCGAAAGTATTTTATTGTTCATTTTCATTGTTTTTCTGTATATAGGTTTTCAATTTATCAATGGTATGATCTCTTTCCGATTTCCGGGGAGAGAGATTGAAACGAAAACCGACGGTCAATCCGACAAAGATATTGTTTTCGGTTTTTTCGTCCTTGAATGTGATCATATCCCGAATTTCCAGATTCAGGCACAGGTTATCGGAGATGAAATACCGGCTTCCGTATCCCAGGCTGACGGACAGTGCATTTTCCGTGGAAGACTCCCCGAAGCTGAATTGCCGCTCATAATTGACCACACCGCCTCCCAGCAGAAAATAACTTTCCTTGTTCATGATACCGCTGTTCCAGAGTGCTTCCTTCCCATAGAAGGGTTTCATGACCAGGCTGGAATGGATCATGTATTTCGGCTCACTGAATGCGGAAGGCGTCACGCCGAATTCGGTTTCCAGCTTTCCCTTGAGATCCTTTTCCTGATTCAGGAAATACTGGCCCCTTGCCGCTTCCCATGCCCAGTTCTCATTGAAGTGATAGGTATAGGAAACCCCCACCGGAAAAACCTGGTAAAAGTCATCATCCGGTATATAGCCGATCGGCAATCCCAGTTCATGGCTCTTGTGAAAAATTCGTTTTTGTATGGCAAAAACCGGATCTTTCGGGTCATTGTCTTCACAGGTTCCCGATACCGGACTGACTAGAAAAATCAGGATCAGGATAAAAATCGTTATTCTCTTGTTCATGTCTTTCCGCTCCTCAAAAAAGTATGATCACGGGTTAGAACCCGACAATATCAAATACAAATGGATAAGATACAATCACTTCACTCCCTTTGGGCGCCGGAAACTGCCAGGTTTGAATCGCCGCTTTGATACAGGCGTGAATTTCGTTTGAATTGATGGAAGATGATTTGATCGAGACCATTCCCACTTTTCCGGAAGTTAAAATCTTCCATTCAAAAATCACCTTGCCCATGATGGAGGGATTGGCAATCAGAGCGGTTTCATAACAGTAGCTGATCTCGTCCAGATGCTGATCGATCACCTTTTTCACCGCTTCCCGGCTCATGCCGCCCTGAACGCCGACAGCCTTGGTCAGTTGTGCGGAAACCATCCCCTGAACCTGCTTCTGCCCGGTCTGCCCCTTTTCCAGTGCGGCAACCGTTCCCTCCCCACCGGCTCCTGCACTGCGCAGAACCTGAGAAGATCCTTTGGTGCTCACAAAGCAGGCGTGGGGAATTTCAATTCCGGCCTTTCCGAGTTTTCCGACGATTCCGCCCACCTTGAAGCCGGTACTCCCGGAATGTACGGAAGGAACCGCATCCAGATTGGTAACCGCCGCCATGGCGGTCTGGGGTTTGATGCCCACGCTGTCCCCCAGCATGCTTAACAGACCGGCCTGGTTGATGTTTCGATTCGAAATATTTCCTTCTCCAAAACCGCCCCCGGCTTTTGGTAACCGGGAAACCGACGGTTTTCTGTTCTGCCCGGTTTGTTTCAAAGCAACCGCCGATGCTTTTTTCCCGGTCTTCCGGACTACTTCTTTCGGCACTGCCTTTTGAATCACTTCTTTCGGCGCTGCTTTTTGGACCACTTCTTTTGGCGCTGCTTTGCTTTCCTGTTTCCGTGGTTTGACGACCGGCGGCAGGACCGGTTGTTTCTTTTTTGCAATCCGGGAAAGCTCGGACGAGTCGATTTTCACAAAATGGGTTTCCGGAGGCAAAGGCACCGGCTGCTCTGCGGAATGAAAAAACCCGATGAACACCAGAAAGAACAGATGCACGATCGCGGATTTGATCATGTATTGATGAAAAATCTTTTCCTCTTGTTCCGGCACCGGAATTTCCGGACTTTTTGCCGCATAAACCGATCGAATCATATATTCAAAAATACCGTCCGTAATGGTTACCGTGTCTCCGGATTGGACGGGATGCTTATAGAACCCTTTTTGTTTACGGTAAACATGCTCCGGTTTTTTCAAACAATCGGTCTTGACGGCTTCGGCGGTTTTTGTCCGGATGGTTCCCCAGACATGATCGCTGAAATAAAAGAAACCGGCTCCCTTATGGTCATTTTCCGCCAGCAGAAATTTCTGATCCCGTGACCGGATATGATATTGATTTCCGGGTTTCAGAAAGAAAATATCGACAATCGTATGGTTCCTGAATTTTGTAACTTCCAGATTCACTTCCGGATGGTGATCGGATGAATGAATAGTCTCCGTCAGGATGAAATCTTTGAGAGCAAACGAAGCTTCCCTGTCCGGTTCCTCATCCTCCTCATCCGCATCCTGATCCTGTTTTTGCATGGCTGATCGGCCTGCCGGTTCGGCAGGCAGTACCGGTTCCGGAATGCCACCGCCGGAAGAATCTTCCATCGGACGTTCTTCGATCTTTTCAATAGAGGCTTTCGCACCGGCTTTTTCAAACAAGGCGCAAAGTTTCAGGGCATCCCATTGAGACAATTCCTTTTTCACGACTACCGGAACTTGGAAATCAATCCAGCTGAATTTTCTTCCCTCAGCGCCCAATATCCTCTTCAGGTTCTCCTTTACCTCCTCTGCCGTATATTGGCCAGACACTTTACCTTGATAAACAACTCGAAATTTTCCGTCTCCAATATTTTTCCGTTTGTCGGATATTTCACTTTCCGGTATTTTGACGTTTGCGGATGTGTCTTTCGGATGGATTCCGATGATTTCCGATCGCTTTTTCTCTGCATATGCATTCCGGTAGTTCATATTTCCTGCCTCAGATCCTTCCGACAATCAAACGTTACGGTTTTCCTGTTTCTGCTTTTCGCTCATTTTCCGATTCTTTTACCGGAAAGTCTTCCAGGATTTCAGAACGGTAATCGGTCCGGCATTTCAGCATGCTGCTGATTTCCGATTTTTTCCTCTGCAATAGGTAGACCGCCCCTGATTTGATGGACTGACCCATGATATAGGAATTGCCGAAATCGATTCGATTCATCAGGGGAGTCTTCTCCGGATGCCGATCTTCTCTGTTTTCCGCCTGAGAGCCGCCGGCAAAAACAATCATTAAAAATAATATTGCCGGAAATGCCGCGACGGTTATGCCTGTTTTTTTTCTCATGAGCTCCATCCCTGTCTTCTACTCCTTTTTTAATACCCCAAACTGAAAATTGGGGTACCCGGCCATTCCAGCCGTTTTCATGATGTCATTGATCGTTTTGAACGAGAGCCGCCTGTCACACAAAAACAGGATAGACTCCTTTTTTCCCTCCCGGCGGGCGATTAATTCCCTATAGAGCTTTGAATCCTTGAGACCGGCAGGATCGAGCCCTTCTATCTTTCCATCCTGGATCACGGCAATCTGTTCATCACCCAGGTACAGGCTGTTACGGGATAAAACCAGCTTGATGTGATCATGGTAATCCAGTTTTGCATTGGATACCGGAAGTTCAAGATCCTGCTCCAGCTTCATGGTTTCCGGTTGATCCGAAAATGAAAAGAGCAGGAAAATCAGGATAATCGTAAACATATCCATCATGGACGTAATCTGCAGTTTGGGCGGAATGAACGCTTTCCGTCTTCTGTCTCGTTTGCCAAGTGCCATATTCATTACCTCGGATTCAGCTCATCCCGGCTCAACCCACTTTTCCCGAAAGAACCACTTTGGGGAAAAGCGGATTTTCATGATCATATCTTGCAATATCCATTGTCTGAATGATGGTGTCATACACAACATTTTCTTCCGGTATGATTATGACCGTATCACTGGCCGGGAAACCGGCCTTGATCTTTTCCAGACAATCCGCAAGTGTTCTCATGGCCTGTTCATCATTTCCCGACCGGTCTATTTTCTTTTCCAGACCTTTTATTCCCTCTTCATCCAATCCTTCGGAAAGAACCGTCACTTCGATCTGTTGTGCTGCAATCTCCACAACCACCGTCAGTTTGATATTCTTTTTGATTTCCGTTTCCGCGGATTGTTCGTTTTCTGAAAGTACCGGAACGGAAGTGTTAATCGCCTTCAGCTGGAAAAAACCGGCAGACATCAGCAAAAAGGGAATCAATACGAGAAACATATTCATGATCGGAACCATATCCAGGTCTGTTTCTTCTGCATCCGCTCTTCGTTTTTTTCTCAGGATTGACATTCCAGCTCCTTTTCTCTCTTGATGGAAGACAATACATTAAACAGGCTGAGCGCTTTCGCCTCCAGCTGATCGATTATAAATTCCCCCCGGTTATTGAGAAGATAAAAACCAACCAGGCACGGAATCGCGACAATCAATCCAAAGGCAGTCGTCAGCATGGCCACCGATATCCCGCTTGCCAGAATCTCCTGCTTCATGGCGCCTGTCGCACTGCTGACCCCCTGGAAAGCGCCGATCAGGCCGATGATCGTGCCGAGCAGCCCGAGAAGTGTAGAGATGTTGGCAAACATGGTCAGGAGATTGATGCGGGCTTTTACCATGGGAATTTCTTCCAGTATTTTTTCTTCCAGCGCGCGCTCAATATCCTTATCCCTCTTGTCGGACTTCAAAAGTCCTGCCTTTAAAATCCTTCCCAGGGGATGCTTTTCAATTTTCGCGCATTCCTCCATCGCCCCCCGGAAATTCATTTCATGAAGTCTTCTCAAAATTTTTTGAAACGGGCTGTCCATGTTCATTTTCAGACGAAGATACAGAAAACCGGCTCTTTCACAGAACAGAGCAAAAGCCACAATGGAAACCGTCAGAATCACGTACATAAACATCCCGCCGCTCTGAAATAACGAAAACATAGAACTTCTCCTTGATGATGGTTGCATGATCTGAATACATCAGATTTGTGCTCGATAACCTCTGTTTGTTGACTGCTCATGATTTCAATTCCTGTGCCGGCACCGGAATCATCTCCATAACCGTTCGAATCCAAAAACCATTTAAAAAATTTTCACCGCCGGATTCCGTTTCGTTCCCGGCCAAACCCTTCATATTTCGCGATGAATTACGATATTTCATCACAACTTTCATATCCCACCATCCATCCATCCTCTTCATTCAACCGGTAAAAACGGAATTCTGCTTGCAAAACCAACTGAGATTGTTTACAAAAATAAAAAAGAATCACCGATATGAAGAATGGACGCGGATCCGATCCTCTTTGCCCAATTGAAAAAAGGTCAACATCATTATGCTGAAACGCATGCTGAATATCATTACCGCCCAGACAGTGATCAATGTTGTGCTGCCGGTCGGTCTCACTGTTATTCTGTTCGTCGGGGCTGTTTTTCTTCTGACTCTTCCTGCCTTTGAAGACAGCCTGATAGCGGAAAAGCGGGAAACCATCAAAGAGCTGACCAATCTGACCTGGGAATTGCTGAATGACTTTGAACAAAAGGTCCAAAAGGGAGAATTGAGCAGGGACCGGGCAAAACAGCTGGCCTGTGAAACCATCAATCATTTCCGATATGGTGCGGAAAAAAAAGATTATTTCTGGATTAACGATATGCACCCCCGGATGGTGATGCATCCGTACCGGCCGGATTTAAACGGTTCCGATCTGACCGGTTTTACGGATCCGGAAGGAAACCGTCTTTTTGTCGATTTTGTCAAAGCCGTGAAAACAGATGGACAGGGATATGTCCGGTATATGTGGCAATGGAAGGATGATCCGGACCATATTGTTCCAAAGATTTCCTTTGTAAAGGAATTCAAACCCTGGGGATGGATCATTGGTACGGGAATCTATCTGGAGGATGTACAGGCGAGAATCGATCAGCTCAGTAAAAATCTGAAAATCCTTTTTTCCCTGATTCTTTTTATTATCGTCCTGCTTTCCTTCTACACCATCCGGCAGGCCGGACAAAATGAGAAGAAAAAAGCCCTTGCCGAAAAAGCACTGAAAAGCAGTGAAGACCGATACCGGACCATTTTAAAAATTTTTGAAGATGGTTATTTTGAAGTGGATCTGAAGGGAAATATGGTTTTCTGCAATGATGCCATGAGCAAAATGATCGGTTATCCGAAAGAAGAACTCATGGGAATGAACAACCGCAGATATATGGATGAAGAAAACGCCAAGCATGTTTATCAGACGTTCAATGAGGTTTACAGAACCGGGAAACTGCATAAAAGCATAGACTGGAAACTCTCCCGGCCGGATGGGACAAACCGGTGGATCGAGACCTCCGTAACCCTGATTCGGGATTCCGAAAACCAGCCGGCAGGTTTTCGGGGTGTTGTCCGGGATATCTCGGAAAGAAAATCCGCGGAAGAGGCCATGCAGCAGGCCAAAAACCGCTACCAGGCGATTGTGGAGGACATGCCCGCCATGATATGCCGTTTCCGGCCGGATTATACACTGACATTCGCCAATGAAAATTATTGCCGATACTTCCATACGACAACGGAAGAACTGATCGGCAAAAAGCTGACCCATTTCATTCCCGAGGAGGATTGGCATAAGGTCGAAAAACATTACCAATCCCTTACGTTTAACAGTCCAATGAAAACCTATGTTCAAAAAGCAGTTTCACAAACCGGAGAGGTCAGATGGAGAGAGTGGACGGACCGCGCCCTGTTCAACAATCAGGGGAAAATTACGGAATACCAGTCATTGGGCAGAGATATTACGGATCTGAAACTGGCGGCTCTGGAAAAGGAAACCCTTGAAAAACAACTCCGGCATTCCCGGAAAATGGAATCCATCGGTACACTGACCGGCGGCATTGCACACGATTTCAACAATATCCTGAGCATTATTCTGGGCAATACGGAAATCGCCCTGGACGATCTGTCCGAATGGAGTCCGGCCCGGAGAAATCTCACGGAAATCCGGAATGCCACACTCCGGGCCAAAGATGTGATTCAGCAGTTGTTGAGCTTCAGCCGGAAAGCGGAACAACTCTTGCAGCCCATCCGGATCGACACGATTATTGATGGCTCCCTCAAGCTTCTGCGATCCTCGATCCCATCCAATATTACGATTCAAAAAACCGTAAAGGAACCGATCGGTATCATCATGGCCGACCCGACGCAGATTCACCAGATCATTCTGAATCTTTGCACAAACGCATTTCATGCCATGGAAAATGTCAAAGGCCGGATGGATATTGAACTGGCCAACACGTTTATCGATGAATCGGATCTGAAAAACCATCCCGGGCTTTATGCCGGAAACCACGTTGTCCTGACGGTTCGGGACAATGGAGAAGGCATTGAGGAAGGCATTCTGGAAAAAATTTTCGACCCCTATTTCACCACCAAAGAGGTAGGGAAGGGGACCGGCATGGGTCTTTCCGTGGTACACGGTATCGTGAAAAATTATGGCGGAATCATCAAGGTCGAAAGCCGGGTCCATGAAGGTGCCTGCTTCCGTATTTTTTTCCCGGCAGTCAATGTCGAATGTGAGGAAGAAGAAAAATCTTCCGTTGAAATACCCAAAGGAAATGAGAAGATACTGTTTATTGATGACGAAGAGTTGATTGCGCAGATTGCACAAAAGCAGCTTGAGAGGCTCGGGTATAGTGTAGTGACGGAAACCGATCCGTTAAACGCTCTGGATACATTCCGATCCACTCCTGATCTTTTTGATCTGGTCATCACCGATATGACCATGCCGCAAATGAGCGGAGAAAAACTGGTTCAGGAAATCACAAAGATCAAACCCGGCATGCCCATCATCATTTGCACGGGCTATAACGACAAGATAACCGAGGCGGTTTCCCAAAAAATAGGAGCACGCGGTTTGCTGATGAAACCATTTGGTATCAACGAGCTTGCCGTAATGATCAAAAATGTAATAAATCCGCCTTGAAAGTCCGTTTCGGCCGAATCCTGTTCACACTGTCTCGGAAAAAATAATACCGGTCAGTTCTTTCATTCTTTCCCGAAGCGCAACCAGTTCCTCAGGAGGAAGTTGCCGGATAACCTCATTGGTTTCCCGGTTGGTAATGGTAACCACCACCTGATCCGTATCATTGTTCACGCGAAATCCAAGGCTTGTCTGCAACACATTCATATAGTTTTCCAGCGACTTCACAATTTCCTGAGTTTCGCTGACCGAAATCGATTGTGTATTGGTCTTTGCCTCCTGGGTCCCGTTGTTTCTTCTGGCATTTCCATCCATTCCGGAAATGAATTTGCCATCATTTGCCATTGATGCGTTTTTGACTTCAGATGCGTTCACATCCATACCTTCCTCCTTTGCATATTACCTGTTTGTTTTCATATCCCGGGAAATCAGGAAATGCAGGCATTTCCATATCCCGTGAGTGCTTTTTTCCCCTGCCCCATCCGGCCCTTCTGCCGGATAATTGCCTGCCGGTATTCCGCGGTCAGGCATGCAATCACTTTTTCCTTGTTGATGATGTTCTCCAGCCTGTCCATAAACTCCTGTTTGACGGAATCACGGCTGTCTGTCCGCCGGGTTTCCAAATGACATCTGAGCTGATTTTTAAGGTCTTCAAACGCCCTGGACCTCTGGAAATTCAAATCTTTCATATCCGGATCATGGTTTCTGAAACCGGATATGGCCTGAAAATGAAGGGATTGCATCTCATCATACTGATTCAGGGATTGTTCCAGTTCTTGAGATATAACCGTCATGATGATTTCCTTTTTATACCGATATGGATGTGCTTTTTCCGTTATACGCATGATAGCCGGTAACCGGTCCCGGCGAACTTGCGGGAATGGACGCCGTCTCTGTCCGTTCTCTGTTCTGAGCAGCTGAAGTGTCCGCTTTTTTACCGCCCCTTTCTCCCATGACATCCTTTTCCCAGATTGCCCTGAGCTTTTCAATATACCCGTATGATCGATCCAGTATCCTGATGTCATTGCTGATGGATACTTTCGGCAATTCCATCAGGATCGCCATATACAGTCCCCTCAAAAAATCAACGGATTCATCCTGAATAGTGGTATCCAGACAGGTGTTCAGTTCCGACACGATGGCGATCACTCTTCCCAGGTTTTCTCCCCGTTTCCGGATATCTCCCTGGTCCACCCCTTCCCTGGCCAATCGAATATGTTTCAAAGCGCCATCATACAGCATCAGAATCAGCCGTTTCGGGTCCATACCTTCAAATTGATTGCTTCGATACATATCATACCCGGTGCATGCTGCCATTTGTTGTCTCCTTTTTTATTTTTCTAGATGATTGTCCATCAGCTTTTTTGATTGGAAGAATCGTAACTGCTGAAAATACTGGTGAGATAATTTGCCTGAGCATTCATTTGTCCAATATACATATCCAGTTCCACAAACTGACGGCCAAGAAGCGCATAGCGCTTATCCAGACGGGCTGTGGCTTCCTCAATATCTTTTTCAAGCCTGGATTGTTCCGTAACGGAAAAATCGGTTTCCGTCCGAATCATACCCGTGGAACTGGTCAGGTTCCGCAGCTTTTCATTTAAAATATCGCCCAGTCCGGGACGGCCGGTCTCTTCATTGGTAACAAATAATGCGGCCAGCCCTTCGCGGTTCTGCGCAATCGCCGTATCCAGGATCTCCTCATCAATGGTAATGCTTCCATCCCGGTTGATCGAAACGCCCAGATTGAAAAGACTTTTAATCCCCGTCCCCGTCTCAACAACGCTAGTCATGAGGCCGTTCAGTTCCGTCGGCAATCCCTTGATGCTATAAGAAGTTGCGAGAATCCCCCATTCTTTGGTTTCCGTATTATACCGGCTGTGGCTGCGGATCTCCTGGATTGCATCATTGTATGCTTTAATCAGTTCGATGATCTCGGTTCTCACCAGTTCATCATTAGCCGATGTGGTGATGGTAACCTCGCCCTCTTTCTTCAGAGTCAGTTTCGCTCCCTGAATGATGTCATCAATTTCCGTGTTGGTCTGTCGCTGATAGATGATTCCTTCAGCGCTGATCTCCGCATTCAGGGAAGCCCCTTCCGCACCCTGGACCTCGGTCATCTGCATGCCGCTGATGACTATCCGGTTGTCCTCACCGGTCCCGTTGGCGGTCAGCACCAGCCGGTAGGGATTTTCCTTGCTGCCGTCGTTGATCACCTTTGCCGTAATACCGGCATTTTTTACATCACTGTTGATGGCATCCGCCAGCCCGTTAAACGTGGTGTCCGCCTCAACGGAAACGGCAACCGCCTCGCCATCACCCAGCGTATAGGAAAATTGCACAGCCGGTGCCTTGAATTGAAAATCTTCCGGCTGCACGGTTACCATGACACGGTTCGATTCTACGCTGCCTTCGGCAGTAGAAGCGATTCTGAGATAAAACAGTCCGTCCTCTCCCTGAAAGGCAGAGGCCGTAACATAGGTTCCGCCGGCACCATCCTGATTGACGGAATCTGCATTGATTGCATCTACGATATCATTCAGTGTTGAACCCTGAGGAAGGATCATGCTGATCGTTCGAACCGAATCGCCTGAGCCATAAGTAATGCTCATGACTTCCTCTTCATCCGAAATCGATGCTGAATCGGCATTGCCGAATCCGGTAGTCGACACCTGACTAGTTGGAATATAGGTTGATGTGTCAACACTTGCCACACCCGCGGTCTGCCAGGAACTCTTGGTTGCCATGCGAAGTATCTCAATGGAGCTCGAAGTCACTGCGGCTCCTGAGAGAACGGTTGCCGTAGCGATCTCTTCATCGGAACTTGCCACGGTCCGTTCCAGAAAATTGGACCCCAGGGACAGGGTCAGGGCATGCGACTTTACAGCGATCAGCTTTGCCTCGACCTCATCATATTTGGTCATCCGCTCTTCAATAACGGTAATCTCATTTTTCATGTTCTCGATGGGCTGCTCATCGATCTTCCGGAAATCCTCCAGCATCTGCTGAAGTTCAAATCCCGAACCCACCCCAAGACTTGTCACACTTCCTAATGAAGCCATACCAATCTCCTGTTTACTCTTTCCCGCATCTCAACCGGCTGACCGGCTAACGGGCAAATCCCCATACTTCCTTTATAATACCATCGGCAGTATCGGATATGAACTTGAATAAAAAAAGGGCCCTGGAAAATTTCCAGGGCCCTGGTTAGGGTTTCAGCCAATCAGCCGATTATTGAAGAAGACTCAATACCATCTGAGAGCTTGCATTGGCCTGGGCTAGTGCGAAAGTACTAGCCTGCATCAGAACCTGCATCTTTGTAAAGGTTGATGCTTCATCTGCAAAATCCACCTCACGGATACTGGATTCCGCAGCCCTTACATTGACAGCCGTGGTCGTGACGTTGGCGATGGTTGAGTTCAACTGATTCTGAACAGAACCAAGGTCGGATCGGACCTTATCCAGGTCTTTCAACGCTGCATCTGCAATAGCTATGGTCTTCTGTGCATCTTCCTGGGTCAGAACGCTGATGTTGGAGAGCCTGTTCAACTCAGTGTCGGTTACATCGGTCGTGACCGATCCGGAGTTCTCGTTGGCACCCAGAACGCTGCCTGCCGCCAGAACCGAACCTTCCTGCAGACTCATCTCCACGGCAATATTATTGACGCCCGCTGTGGTGATCTCGTCGGTCAACACCGTGCCGGTGGTGTATGTCATACCATCTGCGGCAACAATGTTATTGGTCAGGTAGGTGCCTCTGGCGATTACACTGCCGGCTGCCAGGGAAGACCCCTCAGCCAGATTCATGCCGCCGTCACCGCTTACGGTTTCAGCGTTGGCCAATGTGATGGCACCGCCCAGAGTCGATCCGTTGACCAGAACCGAACCGCTGCCGATGGTGGAACCGGCCGCCAAATCCAGATCTCCGGTCAGTGTAAGGGCGGATGCCAGGGTGGCCTCGCCGCCGATCGTCGATCCTGCCGCAATCAATGTGCCGACATTGTTCTGAATCACACTGCCGGATGCCAGATCCATATCGCTGTTCAGGGTCATGGCATTGACCAGGGTCATGCCGGATGCCAGGGTGGCATCATTGGACAGGATGGAACCGGTCTGCATCACGCTGCCGTCGGCAATGGTCGACCCGGCACTCAGGGTCATGTCACCGCCCAAAATGGCGCTGTTCTGCAGGGTGATGGCCGTGCCCACTGTGGTACCGCTTTCCAGGAAGGTGCCGGCGCCAAAGGAATGGCCCGTCACCAGTGTGTCTTCGCCGATGGTTGCTGCGGCAATGAGGGTGGCGTCTACACCCAGATATCCGGAACCGCCTGCTGTCGTGGCCGTACCGATGATGGTACCGCTGCCGAAGCTATGGCCGGTTACGAGGGTTGCAGCACCGTCTGCACTGATGGTGGCATTGGCGATCAGGGTTGCGTCCACACCCAGATACCCGGAACCGCCTGCTGTCGTGGCAGTACCGATGATGGTACCGCTGCCGAAGCTATGGCCGGACACCAGGGTGACTGCGCCGGCAGAGAGGGTTCCGTTGGCGATGAGTGTTGCATCTACGCCCAGATATCCGGAACCGCCTGCTGTCGCAGCGGTGTTGATGATGGATCCACTACCAAAACTATGGCCGGAAGCCAGAGTATAGGCCGAGTCAACAGCAAGAGTCTCCGCCGTCAACAGGGTGGCTGACCCACCGATGGAGGAACCGGCGGTGAATTCACTATCTCTGCCGATTACAGTGCCGGCTTCCAATACGTATGCCGCTGTGGTGGTGATGGCCGAGGTCAGGGTGATGGCCGTATCCACGGAAGATCCGGCTGCCAGAACCGTGCCGTTGATGAAGCGGCTGCCGCCTTGAAGCGTAGTAGCGGCCGCCAGGGTCTGGGCACCCGACAGGGTAACCGTTCCTTCAGCAGCCGTACCGGCGGTCAGAACGCCGTTCGTAGTATTGATATCCTGCGTGAATACCGTGCCTGATCCGATTGTCGTACCGTTGGCCAGGGTGCTGTTGGCGGCCACGGTGCTGGTGCTGGTGGTAGCGGCGGTATCACTGATGGTTGTATCGTACTGGGTTGTATGACCGGCAACCAGAGTGGTGCCGACGGCCAGTACGCTGCCGGTCGCACCGGAGGTGGACAGGCTGGTGGTGGTGGTGTCGATCTGGACCGTCTGGGCCAGACCGCTGGTCAGGGTAGCGCCGGCAGCCAGAACCGTGCCGATGGCCAGGGTAGCGCCGGAACCGACCACGGAAATGCCTTCAGCTACGCCCGTTGCAGCAATGGTCAGAGCCACACCGGATAGACCGCTGGTGAATCCCTGCCCGGAGGCCAGGACCGTACCCAATGCCAGTGTCGCGCCGGAACCGAGCACGGATAATCCTTCCGCAACGCCGGTGGTACCGATGGTCAGGGCTACGCCCGAAAGACCGCTGGTAAGTGCCTGACCGGAGGCCAGAACCGTACCCAAGGCCAGTGTTGCGCCGGAGCCAAGCACGGATGCGCCTGCAGCCACGCCCGTGGCACCGATGGTCAGGGCCACGCCGGAAAGACCGCTGGTAAGTGCCTGACCGGAAGCCAAAACCGTGCCGACGGCCAGAGTCGAGCCGCTGACCAGGGTACTCGCGGAAGTTGCCGTATTGGAGGCTGCGATGGTCATGTCGGATTGGAGCTGTTCCGTGGAGGAAAGATTCAGCACTGTCCCGGCCTGGAGGGTGGAACCGGTGATGATGGAACTGGCACCGGTAGTGTTGGCCACTTCCTCAACACGGCCGTTGCCGCCAAAAGCTGAGTTGCCGCCGATAAGCGTTCCTGCGCCCAGAACCGAATTCTGACCAAGGGCCGAACCGCTGGTCAGGGTGGATGCCTCGGTGGTGGTGACAGCGGAAGACAATTGTCCTCCAGTGATATTCTGATCGGCAGTCCAACCTGCTCCCAGAATGGAGTTCTGGGCCAGTGTGGAACCGGCTCCCAGGGTGGAGTCAATGGTGGTGGTGGTGTCGCCGGAGGTTTCCAGATCGCTGGAAATGGCCACAACTCCGCCGTCTCCCACGTCAAGGACCTGAATTTCAGCAGAGCCTTCCTGATTGAGGGTTATATAACCAAGGGTACTCATGTCAGTGCCCCTCATGATGGCATCTGTGCCCAGCCCGCTGCCGACCGCACTACCGTAGCTGACTTCGAGAGCTCTCTGGTCGGTGGACGACAGGGTCATATAGCCGGCATTGTCCACGCTGGCGACGACACCGTGCTGAGAGGTTTTCTGGTTGATGGCCTTGACCAGAGCGCCGTCAGAGTCATTGGCCACGACATTCAACTGTCCGATACTGACGCCGTTGATGGCAAAATCCGAATCCGTTGTGCCGGCGGCAATGTTGAGAGCAGTCTTGCTTTCCACCTTGGCCGATGCGGAAATACCGAGGACATCGCTCAATTTATTAATGGAGTCGGCCACCGCGCCCAGGCTGTTTTCCCGGGAGTTGTTGTACTGAATGTTGGTGGACTCCACCACAAAGCTTTTGTTTTGCAGGTTGCTGTAAATAGCCAGCTCTACCGAACCGGGCTGGTCGCCGGTCACCGTCATTTTACCGGTGGTGACATGACCGATTTTGGTGGACTGGGCAGAGGCAACGGAAATATTGACTGTCTCTCCGGAATAGGCGCCCACCTGAAATTTCTTGTTGGTAAAATTACCGTTCAACAGTTTCTGGTTGTTAAAAGCCGTCGTCTTGGCAATAATATCAAGTTCTTCCATGAGTTTGGTGATATCCGCCTGGATGGCTTTCCGTGAATCGGTCGTCTGACCGTCCTGGGCTGCCTGGATGGCCTTGGTTTTAATCGTGTTAACAATATTAATTGATTCTTCCAGGGCTGCATCAGCGGTCTGCACAATGTTAATTCCGTCATTGGCGTTCCGGATGGCCTGGCCCAGACTCATTGCCTGGGATTTAAGGGAATCAGCGATAGCCATGCCCGAAGCATCATCGGCTGCTTTGTTGATGCGCAGACCGGAAGACAGTTTCTCCAGTGAAGATGACAGCAAGCCATCATTCTTAACCATGTTTTTGTGGGCGTTTAACGCTGATACGTTGGTATTGATTCGTAATGCCATGATCTAACCTCCATGTGTGGGTGACGGGGATTCCTTTCCCCATTTTTGTGAAATTCGTAAATGAAAGGATAACTACTTTTGTTTTAATATAAAATGTTAATTGATTTCGATCACCTCCTTATAAATTTTGATACAGGATTTTCGAACGGAATTTTTAGCTACAGAAGATATATCGACAAATGAAAAAAATTCTTGAGGGTTTTTCAGAATAAATCATAAGGAAAAAATCAGTAAGAGGCGCGGTATTGAAAGAGGTCGATGATGCGCTGGGCCCGGTGGCAATAGGTGTGCTCGGCAAGCACCCGCTGCCTGCCGCGGGCTGCAATTTCCAGCCGCAGGTCCGGAAGGCCCCGGTAATAATCCGTCAACTGTTTCAATTCATTCAGGTTGCGATAGCAGGCCACGTCCCGGCCCACGTCAAACAGTTCATCCAGGGCGGTTCGATAATCCGTCAGCAGGAACGCCCCGCAGGCGGCCACATCAAATACCCGCTGATTCACGGCTGCGGACAGCTGGCTGCCGGTGACATTCAGATTGATCCGGGCCGAGTTATATACCAGGGGCGCCATCCGATGATAATCGACCGGGCCTTTCAGATGCAAGCCGGGTTTGCTCAGCCGGTTCCAGCCGGGACCGCCGTAGACATGCACCCGCAGGTCATCCGGCAGCAGGCGGATGGCATCCATGCGGTCACGGGCACCGATTTCATCATATAAGGAAAGAAGAAAAGAGGTGTAATCATCCTGCCTGGAAAAATCGTCCAGGGCCTTTCGGGTTTCATCCGGGAAACCATCCCGAAAGGCATGAATGATTTCCGTCACGGTAACGCCCGGGTGCCGGCGGACCGCGTCCACGATATTCCGGGCAAAACCCACGAGCCATTCGTGCCAGCCGTTCTGAATCCGCTCCAGATCATAATCCGCTGTCGTGCTGACCGACCCGATAAAACTGACATCCGCCTCAAATTCCGGTTCCGGGGCAAGCGGCCGGAATACCTTGGGATTGGTGGCCAGGGGCAGATAAAAGGCTTCCTTTTTGTGCTGTCTTCGGAATTCGGCAAGATGGTTCCGGTCCCAGATAAAAACCGTATACCGGGGGGAATGCAGGGTCAGCATGGAACTGATAAAACCGGTCAGGAGCGGATTGTCAAAAAACAGGGAAATATAATTAATTTCCATTTCCTCAAAAAAATGGCGTTCCGGATCATTGGGGGGCAGGGAAATAAACACGCTGTTGCCGTACCCGACGGCAAAATCCGGCTCGAAATGTTTTAATTCTTTACGGATATTTTCAAAATAGGCGATTTTTTCCTCATCCGATGCCATGGTTTCCAGAAGACGGAAATCAATCAGGAACACCGGATGGCCAAGCTCTTCAAACGCTGCCGCAAAATCCAGCATGATGTTGGGGGCGGCAATACCCTTTTCCACCACCACCACTACCCGGTATGTTGATTTTCGACAATTCGGCATGGTTTTCAGGCTCCCGGTTTCCGGAACAGCAAATGATATTGAGCAGTCAGCAGATCGGCAGTTGCATCCGGCGTAAAGGAGAACAGTCCAAAACAGCCGTGCAGATCTGCGGAACAGTCCTCCCCATTGAGGTGTTTCCGGTAAACATGATCATAAAATTCCAGGATACGGGGTTCAATGATTTGCTCCGGATTCAAATCCTTATGCCATGCAGCATCCCGTATGGACTTGGAAAATCGAACCAGCTCATAGCCCGCATTGGTAAACATCTCCACTGCCGTGTCTGCGGTAAAAAAACGAAGATGGGTTCGATCCAGCAGACCCAGTTCCGTGTAGTCGAAACGCCCTGCCAGGAGCCTCAGGATGACAAACAGATTCCGGAGGTTCGGGATGCTGGCCAGAACATAACCGCCTTTTTGAAGATAGGCCTGGTGCTTGCCGACAACAGCCCATGGATCATAGAGATGCTCCAGAACATCGGCATACACAATGAGATCAAAATAGCTGTCATATGCCGGGGGCAGTTCGATCCGGCAGGCATCGCCGGTAAACACCCTGTCCAGAAAACGGGCTGCCTTCTCCGAGGCTACCTGCGAATATTCAATGCCGACCACCTCCTCGTAACCGAGCTGGTTTTTCAGATAATATCCCAGAGCGCCGCCTGAACAGCCCACGTCCAGGGCTCGTTTCAGCCCATTCGGCGCCATGGCGGCCACTCCCGGTACCGTGAAATCATATTCCTTTTCCTGGGGAACCGGAGAATTTTTCTCTGTTGGAACAATAGGGTTCATGACAAAACATCCTCTTTCAGTTGATGTTGAACCCAGCGGAAAACCGTCTCCCAGTCACCGGGTCTGTGCTGCCGGAAAATCCTCATGGATGGATACCAGGCCGATGTTTCGCCGGTGGTCCCCCACACCCAGTAAGGCTGATGATAGCGCAGGGTCCAGACAGGTTTTCCCAAAGCGCCGGCCAGATGCACCAGCGCCGTATCCACGGAAATGACCAGGTCCAGATTCATGATAACGGCGGCCGTGTCGGAAAAATCATGGAGTTCCGGTCCGAGATCCACAATACCGGCGAAGCCGGGTGTTTCCCGCAGCCTGTCCGCGGCCGGACCTTTCTGCAGGCTGTACAGGTTCACGGACGGCAGGGATAACAGGGAAACAAAATGACCCGGGTCACAGGAACGCATGGAATTTTCCGGATGAGCCGGATTACCGGACCAAACCACGCCGATGTTGAACCCGTTTTCGGAAATCCGGCTGTGCCATTTCCCTGTTTTTTCAGCCGGGGCATGCAGATAGGGAACTGCCATGGGAATCGTCTCCACGGTGGTCTGAAAGATCCCGGGAAGGCTCAGCAGGTGTACACCGGCATCGGCCCTTTGGGCGTTTTCCGGAGCAGGTGCCGCCATCTCATCCATGGCGGACAGGGATTTCAACAGGGGGTGCAGGACCGGAGGTGCTTCCAGGATAACCCGCCCGCAGCGATTTTTAACCAGGGAAAGATAGCGGACAAACTGAATCGTGTCGCCAAAGCCTTGCTCCGCCTGCACCAGAATGCATTTGCCGGGCAGCGGGCTTCCGTCCCAGGACGGCAGATCCGGATAAACCGGATTGGCCGAAAGCCAGTCCGAACGCCTCTGCCGCCATTCATATTCCGGCCAGGCTTCCCGGAACCGGCCGGTCAGCAGCAGAAGAAGCGAACGGTTCACACGGGCTTCCGCATATCCCGGATCACCATGGACAGCATCCGCATACCGCTGGATGGCATCATCATATTGGCCGAGTTCCTGCAAGGCCAGGGCCCAGTTATAAAAAATCCGGGAAGATGAACCACGGGCCGTCCGGATGGCCCGGCGGTATTCTTCGATGGCGTTTTCCGAATCCCCCTGAAGCTGGTACATGCGGCCCAGATTATACCGGGCCTCGGAAAAATCAGGGCTCAGATTCACCGCACGGATATAGCAATGACCGGCTTCCCGGATTTTACCCATTTCCTGAAGGGTCAGCCCCAGATTGTTGAGCGCAATGACGTTTTCGGGCTCGAGCCGGACCGCCGCCCGGTAATGCTCAATAGCTGACCCGTTGTTTCCCTGCCGGTGGAGGATGCACGCCAGATTGAAGCGGATTTCCGCCACATCCGGGCGCAGACGAGCCAGATTGACGTAGGCGTCTCTGAAGTCCGGACGGTTTTCGATAGCCTTTACATAGCTGCGGATGGATGAAACCGTATCGCCCAATGCTTCCTGAACCGCGCCCAGGCTGTTATGGAATTCCGGTGAACCGGGGTTGACGGCAATGGCCCTTTGGATCAGCCGGACCGCATCTTCAAAACGCCCGGACTGGTAGGCGATGAGTCCTTTCAGGTGCCATGCATCGGCATGATCCGGCTCCTCCTCCAAAATGGCCGAATAACTCCGGTCCGCTTCGGAAAGCTTCCCATCCTGATGGCATTTCACAGCCGCTTTCAGCATGGCGCCGGTTTCCATTGAATCAGCCGCAGGGTTGCTCATGTTCCCGTTCTTTCTGCGGACCGATCTCGGAACATCCGCCGACCGCAATTCCGGATTTTACCTTGAATTGTTGATACGCTTCCAGAGCAGCCGGAAGCTGATCTGCCGCCTTGTAGCAATCCCCGATTTTTTTCAGGATCAGGACATGCTCCGGCAGTGCCAGGATGCAGCGCTCGTAGGCAGCGACGGCATCCAGCGGCTGCCCGGCCGCTGACAGGTTATCACCGATGTTCTCCCAGTACCGGGCGTAATTCCGGTCCAATGCCACGGCTCTGTCCAGACCGGCAATACCCCTGGTAAAATCCTTTGCGGCAAAATGGACATCGGCCAGGAGCAGATGAAGCTCCGGATCATCCGCTGAAAAATCAAGTGCCCTCTCATAACTCTCAGCCGCTTCTTCCGGATGGTTTTTCCGGACATGCAAAAGGCCGTTCAGGCAGCACAACCGTTTTTTGACATCGTCGGTCAGCAGGGCGGCAAAAGATTTGTTCTGCTGCAGGGCATCATACCAGAAGCGGATCTCGCGGTCGGCAGGAAGCGGATTTCCATCACCGGTTTTCGCTTCCATACGCTTCATCTCCTCTTCAAAAAGGGTTTTCAGCGAAGTCCGGATGGTGTCGCTGGATTCACAGTATTGCAGCCCTCTCAGCAGGATGGCGCCGATATCATAACCTTCGGATCGGAGGCGCTCCGCATACCGGATATAGGTGTCTCCCATTTTTTTCCGGAAGGTTGTAATTTGTTCATGGCAGGAGGAGTCTTTTTGACATGCTTCCCGGAAATGGAATTCCGCCTTGTCAAATTCGGTCTGGCAGGCAGCGATCATCCCCAGAAGCAGAGAAATCTCAGCCTGTCCGCCGGAAGCGCCGTCAAGGGGCTTCAACACGGATTGGGCCAGCACAATATCGTCTGATTCCATATACAGCCTTGCCAGTTTAATGCGGGAGGCGGTGCTGTCGCCCTGTTTTTCCATTTCCCCGCGTATCTTGGCTTCCTGTGAAAAATGAGAGAGCGCCTTTGAAAGGTGCTGATGGAAAAAGTCCAGAACATTTTTTCTGACCCCGTTGATCTCATCAAGCCGCTCCATGCTTTTCAGCAGCCACTCGATATATCTGTCCGGTTTTCCCTCCAGCATTTTAATGACATGCAGATGACGCTCGCTCCGACGGACACCTTCCAGGGTGATTTCATCCAGGTACTCCCATATCTGATTGGCTGCATCCGCTTCGTCATGAAGGTTGTTGAGTTCCGCAATCATCTGCTGAAGATTTTTGGGCAGGGTCTTCAGGGAAGTATACATGCCGCCGCGCTGCTGAAGCCTTACAAGCTCCCGGGTAATGGTAATCGATCGGGCATCGGCTTTTTTGATCAGCTTCCGGAGATGATTGACTTTGGAAAGCATGGTTCGCAAACTGAAAGCCGGCTCCCTTCCCAAATTCCGATCAACAGAGGCGGTTCGGGCAGTGATGGCGGCAATGTCCTGATCCGCGGTGCAAAATTGATCAAGGGCTTTTTGCAGCGTGAAAATTTCCGTGCCGTCAATATGGGCGCCTCCTTCGGTAGCATTGATATAATGCCCCGGCGTTCCGGCGATAAATTGTTCAAAATAGGCTTTCATGCTGAAAAAGCCGCGGTTGGTCGGCACTTTATTTCCCAGAATGCCGTCCACCCAGATGACATCGCTGGACTGGAGAAAGGTGTCAATGGCGGTCTGGTTGGTCAGGACCGTTTCATCGGCATGGTCTTTGTCGTCCGAAAAAGCCAGATCCTGCCCCATAAAGATAATCGGCGAGCAGCCCATGACCACGGCCGCCTGCAAGCTTAAATGGGCCACGGTTTTAGCCCCCGGCATGGAAACGGAACCGCCCAGGAGTATGTTGAGGCGGTTTTCCAGAGGCCGGCCTGTAAAGGTCCAGTACACCTGGGACGCAGGAAAGGTTTTGGGCACCCGGGGGGTCACCCAGGAGGAACAGATCAGCCCGATATGGTCCGTATGGTTCAGCATCGGAATGGCACCGGCAATCT
>QZKS01000052.1 GCA_003599865.1 Desulfobacteraceae bacterium
AAATCGGCAGTGTCATCCGGGACAACCTGTATATCTACGGAATTTTGGGAGTAGGTGACATTAATGATAAGAAAACCATTTATAATTATGATCCGGACAGGGATGTCGCTGATGTCGGGATCAACTATCTTGACATCAAAACCGACCCCACCTTCGTATATGGCTTAGGCGTCACCGCAATCATGCATGAAGAGAAACTGGATGAAGAAGTTTTTTTCAGGATCGGTTTTGATGCAAAGTATCGCAGGATAAGCTTTGATTCAAACAATACGAACGTTAACATCATAAACTATGCCGAGGGGAGCGCCATTCAAACCTATCCTGCTTCCTATGCGATGAACGTCAATGAATTCCAGGCAGCCATCGTGGCCTCATATCAATATGAAAAATTCGCTCCTTATGTCGGGTTCAGGATATCCGACTGGAATGGTGAAGAAGAGCTTGTAGTGAACAGTTTTACCTCCGGCAATATCAATTATAACGGAAGCCTTGAAACCAACGGGCGAAAAGGGTATTGCGTCGGCATCACCTATTATATCTCAAAAACATTTTCCATTGGAATCGAAGGCAGGGAAAGAGATGAGGAAGCTTGGAACATCAATGCACAAATGAGGTTTTAATTCATTTGCTTGTTATGCGACATCCCTGTGAATCAATGCCAAGGTATTTCAATTCAATTAGATTCATTCATTATTTAATTGTCAGTTCCTCCAAATAATGCTATCGTCCCCCAAAAAATAAATACGATAATGGTTTCAGAATCTTGTACAGGTAAACATCCAAATCAATCACCTATTGTTCTTTTCCGGGGAGGTTTTATATGTGGCATACGCTGAGCATTGCAAAAAAGATCTGGTTCAGTATTATTATTCTGATAATCGGATACTTTATTTCAATGATCTTCGGATTTTCAAGGGGAATCCAGACGGAATCGCTTCTGTTGGATGTATCAAACTCACTTTTCCCGGCCTCACAGCAGAGTCAGGCTGCCCTGACTGCATTCAAGGAACAGATCAAATTCTACGAAAATGTAGTTATTATCGGCGATAGTTCATCTATCGAAGCTGCCCAAAAAAAAGCAATCGAAACAACCGATAATCTTCAAGCCATCCTTGATAAATCCAATATCACCGGAGAGAATCTGAATGAAGTTAAAAAACTCATTAAGTTACACTCCAATTTCAGCTCAACAGCCAATGCTGTTTACAGTGCCATGAATTCCGATTCGGAAAACGGAAACAATACAGAAAAAATAACGGAGCTGGCCGAACAGACCAAAATTCTCCAAAAACGGCTGGAAATATTGACCGACTCATTCTCGGAAGAACTCCGCTCTAATCTTTCCAGTGTTCGAAATGCCACTAGAAAGCTCAGGATTCTGAACCTCACCCTGTTTTTTGTTGTCGCTGTCGGTGCCTCCATTCTGATCTTTTTTATTGTCAAAAAATCCATCAGCGAACCTCTCATCAAGACCGTAAAAATGATTCGCGATATTGCGGAAGGAGAGGGAGATCTGACCAAGCGGCTTGATGTAACCAGTAAGGATGAGGTGGGAGATCTGTCATTGTGGTTCAATACATTTATTAACAATCTTCAAAGAATGATTCAACACATTGCTCAAAATGCAGATATTTTGAAAACCGCCTCCAAGGAACTGACGGATTTGTCTTCTCTCATGAGTGACGGTGCCAATCAGATGTCCGGAAAATCCAATACCGTAGCATCTGCTGCCGAAGAAATGAATTATAATATGGATTCTGTTGCCGCAGCAATGGAAGAGGCTTCCACCAATACAGGAATGGTTGCCACCGCCGCAGAACAAATGACCTCGACCATTAACGAAATCGCTCAAAACTCGGAAAAAGCGGCAATTATAACCAATCAGGCGGTGGCTCAGGCAAAAAAAGCCTCGGACCGCGTGGAAGAACTGGGTGTTGCAGCAAAAGAGGTAGGCAAGGTTACGGAAGCCATTACAGAAATCTCAGAGCAGACCAACCTTCTGGCCCTCAATGCCACAATTGAAGCAGCCCGTGCCGGTGATGCAGGTAAGGGTTTTGCCGTTGTAGCCAATGAAATCAAGGAACTCGCAAGACAGACCGCAGAAGCCACACATGATATCAAACAGAAAATTGAAGGCATCCAGGGAACCACGGCAGGAACCGTATCCGATATTGAACAGATCTCAAAAATCATTAACGATGTTAATGAAATCGTTTCAACCATTGCTACCGCGGTTGAGGAGCAGTCTGTAACCACAAAAGAGATTGCAAGCAATGTTGTTCAGGTTTCCGGAGGCATCCATGATGTAAACGAAAATGTAGCGCAGAGTTCTGCAGTGGCCGGTCAAATCGCCGGTGATATCTCCGAAGTGAACCAGGCAGCCAATGAAATGTCCAATAGCAGTTCCCAGCTGAACATCAATGCGGAAAAACTGACGAATCTCGCCGTTCAGCTCAATGACCTTGTCGGAAAGTTCAAGGTATAGCGAACATTCCGGCTATGAAAGTTCAGCGGATTCCAAAGGGAACCATCCGACTTTTGATTCTACTATTGAGCGGTTTTTGCGTAGCTCAAATACTGTCAACCGTTCACCTCTATTTTTCCAATACCGCCTTTCACGACAAGCTGATGGCAGTCCATCATGCCGGATACCTGGCCGTACCCAATATGCAGGTTGCACCGCATCTAAATGACTGGACATCCGCTTTTAACGGCGGCCTTTTCTTCTCCCTTACGTCCGGTCTTGCGCTGACCATTTTTTCAATTTTTGCCGCCTGGGTCCGGTTCAACCTGTCCTGGGAAAAAACAGTTCCGATCATTCTGAACCTGATATGGGTTGCCGGCCTGATCATGGTCAACCGCAATGGTTTTTCTTCCCTGATTACGGCTTATCTGATCTTTATTCCGTGTACGATCCTTCCATTTTTCAGAAAGCTGTTTTCATGCCTGTCTTCATGCAATGATCAACTCCCGGCAAAATTTTCTCTGTTTTTTCATGTCCTGTTGTTTGTTCTGTTTTCCATTGGCTGTGCTTCACAGATGAAGGTGGAAAAATTTCTGGATATCCGGGATTTTCTGTTTCTCGGAAACCCGACCGGAGAAGCAATCAATGCCTTTTATTATGACAACAGTCTGTATTCAGCTAACTACTTTAAATCCTTTTCGCAAAAACTGATTAAAACCTGTGACCTGGAATCCCTCCGGGATAAGCAACTGAAGCAGCAGATACGCCGCATTCTCAACTATCATGATTATTTGTCTTTAGAATCCTTTGCTCAAGCGGATCTGAAAACAACAGTCCAGGATGACATGATCTGTCTGTCTCATCAAAAAAAAATCATACTGACTGTTTCTGTCCAGGATTTCTTGCGTTCGACAAAGCAGTATATCCATCTGTTTGAGTCCAAAACCGACAGACATGCCATTTTTCGGATCATAACAATGGCCTCCCTTTTATTTGTCGGAGCGATTCTTCTGTACTCCATAACCTTTCTGCTCCCATTTCTGCTGACAAAAAACGTTCTCAATCCGGCCTGGTCAGTAGTGACCGCTGCACTGATATGTATTTTGATTCTTGTTGTGTTGCTTGGCGTGAAAGGAAGTAATAAAATCAATGACCTCAAACATGTTGCCGCTGCCCTGAAATCTGAAGACTCCATCACGCGAATCAAAGCCCTTCGCTATATTGTTGATCAAACAATGGATATCACTCTCTTTCCCGAATCTGAAACCCTGGCTATTAACGGAACAATACCCGAACGATACTGGATCGCAAAAGCTCTTTCCCGGAGCCGCAACCCAGACAGCCGGAATACCCTGTTGCGGCTGTTGGAGGATAACCATTTCAATGTTGTCTGCATGGCTTTGCATTCCATGGGGAAACAGGGCAGGAAAACAGATATCCCGATCATCCTTGAAAAAATTCAATCTTCGAATAACTGGTATGTCCAGTGGTATGCCTATAAGGCACTGAGGAATCTCGGGTGGTATCAAAAAATAATGAACTGAAAATCTTTTTGTTTTCCTGTTTATGGGTCGGCCTCCTGGAAGCAGTCTGGGTTTTCCTGCTATCCGGGAAAACGGGTTTGGCCGGTTTGGGAGCACTCCGCATCGTACAATCCATTCTCATACTGATCACCGCCTATCATGTTGACGGGAACTTCCATTTCATGGGACTGTCTTCGGACCGGATCCAAACCGGATTGCAAAAAGGGCTGCTCTGGTCCTCTGCTTTCGGGGTGATTACCGGTATCGGATTTTTCTTTCTGTACCAAAACCATATCAATCCCTTTCGGGTTTTTCATGTTAACCTTCCCCAAGAGCCTTTTCATACCGTATTGTTTTTTCTGGTCGGCGGGCTGGTTGCTCCGATTGCGGAAGAGCTGTTTTTCCGGGGTATCCTTTATCGTTTTTTTCGAAAATGGGGTTTGCTTTTTGCCATCGCCTCCAGCACCATGATATTTTCTTTGGCACATCCGGGCGCCTCTTATGTCCAAATTACAGGCGGTATTGTTTTCGCGATATCCTATGAAAAAGAAAAAAATCTGATCGTTCCCATCACCATTCATTCTCTTGGCAATCTCTCCCTTTTTTCTTTATCGCTTTTCACTTGACAATGCTGCAAGCCTGAGCCAAAACCGTTAATGATTCATCTTCTGTAATTTTCTTCTTACCCAAAATCATCCGGTTACCGTGATATGGTGTCCGGAATGAATCTTTGCAATGTAGGACGCAACTATGCCTGTTTATGAATACAAAGCGTTAAATGCAAAAGGAAAAACAGTATCCGGCATCATTGATACCGAAAGCGCGGTCACGGCAAGACAGAAGTTGCGTGCTTCCCAGATTTTCCCCATTGACATTAAAGAGGTGTATGCAACAAAAAAATCTGCGGATAAACCGGGCTCTGTTGCTTTATCCCATCTGTTTTCAAAAGTAAAAAAAACTGAAATCACCATGATGACCAGGCAATTGTCCACACTTGTCGGTGCCGGTTTCCCCCTGGTCTCCGCCATCTCCACACTGATCCCGCAAACCAAATCACAGTTGTTCAAAAAAATTCTTTCGCAGATCAAGGATTCCATTGAAGAGGGGAACAGTTTTGCCGGAGCGCTCTCACTGTATCCGGAAACATTCTCACAAATATATATCAATATGGTGCGGGCAGGAGAATCATCCGGAACGCTGGAAATCGTACTGGAGCGTCTGGCCGATATTACCGAAAATCAGCAGGCCCTGACCAACAAGATCAGATCCATGCTTGCGTATCCTGCGATCATGGCAGTCATTGGTTCCGGAGTCCTTTTTTTCCTCATGGCCTATATTGTTCCGAGAATTACAACGATTTTTAAAGACGTTAACCGGGCATTACCCACTCCCACCAGAATTCTGATCAGTACGGGTGATTTTTTAAAAGCATACTGGTGGTTGCTCTTCCTGCTGATGATTGCCGTTTTTTTCTGTTTTAAGGCATTACGCAAACGGGAAAAAGGCAAATACATGATTGATCGTTTTTTGCTTTCTCTCCCCGTTGCAGGAGAGTTATTGCGCAAACTGGCTGTGGCACGGTTTGCCCGCACGCTGGGATCTCTTCTGGAAAATGGCGTCACCATGCTCTCTTCGCTGGAAATCGTAAAAAATATAGCCGGCAACGTTATCATCGCAGAGGTTGTTGAAAATGCCGCAAGGGAAGTTGAAAAAGGCAATGCCCTGGGAAAGTCTATCGAGGCATATGATGTTTTTCCGCATCTTTCCGTCCAGATGATTCAGGTGGGAGAGCAGAGCGGTGAGCTGGAATCCATGCTCAACAAAGTGGCGGATGTTTATGAAAATGAGGTGGAATCAACGGTAATAGCAATGACATCCTGGCTGGAACCGGTAATTATCCTGGTAATGGGTGTTGTTGTTGCTTTTATTGTTTTATCCATTGTTCTCCCGATTATGGAAATGAACAGACTGGTTCAATAACAGAACAGTTAAAAATCAGACTTGAAAATGATTCCGAAACGCTTATCCTCCGTTTTGCCAGGTATCCGGAGGGCTTCCTTTTGCTTTAAAGATTCAATAAAACCAGTTCGCTGTTCCCTGTTATATTTATGGGCGCTTGTAACAGATCCATATATATTCCCGACATAAAAACCGCTACCCACTACACTGATCAATCCCCCGAGGGCATAATTTTCATGATCAAATGCTTCATATGCAGCAAATCCCAACGCGAAATTCAATAAAAAAGCGGTAATGGAATCCTGATATCTTTCACAATACAATTGGCCCAGACCGGGAACAATGGAAAGACTGCCGGCAAGAACCGGATTCTTTGCAGGCAGAAAAGCATACTTTTTAAGCTCATCCTTCAGTTCCGGTATGTGCAATTCTTCCTGACCTTCCGGACTGATCTTGTTGAAATAGCTGTTCGCATGCATTTCATTTTCAATAACGGAAAGGCGGTAGGATGGTTGCTCGAGCCAGATCCAGCCGAGCTCATAATATGCCAGATCCTTGATCTGCCAATCCGTTGCCCACACCGCCAGATTGTTCAAAGATATAATGGCATCCCCTTTACGGTCCAGGGCAAGATAGGCGCGTGCAATCAGAAAGGAAGCACTTCCGGTATACCCGGTATCTCCAAAGTCTTCCTGAAATTGATGAAAAAAACGGATTGCTTCCCGGTAGCTGCCGGATCGATACAGGGAAAGTCCGATCTGATAGGTCGCCCTTTCTTTCCGTTCATCCTGCGGGAAAAAAAAGACAAACCGTTTAAATTCAGATTCGGCGCAACGATAATCTTCTTTTGAAAAGCAATCCTCTGCATAGCGGAATTGTTCATCTGCAGTGACCCGGATCTCTGTTCCTGCCCCGGCAGCGGCAGGAATAAGGAAGCAGAAAAAAATCAAGCTGGAAAACAGCATTTGCGAAGGAAGATAAACCCAGTGTTTCCGGGAGACAAATTGCATTCAATCTGATTTCCACCAAAAATCGTTGTTTTCAACCGGATCATAGGTAAAAAACCGGTGCCCTTTTTCAATAACAAAGGAATGATTGACCTCATCACGGCCGCACCTCATGAGACGATCGCAGGTCATAATCCACCCTGTTATCCCCCCGTGTTTTTCAATGGCATCCATTGCATATTTTGAACAGGATGGAAACATGGAGCAACGATCTCCATCGGCACCGGAAAGATATTGCCGAAAAAACCGGATGGGCAAGAGAAGTGAACTCCTATCGGTTACGGAACCGGTCTCCTCTTTTTTTTCACCGGATGCGGCTATGTTGCAAGGGGAAAAAAGCAACCCGGCAAGGATAAAAAAAATAAAAATATGAAAAATTTTATTTATGGGACGAGACGCGCTCACTGTCAACACCTTATCGTTGCGTTACACGCAGTACCTCGGAAATGCTGGTCAAACCTTTTACCACCTTTTTGATGCCATCCTTTCGAAGCGTAATCATCCCCTGGTTCAAAGCCTCATTCATGATAAGGTTGGAGTCAAATGTTTCGAGTATCATTCTCTTGATCCGGCTGTTCATGACCAGAATCTCGGAAATGCTGAGCCGGCCTTTATACCCGGTATGGAAGCAGTTTTCACATCCTTTTGCCCGGTAAAGAACATCATTTTCCGCGAGCTCATTCGTAATGCCAATGCTTTTCTTGGCTGCCTCATCCGGAATATATGCTTCCCTGCAATCTTTGCACAAAATCCGGACAAGCCGCTGCGCCATTACCGCAATAACAGAGGAGGATATTAGAAACGGCTCAATCCCGATATCCACCAGCCTGGTAATTGCACTGGCCGCATCGTTTGTATGAAGGGTAGAAAAAACCAGATGGCCTGTCAGTGCGGACTGAACGGCAATATCAGCCGTTTCCTTGTCTCGAATTTCTCCCACCAGCATGACATCCGGGTCCTGACGCATGATGGAGCGAAGACCGCGCGCAAAAGTCAGATCAATTTTCGGATTGACCTGGATCTGACCGATTCCTTCAATCTGATATTCTACCGGATCTTCAATGGTGATGATATTGATATCCGGTTTGTTGATGGTGGACAAAATTGCATACAACGTTGTTGTTTTTCCACTGCCGGTAGGCCCTGTCACCAGAATAATGCCATTGGGAGATCGGATTAACTCCTGAATCTGATTCAGATCCTCCTGTTCAAACCCGATATCGGTAAGCGTCAAGAGAGAACTGCTCTTATTGAGCAGCCTGAGAACAACCCTTTCGCCAAATGTTATGGGAATGGTTGACACCCGGATATCGATGACCTGATTTCCCTTCCGAACCTCTATCCGGCCATCCTGCGGCAACCTCTTTTCCGCGATGTTCATCCTGGCCATAACCTTGATCCTTGAAATCAAGGCCGCCTGAATCCATTTGGGGGGCATCAGCATATCGTAGAGTATCCCATCCACCCGATATCGGACCTTAAAACTGTCCTGATACGGCTCGATATGAATATCACTGGCACCTGCTTTAATGGACTGTGAGATAATATGGTTTACAAGCTTGATAATGGGTGCATCACTTGTGTCATCCAGGAGATCGGCAGTTTCTTCAATGGAATCAATGATGGAACTGCTGTTCTCTTCCATATCCTGAACAAGCTGCTGTGCTGAGCCCTGACTATGGTCATAAGAAAGATTTATGGCAGCCAGAATGGCTTCCTTGGTGGAAAGGACCGGCTGGTATTCATCCTTTTCCATGATTCTGGCGAGGTCATCCATTTGCTGAATATGAGATGGATCATTGACGGCAATTACACAATCGGACACATCCAGTATGGACTCATGTTTTGAAAAATCGAGCGGCACCATGAAGTATTTTTTTAAAAACTGAATCGAAACATTACGGGGCAGATCCGCTCGTATATTGCCGATGGAAATCTCGGGAAGGAACGGAATATCATAGCGAATGCTTCTGGCCTTCAGAAGCTGTTTTTCCGTTATCACATTGTTACCCAGCAGAATATCCCCGACATCCTGTTCTATTCCCTGGGCTTTTACTTCCAAGGCTTTTTGAATTTCCTCTTCCGGTATGCCGAACTCTTCCTGCAGTATTTTGGATAAAGATTTTATCATCTATTCACAAAGTTGAAAATTATCTGTTTAATGGCTTTGTATTCACCCGGCAGGTAATCAAACAGATTCCGTCATGCCGGAGTCATATCACTGTATGATGACTGCGCTGAAACAATCAGTTTTTTCCCATATTTTCGTCATCCGAGTGAAGTTGCCCGGAGCTGCCGCCGTACATCTTGATTCTTCCCTCTTTCATCAGCTTTTCAATGTCCGCTTTCTTGTTGTTTTTCATCGTTTCGGAATCCTCCGGTCCCCGGATAACATGCGGTGTCAGAAAAAAGTACAGATTGGTCTTCTCACCGGACTCGCTGATGGATTTAAACAGGTACCCAAGCAATGGGACGCTTCCCAGGCAGGGAACAGCCGACTCTGATTTGGTTATACTGTCATCAATGAGACCACCGATTGCAATCGTATTTTTGTCATTGATGATAACCGTTGTTTCGATGGTTCGCTTCAGGGTTGTCGGCGTGATTTCCCCGGTATTGAGCTGAGAAATGGCCGCCTGGTCGAGCTTATTAATTTCCTGATAAATTTTCAACCGAACCAGTCCATCCTTGCTGATCTGCGGTGTAACCTTCAAGGTGAAACCGACATCTTTATATTCATAATTATTATAGGTCTCGGAGGAAGAAGTTGTTCCGGTTTTGGTCAGATAGGGGACATTGCTTCCCACAGTAATTACAGCTTCTTCGTTATCGGTTGTGATGATTTGAGGCGTAGACAGAATATGGACATCCTTATCGCTCTTCATGGCATTGATCAATGCCCCGAGACTTGCAAATGTCATATCGCCTACTTTTATGGTTTCGCCGAAAACGCCCATGGAATAACCGGCCGGGAATGTAGCCGCCCCGGCATTGGCAGTCGCTACCAGATTTCCGATATTGGAGTATTGCCCTTTACCACCGAAACCGCCACCAGCAATCCAATCCTTGCTTCCCAGGGTGAAGTCCTCCCCGGCCACCCATTCGGTTCCCAACTCAAAACCTTTTTCCACATTCACTTCCATGATCAGGCATTCAATATAAACCATGGATCGCGGGATATCCAGTTTCCTGATAATTTCTTCCATGGTAAGGTAATCATCCTTATCCGCCATAAGAATCAGACTGTTTGTCGCTTTATCTGCGGTTATCTTTGTTGTTCCGGACACTACAGGCGGCGCTTTTTTCCCTTTTGCATCAGCTGTTTCCGTTTTACTCGGCAGCATCTGAAGTACCTTGGCAAGTTCTTCGGCATTTGCATATTCAAGATAATAAACATGAATATTTTCCTTGCCCCTGGGAACATCCTTATCCAGCATCCGGATCAGCCTTTTCACTCTTAGCGTGTCCGCCTCACTTGCAAGCAGAACGATGGTATTGGTTCTCTCATCCGCTACAAAAGCAATCTCCCTGCCGTTTTCGCTCTTCTTTTTTACAGCAGGATTCTCCTTTTTAAATACGGTTTCCAAAAGCTTTACCAGCTTGGAGGAATCAGCCGACTCCAGAGGAATAATGGTGATTTCTCTTCCAATACCTGTGACATCTACCGCGGAAAGGATTCTGAGAAGCCGCTGAATATTGGAGTAAATGTCGGTGACAATCAGCATGTTTGTCTGTGTGTAAGCCAGAATGACACTATTCTTGGAAACAAGCGGTGCAAACAACTGTTTGATCTCATTGGCATCCGCATATTTCAGCGGGATCAACTGTGTAACGAGCTTGTCCGTAGATTCCGCGCCTTCATCCGTCAGGTACGTTTCGACATTTTTGGTCCTGGCATCCGGAGATGAAACAATTTTAATCACTTCTCCTGCCTCTACCGTGGAATAACCGTGTACTTCCAATACAGACTCAAATACCTTGAACGCCTCTTTTTCAGAAATTTTGGCAGGAGAGATAATGGTGACCTTACCTTTAACGCGATCATCCACGACAAAATTCTTTCCCGACAACTCGCTGATAAACTTTATAAAAACATTTAAGTCCACATTGTTGAAATCAATGGAAACAAAACGCTCCTGTCCATTGCTTTCCCCCTTAATGGGCTTGCTGTCAAATTTCTGGATATTGTTTTTTTCAACACCCTCGATACCGAAAACCGTACCAAGTGTCATCAACATCATGACGGAAATACTGGTGATAATTTTTGCTATGTTAAAAAAATGTTTCATATCTGATCCTGGTTGATTATTTAATTGAGTATTCGATCACCTTTTCTTTGCCACGCCGCTTCAACTGCAGCGTAACGTCAGATGCACTTGTCAGATTATCATAAAATTTCAATGCATCATCAACCGTTTGTATCGGACTTCCATCCACACCGGTAATAATATCACCATTCCTCAGTCCCATCTGCCTGAAGATAGATCTGGGTTTTACACTGCTCAATGTCAAACCATCCGGTCTTCCATTTTCAAAATGCGGTCTGATTTTGGCCTGCCCCATCAGTTCGGTAACATTTGCCATGGCACTTTCAACCTGGGATCGTTGCAAAGTGATCTTTTGAGTGCTCTCTGCCGGTGATGCACCTTCACCTGCAACGTTTCGTCTTTCAAAACTCTTTGGCGAGGCGCTCTTTGCAGTCTCCTCAATACTCAACACTTCATCCCGTCCATTAACATCCAGCACAACCTTTTCTCTTAATATCAACTTTACCACTGCATGTTGAACAGGATCTCCCACACGATACAAATTCTGTTTTCTTTCCTTGGTTTCCTCAATCACGGCAAAAGTTGTCTTACCGGTTACGGTTCCCCAAAGTTTTAGACTTAACTCAGTTTCCTGCATCCCTTCAAGGTCCATGTCGACCGGTTTTTTCTTGCTCGATGTTTCCGCACCGGTCTTAAACAGATTCCGGTCAGTAATCTTTTTGTAATAGGCAAGAGGCTTTGAAATATTGCTCCGAACCACCGGAATTTTTTTCATATCGGATTCCGGCGTCTGCAAAACCATATTTGCCGAAACAATTCGATAAAATCCCCTGACACCGATATAGATCCCGATAGTCAGCAGGCACAGGTTCAAAATGATGAAAATTTTATTCATTTGTATTGATGGTCCACCCTCTAAACCCCAAAATGGCTGCAATCTCAAGTTTCCCGATAACGATCAAAAAAATCTGGGTTTTTCAAAAGTACCCTGCAGTTTCACAGGGAATCCCTCTCCACTGCTTTTCTTAAGCAATCGTTTTACAACAGGCCCCAGTTTTCCAAGTTTGTCCGTAAATACAGGGTTGGGATTTACGGTTCCACTCAAATTCAAAACACTTTTTTCTATCCTTCTATTGATCAGAATCGTTCCGGAAAGGCTGCCGTCAACATCCCCCCCCATATTGACAAAACGATTCAGCTTGACCTCACTTCGATTAGACTCAAAATTTGCCTCTATTTTTTGTAAGTTCAATTTATCCAATCCATGCAATGAAGAGGAAAAATCAATGACAAGCTCAGATAAAACAAGATCACCGATAAAGGTATTCCTGTTATCCTCCCCTTTTTTGTAATTCACCCGCCCATCAAGGGAACCGCTTGCATCATGGGGGAAATGGTCTTTCAGAAAAAGAATGTCACCAATCTGAATATGGTCCAGCTCTACATCTGCCGTATTCACCAGAAAATCTTTTCCTCCCAAACCGATTGTTGCTTCAATCATCCCCTCATAGACTTCACAATCAATATCAATCGCAATTTTCCCTGCCAATAATGATAACAGCCCGGGGGTTATCGAAAGCCTGTTTGCATCCATAAAAGGCTTCCCGCTATTTTGAATGCTGACGTTTACAAACTTCAAGCCAATGGGGAAAGCAGGTCTGACATCTTCAATGGAAACCGATAAACCCGGAGCCATCCGGCCGATCTTTGACAGCAGAAATTCTTTTATGGTTATCGAAGGAAAAAGATAATACAGGAAAAAAAGAGTCACGCAGATACTATAAACTGCATACAGAATTTTATGATTTACTTTTCCCATTTTCCTGTAACTGTTCAACGATCAGGATTCTACGGTTTCCGCCTGCAGAACAACCGTAATAAATCCATCCTGTTTTCCTTTCTTGGAGATCGAAAGCCTTTTCACAAAAACCATGTTTTTTGATGTTTCAATTCCATGAAGATAAGATGTTAGCTGATTCAAGGTAATATCCTGTAGTTTCATCTCAACAATGGATTTTTTCAATCCTGCTTCCTGACTCTTGGATGAAGTCGGTTTCATATAACTGATATGTTCTTTAATACCGGAAGTTCCTGCCAACTGATCCAGAAAGGAAAAAAGGGTAAATTTTTTATCCCGCTGTAAAATACTCTGTTCAGACAACGCAGAACTTCTTTTCAATAAATCAAATTCATTTTTCAAAGCCGCCATTTCCATTAGGGCTCTTTTCCTTGCAACAAGATCATCTTCCATGCGGGACTTCTTATGGATCACAGGCGAAATCACCAGCTGGATCAACAAGAAAAACAGCACGGCAATCCCCGCTGCTGCGAGGCCTATCTGCTCTCTTTTGCTGTACTTACGATCAAGATATCGAAGTAATCTTTCCATAAATCACTTTTTAGCACATCATCACTGGAAACTATAGGTCCAATTTCAGCTTGAACGCTATTCTTTTTCCGGTTTTATCCGAATTGGCCGAACTGATCGTAACCTTTTGGAAGATACTCCCTTTTTCCAGAAGACTTTTCATTTCATCCACGGAGTTGAATGTCGACGTATCTCCGGCAATAGTGACATTGTCTGGCCCGATCACAAGATTATCCAGTTCAATATCCATGTCCTTTGGTAGCAGGCTGCTTATTTCATTCAGGATATCAATGGACCGTAATTCTTTCCCCGTATGATCCGATATCATGGATTGCTTTTTCAGTTCATCAACCTCAGCTCGAAGTTGCCGCTGCTGGATAAATGGATCATGAATTGCCGAATCCGGGAATGCCTGCTTATAAATTGCCGAAATCCGTGAATTCAGATCAGCCATTTCACTACCCATCGAATAAAAGTCGTAAAACAGATTGGAAAGTAACAAGAGAAAAACCACTCCGGCAAGAATAGCTGTTTTAATAATATCATTCCGGTAAGCATTCCAATGTTTCTTTGCCGCAAACTGCCTGCGATGGAAATTCAACCCATGATTCCCTGAAGTCTCAAAGGTCGCCAGCGCCAATGCATTCTCCATCTGCTCAGGAATCCAGGGATGATCATCAGACTCTTTTCGTTGAATCCCCATATCCTGAATCAAGTCTACCTGTTTCACCGGGATTTCGAGTTTGCCGGAAACCTCATTCCGGAAGTCGACACAATCCGTTCCATAGCCCGCCATAAAAACGATTTTCGGCTGAAATGCAATGCCGAGTGTATCTTCTGCTGCTGAAACTGTCTGAACAATTCCCTTGCAGATTAATTCTGCCGGTTTTACACCGGAACTGTTGCAGACAGTTGAACGAATCATCTGAATCTGTCCGTCAGAGATAACAAATAATGTTGCACGGTTCCGGTATACATCAACGAGCAGACATTGATCAGGCGTGTCCGCCTGTTTCGCAATGCATAGTGCGATTGAATACCCGCTGATGGTTACCACTTGAGGATTCAATGAAATGGTTTGCAGAGTGGAAAGAATTTTATCCAGTTTTGATTTTTCCAGCACTGCTGCCAGAATGCTTGTCCGGTCCTGCTGCCTGGCATGGGGTATATTTTGAAAATCAATGATCGTCTGATCAATCGGCAACGGCATGGTGGGTTCTAATTCAAATTGCAAAACCTGCTTGATTTTTCGCGTTTCCTTAAATGGAACCTGAATATTCCGATAAAAAGCCAGTTCTGCCGGAAAAGATGCGACACACTCGACTTCTTTCAGATCGATATTTTCTTGAATAATTTTTAATGCCCTGGTTTGTTCGGAATCTTTTTCTTCGATATCGGATTCCCATGAAACATGATAAAAGGCCTCCACCTCATTGCCTTTGATACTGCTTGCAATGACTACTGCGGCTATGCTGCTGCTACGGATGTCAAGCCCAAGAATTTTTCTGCTCATGTCAGTATATAATGCAACCCGGCTTTCAAAAAAAACTGAATCATTAACCAATCCTGAATGGATTACAACCCGATGCCTTTTCTATCAAATGGATATTAGGCCAATATTTTTATTTCATTAGCTATCATTTATGAAGCAATGGTTCAGATATAGTCTATTCCGTTTGCCAACTCAAGACCCTGCAGGTGTTTTTTCCGGATTTATTTTCCCGCTGCACCATTGCGGTTGTTGTCACCTTGACATTACCCATCTCTCCGGTTGCCCTGATCCGGAAAAAGTCACTCTTTGTCGTGATCAGATTCGGAGCGATTTCCAGGCTGCCGCAACCCGGAGCGTTTTTATACCAGTTTGGGTTTGACAGATCATGAGTATAGTTGCCATCCGTCATTTCTTCCCGGTAGCCAACAATCTCCTGAGCCAGCGGCAGGTCATTCAGTTGAAGCAATGCTGCAATGACCGGCAATTCTGCCGTATTGATATTGATCTTTCCCGGAAAAGTGAATTTATTGCCTGTTGTTTGTGTTTCCATTCCATAGACCGTTACATATTGGGACAGCATTTCCCATCCTCCGACGCTCTCCACCAGCTTTGCGACCCCCTTTACCTGGAGAAGTTCATCCACATATAGCATGGGGCTGTTTCTGCATGTATACGGCGGTTCCAGGTCCTTATAATAATCAGACTCCGCTCCGTTAACACCGGTTATCAAGTCGTCATCCCCGGAGTCAAGCCAATCTTTGATCGAATTCACAATGGCGGAAGCACTCGTATCATCATCCTCATTTTCTCCGGATGTGATATATCCGACAAACCGTTCCCACATATTCATCTGGTCTTGATTGAAATCCCTCCCGTCCGGAAATTTAACCAGGGCATTGACCTGAATTTTGGAAAGCTCATCCTGAATCTCCACTGCCAGGGTGCCTTCCGGAAATGGGATGTCTCCCATCAAATCGGTCACGGTCTCCTTGTCAGCCCAATCCTCTTGAAGGGAATCCACCTCTCCGTCATTTTTATCCTTTACCAGTAATGCCATCGCCATATGAATCCCTGAGGAGGTCAAATGGGAAAGTTTCAACCGATCTCTGGTAACTCCCGTAAATTCCGCTGCGTCTCCTGCCCGCCTGTTTAATTCCATTGTCGTGGCGATCAGAAGCGTAATCACCGTAATGGTGATAATCAGGGCAACTCCTTGATTCTTCTTTTTCATGCCATCACCCTTCATGAGGGTTCCTGCGCCTTTTCAAATCGATAAACCGGCAATTGAACCCTGGTCTGGAAACGATGAGAAACCGACTCCTTCCCGATTTCCAGGCGGATGCCGATCGATACCGGTGTTTCATATTTGAATTCGGATGACTCGGAATTCCATGATGCATGTTCTTCGCCCTCCTTATCATAATATGTAAAAACAAGTGATTTGACATTCTCGCAAATCACCGGATCCTGGTTGTTCTCATCAATGGGCTTATCGAAATAGAGACGATCCGACCGTTTTAAAACCATCATGTTGTCATCGGTTTCATCGACATAATAAACAATTTCCGCCACACCCTTTGGCTCTTTCTTCCCAAATGCGATGTGAGAGGCAGATGTAAACCTCAGTTTCGGAAAATCCTTATGTTGGCTGGAAGATTCTTCACCAAGGAGATGATGGATATCCGGATCAGTGTTTATTTCCGGCTGGGAGTAACGTTCAACAGGGGTCACATAAAGACCCTTCATATCTATTATCATCCTGTCCAGACAGGTTTTGGCCATCTCGTTGAAGGCAAGGTTCTCCTCAATCACTCCGACACTGCCTAAAATCTGGTTAAAGGATCCGAAAAGAGTGGTGATCATAATACCAAAAATAAAAATTGCCAGTAAAATCTCAAGCAGGGTAAAACCAAAATCCCTTTTTCTTTCCTTGTTCATTTTTAAATGTATCAGCAAGCTATTCCTGCATAAACCGGTAAGAAATGATCGAATAACTGAACTCCCCTTCGTTAAAGCCAATAGAGACTTCCATTTTTTTTACTTTTTCCGCTAATGTTCCAAGGGTTTCCGATTCGATGTTGCTCACAGAGCTCTTCCAGACATACCCTTGAAAATATTCACCAAAGTCCCCTTCTTCCATCTCGTCATTTTCTATTTTTTTGGTAGAGAGCTGGGACATCTTTTCCTCTGCAAGGAACGGTGCCTGCGTATCAAACTGCGTATTCAAACTGAGAAGCACTGTTTTGGAATGCAGCCCCCAAATGGTCGTGATCACAATGGCGATAATTGAAAATGCAATCATGACTTCAAGAAGGGTGAACCCTTCATTATTATTTTTATCGAAAGGCTTCAACATACTCTTCAACCCATTTCACAGAAGGCAAAAAAGCCTCTATCATCAAGGATACTTTTCGGTCATCAGGGCCTCCAATATGAATGATTGCCGGATCAGCGTATCCTTGTTTGTTGAATGATATTTCAACCGTGCCCTGCAGGACTTTCCCTCTTCCCGGGAATTCAACATCCAGAAGCCTAACCGATTCCGGTAGAGGGTAACTGTTTTCATAGGCTTTTTTCAATGCCTCTTCCGTATCAACCGATTCGTCAGTAACCCATAACCTACTATTATCAATATCAATGTTCAGATAATAATGTTTTTGATGCTGCACCGCATTATTTCGCAGAAGCCTGGCTTTGACCACCAGCCAACGAATAATTTCATTGGTATCATCCGGAAAAATAAATCCTGACAATCGCGGTGTGGCAAACACAAGCATCACCGACATGATGATGACGACCACAATCAGCTCGATTAGTGTAAACCCTTTGTTATTTTTTGCTTTTCGAAAAAACATTCCCGCAACAGCAACCAGTTGATTGACGTTTTGATACGGCTATTCGATTTCCCAGTTATTGATATCTTTTGCAGCATCCTCTCCACCGGGAGCTCCATCAGAACCATAGGAGATCAGATCAAAATTGCCATTAACACCGGGACTGATATAGACAAATTCATTTCCCCATGGATCTTTTGGAAGATTTGATTTTTCAAGATATCCGCCTTTACGCCATTTTTTCGGCAGAACTCCTGTTTCCGGCGGCCGAACGAGAGCCTCAAGCCCCTGTTCCGTGCTTGGATATACGCCATTATCGAGCTTATACAGTTTCAATGCAGACTCAATGGCCTTGACGTCTATTCTGGCCTTGTTTTGTCTGGCCTCATCCGGTGCATCCATAAAATTAGGTGCGATCACCATGGCAAGTATACCCAAAATAACAATCACAACCATTAATTCAATAAAGGTGAACCCTGAGTTATTGATTTGGTTTACCGGTTTCATTAGATAATTTCCCTCCGATGTTCTACATTCGCGTTATTCAGCCATACTTCATCTATGTAACTCTTCTTGTTTTTTCCCTGCGTTTCATCCAGATTAAAAAACGGTTGGACTTTACATAAAGGACAATTTTTTATTATAATATCCCCTATTCGTATTCAAGGATTAAAAGGGATGAATTACTTTACCATATGATCATGTCAAATCAGACAGATGTAATTAAAATCAGATGTGAATGTTCCAACACAGATGTGATCTTTGTTGATCAGGACAGAGCCTATTGTACCAAGTGTATATCCAAAAAAATTGTTCCCCCGCCCCTGAATAAAAAAACCGCCAAAAATAAAAAAAATGGCGGCGATATCTCTTAATAGATAAATTTTACCCACTAAATTCTTTCAAAACTTTGCTGTCATCCCCTTGATCGACATCATCCAGAGCAAATTTAATGGCCGCTTCAATAAAGGCGGACTTATTCTCAATCATGACCCCTGCAAGTTTCAACTCGTGGAATTTACGCGTAAACCGATCAAGAAGATCCAGAGAAAGATAAAATCCGGCCTTTTTTTTCCGGGCATTACCCCCGCTCTTCTTTTCTTCTAAAGAAGAGCCCCTCTTGTTTTCTCTGTCATCCAGGCCAATTGCTGCTATAACCGGATCGAATGGATTATTTTCAAAAAATTCAGGTTTTTTATTTTTCTCCTCGATCGTCATCCCCGTCTACCCTCCTGATCAATTTGCGATACCCTTCCGCTCCAATGGCATTGCTTTGATATTCAAAAATGGTTTTTCCATGTGAAGGTGCTTCCGATAAACGGACATTGTAGTGAATCGGATCACAGATTTGTCGTTTAAACATTTTTTGCAGCTGCTTTAATATCTCATAGCTCTGACGGGTCCTTTTATCAAACATAGTCGGCAGTATATATTTTAATTGAAGGTCTGCGTTAAGCTTCTGAGCGGAAAGCAAATATCCAAAAAAAGTTTTCAGCCCTTCCAGCGACGGGCCTTGCAATGCAACCGGGCACAAGACCTCATCCACTGCCATTAAAATATTGACACTTAATACATCCCATCCAGGTGCACAGTCAAAAATCAGGTAATCAAGCGTCCCCTTTTTGGGCAAAAGTGCCTGCCCCAAAACAGTCTGCCGGATATCTCTGGGCTGCTCACCAAGCCAGTTTTTGAGTTCTACCAGACCTATTCCTCCGGAAATCAACCAAAGATTTTTCCGGGAAGGATGAATCACTTCCTTTTTGGATATATATTCACCGTTTTTATCCCTGCCGGTAATAAATTCATAAAGTCCATATTTGGGAGCGACTCCTAAAAATTTTGAGGTCTGGCCTTGGGTATCACAATCAACCAGTAATACTCTGTGCCCCAGTTCTGATAGCCCATATGCCAAATTTACGGCCGTTGTTGTCTTGCCGACACCGCCCTTTGCCATTGCAACTGCTATTTTTCTCATTTTTCGCTCCAAATTGACAACTCACTATTTTCCTGTCCGCGTTTTATACCTATCTTCTATAGAATAATCAACTGATTCTTAGTTGTTTTTTGCCGGTTTGCCACTTGTAATGCCGGCTCACTGCCCTTTTTTATAAAGATATTGAACCATAAATAAGAAAATTATTAAAATATGCTTGCCCAATTATTCATAATGCTATATGAAATCTTTTACATAATGCCATATGAAATTTTTATAACATACTTGTAAATAATACCAAAACGGTCCAATTCATCGCACAAAGAAATTAAATTCAAGACACTGATAAATGCTTCACCTTTTGTGTAAACACCAAAAGAGACAGAAATGCAAAAGAAATATAAAATTCTGATAATTGATGACAGTGAGGAAATATTAAAAACCTATAAAAAATTTTTTAATAAAAAAAAATATCTGGTTTCAACTGCCTCAAACGGATTGGATGGTTTAAAAATACTCCAGACCGAACAAAATGATTTTGATTTGATCATCACTGATATTGTTATGCCCAATATCAGCGGTGTTGGCATTATCTCCATTGTGAAAAAAAAATTTCCAAATATACTGGTCATTGCCATTACCGGTTGGGGGGAACATCCGGAATTGCTGGCATCGGAGGCGGAAGCGGATCTTGTACTTGAAAAACCAATTGATCTGATGGAACTGGAAAAACGCATGGTCAACCTTATCCAGTCAAAAACCGATCAACATTTGTGATATACAGAGTGAACATATATTAAAACTTAACCGAAATTATTGAATATCATGCAAAATGGACCTCCCATTATCGGCGTTAGCCCAGCCATTGAAAGAATCAGAGACCTGATCAATCATGTTGCGGATACAGGTCTGAATATTGTCATTTCCGGAGAAACAGGTGTTGGAAAAGAAGTTATCGCACAAAACCTGTATCAGAAATCACCTAGAAGGGGAAAACCGTTTGTCAAAGTGAACTGTGCCGCCCTTCCTGAAGGTCTCCTGGAAAGCGAGCTTTATGGTTACGAGCGAGGCGCATTTACAGGCGCTGAACAAAAAAGAAAAGGAAAATTTGAACTGGCAAACGGTGGGGTTCTGTTTCTGGATGAAATTGGTGATATGCCGATTTTATTGCAGTCAAAACTTCTTCATGTTCTCCAAAGTGGAGAATTTGCGCCATTAGGGTCAGAAAAAGAATTTAAAACAGATACCTGGCTTATTGCAGCGACCAACCATGATCTGGAGGATGAAATTAAAAAACAGAAATTTCGTGAAGATCTGTATTACCGTTTAAATATTATCAAATTTTATATCCCCCCTCTTCGGGAAAGGATCGAGGATATTCCGCATCTGATCAATTACTACATTGAAATGTATACATCTCAATACAACAACCGCAGCATTCTCCAGCCCAACAGCAGAATATTACAAAAATTATCCGATTATCACTGGCCGGGCAATGTCAGAGAGCTGCAAAATGTATTGAAAAGAGTGCTTGTACTCGGCACTTGGGATGAAATTATCGGTGAGCTCGACTACAACAGCAATAGATCGACAAATACGGTCAGCCACGAACCGAACCAAGCTAAAACACCTCAATTTACACCCCAATCCTTATTTTTTGAAAATGGTCGAGCACCATCCTTGGAATCCTTTTCATTGAAAGAAATTAAGAAAACCGCTCTGGATAAAATCGAAAAAGAAGCAATTGCCTACGTATTGGAAAAAACAGGCTGGAACCGAAGCCGGGCTTCAAAAATATTAAAAATCAGTTATAAAACCTTATTATATAAAATCAGTGATTTGGGTATACAACCGCCCCTCACATAGGGGTTATCAGTTGAAATTGAATCTGAATTGACGGGTGATGTACACAACAGACCGAATTAAAACCGCTCGGAATTCCGGTCAGTCGATCCTGGTCATATATCTTTTATCTCAAACCTGGTAATCAGACGTGATAAGTATGTTCTTTGAATGCCCATAATCGTAGCCGCCTTACTTCGATTCCCCCCGGTATTTCTGAGATTTAACTTAATAAATTCTTTTTTAAATTCATTCAGCGCATCTTCTAACGGAATCCCGACCTGCATACCTGGATATTTTGTCTTTGGATCCAAAATCGGCAGATCATCCGGCAAAACCGCCTTTCCATTTCCCATAACAACCGCCCGTTCTAGCGCATTGCGTAACTCTCGTACATTCCCAGGCCAACTATATCCCAACATCTTTTCCATTGCCTCTTTGGATATGATCAGCTTTGGCGTTCCCCTTTCCAGCTTAAAATACTCAATGAAATGTTCCGCGAGCAAAGGAATATCGTCCTTTCTTTCTCGGAGGGGCGGCATCTCGATTGTGACGACATTCAGTCGATAATACAGATCCTCCCTGAATTTACCGTCTTCAATTTCCTGAAGAATTTCCCGGTTTGTTGCAGAGATCACCCGCACATTAACATGAACCGGTACATTTCCGCCAACCCGATAAAAAATGCCTTCCTGTAAGACTCTGAGCAGTTTTGCCTGCATGCTCGGACTCATCTCAGCGATTTCATCAAGAAAAAGTGTCCCCTGGTCGGCCAGCTCAAATTTACCGATTTTTTTATTCATCGCACCAGTATAAGCACCTTTCTCATGTCCAAAAAGCTCATCCTCCAGTAATGACTCAGGAAGAGCCGCACAATTTAATACAATCAATGGTTTATCTTTCCGAAGCCCTTCCCGGTGAATCAATCTTGCGAGCAGTTCCTTTCCTGTACCACTTTCACCTAAAATCAATGTGCTTGTGGTTGAATTGGCAACCTTCTTGGCTTCCAGCATGATCTTTTGAATTGAACTACTATTCCCCACAATTTGGTATTTGACCGCGAGTTCTTCTTTCAAATCCCTGTTCTCACGATCCACTTGTACTATCTTACGGGCATTACCGATTGCATGGGCGGCAAGCTCTCCAAATTCTGTTAATATTTTCAAATCATTTTCTACAAACGATGTCCCATTTATACGGTCAATAATCTCCACAACGCCGATAATTTCATCTCCGACTTTCATGGGCGCACATACGATTGACTGGGTTTGATAACCAATAGATTCGCTGATATCCTTGTTCCAGCGTGGATCTCTCCGTACATCCGAAATCAGCAAAGGCTCACCAGTCTGAGCTACCATACCGGCAATTCCTTCACCAACCTTAATTTTAAACCGTTTCAATTCTTCTTTTTTGTCACCGGTAGCAACTTTGAAATACAAATCACCTGCCTCTTGATCCAGCAAGAGTAAAGATCCGGCCTTTGCCTGCATAATACGTACAGCTTTTTCAACAGTAAATTCCAGAAACTGATCCAGGTTCTGCATAGGTAAAGGTTCTCCGGGCGGATAAAAAAATCTTTAGGCCCAATTATGGTTTACATTCTAAAATCACCAGTAATTATGATTAGGATAAGATAGTTGAAAGCAAGGCTATCTTGGTCGAAATGAATCCGAGTTGAGCATAACCGAAAGTGAACTACGTGTCAAATAAAAGGGAATGTTGGGGAGTCATGAGGAAACAACGGTAACTTACTTTATTTATGAAGATACTGTATCGGTAAAATGGAAAAGTGCTGCATCATTGCGATCACTCCAGACGTAAAGATCGTCTGCGATCTTTTCCAGATCGCCTGTCAACGTCACTCCTTCGCTCAGGAATATAGGAAGTATAGGAAAATTGACGCCGATCATAACCGGAACGACGTCCGCTATTATCGTCGGACTTGGATTGTTTTGTTAAATCCGCCATAACATATTCTTTAAATTCAATTTTATAAGGTTGATCTCAGCATCACTCGTTCACAATCAATCTGCTTTCAGTGTTGGTTTCAACTCTTCCAAAATAGCGTCAGCACAGATATATTTCATTCCAATAAAAAAGCAATTCAAAAATCATATCCCTATTACCGGCTCCTCCATCATTCTTTTTCTTTATTTTTCAACAGAATGAAGAACCCTATTCTTTCAAACCCGATATGAATATGAACCCCGTTTATCGAGCGAACCGGCGTATAGCGACTATTCAGCGGAATGCAAAAAATATACCTCGATATGCTGTTTCAAATTTTCGCAGTTTTTATATTAAAATAAAAAAGGTTACCATCAACAATCGGATACATCATTGATGCATCCTGTAAAGAATATCACCTGAATTACATGAAAAAGGCTATTTTTTTTCAACTATTGTGGAAAATAATACATATGAAAAATCAGGGCTTTTTAGATTGTATAGGATTCAAAAGGTTATCATAAGTGGTCATTTTGCACCCGCAACTTTTGCAAACCGTACATCAACAAATTTCTCCAGATCAATTTTATTTTGCATTATTTTCATCGTATCACACATGTAATCCTGAATCGCAGCCAGATCTTCGAGGACAGGAAACAATTCCCCTGTTGTGATACGATCAGCAGGTTCGGTAAGAACGCGCTCCACAACTGCCTTATCCTGGCCAAGAAACTCAGCTCCGATAACTGCAGCCGCAGAAGGTTGCGCATCAATGGACATGCCTGACCTTACCAGGCTTGTGATGAGTTCCTGAACACCATCCGGATTTTTTGCGATAACTTCATCACGAACCACAAAAACACAACAAGGGTGGTTTGGCCAAAGATCTTTTGAAAGGCATACTTCTTCGCAAAGACCTCCGGCAATTGCCTGTGAGCCAATTGGTTCTGCGACAATAAATCCGCCGATTTCACCTTCTTCGTCATATTTAATGGCATCATTCATCATCATCGGAGCCATTACCTCCAGTGTAACGTCAATGCCCGGCTCATTGCTGGTGCCGGGTTTTAATCCCTTCTCTGAAAGCAGCTTGTGAAATAGCATGTTGTGCACAGAAAGCTGATACGGAATCAAAACCACTTTGCCGGCAAAATCTTCAATTTTCTCTATATTTGCAGCTTTGCTTTTTACCAATACGCTGCCGGATTTATGGGTAAACAGAATCAGCTTTATACCGATTCCGGATTTAAATAGATCCATTGCAGTGGGTGCCAGGATAAATGCTCCATCAATATTTCCGCTCGCCAGCGCATCAGCGACTTCATTCCATCCATTCTTCATGACTGTTTTCAGTGTGCAATGCTGAAATACTTCCTTCCCTTTCTTTTGTTTCAGCTCTGTCACGCCCAGAATGAGATGATCAGTAATTTTCAGATGTCCTACCTTAATAATCGGTTTTTCTGCCATGGGCTTTCCTCCTTGTCATAAAATAAGTTGCGGTATGAAATTGCTGCAAATATTTTTTTTGTTTATTCAATGATCCCACATGTGGTTAACGACTGTACAACATAGATTAAGAAACCGGACTTACTGATATTAGTCAAAACAGACTTCAATTGTGAAATCTCCATCTTCGGTTGTAAACGGAATAGCGAATTTAGGTCCACTTGAAATGCTGATAATGGTATGATTTTCTCCAGTGATTACGGTTGGTATTGCTGCATGAAATATTTTACCCATTTCTTCAAGTCCAACCCTGGCCTGCCCGGAAATCATATTGGTTAATTCACCAACCGCATCCTGAACATCCCTGTTAATAGTCTCAATCTTTTCACCCAGCATATTGGATACAATTTTTAAAATACATTTTTTTTTAAAGGTCACTGAGATGGTCCCATTCTGCTCTCCTGTGATGCCGATTACCCCTGAGATATCCCCCCTGGCAATGGAGTCTTTTTTTAAATATACTTTCCCGGCTTTTGATTGTATAAAAGCCATCGTTTCCAAGACTTTTACAGTCGCAAGAATGAAAGGATTAATCATTTTGGCATCCACAGAATCAGCCTCCCTTTATTAACTACCGGCATTGAAACGAAAAAAAGGCGGTCAATTGAACCATCCGTATCAGAAGGTCCATGACATAACCAACAGATTCCCAAAGAAAATCTTTTACTGTGCCGCAGGATCTATTGAATGATTTTACTATGAAATAATCAGAAAAGAGTAAAAGGCGTTGGTGCAATTTGTTTATATTTATATGAAGTCTATATCACAATTACTGATTTCAGTCCATACCAACTTCAATCTAAAAAATCATTATCATTTTCCCAATAAGTACAAAGCGTCCTGTGATGACTCAGAAATTCCTTTGGAGATAATCAAATTCCGGCCAATGATCATCCCGTCAGCCACTATCTGATGGCTGCGATGCCCTGTTCTTTTTGAGACTGTTTTTACACTTGGATATTTATAATTTATATATTGGGTGAGATTGGGATCTTCTACTGCAACAACCTCCCAATTCTTTACAGTTACCCTGTTATTACGCTGGTCCTGATCCTTGAGTTTCTGGCGAAATCCTTCAATAATTCCAATTGCAAAATCGGTTTTATGATACCGGCTGTAAGAAACACCGATAGTATATTCTTCCCACTTTCGGTCAATAAAATACTTTATAAATTCATATATATATTCGGCAATCTTTACATTTTTATCGATTCCGCTTATTTCAAGCACCCGCCCCATTTTTGCTTTAAACAGAACATATGCGGATATCCACACCCCCTTGACGAAATAATAATCAATAATCAGATTTGCCAGATAATAGTCCTCTCGAAAATGACGTAACATGGGAGAACCCAGAAAAATGCTTTTATAGCTTCTGTCTGCATTGGTTTGAACAGCCTTAATATTATATTTTCGAATCAATTGCCTTGCCTTCGCCATAGCTGCCTCAGCTTCGTTTTGGTTTTGGCTTCCAGCCAAGGCCATCAATTTTTGGATTCGAACCATTATTTTATCTTCCGATGAAACAACATTCTGTTGAATCTGTTCATGAAGTGTCTGATATCGTCCTGAAGCTTTTGGATTGGCTCTCAACAGATGGCAGGCATTCCGAAAAATCGGGCCATGCTCCGGCTCATCCACTCCACCCAAAACCTCTGATGCAAGCTGATGTGCCATTTCATGAAGCATTACTTCCCTTATGGAATCCCAAGGATGATTTATGACAAAATCAGTGCTGAGACAGATTTCTTTTTTCGATCTCGACCAGCTTCCAAGACATTTTTTCATCCCAGACAAACGAAACAAGGGCATTCGCATTTGTCTTTTGATGTCAGGGGCCAAAATCGAAAGTGCCAACTCCCACTCACATGAAAGTCCCTGGATAATACGATTTTCCAATTCTTCCCGACAGATCTTGCTGCTGATATTCTGCATCGGCATGATACGTTAGCCCAATAAGATTAAGACAATATCCCCAAAAAACAACAATGATGAAATTGCCGCATTATTTTGAAAGGTATTCAAAATTTAAAGCAATCACACTTCATGGACATCAATTACGACGGATTCAAGATATTTCTTTACATCTCCAAGACTCAGATGAAAAGCCGCTTTTCCGGATAATATCAGATAATCATGGAATTCATCACCGCACAATTTGGCAAACAACGGTCCAACCATAATGCCTGGATCAGAAAGATTCGAGACCTTACCGATCTCTTTTACATACAAATCCAACCGTTGTTTGAGAATTGAAAAATAGTCGAACCCATTACCCAGGGAAGGTGTCAATGCTGCCGATATGCTTTTCGACAATTCGTTTATCCGATTCCAGAATGATTCTAAAACCACGTTCTTCAGGGGTGTATTTTCGAAAAAATAGGAGATCCCCCAACCAATTGTCAAAATTTTTAAAAGTTGAAGTTCATATTCCATCGTAACAGGACTGATTCCGTCATTTTCCGGTTTACCTTTTATCAACTTCAGAATATCATTTCTATCCAAAGCAAAATTAACCAATATTTCCACAGAATCATCTAATGCAGCTGCTTTTCTTTCCATTTTTCCCTTATATTTTGAAGAACCCTTATCGATCCGGTAAAATGATTTTCCGTTTCTCCAGATCATGATGTTTGCGGTAAAGAATAGCCGTATGGCCAACCATACCTACCATTTCACATCCTGACTTTTTCTGAAAATCGTTTATAATTTCCATTTTTTGATCTTTTTCCTTAAAATCAATAAATTTTACCTTTATCAACTCGTGGGTTTCCAGTGCACTTTCAACAGCCTTTAACACTTCGGAAGTGTTACCTTTTTGACCAATTAAAACGACTGGCTTCAAGCTATGGGCAACGCCTCGAAGATATTTCCGTTGAAATCCCCTCAGTTTTTCCATACCATTCTCCGATCCTTTATCATTCTGACTGGTTGTTCCTTTTTGCATCCAGCATCTCTTCCGCCTCTTCAATTGAATTTGCATTTTGTGCATGATATCCAATAGATACAGATACTTTATCAAACTGAAAATGCGCAAATGAGCCAAATCGTTTGACCACCCTGACGACATTCGACATTCCAGACTCAGATAGTATCTTCTGGGCGCGATATATGAAGGCTTCCGTTTCATCCGGTTGTACATCATATTCTCTGAGATCTGTAATGCAATCGAATCCCTTTTTCAGATTCCGAATCTGATGTTCAATTTCACGGATAAGAGACTCCTTATCATCTTGTTCCGATACTTTACCAATTTTAATATAAAGCCTGTTTTTGTCAGTGTCCGCTTCAACTTGATACATAACGGCCTCCGTGTTCAATTTACGCCGATCTGCTGCACAGTATCTGTAAGCTCTTCAACAAATCGACTTTTATATGCCGGTTGTCCCCTTCTGAAATTTGAATAACTGACATATAAATAATGCGCTGCTCTGGTGATCGCAACATACATCAATCGTCTTTCTTCCTGCAATTCAGCCTTTGATTCTTTTGATTTCCAGTGAGGAAAAAGATCCTCTTCACAGGCTGCGATAAAAACAGCCGAATATTCCAGTCCCTTGCTGGCATGAATTGTCGATAAATTTACGCCGGCTCCATCGTCTATCTCTTCTTCCTTGTCTTCCTTTACCAGAGACGCTTCTTCAAGGTAATCAACAATACTCGTCTTTTGTGAAGCAGAATAAATTAATTCTTCAATATTCTCCACACGAGAGGTATAATCCGATTCCGTCTTCGAATATCCGCGTAAATAGTCGAGATATCCGGTTTCAGATAACACGCACTGAATGGCTTCGGAAGGAACCTGCTCCCTGATCCGGTCTATGATGCCGATCAGCCCGGAGAGACTCATATGGACCTTCGGCGTTACCATCCGATCCTGAAGAACCTTTCTCGCTGCATCCTGCAGGCTCATTTCCGATATGATGACACTTCCAATTTTCTGAACCATACCCGGCCCGATACCGCGTTTGGGGATATTGATGATCCGTTCAAAAGAAACATCATCTTTTGGAAAAACAGAAGCCGCAAGATAGCAATTGATATCCAGAATCTCCTTTCGCTCAAAAAACCCCTTTGATCCCAGCATTCGATAAGGTATTCCGAAATACCGGAATGCTTTTTCAAATGTCAGTGAACAGAACTTGGTCCGATACAGAACCGCCATTTTATCATATGGCACACCCGTATCTCTCAGTACCCTTATTTTCCGGCATACCCATTTGGCCTCTTCCTCTTCATTGTAAAAATCATGAAGCTCTACAACGCCACCTTTTTTTAGCGAAAAGCACTCTTTATCCATCTTGTCCGGGTTATTGTCAATCAGGCTGTTTGCGAGCTGAACGATTTCACTGGATGATCTATAATTTTGTTCCAGCCGAAAAACACGGGCGTTTTCATACTTTTTTTCAAAGGTAAGAAAATGATTCACATTACTTCCCCGAAATCCGTAAATCGCCTGCCAGTCGTCTCCGACACAAAAGAGATTGGAGCCGGAAAAAAAGAGACGTGTCAATTCCTCCTGTAAATTATTGGAATCCTGATATTCGTCAACAAGGATGAATTGAAAAAGGTCTTGATACTGTTTCCGCACATCCGGGAAATCCCGTAATAAATTTCGAGTCAACAGCAGAATATTGTCAAAATCCACAGCATTTGCTTTTCGCAGTCCCTTCTCATATTCATCGTAGATATCAGACAATCGAATATGGGAAACATAAGTTTTTTGATCAAAGTACTGTCCAGGATTTCCCGAATTTTTCGCACTGGAAATTTGTCCGGAAATTGCCGGAACATACTTCTTGTCAAAATTCAATCCAACGATAATTTCAGCCAGAAGCTTCTTTTGTTGATATTCCGCATAAATCTGGAGGGGAAGCTGATATCCTAGAAGGCGACAATGGGACTTCAGTATCAGATAGCAGGCACTATGGTATGTCCGCACCCAGGGAAACCGGTCCATCCCTAATCCCGTCATCCGCACAAGCCGGCTCTTCATTTCTCCTGCTGCTTTATTGGTAAACGTAATCGCAAGAATCCTTTTTGAATCGTATCCATTCCGAATCAGATGGGCAATCTTAGCGGTCAAAGTTCGCGTTTTTCCGGACCCCGCACCTGCGATTACGAGCGCCGGAGAACCGATGTGTTCAACAGCCGCTTTCTGCTGGTTTGACAACTCCATATTTTCCCCTTTTATCGATATTCCGCCTAAAAGCAATCTTCGCTAAAAAACTTTCATGCAGATATTTTCATGAAAAAATCTTTCGGATCTTCCATTCACAAAGATCCGATCGATAATGTATATGTCTTTCCACAACTGTCAAATAAAAAAAATTAGTTTTTTTTCAATATCGGCTTTCAGCAGACAGGGTATAATTTTTTGGTGTTTGATAAACAGGGGAAAAAAGATGCGGATTGTATTTCAACAAACCATGATGGTTTTCAACAAATCATGAATCGGCCGGCTTCATTGAACCGCCGGCGTACAAATCCAATATATATCTTTCGGGATTAACCTGGATATTGTTAACCCTTACCTCATAATGGAGATGCGGGCCAGTGCTTCTTCCTGTATTTCCAACACGGGCAATGATATCCCCTCTTTTCACAATATCTCCACGGTTCTTCAATATTTTATAGCAGTGCGCATATCGTGTGGAAATACCATGTCCATGATCAATGAGTACGGTATTTCCAAGAAGGCCTTTACTGCCTGCAAAAGCAATAATCCCATCGGCTGTTGCAACAATCGGTGAACCTTTGGATGTCGCGATATCAAGCCCCTTATGCATTTCTCTTTTTCCTGTAAATGGTGATGCCCTGTATCCGAATCCGGAAGAAATGATACCGAATGTAGGAAGAATAGAAGGTGTGGAAGCAAGAAGATTACGTTTCTCCTCCAATTTATGCAGAACACTTTCCAGACCTTCCGATTGAATCTTGGATGCATATTCCAGGCTGTCAATCTGGTCATGCATTTCACGAATCAACCGATCATGTTTTTTTTCAAGCGACGCATCAACATCAAGATCTTCCGGTATGGATCCTCCAATACCAAAAAGGCTCTCTGAATCATCCGCCTTCTCGATATTCGCAATGATTCTGATTTTTTTCTCAAACTGATTCAGATCGATGAGCTTGCCTTTAAGCAAGTTAATCTCATCAGCAAACTTTTGAATTTGAAGATGCTGCGTCTCAATCTCCTGCTGCTGGCCGGCAATGTTCATTCGCAATGCCTGACTATCGGCGATGTCCTTTCGCAACAGAATATAATTTGAAACAATTCCCACCAGACCAATTAAACAAAGCACCAGAACAGTGCATACGGCGATCGCTGAAGATTTTGGAAAGGTTACCTGATTAACCTTTGATCCTGAATTGCGAAAAATAATGAGTGTAATTTTATGTTGCATACCAGTTTTCACACAGTTTGAGTAATATTTCGATTCATGTAACCGCTTTAGCCCAAAACCAAATTACGATATTCCAAATCTTAGATGTGTCAACCAGCCCATTTCCATACTGATCGTTTTCATGCCCGAATAAAATAGCAAAACGAATGCCATCGAATACCCAAATTTAAACCCCTGCTGCCATAAAAAATATTAATTAAAAAAATTAAATGGTTACTAATAAAAACGTCTGATATACTTTGATAGATGGCATTTACGAAGATACAATCAAAAACGTTGTTTGCTGTCAACTTCTTTATACGCTTTCGTGTATTTTTCCATACTTTCAAACCGATGCAGCCATTCAGCATCCGATGAAATCAACCTTCGGCATCCGGTTCGCCTCAAGCTGAATAATCGCCCCATCACCTATCTTCCCCAGGCTGCAATTCACGACAGTCGTTTTTCCGATAAGCACTTGTCCGATATCTTCATGAATATGCCCGCAAAGAAAAAGCAAAGGCTGTTTATGGGCAATGAAGTTATATATATTCCGGCTGCCGGCATGCATTCTTCCCAAAACCCGATCCAACGCACCAAATGGAGGAGGATGCATCACAAGTATCGATTGATCGGTTAGAACCGATCCTATTGTACGAAAATGTTTTTTCTCCCGGATACAGACTCTTGTTCGAAATGGAAGCAATAGCGCCCCACTCATGCCGATAAAATGAAAACCGTTCTCCTTGAATGACTTTCCGTGAATGGAATGAATAGATGATGTTTTGGAGATCAATTTATCAACGGTTGGGAAGTCCGAATTTCCCCGAACCGTAAGAACCGGTATCTGAAAAGTGCTGATATATTCGATTGTATCCCCGGGATAAAAATAATTGGTAATATCTCCGGCAATAACCAGAATATCCGGCTTATATTGATCAATATTCTTTCGAATCTTTGCCAGATTCCCTTTTTTACCATGGATATCGGCAACCGCATATAACAGCATATAATGGTATCAAGCTCCTGATGAGAAGATTCAAAAGGCCAAAGAAGTTCGCTGTTGCAAAATCATAACCGGACCCAATGGATAACGAATGAAAAAGTTGAATCTTTTAAAGGTGGTTACAACAATATTTTGTCGGTTATATTTCATGGAAAGCCTACAAGTCAATACCCAATTGACAAATACCCCGTTCCACATATCCTGGTTACAATATTATTGATCAAAGCGCTTGTTTGATTACCTTTTATATGGTATTTGAAAAAATCTTTTTCAGTTTATATTGTATATTCGTGTTTTATTTTATATGGTTGGATAGTTAATTACGATTGAAAGGATGGACGACCAATGCCCCAAACCAACAAAATCGCCCCGTTTGTACTGACAGTTATTATCGGAGTGGCCTTACAGATACTGTTTATTTTTCCGGATATAAAGGATACCCCATCAAAAGCAGCAATCGAGTTTACAGAGGCATTTTTCAAAGCCGATCAGAAGACTATGACGGAGAGGATGTGCGGGGAAAGCAAAACGATCAATGGCATCGACGTTATTGATCGATACATTCACAAAAAAACCCGGGAAGCATCTGATCTTGGATATGGGATGTTCTATATGAAAAACTCCGTAACCGATCTGAGAACCCATATTATCAGCCGGGATGATTCATCTGTTGAACTGCGGTTAACCGGCAAAGCAAAACCGGTTCTCAAATCATTTTTTACCGGGGAAGATGCAAAACCCATTGACGAGATAATCCGGGTAATAAACGATAATGGGAAATGGAAAGTGTGTGGAAATGTTTTTTCCATAGCCGGTTTGTAACGGATTGCTCCTGTTTAAAACAGCATAAAAAAACCGCACAGGCACAGAGAGAACAGGATCAATTGAATGAATCCGTCTAGGAGACAAAAAAACGGATCCATTCAAAATCTCCGCAACAATGCAGAAAACTATCTGGCGGATAATGTCTGCATCTGCAAAGCGACTTCATACCGAATGTGGCGAACCCCATATGAACTCGCTTTTTGATCTGTACTCTCCATGTCTCTGCGGTTTTCTACAAGCTATCTCAAAAAAACTATTTCCATTTAGGGTTTTGAGACAATCATTAAGCGTTTGAAATTAAATATAAATTTTCATCTCGGTAACTATTTGAAAAAATTAAAAATAAATCTAGACATAACGTCCTGAATATGTAATATAATCAGGATGGAACTGACAAATGAACAATGGAATCGGATAGAGCCCATAATTACTGCAACATCCCCAGTAAAAGATCCACGAGGACGCAAAGAACGTGATCCTCGGGAAGTGATGAACGGGATCTTATGGATTTTACGAACCGGCGCACCCTGGAAGGATTTACCGCCACGGTATCCGCCGTACCAGACGTGCCATAGGCGATTCCAGCAATGGGTAAGGCAAGGTGTCTTCCGGATCATTGCCCAGGAGCTTGCACAAGACCTGTATGAACGAGGCGGAATTGATATCCGGGAAGCCTTTATCGACGGGACGTTTGTGCCGGCAAAAAAAGGGGTCTTGCTGTCGGCAAGACAAAGCGTGGCAAGGGCACCAAGATCATGGCAATCGCAGACGCTGCTGGTTTTCCTGTCGCCGCTCACGTTGAGAGCGCTTCGCCCCATGAAGTAAAATTGGTTGAGGCGACTATCGACAGCAGTTTTACCCGATATGCTCCCGATAGGCTTATTGGCGACAAGGCGTATGACAGTGATAAACTTGACCAGCAGCTTTCCGAAGAGCGTGCCATTGAGTTGATTGCACCCCACAAAAGGAATCGGAAAAAGTTGCAAACCCAGGATGGGCGAAAACTTCGTCGCTATCGACGGAGATGGAAAGTTGAACGTCTCTTTGCCTGGCTTCAAAATTTTAGACGTTTGGTTGTAAGGTACGAGTATCATGTTGAAAATTTTCTCGGTTTACTTCAGCTTGGATGCTCTATAATTTTGCTTCGTTTATTTTGAGATGGCTTGTAAATAAAAAGCCCCGCTCAGTCGAAACCAAAGCGGGGCTTGTCTATTTCTTTGCCCGGACATCACCTTGACCTCGAAGGTACATATTCCATCTTTCTGTTATCCGGATAGGTCTCCTGGCTCGTGGATTCATTGATAAAATCGCTCCTTCCCAGCCGAATCAACAGCCAGTGGTCTTTCTTGCGTTTATCATCTCCACTTACAGTGGCGGGCCCGCAGCGGTTTCTCACCGCTTTCCCTTTTATGCCGTAACGGCACCCGGATAAAAATCAATTTGTTGTATATAATGAAGATTTCAAAAAAAATGTCAAGCCAAAACAGAACGGTTGCATTTTTTTCTATAATTACATATTCCTCCGATATTGGCCACCGACACCGTACAGGGCTTTGGTGATCTGCCCCATGGAACAAACCCTTACGGTATTCATTAATTCCTGGAAGACATTATCTCCTGATAGGGCGACCTGCTGAAGCCGATATAAGGCATCTGCCGATTTTTTTTCATTTCTTTTCTGGAATTCATGAAGTCGTCTCAACTGCGACGCTTTTTCCTCCTCTGTCGCACGTGCAAGCTCTATGCAGGAAGAGACCTCCTCTTCCGAGATATGAGGATTACGGAATGTGTTCACACCGATGATCGGCAGTTCTCCCGAATGTTTTTTATGCTCATAATACAATGATTCCTCCTGAATACTGCTCCTCTGATATCCGGTCTCCATAGCGCCAAGGACTCCTCCTCTGGCGGTAATCCTGTCAAACTCCATCAGAACAGCCTCTTCAACCAGATGGGTCAACTCTTCGACAATAAAACTCCCCTGATACACATTCTCATTCATGGAAAGTCCCCATTCCCGATTGATAATCAACTGGATTGCCAGTGCCCGTCTTACCGATTCATCGGTCGGTGTCGTAATAGCCTCGTCATAGGCATTTGTGTGCAGACTGTTGCAATTATCATAGATGGCACATAATGCCTGAAGAGTTGTCCGGATATCATTAAACTGAATTTCCTGACTGTGCAGAGAGCGCCCGGAAGTCTGAATATGATATTTCAGCATTTGCGACCGCTCAGAGCCTTTATATTTTTCCCGCAGGGCTATGGACCATATTCTTCGTGCAACACGCCCGATAACGGTGTACTCCGGATCCATCCCATTGGAAAAAAAGAAAGAAAAGTTGGGTGCAAAACGATCCAGGGGCATATTTCTGGAAAGATAATACTCAAGATACGTAAAACCATTGGCAAGTGTTAATGCCAATTGGGTAATAGGGTTGGCGCCGGCTTCCGCGATATGATATCCGGAAATCGATACCGAATAAAAATTGCGGACTTTTTTATCAATAAAAAACTGCTGGATATCTCCCATCATTTTCAAGGCAAACTCAATGGAGAGTATGCAGGTATTCTGGCCTTGATCCTCTTTCAGGATATCCGCCTGAACCGTTCCCCGGATGTTGGACAGTACATGAGCACGGATGTTTTGATATACTTCGGCGGAAGGTTCCTTGCCGTTTTCGGCTTTGTATTTTTCCACCTGCTGATCAATGGCCGTGTTCATAAACATGGCCAGAATAATCGGAGCCGGCCCGTTAATGGTCATTGAAACCGAGGTGTCGGCCGCACACAGCTCAAAACCGTCATACAGGGTGCGGACATCATCAATCGTACAGACACTGACACCTGACGTTCCGACTTTTCCATATATATCCGGACGGATTTCCGGATCATATCCATACAGTGTGACGGAATCAAAGGCTGTTGATAGACGGGTGGCGGAATGATTCGCAGACAGGAGTTTAAACCTTCTGTTCGTCCGATGGGGATCTCCCTCACCGGCAAACATTCTGGTGGGATCTTCATCGGTCCGTTTCAGCGGGAATACGCCGGCAGTATATGGAAATCTCCCTGGAAGATTCTCTTCACGCATCCATCGATACAATTCACCGGGATCCACATACTTGGGCAATGATATTCTGGGAATTTTCAGCTTTGAAAGAGATTCCGTATATAAGGGAACACGAAGCTCCCGATCCCGTACTTTATAAACATACTCCTCACCACTATATTCATCCTTGATTGTATCCCAATCCTGAACAAGACGATCTGTTTCCGGATTAAGCTGTTCTCTCGTTTTATGCATGGAATCGATAAGTTTTTTATGAAAATTGGAATTATCCTCCAAACCCTCCTGGTTCAGTGTTTCTATCGTTTTCTCCAGATGCCAGACATTTCTGACAATTTCCGCCTGCTCCTTTGTGTATCGATGGTATTGCCTTACGGTGTCAGCGATTTCGGAAAGGTACCGGACACGATCCGGCGGAATAATAATCGATTTCGAGGTGGATTGTTTGGTCCTGGGTCTGGGACGATTCGAAGCAAACTTTACTCCGGTTTTGGCCTCTATTGTATCCAGGATACCAAAATACAGGGCGGTTACGCCATCATCGTTAAACTTGGAGGCAATGGTTCCATAAACCGGCATCTCTTCCTTGGGTGTATTCCATGCCTTGCGGTTCCGCTGCACCTGTTTTCGAACATCTCTGAGCGCATCCTCGCTCCCCTGCTTTTCAAACTTATTGATCACGATGATATCGGCATAATCCAGCATGTCAATCTTTTCAAGCTGGGTTGCCGCACCGAATTCACTGGTCATGACATAAATTGATATATCCGCCAGATCATGCACCCGGGAATTCCCCTGACCAATGCCGGCGGTTTCGGCTATGACCAGATCAAACCCTGCGGCCTTAGCGACCTGGATTGCTTCCGGCATGGATTCCGGCACCTCGGAATTCGACTTCCGGGTGGCGAGACTGCGCATGTATAATCTTGGATTTCCAAGGCTGTTCATGCGGATTCGATCCCCCAAAAGCGCTCCTCCGGTTTTTCGGCGTGACGGATCTCCGCATATGACGGCGACATGAATATCTTCCATGTCCATTAAGAGACGGATCAGGATTTCATCTGTCAGAGAAGATTTTCCGGCGCCTCCCGTGCCGGTAATACCGATTACCGGTACATTCCGGTTACCGATTTTTTCCGCAAGCTGGGCCTTGATCTTTTTCAGGTTGCCGTTTTCACTGTCTTTTGCATGACCGACAAAGGTAATCAGATGGGCAATGGACAGCCGATTTTCCGTTGAAAGGTTTTTCAGATCAAACGCCGTACTCTTTATGGTTGAAAAATCCATCTGTTCCACCATATGGTTGATCATCCCCTGCAATCCTCTCTTTGCCCCTTCTTCCGGAGAATAGATTTTGGTCACTCCATATGCTTGCAGTTCCTTGATTTCATCCGGGACAATGACACCGCCGCCGCCGCCGAATATTTTGATGTGGGCAGCATTTTTCTCCTGTAACAGATCCACCATATACTTAAAAAACTCCATATGGCCGCCCTGGTAACTGGATACGGCGATGCCCTGCACATCCTCGTCAATTGCCGCTTCCACAATTTCCTGTGCAGAGCGGTTGTGGCCCAGATGAACCACCTCCACACCGGTATCCTGGAGAATCCTCCGCATGATATTGATCGATGCATCATGGCCATCAAACAGTGATGTGGCCGTAATGACCCGTATCGTATTATTCGGTTTGTAAACCTCTACCCCAACAGACATTTTTCCTGCTCCTTTCCAAAAACCTGACTGACACACACAATATTTTTTGCATTCAAAAATAGTAACTGAATGAATTCATTTTTTTTATGTTTCCAGCATGCCAAAAATCGTTTTCGTTTGAAAGTCAATAAACTCATCGATTGAATAATGGCGGGTATAGTACCAGCGGCGAAACGCCCATGATTGCCCCAGAATCGATATATTATGAGCAATAAGATCAATGGTTTTCCGGTCCAGTTTCGGAAAGTCGGCCGTTGTGTTGATTTTGGTCAGAACATCCACAAAAATGCCGGTTATCCGTATCTCATTCTCCAGAACTTTTTTTTTCCACTGAAGCGGCAGAAACTGCGTTACCTGGTACATCAGAAGGATATGATCCGACATCAGGTCACAGACCATAAAAAATTCCCGGATCACCTGTGCCAGTGTTTTCCGCCCCGGAGTCACGCCGGCCAATATTTTCCCGACACTGACCTCAACCTCCGAATGGATGGCATCACAAACCAGATACAGGACATCCTCTTTGGATGTAACATACTCATACAGCGAGCCGATGGAAAATCCGGACAACCTGGCAATCTGCCTGGTAGTTGTTTTATGAAATCCATTTTTGATAAAAAGCTGTACCGACGCATCGACAATTTGTCTTCTTCTCTGTTTAACAAGGTCAGGATCTTTGATCTGGGTGGGGACATCTTTTGTTCTGCCTTCGGATGACCTGTCCGCTTCTTGTTTGTCTTCATCTGTTCCCACAAGGTACCGCCTTTGTTAATAGTCTGAATGAGCGCTCGGTCAAAGATGTAATGATTATCACTGATTTTAAATATTTGTCAAGATTTTACAGTTCGGGAATTGCCGTTCAGATGACTATATTTTTTTTTATCTTATTTTTCAAAATATTGGAAACTGCGGTTGAATTCACCATGCACGTTAGCGAACCGGTGAAATGATTTTATGCTTTGATTTCATCTATGGGTGATATCTGTTTTCCATGTTGAATACGTTCTGGACTCCGGTTTTCACCGGAGTGACGGAATTGGGACTTTTTACGGTTTCATTAACCTTATGTCAATCGCTTTTTGAATTCTATATAGTGGCCCCCGAACTATATATTGCCTAACAAAAATAATTTTTCAGATTTTTGTTAGGCAAAAAATCTTGACAAATATTGCCTAACAATATATTGTATCAGTCAATTTGTTAGGCAATATTACATTAATTGGCAGAAAAGGGGCATATGAATTTCTTAAAAAGTATCATAGAAGAAGAGCAACATCGTTTAATGGCTCTTAAAAAAAAATATCAATCCGAAATTCTCTCACTCCCAAGAGGAAGTATTTCGATAAAAAAAAGAAATAAGAAAAAATATATATACCTTGCGGTTCGTGAAAAAGAAAAGGTTAAATTTCAATATATCGGCCCTGCGCTCTCCCAAAAACCGGAAGATATTATTCAAAAAATACAAAAAAGAAAAGATTTTGAAGAAAAATTAAAAAAGGTCAAAAAAGATTTAATGGAGATTAAAAAAGTACTTCATGGAAAAAAGATATAAGCTTCTATATAAAGTATTAGAAGAATTGCATACAGCCGGTGTTCTTGAAAAGTTCATTCTTGTTGGTAGCTGGTGCCATTATTTTTATCAGTTTCTATTTGACGGAGCACCGGAAATCCCTCTGTTAAGAACAACCGATATAGATTTTCTTGTACCGAATCCGGTGCATATCGAAAGAAAAATTGATGTCTCAACATTATTGAACAATCTTGGTTTTGACAGTGATTTTGATTACCATTCCGGATTGGTTAAGTATGTCCATCCTGACCTTGAAATCCAATTTCTAACCCCAGCAATAGGACGGAGTAAAAAAACACCATATGAAATTAAAAAATTCAACATCAATGCAGAAGGTCTTCGCTACCTGACGCTGCTTCAGGAAAATAGATTTCCAATAATACATAATCATATAACACTATGGATTCCTGAACCGGAAGCATATATTCTTCATAAAATATTGATCAGCCAAAAAAGAAAGGATGAGATAAAAAGAAACAAAGATCTGATATCTGCAAAAGAGATTGGTGAATTTTGTCTTACTATAGAAAACCGCAGGGAACGGATAAAATCGATATTTTTGAGTTTGCCACTGAAATGGCAAAAAAATATTTTAAACAACGTAGTCCAGATCTCACCGCAATTACATGGTTTTCTGCACCTCTCTCATACAAAATAACCAAAGCATCCGGCAGTATTTCCTGTCAGTTGAGGGTTTGTCTCGTCGAGTTGTGTCCGGTAGGAGAGCGACGAGATGACAATCTGGCTGGCGATTACTTGGCACACATCCTCTGACGAACGCTTTTGGAACAGTGACATGATTCCCATTCTTTAGTCCTTCCAACGTTCGGCTTCAGTCGCGAGTGAAACGAGTCGGACTGGAAGTCATTGTTGAGCCCCGACACGTTAATGATGAATTGAAAGTTCTTTAATATCGCCGCTCCCTTGGTAGATGATGTATCCGGCCTGAATGGCATCCAATGGAATGGACCCGACGACAGCAGCCTCTATGTGAGGCATTAGTGTGTGCCGGTGCGCATTTTCTGTATGCTGCCGATCTGCGAGATCTTTTGGCGAGAAGTACTCACCACTTACTTTTGTGACATCAATTTTCAGCCACACCGCAGCAGACCACCCTTGACGAACCGGAACAAAGATTCGCCAACTCGACATGGGGCACGCTTTGCTATAAGCGATTGGGTCAAAATCGTGGAAATCGAAAAGGCTGATCCCACCGATGTGGCGAACATATGGGTAATGGTCTGGCCCCCGACTAGTTTTCCAGCGTTCGGCATCGGGGATATCGGGATTAGCGATAACTTCCCCGGCACAACGGATTGACTCGAATCGATCTGGACGGGTTGTGTGCCAGATCGCATTACGCAACATTTCTGGGAATCCGTCATCACTCATAACTGCGTTCATCAGCGGCCCAACATATTGATTGATAGGTCAATTTTCCCTGACCAGTTCGGGCACTTTTTCCCTGACAAGTTCCAAATCAGGGGGTTTTCAGGCATTTTTGCCCTGATATTTTCACAATAAATCGCTTGAAAAAAGTGAAATGTTCCGTATATCGAAACCGGAATACCATAACATCATCAACGATAAAGTTTTACAACAGAATCATTTTCTCCCCATTAAGTCAATATCAAATTTATCGGAAACTGTCGGATAACGTCCTTGAAATTATGCACATTCACCGCTGTTCCATCCGCAGGGAACGAATCTGCTGCAAATGGTTTAAAAAATAATCCATTCAGAACCGGGATAAAAAACGAAACCCGGATGAATTGAGACAGATGCAGAACAAACTGAGAGAAGGCTTATCCGCCGAACCCGGCACCAGATAAAAAATATTGGCGCTTACAGAATGCTCTGGAGCAAGTGCTGGATACTGGATGGATATCGCGCTGCCCTGCGCGAAAGAAATTTGTTTTGATTTTCCGGCTGTTTGTGATAGGTAAAAAGTTCTCAAACTTACTGAAGTATATGGAATGATAACTTGTTTAACAACGCAGAAACAAAGGATGAGCAAAAATGAAAGAGGCCGTGATTGTCAGTGCTGTTCGTACCCCTTTAGGCAGCTTTAACGGAAGCCTGGGACAGATTGGTGCTACCGAACTGGGTGGTCTCGTAATCCGTGAGGCTCTCAAAAAAGCCAATATACCAATGAATCAGGTGAATGAAGTGATCATGGGTCAGGTTCTTCCCTGCGGATATGGTCAGAATCCTGCAAAACAGGCTGCTGTAAAAGCCGGAATGCCGTGGGAAACGGAATGCATTACAATCAATAAGGTTTGCGGTTCCGCCTTAAAAGCGGTCATGCTGGGCGCTCAGGCGATTCAGTTGGGTGATGCGGATGTGGTTGTTGCAGGCGGCATGGAAAACATGACCATGGCTCCCTACTACCTTGAAAAAGGAAGATTCGGTTACAGAATGGGACCGGGAAAAATACAGGATCATATGGTTCATGACGGCTTGTGGGATATAGTCAATGATTTCCACATGGGGATGTCCAATGAACTCTGCTCGGAAAAATACAATGTCAGCCGTGAAGAACAGGATCGTTATGCAGCGGAATCCTATCGGCGTGCAATGGAAGCCATCCGTTCCGGAAGATTCAGGGATGAAATCGTACCGGTTGACATACCGGGCAAAAAAGGGAAAACCATCGTGTTTGCACAGGATGAATGCCCTGCTGAGACCAGCTATGCAACCCTTTCTGAATTAAAAAGCGCGTTCAAAAAAGATGGCGTCGGTACAGCAGGCAATGCATCCATTATCAGTGATGGAGCTGCTGCTGTCGTATTGATGTCCCGGGAAAAAGCCGAAAGCCTCGGATGTGAAGTCCTGGTGACCATTGGCGCCCAGGCCTCCTATGGAATCGACATGAAATATGTTCTGGTGGCACCGATATGGGCTGTTCCAAAATGTCTGAAAAAGGAAGGGATCGGGAAAGAGGATATTGATCTTTATGAAATCAACGAGGCATTCAGCGGTTCAACAGTTTCTGTGCTGAAGGAACTGAAGCTGGATGCAAATAAGGTCAATGTCAACGGCGGAAGTGTCGCCCTGGGCCATCCCATTGGCGCCAGCGGCTGCCGGGTTCTGGTGACATTGATTCATGAAATGATCAAACAGGATAAAAAAACCGGCCTTGCTTCTTTATGTCTGGGTGGCGGAGAAGCGGTTGCCTTGATTGTCAAACGATAAAGGATTCCCCATATAAATTCAGGAGGTGAATGATGACGATAAAAATATTTGGCGTAATCGGGGCCGGACAGATGGGAAATGGTATTGCCCAGGTCGCAGCATCCAGCGGTCTTCAGGTGATCATGAATGATATCAAGATTGAATTTGTCGAAAAAGGGTTTTCCTTCATTGAAAAAAATCTTCAGCGAAGTGTCGACAAGGGCAAGCTCGCTCCGGAGAAAAAAGATGAAATCCTGGGCCGGATCACCAAAAGCACCAATCTTCAGGATATGGAATCCGCCGACTTCATGGTGGAGGCTGCAACGGAAAATGAGGAACTGAAATTCGGAATCTTCCGGAAACTGGATCAGATCTGCAGGCCCGAAGCGATCCTGTCCACCAATACCTCATCCATTCCCATCGGAAGAATTGCTTCCCAGACCAAACGTCCGGGAAAGGTAATTGGAATGCATTTTATGAATCCCGTACCGGTCATGAAGCTGATTGAGGTGATTCGCGGTATTGCCACTTCCGATGAGACATTTAAGACCACCTGGGATTTATGTGAAGCCTTTGGGAAGACTCCGGCTGAGGCCGCAGATTTCCCCGGATTTATCGCAAACCGCATCCTGATGCCCATGATCAACGAAGCCGTCTTTTGCCTGTATCATGGTGTGGGGAAAAAAGAAGACATCGATACGGTCATGAAACTCGGCATGAATCACCCCATGGGGCCGCTGGCCCTGGCCGACCTCATTGGTCTTGATACCTGCCTTGCCATCATGGAAACCCTGTATGATGGATTCAAGGACTCCAAATACCGCCCCTGCCCTCTTCTGCGAAAATATGTGGAGGCCGGCTGGCTGGGAAGGAAGACGGGGAAGGGTTTTTATAGCTACCAATAACGTGGCCCAAATCAACACGGCTTGCCTTTTGATTCCCTCCTTATTGAGTGGGGGATCAAAAGGGTTCGCCCATCAGGGAGGTTTTTATGAAGGAAAAAACAAAAAAAAATGTTTTTAACGCTTTTATCGGAGAGGCAAAAGCATATTTCCGGTTGCTGGCATATGCTGAAAAGGCAGACGAGGAAGATGCGCCGCAAATCGCCCTGCTCTTCCGCGCCATTGCCGAAGCAGAGCGCGTGCATGCAATGCGCAATTTGAATCTGGCCAAGGATCTTGTCGTAAAAGACACGGATACCAATCTGGAAAACTCCTTTCAACGCGAAAAATCCATCAGTGAGAATATCTATCCGGATTTCCTCAAAGATGCCGAGGAGGAAGGGGAAACCGCCGCGGCACTTGCCTTCAGCCATGCCAGGGATGCCGAGAGCTATCACGCGAAGCTGTATGAGCGCGCGATCTATCATATGATCAAAGATCAAATGGGAACCTATCACATCTGCCAGGTCTGCGGTTATGTGACCGATAAAAACCTTCCGGACAAATGTCCGGTCTGTGGTGCACCCAAGGAGAAATTTAAGACACTGTCCGGTGATTGATCATCAACATCCGATCGTTGATGATCAACCGCAACCGTTCATAATTTAAATCCGCTGATTTTTTTCTCTATTTGTTATTTCAACTTGATTTTACAAAACCGAAACCGTATGGGAAACTGTAATGTCTGTGTTCAATGTCCGGTTTGGAAAAAGATCATGTTTAATCCTTTCATGAAGGGAGAAATAAAGTGGGTGGTGTATTTGGATGTACCTTGAATGAAGACTGTGTCTGCGACCTTTTTTATGGGACGGATTATTTGTCGCATCTGGGAACAAGACGTGGCGGTATGGCTGTCAAAGGCCCGGGAATCTTTGAACGTTCCATCCACAATATCGAAAATGATTATTTTCGAACCAAGTTCGAATCCGATTTGCCCAAATTCAAAGGAGGCCTTCAGGGAATCGGTGTGATCAGTGATACCGATGCCCAGCCCATGGTCATCAGTTCCCACCTGGGCCAGTTTGCCATTGTGACCGTCGCCAAAATCAACAATATTGAAGATCTGTCCCGGAAGGCATTTCAAAAACACCGCCATTTTTCCGAATTGAGCAGCCAGGGAATCAATCCTACGGAACTTGTCGCCAACCTGATCTGCGAAGAGGCTTCTTTTACCGCAGGCATCCAATATGCGCAGGAGGTTATTCAGGGTTCCTGCTCCATGCTGATTATTGCCGAAGACGGACTGTATGCCGCCCGGGATAAACTGGGCCGAACCCCCCTGATCATTGGGAAAAAGGAAAACGGTTATGCCGTATCCTCCGAGACATGCGCATTTCCCAATCTGAACTATGAGACGGAATATGAACTGGGTCCCGGTGAAATCGTCCGGTTAACATCCGGTGGATATGAACAGCTGAAAACGCCGGGAGAAAAAATGCAGATCTGTTCATTCTTATGGGTTTACTATGGATATCCGGCCTCATCATACGAGAACATCAGTGTGGAACAGGTCCGATATCGCTGCGGGGCAGCCCTTGCAAAAAATGACAATGTGCAGATTGATTTTATTTCCGGAATCCCGGATTCGGGTATTGGTCATGCTCTTGGATATGCCCATGAAAAAAAACTCCCCTATCAGCGCGCTTTTGTCAAATACACCCCCACCTGGCCCCGGAGCTTTATGCCCCAGAACCAGCAGACCCGGGATCTGGTGGCCCGGATGAAGCTGATTCCGGTCCGGTCTCTGATTCAGGGGAAAAAAATTCTGTTTTGTGAAGATTCCATTGTCCGCGGGACACAACTGAAAGATAATGTTCAGGTTCTGTATGATTATGGCGTCAAGGAGGTCCACATGCGGCCGGCCTGCCCGACACTGATTTATCCTTGTGTATTTTTAAATTTTTCCACATCCCGTTCCACCCTTGATCTTGCCGGACGAAAGGCCATTCAGGAGATTGAAGGCAGGGAGGATAAAGATCTTGAATTATATGCAACCGCAAATTCCGAAAAAAATCTAGCCATGATTGAAAAGATCCGGCAAAAACTGCGCTTGACGACGCTGGTATATCAGCGGATGGATGATATGATCCAGTCCATTGGATTACCCAAGGAAAGATTATGTACCCATTGCTGGGACGGCACCAGTTATTTCTAAACCTGTCAGGATAAAAATAAGGAAATCGCCATGATTTGCAATAATGAAGAAGATGTCATTCGATTTGTTAAAGAAAACAATGTCAGTTTTATCCAGTTCTGGTTTACGGATGTCCTGGGTTTCCTGAAAAGTTTTTCCGTCACTTCTTCCGAGCTGGAAGAGGGCCTGACGGAGGGAATGGGTTTTGACGGCTCCTCTGTAGAAGGATTTGCCCGGATTGAGGAAAGCGATATGATTGCCAAGCCGGATCCGACAACCCTGCAGCTCATTCCCTGGCGGAATGATGACAAACCCGTGGCCCGCCTTTTCTGTGACATATTGAATCCCGATGGAACGCCCTATGCCGGCGACCCCCGTTATGTGTTCAAACGGCTGCTGAAAAAAGTGAAAGATCAGGGATATACCTTCTATATCGGGCCTGAACTGGAATTTTTCTATTTTCACGATGATACGGAGCCGAAAATCCTGGACAAAGGGGGGTATTTTGACTCCCGTCCCATCGACATGGGAAGCTCCCTGAAGCGGGAAACCATATTCGCCCTTCAGGCAATGGGGATTCAGGTTGAATACAGCCATCATGAGGTCGCCCCGAGCCAGCATGAAATCGACCTTCGATATGATGAAGGCCTCCTGATGGCGGACAAAACCATGACCTATCGGATTGTTGTGAAAGAAATCGCCAGACAGCATGGAAGATATGCCACATTCATGCCCAAACCCATTGCCAAGGAAAACGGCAGCGGCATGCATGTTCATCAATCCCTTTTCAAAGGGGATCGAAATGCTTTCCATGATACCGGCGATCAATATCACCTGTCGGATCTGGCCAAACATTATATTGCCGGCCTGCTTCATCATGCACCGGAAATTACTGCCATCACGAATCAGTGGGTGAATTCGTACAAACGGCTTGTGCCCGGATATGAGGCCCCGGTTTATGTGTCCTGGGCCCGGAGAAACCGCTCTGCCATGATCCGGGTTCCCATGTACAAACCCGGCAAAGAAAAAGCGACCCGGATTGAATTTCGCTCCCCTGATCCGGCCTGCAACCCCTATCTGGCGTATGCGGTCATGCTGGGAGCCGGACTGGAAGGAATTGAAAAAAAATACCCTCTTCCTGCGCCCATCGAAGAAGACATCTATGAAATGAAAGCGCAGGAACGGAAACAGCACGGGATCGAAGATCTGCCGGAAAATCTGTACGCCGCCATCCAGCTTACGGAAAAAAGCAGCCTGGTCAAAAATATACTGGGAGATCACGTTCACGCGAAATTTATCGAAAACAAAAAGATTGAATGGGATCTGTATCGGACTCATGTCAGCAGATATGAGATTGAACGTTATCTGCCTAAACTATAGGATTTCTGCTGCCCGCGCCATCATTGTCTGGACAGTTCCGAACAGGCTTCTGTCTTCATGACGGAATAAATACTCCAATCATTTGAATTTAAAAAATTTATAAAAAGCCTAAGGCCGTCAAACAGGATCGGAGTACGGATGATCCGCAGAATTGTATTTGAAATAAATAAAAAATTTATGATTGATTCGACAGTACAAGTAATATATCAAGGAAAATCTTATCAGCATTATAACCGTTAATGTAAAATCTTACTGGGCCTGTTGAATATGAATGAATGCATCCTGGACATTATCATCGTTAATTACAAGAGTACCAATTTTTTAATCAAGAGTCTGAAATCCATATACAATGATATTGGCCAGCACCTTGTAAATATTTTTATCCAGGATAATGCTTCCCATGACGGCATCGAAGAGATCATGAAATGCTATCCGGGAATCCAGCTCACCATCAATACCAAAAACATCGGTTTTGCCAAAGCCATCAACAATACCATTAAAAACAGCCGTTCGCCCTATATCATGATCGTGAACCCGGACACCATCATCCGGAAGGGCTTCTTTCAAACCGTCCTCCGGTATATGGACGAACATCGGGATATTGGTATTGTCGGGCCCCAAATATTAAACCATGACGGATCGGTTCAAGGTTCCGCAAGGGCTTTCCCAACCCCGATTTCCGGCTTCTTTGGAAGAACCTCTTTTTTATCCCGATGGTTCCCCAACAACTGGATCACACGAAACAATATTCTCACCAAAAAAATAAACGGCACACTGCCGGTTGAAGTGGACTGGATATCCGGTGCCTGTATGGTCATCAGAAGAAGCGCACTGGCCGATGTGGGCCTTCTGGATGAGCGGTTCTACATGTACTGGGAGGATGTTGACTGGTGCAAGCGGATGTGGATGAAGGGATGGAAGGTTGTCTATTATCCCAAGATACAGATGGTTCATTTTGTCGGCGGCAGCAGCAACAAGCGGCCGGCCAAATCCTTGTATGAATTTCACAGAAGCTGCTATCTCTATTTTGTAAAGCATAAGGCATGGCCTTCCATCATCCTGAAACCGGCGCTTTTCTTAGGGCTTTCTTCACGGCTGCTGCTGTTGTCGCTGTTCCTGTTCTTTCGTCGGGAAACGGCTGAATGCAGGGAAGTCGGGCAGCCAAAAATTCTGTTTTTGATTACCGAAGACTGGTATTTCTGGTCTCACCGCCTGCCATTGGCCCGTGCTGCCCGTGACTCAGGGTTTGAAGTTCTCATCGCCACCAGGGTGCATGGTCACCAGGAATGTATTCAACAGGAAGGATTCCGGCTGATTCCCATACGCCTGGAAAGAAAAAGCAAAAGCCTGCTGAAAGAATTGCAGGGTTTTATCGATATTGTCAAAATATACAAAAAGGAAAAGCCGGATATTGTCCATCATGTGGCCATCAAACCGGTTTTGTATGGTTCATGGGCGGCAAGGTTAACCCATGTCCCGTTTGTCGTGAACGCCATCGCAGGGCTTGGTTTCATTTTTGTCGCCCAGGGGAAAAAGTCCTCCATTATCCGGCGACTTGCACAGCTTGCCTATAAAACGGCATTTCTTCCCGAAAATACGATCGGCATTTTCCAGAACCCGGATGATCTGAATCTTTTTATAAACTCAAAAATACTGAAGAAAAAACGAACTGTTATTATTCGGGGTTCCGGTGTGGATACCTCGGTCTACCAGGATACACCGGAAAAAAACGGCGTTCCCTGTGTAGTGTTTGCCTCCAGGATGCTCTGGGATAAAGGTGTCGGTGAATATATTGACGCAGCCAAACAGATTCAGGAGCAGGGTATGAATTACCGGTTTTTACTGATTGGTGATCCTGATCCTGAAAACCCGATGTCGATTCCCAAAAGCTTTCTGGAGAAATGGCACCGCGAAGGCATTGTTGAATGGAGAAACCACAGCAATGAAATACCGGCAATATTTGCAGACGCCAATATTGTTGTTCTGCCTTCATATCGGGAGGGTCTTCCCAAGGTCTTGCTGGAAGCTGCTTCCTGCGGAAGGGCAATTGTGGCAACCGATGTCCCCGGTTGCCGTGAAATTGTTCGCAATAATGAAACCGGTTTTTTGATTCCCCCGTATGACTCAAAGGCATTGGCCGAGGCAATCATCAACCTCGCAACCAACCACGAAAAACGAATCCAAATGGGAAAAAGAAACCGGGAAATTGTCGTCAATGAATTTTCAGAAGAGATTGTCGTCCGGAAAACCATGAACATCTATGATCATTTTTTAGGAAAATCCACCCAGGCAGGCCATCCGGATTCAGAACATCATCTATTGAACTGACTTCCGGCATTGGATCAATTTTCCGCAACATTCATCAGAAAAGACTGCAAGTTGGTACTCTTATGACGCAAACCCAGTTTTTTGCGGATGTTTTTTCTGTGATAATCCACCGCATTGGATGATATCCGGAGAATATCGGCGATTTCCTTGGTCGGCCTTCCCTCTTTCACAAAAGAGGCGACCTTGATTTCCTGCGGTGTGAGATGTTGATGCAATACGGACATCCGTTTTAAAAACGGCGACAGGATATCCCGGATATGTCCCTCGATAATCTCGATATACTGCTGCTGTCTGGGTGTCGGATTGGCATCTTTCAGCTTCTCCAGATAGCTCATGACAAAACTTCTCACATTGGATACAAACCGGTCTTCCATGTCCCGTTTATCCATTTCATGCTGCTGTAACAGTACCTTCAATGCTGTATTGGCATCCTCAAGATGCCTTGTTTTCTGCGCAAGTTCCTCTTCCCGTTTCCGGATCATCTCTTCCGCCTGTTTGATCGGGGTAATGTTTTCATGGCTTACGACAACCCGGCATGGCCCGGCGTCTTCCACCCTTGTGACCCGTAAGTAAAACCACATTTTTTTTTCAGGCGTATGACATGGATACTCCATGAGAAACTCATCCAGGCCGCCGTTCATCACTTCCCGTATCCCGGCTGCCGATTGACGGGCATATTCCGCATCTTCTCCTTGAGCCGTATCACACACCTTCAGGTAATTGATCCCGATCCAATCGGATCCCGACCGGAATGGATTGGAGGCGCCAAAATTACGCCAGGCCTTATTGGTTTCAATGATCACACCATTTTTATCCAGAATTGCGACATGAGCGGACAGTGAGTCCAGTATGGTTTTTTCAAATGAACCGATGATTTTTTCCATTGTCCCCCTTTCGGGCAGTCACAATCTGCTCATCCTTTTCAGCAGCTCAAAACTTCAAGATATACCGGCATCTGCACGTTACAGGGCAGCTTTCTCTTCCCCGCAGCACCGCCTGTGACTTACAGGGAGGTGCGTAACTTCAGCTCGACAGGATGCGGCTTCAGATAGACCTGCCGGCTCAGATAAGGCTGTTCATATTTTCGAATATAGTGGTTGATCAGTGTAATCGGAACCAGAAGCGGGGCATTGCCGATTCGATATTCATCGATAATTTCAAGCAGCTCTTTTTTTTCATCCCCGGTCAACTGCTTTTTGAAATATCCCATCATATGCTGAAGAACATTCACCTGTTTTTTTGTTGTTGTTTTGAGTCTTAAGGCCTCCAGCAGCAATTCTTCATATCGCTGATACAATGCATCCGGTTCTGTCTTTTTTCCTTCGGCAACCAGTTTGCCCATGGCCCGATAGTGCACCGGACTGTGGGAAAGAATCAACAGTTTATGATGCGTATGAAAATCCACAAGCGTCCCCATCCGTTTGTCCTGCTTCAGGGTATCCCGCCAGCGTTTCAGGGTAAAAATACTTTCAATAAAATTCTCGCGCAATCCGGAGTCATTCAACCGGCCTTCCTCTTCAGCCGGAATCAGCGGGAAATGCTCAACAAACGCCCGGGCAAACAGACCAACCCCGTTTTTCAGAAAGCCGCCTTTATCATTGTAAACCTTGACCTTGAACAGGCCGCTGCTGGGGGAATCTTTTTTAAAAATAAACCCGCAAAGATTTTCCCCGGCAAGTTCCCTGACCCGCGACTTTGCCCAATGCTGCATCTGTTCGGTCAGATCTTTTTGGGTCTTGGAGGTAACCAGACGCGGATGATCCGGATCTCCCGTCAGCCTGAGGGTCTCCCGGGGAATTCCCAGTCCGCATTCCACCTCAGGGCAGACCGGCACATATTCCAGATACGCCCCCAGGGTGTCGGTAAGAAAGCGATCCCGGCAATGCCCGCCGTTCCAGCGAACACTTTCACCGGCCAGACAGGCACTGATCCCGATCCGGATAGGACCGGACTCGGCATAAATTTTGTTTGTCATGTCCTTTTCCCTGAATTTCAGTCCTGGAACAAAAAAAGAACCGCAACGATTGAATCATTCCTGTTCACCCGAACCGATCAAAGGCAATTCCTGTTCCAGCTGAAAATACACCAGATAAGATTTCTCATCCGTCTCCTTATATTTTCTTCTTCTCAGGGAAGCAATCTGTTCCGGATCGTCATCCTCCCTGACTTTTTTTAAAAAAAGCCGTTTTCCATGATATCCTTCCCCCTCTTCCAGGAACAGATAGATGGCATACGGATTCTCCTGCACATATTTGTGTGTCAGCCGGTCCCGCATGATAAACCCGAATGTCCCGTCTTCAAACAGATGCGGGCGGCTGTAAACAGCGCTGTCCACCTTTCCGTCTTTTCCTGCTGTGGACAGGACCCCGACCCCTTTGGTGTTTTTGAAATAGGCCTGATAATCCATTGTGACCTCCTAACCCTTGATCAGGTATCATTCGTATCTAATATCAAAATGATGGTTGCAACTCGATAATCTGTTCACATAATTACCACGATATCCCGTTTGGCAATCCGGAAATGCCGGTATATGCCGGCAGCAAAAACCTTCCGACCGATTTTTATTCCGGCAAAAAACAGAAAGGATCTTTATCTTGAAAAACATTCAGGCCATAGCTGTAAATAACCGCCAGGCATCCCCTGCAGACAGGATTCAGGCTGCAATCCCGACAGGCTTGACTGCCTCTCCGATATTTTCCGGCAAGATCGGAATGATAAATATCAAACAGGGATTGCCGTCGGATATTGCCGATCAGTGAAGGAAACTTGCGGCAGGCATGAACCTCGCCGTCCGGAAGCAGCGAAACAAAATTAAATGCCGCGCCGCATCCATACCCGGTGCATCCGCCGAAAAAAGCCGCCTTTTTTTCTTGCCGGATAATATTGATCAGGTTGTCCTTCAGACCCAGTATCGGATTGGTCTCTGCTGCTTTTTCATATTCATGCAAAAAGGAGATGAATGTTTCCTTTTCCGGCATTAGAAGATCTTTGCCCTCCCCGATGGTGGAAAGCCGGTTGAACGTGAAAAAATCCGCGCGATCCCGGAGCAGTTCCCCCAGAGGAAGAACCTGATCCAGATTATCCCGGGTCAGGGTCAGCATGACCATGCTGTAAATATCCATCTTCCTGAGCTGATCCAGAAAGGCAAGAGACCGGATGAAATGGCCTGTTCCCCGGATATAATCATTGTGTTCTGCCAGTCCTTCCAGACTGATCTGAAAAAAAAGGGGCTTTGTTTTCTCAAAAATTTTTTCCATCTGCGCTTCGGGGGTGGGGTTTCCCAGTATGGCCACGCCAAAACCCCTGTCCGACGCATCCTGATACAGCCTGAGAAAATGCGGATATAAAAGCGGATTCCCTCCGGTAAAGGTGACCTGCCCTCTCACATTCATCCCGCGACAAAACCCGTAAAAATCATCCAGAACGGCAAGAGCCGCGTCATAGGTCATGGGATGTCTCTCGCTGCGGTCATAACAGTGCCTGCAGTGAAGATCGCATGTCTGGGTGATGTGCCACTGGAGTGTGAAAATATCGGCGGATTGGAATGGTTCCAGTGTTTCCGAAGGTCGGGACGGAATAGAAATATCCCTTTGAATCCGGGAGGGGGGCGATAAAAGGATGCCCTGCACAACCGCTCTTTTCAATGCGCTTTGAATGGCCTTGACGGATGTCCGGCCCATTTTCGAAGCTTCCCGCGGGTCAATCTCCTCAACGACAATCTTCAAGGCCAGGAGATCGATATCCAGCGCTTCACGGATATGAAACTCCCTGGTTATCGGATGACGCCAGATCATGACATGGACCGGGGAGGCCTCCGGCTGCGGGCAGGGATCTTTGTTGAAATCACCTGCGAAAATGGCTGCCAAATGCTTCCAGGAAACCGGAATCAGGGAGAGGGTCGGATTGACCGTTATCGTTTCAGGCGTTTTCCCGGAATCGGCATCCTCCGTCCGTATCTGGTTCACTTTCCATTCCAGGCGGGCAAGATCATCAATGTATTCCGGCAACGGAATGGATGCTTTCAGAGACGCCAGTGCATCCGGGAACATCCGCGGCTCCGGATGGGTATCCAATGCCGCCAGCACCCTGTCCCAGGTTTCCTTGCCAAGGATGCGGCGGCAGTTGGAAAAGACAGATTGAACCTTTTCATTACAAATACCGGTCACAATATCTCATCTAGAACTGTAAATGTCCGTTACCCTTTTGTGGGAGGCTGAACCCTACACGCAAACTGCGTGTGAATGGACTAGCTTCAGCCGCTTTTGGCGGGTTTCTCGTCTTTCACATCCTCGTCGGTGCCACCGGCACCGGAAGAGCCGCCGCTTCAACCGCTTTGGGAGCTACCTGCTCCGTTTTTTTCGCCGCTTCAGGCGCTCTTACCGGACGAGCAGCCGTCCAGAACGAACGTAGATCCTGTGATCAGGCCGGCAACACAGAAACCTGCAAGGATCTTTTTCAAGTCTTTGACTTCCATAATGATCTCCTATCAGGTTAGAAGGTGAGGTGCTGCTTTTCCCCCCTGGGCAGGGGCTCATGAGACGAAACAATCATCTGTTTGAGGTATTGAAATTTTCTATTGTTTCGTCCTGTATGATTGAAAATACACATATCAGAACCCTTTTTACCCGTCAATCCTGATTTTTTTCCTGCCCGTCATCCGTTCCGTTACCGCCCCAAATCCTGTTTCAGTTGAAGCACGGCCGGCTCTTTTTCCTTTGCCTCCACCTCAATCGTGATATCCAGGTCCAGCCAAGATACCGGCACATCCTTCGGGTCAATAAAATCATGATGCATCCGGATATTTTTCCCATCCCACCCGTTGATCGGGCTGGAAACATGAAACAGGGGCTCCCGGTTCCAGGTATGAAGTGCAGATTCCGTCGTTTCCTCTTCCGACACACCGTCGGGATGGCAGCGATGATGATGCACGTCATACACCAGGGGAATTTTCATCTCACGGCATACGGGCAAGAGATCCTTTGGAGAATACAGCCGGTCGTCATTTTCCAGCGTCAATCGTTTTCGTACCGCATCCGGAAGCGTTACAAACACTTCCCTGAACCGGTTCAGCGCCTTTTGTTTATCATGATAAGCGCCGCCTGCATGGATATTGATCACATCCGCGTTGACCCATTCCGCAACCTCTGCGTGGTATGCCAGATCGCGAACCGCACTTTCGACCACTTCCGGTCTGGGGGAAGATAGAACAATGAACTGATCCGGGTGAAACGTGGTGCGGATGTTGTTTTCCCGGCTGAATTTCCCGGCCTCCTGAAACCGGCTGATGATCTCTTCGGCATCCGGCAGATCTTCCATGCGGTAGCCCCACTCCGGATGGGTTTTCAGCGGCAGGATCTGACTGTTGATCCGGAATGAAGATATACCGTTGCTCCGGCAATAGAAAAGCGCCGATAGCAGGCTTTCGGCATTGTGAAGACATATGCCGGAAAGAAGCCGTAAACGGGCATCTTCCGACAGACCGGATACGTATTTTGCCGTTGTCCTCCGAAAGCGGATCGGCTCTTTTTTGAATACACAGCATAACCCGAGACGTATCATATGAACACCCCGCAAGCTTCATCAACATAGCCCATGATAACAGCCCATTTGCTATTCCTTACGGGCCCATACCGCATAAACCGGATCGGACAACCGGAATTCCGGATAATACTTGTCGTCAACCGGTCTCGGGAGGCCTCTCATGGAATAGGTTTGAAGTCCTTTGAAGCGTCCGCTCTGCAAAAAGTATTCAGATACCAGACCCATACGCTCAAACTCATGAAGCTCCGTCCAGAGCCGGGTAACCTTTGGCGGAAACCAGCGATTGGAAAAAGTAACCATAAAAATACCACCGGGTCGTAAGACATCTGCAACCATCCGGAAAATTCTCATGGGGTCTGTCAGGTATTCCACGGAATTGGTGCAAACAACCGCATCAAACGAATCTGCTTCAAACGGCAGCGAAACCGTTTGATTCAAATCCAGCACATGGTAGTCGGACAGTTGAGGGTTGGATGACAGTTCCTTTTGATTGAGCCCTACGCCCGAAAGGGAACCGATTCCCAGCTCCCGGTCAATATGGGATTCCCAGCTTGCCATCAGATCCAGCACCTTCATGCCCGGTTTCAGCTCTTGGGAATACAGATTCCGGATGACCGACCGCGCGGTTTCATCTACATGATGAACCATTCTCGGCTCCTGATAAAAACCGGCATCCGGCGTTTCGTCCTGCCGGGAATATCCATTGTCTGCCTGAAAATCGGTGGGTTCGCCATGGATGCGCGCCTGCATGCCGGGTCCTGTAGTGATGGTTTCCACCCAGTCGTAACAGGCCCCACCCTTTTCACGGTCTTTTCTCCACATGTCCCGGATCCGGAGAGATACGGCAAGCTCCTTTCCCGCAAGTGGGTGGTTGAAATCCACAACCAATCGATCATCGGAAACATCCGCCAGCCGGAACGGCTCGACATTTTCCGGAAACACATGGGCAATCCCCTTGAGCAGTCCCTTGGGATAATACCGGCCCTTTCGCGGAATTATGGCGGTTTCCGAACGACCCAAACCGGAAAACTGTGAAGGTTTAACGGAAAAAATCTTTTTTTCCTGATACGCTTCCACCATTCCATTTCCCGGCGGCGTCCATTCAATCCGGTCGTTCGGTCCGGCCTGCATGAGATTCTTATGCAGCTCCGACGGAAAACAGTCCCTCCAGAAATTCACATTCAGGCCATAATAGGTTTCCGCATGAGTTGAATATTCCGTCTTCCAGTTAAGGCTGAATTCGATGTTCGCCAAAAAATCCCGATTATCCATAGCCGGCCTCCCCATTTTTTACGATTCATTTTTTCTCTTCCGATATCATCGTGAATAAGATGGATATGATTCAGGCTTTTTCAATCCGGAAAGAAAATGAGGATAATGGCAGGGAAAAACTACCATAGACAACTTGGTGAACAGGGAATCCGAGTCGATTTATGGTTAAACAAACTTCTTGATTTCTTTCAGATACTGCTGACTGTGGGACAGAAAAAAGGCCAGCGCCCGCGCAAAATCCGGACCCAGCACGCCATCGATAAACATCTGGCTGATTTCCTTCTGTCTTTGCAGAATAAACTGAGAAGAGATGAAAATATAGCGTTCTTCTTCGGTGATATCGGTGAGGAGTCGTTTCAGCGCACTGGCGGCTCTCGGCTGATACATCCAGAAGTAAAGGAGATCCAGCGCATGCACGCAAATGATTTTCTCAAGATCCTGAACCTCCATGTTTGTTTTCTTCCGGCTTTTGGGAGGCTGTTTTAAAATTTCAAGGGATCGCTTTTCCGGAAAAAGCAGCTCAAGCTGTGCATAAATATTGATTAAATCGGATAATTTTTTCTTGTACTCCCGAAACCGGGTATGGATATTTTTATAGGAATCAGCAGTCCCTTCAATCACACCGGCCATGATGTCCGAGGCTGTTTTGGAGATGATGGCCGCCCATTTCTGGAGGATGAGATTCACGTCCGGTACTGCCGCTATGGATAATATGCCGCCGATCATGGTATTCAGGAGAACGGCAATGGGAATGGACAGAATGCTTCTGAAAAAATTGCCCCAGATCGCCCCTTTGGGCAGTCCCCGGAATGCATTGTGGGTTGACAGATAGACACCGTTTACAAGGGCCATGGCCGTGTAAAGCAAGACAGGATGGGTAGATGTTGTGATACCACAGGTTCGTTCCAGAAAAAGCATCTTTACGAAATATTCCAGCAAGGGAACGGAAAACCCGGTAAACAGAAGAGAGTCGGCAATCCGGTCCCAGCTTACATACGTATTCCAGCGTAAAAGCGGAGACCTCCTGAAACCGCCGCCACCCAGGACGGACTGTAAAATATTCCGCAGACCGGTAATACCGAACCATATAAATGCTCCAAAGTAGGAAAGCAGCCACCAGTCCTTGGTCAAAGCAAACGTTAAAAATGCCGGTACAAAACCGATAAACACCTTGAGCACATTCCGTAAATGCGAATTAAAATACGCCCAGGGAATTTTTTTAACCTCCTTTTGCACTTGCGCGATAGGCAGGTGCAGATCATTGGATATCCGCTTTTTGATTCCTCCCAGTGTGATCAGGTTGCTGTTTTTTGTCATGTGGGCCACATCCTCCTGCACAGCCCAATCCACTTTCAGGGTATGACCGATGATCGGATTTCCCAGCGATTCCGCCAACCGTTGAAACAACCGGAAGGATTTTGCAATATTGGCTCTCGGCAGCAGGGTGAATCGTTTGTATACCGGGATACGGATGGGCAATTTGGAAAATGTTGATCCGGCCTGTTTCCGGATCTGTCCGGCTGCCCGCCTGCCAAGGGTTTCAATAACCGCCAGTCCCATGCCATGCGATCCCTGGGAGCGCCCTGTGGAATCACTTCCGATTCTTGTTTTCAGGATTTTCCGCTTGTACATGATCTGAAGCGAATTGATATCGTGCAGGATGGTATGTAGTTTTTCAACCCTTTCTTCTCTGTCCGGGGAGTCTTTATCCTCAATCTTCCGGATAATATCCAGAATCAGGCGCTTTAAGGCAATGGGATTCTGATCATTAAGAGCTTCCTGTAGCTTGCTGATCGCCGGGATATGATCGGTTTTACCGGCAGTCCAGTCTTTGAGATTGAACAGCTCCAGTCGTGATATCATGCCGTCGCAATCGTAAAGAAGTTCCAGGACATCTTCAACCTCGATATTGGAAAGATTCAGGGTGATCCTATGGCCGGATTGAAGTTTGGAAAGCCGGGTCAGCAGTTGTGATGCCGATATGGTCAGAAGGTACGGCACATCTTCATCATCTTTTGGTATCTCCGGATCCGATACCCCGGGATTTTTTGCAAGGGCTACACAATTTAGAACAAGCCCTTCAACATCCAGATGGTTCATCGCATCAAACCATCTTTCAATGCGATCTTTTTCTTCCGTGCCGGAAGCATTATAGGCCGACTGCAGCTCCTGTGCTTTCAGGGTCAGTGCATCCATTATTTTTTTCTGCAGAAATGCTTCCAGATGCAAGATGGATTTCTGGCCGATGCCCACAAAACGCATGAACTCCTGCTCATCAAATGGATTCAGATCGATTTCACAGGCTTTCCGAATATCCTCCAGATGATGCTCATTAACCATCCGGAAAAGTGTCATGACATGTTTTTGTTGATAAACCGATACCTGACGGCCCTGGGCCATCAGTTCCGTCACTTCCGGTTCTTCGAGAAAACAGAGAAACGCCTGTGAGTCTGCAAATCCCCTCGGAACCCAGACCAGGTTAATGTATTTGTTTCTGTATCGCACAAAATACTCAATGCCGATCCGGATGTCGATATCCATGATCTTGGCCGCCTCCAGAAGCTCTGCGGCAAAACGCGGCTCAATATAATTATAATGGATGATTCTCAGACGCCGGATACCCTTGATCCATGCATCCATGATCAAATGGGTGGATGACTTCCTCCCTTTGGTATTGGCATCATGGACATGATCATCAAACGCGATCTGATTCCATTCTTCCGGCATTTCCAGCAGGTGATATTTTTTCAGTTGTTTTCGGACAATCCTCGGCTTTCCGGATGCAGTAATCCGGAAGTTATGCGCCAGTTTCAGCTGCCTGCGATGATTCCCCCTGGCGCGAACGACCTCCTTCATAATTTGCAGCAGTACCCGCGCTGTATTTTTGGGAAGTGATCCTTCTGCTGTTTCGAGCGCTTCTTCGTGAAGAAAAGAAAGGGCGCTTATTCGTTCATCCATACCACCGACCTCGATGGATGTCAGAAGACGGGCCATGGCATAGGCAATCCGCAAACTTCTGGATTCCGTCATTTCCTTGATGCCGTGGGGGTGGAAATAGCCGTAATACTGTCGACGGACATAATCCAGGTCATGCCCCCTTTCGCAGACATCATTCACGATGCGGATCAGCTCATAATCCCTTCTGTCAAACAGCAAACGGGAAATCTGTTCGGAAGGCTCGGTCTCAAACCGGTAAATCATATCATCCAATATCATATGCTTTTCTGCCTGTTACGGGAAAAACAGCCCATATACCTGCCGTGCACCCATCATGAAATTCATCAATATCCCTATAATGACCAATTTTTGTAATAAAGTAAAGTGGTTTCATCTATCAGGGTAACCGCATTTGGAGTACCGAATATGTTGAAGATCCCGCCTATGCAGCGGACCCCACCATTCCCGGAAGCACGGACGGATGGATTCAGAATCCTTACGGCAGGCCGGTGGCAAGCGGAGAGCCGGAATAGAACGCTTTTCATTTGTTCAAAACAGCCCGTTCTCCCAGATTGCCGTACCGGTGATAGTTGTCGCAGATGCTCTGCTCCCGGAAATAGTGGAGCATCTCGATCCGTCCTTCCATGAGAACCTTTGAGCGGGCGATATACAATCCGGTTTTGGCCGCGGCCTGAAAAACAAGGGCCGGGACCCGGTCCGGGGCGGCGTAGCGGACCCGCTGAACCGTATTCAGGGAATCGGCCACATCCTGATCCGACTGGATCAGGAACGGCTCCTCTCCGGTCAATTTCCGGCCTTCGTGTCCGTTGAGAAAAGCGGTGACTGAATTGTTCATGCCTGCCTGGATGCTGACCTTCAATGTGCATCCGCTGATCCGGACAGCGGCAATACGGGCCAGGACATCAAACAGGGAATCGGCTTCATGCAGCCTGACCATCACGGTCCCCACCGGCAGGTATTTCACCAGATTGTCCTGTCCCCTTAAATGGAAGTAATCCTTGGCCTGAGAAAATTCTTCTTCCATCCAGTACAGACAGCTTTTTATGGCCACAGCCGTTTTTTGCAGATCCTCTTTCCAATCGGGAAAACGTCCCCAGGAGGTTTCCCGCAGCCACAGGTTGGCCAGACGCTGCAAGGAATATTCTCCCCGGATCGCTCCGATCAAGGGGTTTCCGGTTTCCTCAAAATCCATGAACTGGGATACGTAATTGGGGCCGCCGGCCTTGATTCCGGCTCCCAGGGCGGATTTTTTCATTCCGCCAAAGGGCTGCCGCAAAACAATGGCACCGGTGGTTCCGCGGTTGATGTACAGATTTCCGGCCTCTATCTTTGACTTCCAGATCTCATGCTCACGACGGTCCAGGCTTTCCAGCCCGGAAGTAAGGCCGTATCCGGTCTGGTTGACCAGCCGGATGGCCTGATCCAGATCTTCCGCACACATCACCCCGAGCACCGGCCCGAAAAATTCGGTCATATGGGTATGGGAACCGGGCGATACGCCCCATTTGATGCCGGGCGTCCACATCCGGGGATTGTTCAGAATATTCTCAGGTTTCAGCAGCCAGGTTTCCCCTTCCTCCAACCGGGTCAGGGCATTTCGTAGATCTTTACCCGGTTCATGGATGAGCGGCCCCATTTTGTTTTCAAACGACCAGACCGACCCGACAGCAAAACTCCCGGCTGCATCGGCCAGCTGCCTGGCAAAGGAGGCGTCTTCATACACTTCCTTTTCCAGAATCAGGAGAGATGTGGCGGAGCATTTCTGGCCGCAGTTTCCAAAAGCCGAATGGATCACATTCTTGATGGCCTGATCCCGGTCCGACATGGCGGTTACGATGACGGCATTTTTTCCGCCGGTTTCCGCAGCAAGGGAAAGGTCCGGACGATGGTTCAGAATCCGAAGGCCGGTTTCGGTTCCGCCGGTTAAAATCACATAATCGATATCCGGATGATTCGTCAGTGCTTTCCCGACTTCGGCACCGGAACAGGGCAGGAACTGAAGGGTGTTTCCGGAAATGCCTGCTTTCCGGAAGCATTGGTACAGTATCCAGGCAGGCAGAACCGCCTCGGAAGAAGGCTTGAAAATGACGGTATTACCCGCGGCCAGACCGGCGACAATCCCTCCGCAGGGAATGGCAATGGGAAAATTCCATGGAGACAATACCAGGCCGACTCCTTTTCCCCGGCATTCCACTCCTTCCAGCCGGGAAAAAGCTTCAGCGGAAAAGGGATAGTATTCGCAGAAGTCAATGGCTTCCGATACCTCCACATCCGCTTCGGTGATGATTTTTCCGGTTCCGGCCATGGCCGCACCGATCAGGTCCTTTCTGGATTCCCGAAGATGCATGGCCACCCGCGACAGTACCGCATGTCTCTCTTTTCGGGAAAGCTTCCGCCAGTTGTCCGGATCTTTTTTGGATGTGGATACTGCTTTTTCCGCATCCTGCGATGATGCCAAGGCAAACCGGGCAACGCAGACCTTTTCCGGAAGCTGAGAGGGATCAAAACATTCGCGGATGTCAAGGCCCTGAAACATCTCCTCCCCTCCAACAACAATGGGAATCTCAACCGGAGAGTCATTCACGCTTTTTTTCCATTGGTTCCGGATCTCGTCTGCCCATTCCCGATTCCCGGGCATGCACCAGTCCGTGTCCGGTTCGTTGGTAAACTGATGCTGATGAAAGGTGCCGCCGGCAGAGGAAAAAACTTCGGTTTTCCGGTTCTGGGTGCGGTTGGGTCCGATAGGCGCTTCGTTTCCGGCAGCACAGGAATCGACAAACTGTTTTTCCAGAAACCGCCATTGGCTTGATCCGGTTTTCAGGCCGGGAGCATACCGCAGGAAATTTTCTTCGGCCGTGTTTTCATCCAGCCTCCGGATCAGGTAGGCGATGGCGCTGATAAACTGCTCCTTTGTTGCCACCGGTGCGTATAAAACCATCTCCTCTCCGGTTTCGCAGATGGCACGGCGGACGTGATCCGCCATGCCTTCCAGCATCTCAAAGGAAAAAAACCTTTCCACCTTGTTTTTCCGGGCCAATTGATAGGCATAGGCCAGCTCAAACAGATTATGGGAGGCAATCCCAAGACGGGCAGCCCGGATATGTTCCGGCTCCATGCCGTATTCCACCATTCGTTTATAGTTTGCATCCACATGAAGCTTCCGGTCATAGGTGGCAAGAGGCCAGTTCTGAAGAGCGGACTCCACCATCTCCATCTCCATATTGGCGCCCTTGACAATACGAATTTTAATCGGGCCGCCGCCCTGCTCAACCCGCTTCCGGGCCCAATGGGTGAGCTGTTGCTGCATGGGAAAGGAGTCCGGCAGGTATGCCTGAAGCACAATCCCTGCGGAATGGTTTTTCAGCTCCGGTTGATCCAGTGTCTCAATAAAGGTTCTTGCCGTAATCGCAAGATCCCGGTATTCTTCCATGTCCAGATTGACGAATTTCCGGACTTCCGTCCCGTCTTTCCGCACAAAACGGTTGTTTTCAGCGGTTTGATACAACAGCGACAGCCGTTGTTTTAAAACGGAAATGGTATGGTCGAATGCCGGGGCATGAATCTGGGAATAGATGGTGGAGATTTTGACGGAAATATATTCGATCTCCGGATTCCGAAGGTCCTGCAGATAGGTTTCCAGCCGGTATCCGGCCTCTTCTTCTCCGAGGACCGCTTCACCCAGGTGATTGATATTCATCCGAACACCCTGCAGGCGTCGTTTCCGGAGATGCTCATGCAGGATATCGGCTTCTCCCGGTATGATGGCGCGGCTGCTGTCATGGCGCATCCTGTCGATCATTTTGGGAACCGCCAGATTGGGGATGTGCCTGCCAACGCTGAGGAACATCTGCATCAGCAGTTTTTCCACGGATGAAAAAAATTCCGGAACCCCGCTCTTTTGCAGAAGGTGATTGATCTGGTCCGCCACCCGGTGAGTGTTTTCCGAACGAAAGCTCTGGTCAATCAACCGGGTGAGAATAACCTTGTCCATCGGATGGGTCAGAAGCCTCATCATCTGCTCCTGAATTCCCTTTTCCTCCGCGGTCAGCAGGGCATTGGCTCTCTCCTGCCATTGTTCTGCCAGAAGAATAGCTTCCCGGACAATCTCCGGATACGGATCGTTATTCATAGCAAAGCCTCCATTAAGCAGTGTTATTCTCCCAGATATGCCTTTCGGATTTTCGGATTCTGAAGAAGAGCGCCGGCATCATCGCTCATGATGATGATGCCGGTTTCGAGCACGTATCCGCGGCTCGCTGATTGCAGTGCGATATTGGCATTCTGTTCGACCAGCAGAATGGTCGTTTTTTCCCGGTGGTTGATTTCGTGTATGATTTCAAAAATTCTTTTCACAATCAGCGGTGCCAGACCAAGAGAAGGCTCATCCAGCAGCAGCAGCCTTGGTTTGCTCATCAGGGCTCTTCCAATGGCCAGCATTTGCTGCTCGCCGCCGGACAAGGTCCCTCCCAATTGCTTTCTTCTCTCTTTGAGGACAGGAAACAGATCAAACACATGATCCATGTCTTTTTCCATATTCTGGCGGTCTTTCCGGAAGAACGCCCCCATTTCCAGGTTGTCTTCGACTTTAAGGCGGGGAAATATTCTCCGGCCTTCCGGCACCTGGCAAAGGCCTTTTGGCGCCAGGGTGTCCGGCTCACAGCCATGGATGGGTTTTCCGTCATAATAAATCTCACCCGCCTTTATGGGGACAATACCGCAGATGGTCATCAGGGTAGTTGTCTTGCCGGCCCCGTTTGCACCGATCATGGTGACAATCTCTCCGGGGAAAACCTTCAGGGATACCCCCTTCAACGCATCAATGCTTCCATAACCGGAAGATACATTTTTCAATTCTAGGATCGGCTGATTCGGCATCTATCCCTCACGCTCCTCTGATCTTGTCCCCACCCGCTTTGCCGGGATCAGTCCTTTTGGCCGGAACAGCATCATCACGGTCATGGCCGCGCCAAAGGCAAGCATCCGGTAAAGCTCCACTTCGCGGAACAATTCCGGGAGCACGATCAATGCCATAGCACCCAGTATGATCCCCGGAATCGACCCCATCCCGCCCAGAACCACCATGGCAAGAACCATGGCCGACTCGATGAAGGTAAAGCTTTCCGGACTCACAAACCGCATGCGGGCGGCAAAAAAAGCTCCGGCCAGTCCCCCGAAAACAGCTCCCATGGCATAGGCCAGAAGCTTTAAGCGAAAAATGTTCACCCCCATGAGTTCGGCAACGGTCTCATCTTCCCGGATGGCTTCCCAGGCTCTTCCGATTCTCGAAAAATTCAGCCTGTGAACGGCAATCACGGTAAACACACACAGCAACAGAACGATATAATAAAGATAGTGCAGCTTTTTCAGATAAATATATTCAAAACCGATTCCATTGGAAAATTGGGGCAGCATGAGTCCGGGGGCATTGATTCCGAGAATTCCATTGGGCCCGTTGGTCAGTTCCATCCAGTTGTTCAGGATAATCCGGACAATTTCTCCAAAGCCCAGGGTCACGATAGCCAGATAATCTCCCCGCATCCGGAGGGTCGGGTAACCGATAATGCATCCGGCAATGGCGGCAAAACAGGCTGCAATGGGAAGCGACAGCCAGAAGGAAAACTGATAATGAATGCTGAGAAGGGCATAGGTATATGCACCAACTCCATAAAATGCAATATATCCCAGATCGAGCATGCCGGCCAGCCCGACCACGATATTGAGACCAAGCCCCAGGCACACATATACCAGGACATTGATGGCCACATCCTGGGCATACCGGTCTGTCAAAAAAGGGAACAGCAGGCTAACCGAAATGATCAAAACCATCCAGACCTTTCCGGGCATTACCTTGCCCAGTCGATTGATCTTTTCCATAGCTATGGCGACCGGCGCTCGAACCATCCGGGACGTTGAGCTTCTATGAGCCAGGACCAGCATCAGCAATCCCAAAAGAACACCGGCAATCCAGATCCATACGGACCAAGTTTCGGAAAATGTAAGCGTTCCGTCTGCATGAATGCCGAGAAGCGGCCAGAGGAGAACCAGCAGCCAGATCATGGCAATGGCGTATTTTTTCCAGATGTGTTTAGATCCGGGTATCATCGATATTCTCACCCATAATGCCTGTCGGCCGGAAATACAGCACACCGATCAGGATGATAAATGCAAAGACATCCTTGTATTGTCCGGAAATATACCCGGCGCCGTATATCTCCACCATGCCGATGATCAAGCCTCCCAGCATGGCCCCTGTGATATTTCCGATACCGCCTAAAACCGCTGCGGCAAAGGCCTTGATTCCCGGCACAAATCCCATGTCATAACGGACCGAACCGTAATACAGGCCCACCATGATTCCGGCTGCGGCAGCCAGCGCAGCACCGATTGCAAATGTGATGCTGATGATCCGGTTGCTGCTGATTCCCAGAAGCGAGGTCATGACCTTGTCTTGTGCCGTGGCACGCATGGCTTTGCCGATCCGTGTCTTGAACACCAGGATATTCAACAGCACCAGCAGGGAAACCGTTGCAACCAGAATGATGATCTGGAGATAACTTACCGTGATATTGCCAAACTCAATATTGCCATGGGAAAATATCGAAGGATATGGCTTGTCATACACACCCTGCGTCAGCATCAGACCATTCTGGAGAAAGATAGACATGCCCAGTGCGGAAAGCAGAACCGACAGCCGGGATGCAAACCGCAGGGGCTTGTAGGCGACCTTTTCCACGGCCATGGCAAGAGCCGCGCAATAAGCCATGGCAAGGACCAGAGAACCTCCCAGGCAAAGCCAGGGGTGAGTCTCAAGGTAGCCTCTCGACACCAGAAAGCTGAGCAGAATGACACCCAGATAGCCTCCTGCGGCAAAAAATTCACCATGGGCAAAATTGATGAGCTGAATGATCCCGTACACCATGGTGTACCCCAAAGCAATCAGAGCATAAATACCGCCGAGGGTCAGACCGTTAATGGTCTGTTGAATAAAAAATTCCATATTGAATCACAAAACCGCACCGTTTCAGGGTTTCATATGGGAGCGGCGGGATGCCGCCCCCATATACCTTTCAGACTCTTTTGTTTAATACAGGGTGCCGGTTTCCGGATTCCAGAAGGGCACGAATTCCTCTCCCTTCACAACCTGGATGATATAGTTCGCGGTGGAATCCCCGTTCTCAAAAAATTTGATCGGCTTGGATGCACCCTGAATATTCATGCCCATGATTTCCGCCTTGATTTTTGCCGGATCGGTTGATTTGGCTTGCTTGATGGCTGTGAGAAGAACATAAGCGCTGTCATATGCGTAAGCGGAATAGGCGCCCGGCTCGCCGAACAGGGCTTTGTATTTTTCATAATATTTCTGGTAGGACGGCTTTGTTTTGTCCACATATCCGAAGGTGAAGTACACACCCTGGGCCGCTTCCTTGGCAATGTTGATAAACTGGGGATGATATACCGCATCCTGTGCCAGGATCGCGCACTTCAACCCAAACCGTTTGGCCTGAATCGCCATCAGGCTCCCGGATGAGGAATTCTGAAGGCTCATATACAGCATATCCGGATTGGCTCTCTTGATCTTGGTGAGAACCGCGGAAAAATCCTTATCCCCCTGATTCACATGATCATGGCTGACCACGGAAACACCCAGCTTTTCGCACTGTTTGGCCACATTCTCGGCAAGGCCCTGAGAGTAGGTGGTCTTGTCATCCACAATATAAACGGTTTTGGCTTTCAGATAATTTTTAATGAACTTTCCAGCGGCAATGGACTGGTCATCATCCCGGCCGCATACGCGGAACATATAGGGAAGACCCCTTTCCGTGACTTTTTCATTGGTTGATGCCGGGGTAATCATGGGGATATCCTCCTCATTCAAAACCTCCGATGCCGGAATGGTGGAAGAAGAGCAATAAGCGCCGACAACACCGACAACACCCAGGTTGACGAGCTTGTTGGCAGCAGCAACAGCCTGTCTGGGATCACACGCCGTGTCCTGGGAAACCACCTCAATTTTGTCATAGCCCGGAATGCCGCCTTCGGCTTCAATGATGGCCACAGCGGTTTTGGCACCGTTTGCGATGTCATTGCCGTCCGCCGCATAGGGACCGGTCAGCGGGCTCATGGTCCCGATGGTCAAGGTTTTGGCCATTGCCGGGGAAATGCAAAACAAGATTGAAACCAGTGCAATCATGATCACTGCTAATCGTTTTTTCATCATTCCTCTCCTTTTTGTGTTTGTTGGTTATTCTGCCGGTTGTCCCAAATAGGCTTCAATTACCATTGGATTTTTCCGTATCTCAACAGGCTTGCCCTCCGCAATCTTCACACCATGATCGATAACGATAAGACGCCGGCATACCCCCATCACAACTTTCATATCATGTTCCACCAGAAGAATCGTAATTCCCAGATCCGCTATCCGGGCAATGTCCTCCATCAATGCCATGCTCTCGGATGGATTCATGCCGGCAGCAGGCTCGTCCAGAAGCAGGATTTTCGGACCGGAAGCCAGTGCGCGTGAAATCTCCAGACGTCGCTGCAATCCATAGGGCAGATTATGGGCGATGGTATCCGAATACTTTTCCAAGCCCATGAAAGCCAATGCTTCCCGCGATTTTTCCCGGATCTGCCGTTCCTCTTTCCGCTGACTCCGGGTACGCAGAATCGAACCGATCACGCCGATCCGGGATCGGCAATGCAGGGCCACCATGGCATTCTCCACTGCCGTCATATTGGAAAACAGACGAATATTTTGAAATGTTCTGGCAACACCAAGATCAAATATTTCATAAGGACGTTTTCCCAGGATGCTGCCTCCGGACAGAACAACATCTCCTTCCGATGTACGATACACGCCTGTGATGACATTAAAAACAGTGGTCTTGCCGGCGCCGTTCGGGCCGATCAGCCCGACAATTTCACCGGACCCAAGCTCAAATTCCACCTGGGACAGGGCCAGAAGCCCTCCGAACTGCACGCTGATTTTTTGCAGCAGAAGCTGAGACATGCAATCTCCGAATGAAAACGATTTATCCTTGTCTTTGACCTCATTGCCGGAAAAAAGGAATCATTTTCCTTGTTTTGCTGCCCGGAACATGAAACAGGCTCACTCGATATTTTTAAAATTTTATAAAAAAATGTAAAATGACCCGGGAATCCGCAAGAAACGATAAAGAAAAAGCATAGTTTGCAATGGCCTAACCATGAATCAAAAAACCATGGAATGTCAAGAAAATAAAAGCCGTTTCGATTCGGCAATACATATGATAATGTCATGTGGCAACCATGATGGGAAAAGATCCGTGAAACTGAAAGGATATTCATATATCGTAATCGCTGCATGCCTGTGGGGTATTCTGGGACCGATCTCCCGATTCGCCTTTGAGGAGGGCGTTTCTCCCCTTGAGGTTGCCTTCTGGCGGGCCTTACTGGCCTGGGGCTGCTTCGGCATCCATGCCGTTCTCATCAGGCAGGTCCGGATTGCCAGGCAGGATCTGGCAACCATTCCGATTTTCGGGATTACCGGTGTTGCCATGTTTTATGGTTTCTATCAACTGGCCATCCAAAACGGAGGAGCCGCCATGGCTTCGGTTCTGCTGTATACGGCACCCGCATGGGTAGCCGTTATGGCGGCCTTCCTGTTTCAGGAAAAAATGACATGGAAAAAAGGCACAGCCCTTTTTCTCACCCTGATAGGCATCGTGGGTGTGAGCTTGGCAGCCGGAGACAGTCAAACCCAATCCAACCTGACCATCAGCGCTTCCGGAATTCTGTTCGGTCTCTTATCCGGCTTCTGCTATTCCTTGTATTATATTTTTGGAAAACATTTTTCAGGCCGTTACAGTGCCCCGAATCTTTTTCTGTATATTCTTCCCATCGGCGCGCTGGCTTTGTTTCCATTTGTTTCCTTTGCCCCAAAGAGTGGTTCCGCCTGGATTTCGCTTCTGACGCTTGCCGTGGTCAGCACATACGCAGCCTACTATTTTTATTATCTCGGCCTGCAGCATCTGGAAGCGTCAAGGGCTTCCATCACGGCAACGCTTGAGCCGGTCGTGGCGGCAATGGTTGCTTTTTTCTGGTGGAAAGAATATTTTGGATGGACAGGATATGCCGGAAGTCTTCTGATCCTGACTGCCGTCATTATCATGATTGCGGATACCGGCGAAAAAACCGATACGGCGCTTGAACGGAATACATAACGATCATTTCGTCCGAATACAAACATGAACCGAAAAATCATCAACGCCTTTCAAAAACTGGAGAGCCTGTCCATCTCACGGATGGTTTCTCCTGATGCCATCAAAAACGCCGATATTGCGTACTGGCGCGCACGTATCCTTTTTCTGCTGTTGTTTTCCGGATTATTGATCAGTCTTTTTGTTTTTATTCCGGTATCCATACTGGCGATCAAAGGGAAAATATGGGGACTTCTGATATTTGACATCCTGGTATGGATATCCGGGATATGGCTTTTGTTATCCCGCCGCCTCGGATATCAGCTCCGTGCAGGAATCGTTCTCCTGCTGCTCTACGGAGTCGGACTGATGGTAATCATTTCCGTAGGGCCCTTAAGCGGCGGTCCTGCCTGGCTGTTTACCTTTGCCATTCTGGTTGCGATTTTTCTGGGGACAGGGGCTGCCATCGTTGCGCTTACGATTAACGCCCTGACCCTTGCCACAACCGTGTGGCTGATTAAAACCGGTGTATTCGGGCACTCTTTTCCTTTTTTCAGCAGCGATGCAAACATGTACGCCGCCGGTGCCAGTTTCATGATGCTGAACGCTCTGGCCGCCATCTCCATTGCCGTTCTGGTCAGGGGGCTTGTATCCACGCATCAAAAAGAGATTCGGCTGACACGCGCCCTGGAAGAAAAAAATGATGAGCTGCTGTTGTCAAAAGCCAAGATTGAATCGGAAATCGAAGAACGAAAACAGACGGAAGAACGGCTGAAGACCAGCGAAAAGCGGTATCGCTTTCTGGCGGATAATGTAACGGACAACATCTGGACAACGGATATGGAGATGAATTTTACCTATATCAGCCCATCGATTAAAAGAATTCGGGGTTACAGCGTGGAAGAGGCACTGACGCACAAACTGGAAGAGATCATGCCGCCTTCTTCCTATGAAATTGCCGTTCAGATCATGGCCGAAGAGCTGGAGATGCACATCAGGGGGGAAAAACCCCCTGAGAGGCCCCGAAAAATCGAAATTGAATTGTATCGAAAAGACGGCTCCAGGGTATGGTGTGAGGTGGAAGCCAATTTTATCTACGATTCAACCGGCAATCCCAACGGCATGATCGGCGTCACAAGGGATATCACGGAACGGAAGCAGACTGCGGAACAATTGCTGAGGTCGGAAAAAATGGCAACCCTTGGGGATATGGTCGCCGGTGTTGCCCATGAAATCAGTACACCATTGGGCGTGGGCCTGATCTCTGCGTCTTTTTTGTCCGACAGGGCCCGGGAATTTGAAAAGCTCTGTCATTCCGGCACACCGTCAACCCGGGAAATCGAAAAATATGCCCAAAAAATCGTGGACGCATCTTCCATGGTTTTGCCGAACCTGGAGCGGGCGGCAGAGCTGCTGAACAGTTTCAAGAATGTTGCCGTGGACCAGGTCATTGAAGAAAAGAGGAGGTTCAATGTCCGTTCCAATATGGAAGATACCGTAAACAGTCTGCGTCCGCGATACAAACGGACGGAACATGTCATCACCATTGAATGCGATGATCATCTTGAGATCAACAGCTATCCGGGCGCCTTTTCCCAGATTACCACCAATCTGATCATCAACTCCCTCATCCATGGATTTGAAGACATCCCGAAAGGCACCATCTTGATCAACATTAAACAAAAACAAAACACACTGCAATACACCTATCAGGATACGGGAAAAGGAATGGATGAGAAAACCATGAGCCGTTTGTTCGACCCGTTTTTTACGACCAAAAGAAACCGGGGCGGCATCGGCCTCGGGATGCATGTGGTCCATAATCTCATTACGCAAACCCTCAAAGGCAGGATCGAGGTCGGCAGTTCCGTAGGCATCGGAACCCGGTTTCTGATCACCATCCCGATGACCGCTCGCTGATTGATGAACGTTTTGCAGACCGCCGGTTAAAACCCCGTGAATCATCCTGACCGAATTCAAACCCGGTCATCTTTCAGGTCGGATCTCCTATTCCGTATATCTGCCGAAGCCAGACGAAGCCCTCTGGAAATTGTGCTTGACAAATTCAATCACACAATCTAAACAGACATTTTAAACGAATGTTTGAATATCGATTGCGGAGATCTTCATGGATGACATGTCCGGCAAACAGGAAGACACAAAGGCAAGACTGATCGAAGCGGCCGGTGAGGTATTTGCAGAGCATGGATTTCGATCCGCTACGGTCCGGGAAATCTGCGGCCGTGCCGGCACCAATGTCAGCGCGGTAAATTACCACTTCCGGGATAAGGATGGGCTCTATGCCGCTGTTCTGGAATACTCACACCGGTCAGCGGTACACAAATACCCTCCCGGTATGGGATTGAGGGATGGTTCCACAGCGGAAGATCAGCTCCGGGCATTCATTCACTCGTTTCTGTTGCGTATTCTGGATGAAGGCCGTCCTGCCTGGCACGGAAAGCTCATGGCCCGGGAAATAGCCGATCCCACCGCAGCCCTCGATCAACTGGTGCAAAGCTCCATCCGGCCTCTCCATCAGCATCTGACCGGCATTATCCGGTCCCTGCTTCAGGAAAAGGACCTGCCGGTCGGAAAAGAAAACGATGTTACCTTCCTGTGTACAATGAGCATCGTCGGCCAATGCCTCCAGCATTTCACGGGAAGGCGGATTATTGCAGCACTTTGTCCGGAAGATTTCAATTCAGCCGATATCGAACGGATTGCAGACCATATTACACGCTTCTCTCTCGGAGGTATCCGGGCACTTGGCGCGGGAGGACCGGCATGAATATCCCGGCTGTCCTTCCGGTGAAGGAAAAACCGGAAAATATACTGCCGTCCATAACAGAAAAAACAAAACCACTGCATGACAGCAAAAGAGGTTCGGGAGGTGATGATGCGAATGAACAGGAAGGGATTCAACCCATATAAAGGCGCCATGATGCTCATGACATTGGCTGTTTTTCTGATGCCGGCCGGCTGCAACACAGGAAACAGCCAACAGGCTGCCATGCCGCCTCAGGCTCCGGAAGTTGCCGTTGTCGTCATAGAAACGCAACCGCTTGAACTGACCACGGAACTACCGGGCCGGACATCACCGTTCCGCATTGCGGAAATCCGGCCGCAGATCAGCGGCCTGATTCTGAAACGCCTCTTCACCGAAGGTTCCGATGTCGAAGCCGGACAGATACTGTACCAGACCGATCCGGCCCCCTTTCAGGCAGCCCTTGACAATGCCGAGGCTGCCCTAGGCCGGTCCGAAGCCAATCTGACTTCCAGCCGGTTACGGGCGGAACGATACAATGATCTGCTCGCGGAAAAAGCGGTAAGTCAGCAGAGCTATGATGATGCAGCAGCCGCCCTGACGCAGGTAGAGGCGGATATCCAGTACTGGAAGGCCGCGGTGAAGACGGCTCGCATCAACCTGGGCTATACAAAAATCACCTCCCCCATTTCCGGACGCATCGGCAAATCCAATGTTACGGACGGTGCCATTATCACGGCCTATCAGCCGATGGCCCTTGCAACCATTCAACAGCTTGATCCCATTTATGTGGATGTACCCCAATCCACCACCGATCTGCTGCGTCTGAAACGCCGCCTGAAAGACGGTCGTCTTAAAAAGAATGGAACCGATCAGGACAAGGTCAATCTCATCCTGGAAGACGGCTCCCCCTATCCTCTGGAAGGAACCCTTCAATTCAGTGATATCACTGTGGACCCGACCACCGGCTCCGTTATTCTGCGGGTGGTTTTCCCCAATCCGGAAAATCTCATCCTGCCGGGCATGTTCGTTCAGGCAGTCATCAAGGAAGGCATCAATGATCAGGCTATCCTGATTCCGCAGCAGGGAGTCTCCCGCGATCCCAAAGGAAATCCCATTGCCATGATCGTGGATGCTGAAGGAAAGGTCGGCCTGCGCATGCTCACACTGGATCGTGCCATCCGCGACAAATGGCTGGTGTCGGCAGGACTTGCTCCCGGCGACCGGCTGATTGTCGAAGGCCTGCAAAGGGTCCGCCCCGGTGCAATGGTAAGGACCGTTCCCTTTCAGGAAGCGCAAGCCGGCCATGATGCTTCGACCAAAGGAACGGACGCCGCCTCTCAGAAGCAGAACAAAGGAGGCGCCTGATGCTCTCAAGATTCTTTCTGGACCGCCCGGTATTTGCCTGGGTGATCGCGATTGTCATGATGGCAGCCGGCGGGCTGGCCATTTACGCTCTGCCGGTCTCACAATACCCTCCTATCGCCCCGCCGGCCATTGCCATTGATGCCTTTTTCCCCGGAGCCTCGGCAGAGACGGTGGAAAATACCGTGACCCAGATCATCGAACAGAAAATGACCGGCCTGGACGATATGCTGTATCTCTCCGGAACCAGTTCATCATCCGGTGCGGCCCGCGTTGAGATGACCTTTGCTCCGGGAACCGATCCGAACATCGCCTGGTCCAAGGTGCAGAACAAACTGCAGCTCGCCATGGCCAGCCTTCCGGATGTGGTCCAGCGCTCCGGTGTTAAAGTCAGTAAATCCACCCGAAACTACCTGATTATCGTCGGGCTGATTTCGGAAGACGGCAGCATGAGCGGTGAAGATCTGCGGGACTATGCCCAGTCGAATCTGGAAAAAATCCTCTCCCGGGTGCCGGGAGTGGGAGAAGTCGAAAATTTCGGCACCCAGTATGCCATGCGGGTCTGGGTCAGCCTGGACAAACTCACCAGCTATCATCTGACCATGGAGGATGTTATCCTCGCGCTCCAGGCTTATAATGTCGAAGTTTCCGCCGGCCAGCTGGGCGGGGCTCCGGCCAAGGAGGGGCAGCGCATGAACACCGCTGTCATCGTTCAGCATCTCCTCCGGACTCCGGAAGAATTCGCCGCCATCCCGATCCGCAACAATCCGGACGGTTCGGTGGTCCGGATCAGGGACATCGGCCGGACCGAACTGGGGACCGAACGATCCGACATCGTCGCCAACCACAACGGAAGGCCCGCAGCAGCCATGGCGATCCGTCAGGCTGCAGGCGCCAACGCCCTGGATACAGCCCGGGCCGTCAAGCAGAAGCTGGAGGAAATGAGCCAATACTTCCCCCCCGGCCTGAAAGTGATCTATCCCTACGATACCACCCCATTTACCAAGGTGGCCATCGACGAAGTCGTCAAAACCCTTTTTGAAGCGGTCCTGCTGGTTTTTCTGATCATGTATCTGTTCATGGGCAACATCCGCGCCACCCTGATCCCCACCATTGCTGTGCCGGTGGTTCTGCTGGGGACACTGGCGGTTCTGGCTGCCTTCGGCTTTTCCATCAATATGCTGACCATGTTCGCCATGGTGCTGGCCATCGGACTTCTGGTGGACGATGCCATCGTGGTGGTGGAGAACGTGGAGCGCATTATGGCCGAAGAAGGCCTTTCCCCCAGAGAGGCTACGGCCAAATCCATGGGCGAAATCACCAGCGCCCTGATCGGCATCGGCCTGGTACTCTCGGCGGTTTTCGGCCCCATGGCCTTTTTTCAGGGGTCCACCGGGGTTCTCTACCGCCAGTTTTCCGTAACCATCATCGCTTCCATGCTTCTGTCGGTGGTCGTGGCCCTGATCCTGACCCCGGTCCTCTGCGCGTCGTTCCTGAAACCCATACCCAAAGGGCACGAGCCCTCGGACAATGCGGTTTTTTTCCTGCGCCCCCTGTTCAGCCGGTTTGACCGGGTTTTTGTCCGGATCAGAAGTCTGTATGTAAAAATCGTCCGGCACTCCTTCTCAAGGCCTTTGCGATACCTGTTTATCTATGTCCTGATTCTGGGAGTGGTAGGATATCTGTTTAACAGAATGCCCACATCCTATATCCCGGATGAGGACCAGGGCATCCTGCTGGTCCAGGCCATGCTGCCGTCCGGTTCCACCCTTGAACAGTCCCAAAAAGTCGTGAACCGTGTCCGGGATCATTTTCTGGAAAATGAAAAAGAAGGGGTCGAGTCCTTCATGGCAGTCGCCGGGATCAGTTTTGGCGGCCAGGGGCAGAACATGGCCCTGGGATTTGCCAAACTCCGGGACTGGAAGCTCCGTCAGCGGCCGGATCTGAAGGTCAAGGCCATAGCCGGAAGGGCTATGGGAGCCTTCTCACAGATCAAGGGGGCCATGGTATTCGCCTTCCCGCCGCCGCCGGTCATCGAACTGGGGATGGCCACCGGTTTTGATTTTCAGTTGCAGGACCGCGGCGGTATCGGTCATGAAAAGCTTATGGCAACCCGCAACCAGCTTCTCGGCATGGCATCCCAGGATCCCCGGCTGGTCAGGGTGCGGCCCAACGGCATGGAAGATGTTCCCGAATACCACATCGATGTGGATTGGGACAAGGCCGGTGCGCTGGGGCTTTCCATCAACTCCATTCACAACACCATTGCCGCAGCCCTGGGAAGTGCCTATATCAACGATTTTATCCAGTCCGGCCGGGTAAAGAAAGTCTTTGCCCAGGCAGATACATCCTATCGCATGCTTCCGCAGGACCTGGAAAAACTCCATGTACGCAACAACATCGGTAAAATGGTGCCCTTCTCCTCCTTTGCCTCCTGCCGGTGGGCCATGGGTTCTCCCAAGCTGGAGCGATACAACGCCTTTCCTTCCATCAATATCTGGGGGGAACCGGCACCCGGTCACAGTACCGGCGAGGCAATGACCGCCATGGAAGAAATCACAGCCAAGCTGCCCGCGGGAATCGGCTTTGACTGGTCCGGACTCTCCTATCAGGAGCGGATGGCAACGGCGCAGGGGCCGATCCTGTATGCCTTTTCCATTTTCGTCATCTTTCTTTGCGTGGCCGCCCTGTATGAAAGCTGGACCATCCCGTTTGTCAATCTGCTGATGCTGCCGCTGGGGGTTCTGGGTGCGATCATGGCCACTTCGTTGCGGGATCTTCCCAACGATGTCTATTTTCAGATCGGGTTCCTTACCACCCTGGGCCTTTCCACCAAAAATGCCATTCTGATCATTCAGTTTATCAAGGAACGCATGCGTCACGGCGACAACCTGATCGATGCAACCCTTGGCGCCGTAACAACAAGATTCCGGCCCGTCATCATGACCTCCCTGGCCTTCTTTTTCGGGGTTCTGCCCCTGGCCATCTCAACCGGTGCCGGAGCAGGCGCCATGAACGCCATCGGCACCGCTGTCTGCGGCGGCATGCTCTCGGCCACATTCATCGATCTCATTTTCATTCCGCTGTTTTTCGTTCTGGTATCCAAACTATTCAAAACAAAACAAAGGGTGCAACGCCATGAACACGCGATTGAATCCGAAGGTCTTCAGGAGGTGCGCTGACATGAAAAAACAGATCGTGATTTCACTTGGAGTGCTGATTTTCATGACCGGCTGTTCCCTTGCCCCTGAATACCAAAAACCCCCGGCACCGGTTCCGGCGGAATGGCCGCAGGACGCAGCCGGCAATATCAAACAGGAACTATCGGATGCATCCTCCATACGGAAACTGAGCCCGCAGGAGTTTTTTACCGATAAGCACCTGCAGAAAATCATCCGGCTGGCGCTGAAAAACAACCGGGATCTGCGTCTGGCCGCCCTGAATGTGGAAAAAGCACGCGCCATGTTCGGTATTCAACGGGCTGAACTGTTCCCTGTGGTGAATGCGCTGGGAGCCGGAAGCAAACAGCGGCTTTCTTCGGATCTTGTCAGTCCCGGCGATCCGAGGACAGTTGAACAGTACAGTGTCGGCCTGGGAATTGCTGCCTGGGAGATCGATTTCTTCGGCCGCATCTCCAGCCTGAAGGAACAGGCGCTGGAACAATACCTCGCTACGGAGGAAGCACGCCGCAGCCTCGAGATTGCCATGGTTTCGGAGGTCGCCAAGGTGTATCTGACCCTTGCCGCCGACCTGGAAACCCTCAAGCTGGCCCAATCCACCCTGGAAAACCAGCAGGAACTCTACCGCTTGATTCAGCGGCAGTATGAAATCGGAGTTGTCAACGAACTGGATCTTCGCCTGGCGCAAACCCAGGTGGATACGGCAAGGAGAGATACCGCCCGGTTCACGCAAATGGTCGCTCAGGACCGGAATGCCCTGAACCTTCTGGCCGGTTCTCCGGTGCCGGAAGACCTCCTGCCGACGGACCTGACAGGCGTTACACCGCCGAAAGAAATTTTTGCAGACCTGCCCTCCGAAACACTGTTAAACCGCCCGGACGTGATCGCAGCGGAACATCGGCTCAAAGGGGCATATGCCTTTATCGGCGCAGCCCGGGCCGCCTTTTTCCCGCGCATCTCCCTGACCACCTCGATCGGGACGGCCAGCGACGAACTATCCGGCCTTTTTGGTTCCGGAACCGACACATGGAGCTTTGGCCCGCAGGTCGCCATACCGATTTTCGATGCCCGGACCTGGTCGGCATACCGGGTCAGCAAAGCGGAGCGGGAGATTGCCCTTGCCCAGTATGAAAAAACGATCCAGACCGCCTTCCGGGAAACGGCCGACGCCCTTGCCGTGCAAAGTACGATCAGCCTGCAGGTTTCGGCGCAGCAATCCCTGACAGATGCCGTTTCCGATACCTGGCGACTCTCCGATATGCGCTATTCCAAAGGAATCGACAGTTACCTGAGCGTCCTGGATGCGCAGCGATCCCTTTATGCGGCACAGCAGGGACTGATCTCACTCCGCCTGGCCGAACTCGCCAACCGGGTGCGGCTATACGCCGTTCTGGGAGGAGGCAGTGAATCAATGGAGGAACCGCAGGATTCAGCTGCGAAGTGATGCAATCAGCCTTCTGGGCTCTTTTAAAAAAGCGAATACATCCAGGATGTGATTGCAGATCAGGTCGGAAGAAAACAGGGTTTCCGGAAAGGCGCCCTCCTCCTGGAGCAGGCCGACCCCCAGAACCGCTTCTTTGACCATCAGCCGGTCGTTTCTTCCGTTGCCGACGCACATTGTTTGATCCAGTCCAAGCTTCGATGCATAGTCAAGCTTTGCTTCCGCCTGTCTCTCTTCCGGGATAATCGCCAGCTTGCACTTGATTCCCTGCAGTTCGGACCGGACAAAACCGAATGTATCCGCCGTCACCACATGGAAGTCCAGAATGCCGGACAACGCATTCATGGCTTCGCCAACCCCGGCGATCAACTTCCCGCCAACGGCCAGGGTTCCGTTATAGTCAAACACCACATACGCGATGGCGATTTCACCAAAACCCGGGACTTGTATTTTCAGCATGGTATCCTCCTCCCGATCAAGCGTCATTCATTCCTGTTTTCCGGCAGCCGTCCCATTTTTCATCCCGGAGTCTGCGGATGAATTCCGGCAGATCTTTGTATGGGATGCACCTCGGAGTTCCTGATCCAGTATTTGATCAAACTGATGAAAGACATCCGGTTCCGATAGAATCGTGTCATGATCACAATCAAATCCAAAATGCCCCTTGGCTTCCTGAAAAGCACGATCATCCATGGCTTTCCCCTGCGCAACCCTGTCCTGCTTTCCGTAAAACAGGTAATAATTTACGGATTCGGGAAGTCTTGCCCGCATAATCCTTTTTCCAAAAGCACTCCTGGTACCCACATCAAACCAGCTCGGCAATTTTATTGCCGAGTAGCGAACAGCGGTATCTGCCTCATCAAACCCCGACCAGGAAACGGCAAAGGTGACATAGGGATTGATAAAAGTCAGATCCTTCCGGAATTCCGGGTCGGTCAACAGTGCTCTGGTAACCAGTCCGCCCATGCTGTGCGCTGTCAGGACCAGTTGCTGAAAACCGTATTGCTGTTTCAGGGAGATCAGATTTTCATATAGTATTCTGGAGGCAAGGGAGAGACGAATCCCCGCCGGATAATAAAAAAACCATGGCTGATATCGGTTCGGGTCCAGGCGTATCCGGAAATACACCCAATTCTGCGGACTCCCGCCTGCCCCATGAACAAACAGGACCGGTATTTTCCGGGGATCATATGCTTCCATGAAATAGATATTGGCTCCGTATGCTTTCATAAAAACAGAAGGCTTCCACAAGCCGACTTCCGCATTTTTCATCGAAAAGATTTCATCATAGATCTTTCGAATCTGACCGTTGTTTCCCATGTAGGTTATTGCATCTGTATCATCCTGCAGGGACCATTTCCGGGGAAAGGATATCTGCTGCGCGGCATGAATATCGGTGATCAGCCGAATGCCCTTCCGGACATCTCCTTTCCGGACGAGAATCTCTTCGCCATTGTTATAAATGCCGGAGACCTCGGTATCTTCAAAGAAAGTGTCATTGTTGAAATCACTGATGGCATACAGGAGATATTTCCCTTCCGGAACATACATCATGAAGGGACCCGCCCGGTCCAGAATGATATAATCCTGAATCGGATCGCTGGAAAAGGAAAGAGGGTAAGCAACGACCAGGACCGGATAATCATATTCCTCCCTGCTCATGACTTCCCCCATGAGAAGGGCTGAATTGTAAATCGCCCCGGCAATCTCTCCCTCTTCTCTGACCGGTTTTTGCGGAACGACATTATCCCGCTGCTGGATATTGAAATATCCGCAGGCGCAGAAAAAAAATACAATCAGGAGAGCCGGCAGGATCTTCCATTTCCGGCCCGGCCTTGCATCCTTAAGATGAAACCCGTTTCGCTGCATTTTCAAGAAATTCCACAATATTTTGGTATCGGCGCTCCCGTGCATAATCCAGGGCGGTCTTCCCTTCAAGGCTCCGCACACTCTGATCCGCGCCTTTTTCAATCAGAGCCGTTACGATATCGATATGCCCGTCATATGCGGCATTCATCAGAAGGGTAAATCCCTTTTGGTCCTGAACATCAAGATCCGGCTTTTTTTCCAGCAAAATGGGGATAATGTCCATATACCCGTTTATAAATGCCCGGATCAGGGCATTCTCCCCCATATGATTCCGGATATCCGGATCAGCACCTTTATCCAGTATCGGCCTGATCAGGTCAACCGCATAGCTGTCAACCGCCAGCAGCAGCGGGGTGGCTCCGCTCTCATCTTTCCGGTTCACATCCGCCCCGTTTTCGATGAGCTGTTTTGCGATATCCTTGTATTGATACCGAAGGGCAACATGAAGGGCGGTTTCTCCGGCTGCATTAGCGACCCGGAGATTGCATTTTCTTTCCAGAAGGTGATCGACAAGAACCTTGCTGCCATAGCTGACCGCAATCATCAGGGGAGAGTTGCCGTCTCCATCCTGCATATCCGGATCAGCACCCTGTTCCAGCAAAAATACGGCAAATTCGGTCTGGGTGTTGGTGATGGCGATCTGTAAGGGGAAATTACCGTAAAAATCTTTTGTGTTGATTTCCGCCCCCTTGTTGACCAGAAGGCGCTCAAGACGCATATGCCCTTCCTGGATGGCGGCCATCAGCGGGGTAAACCCGTTTTCATCTGCAAGATTCAGATCCGCTTGCTGCTGAATCAGGTATTCCGTCATTCCCAGATGCCCTTTTTGCACCGCCATCATTACCGCAGTCTGTCCATAAGGATCGGTTGCGTTGACAGGCACGATATTCTCTTCAATCAGCCGCATGACCGGGATAATGTCATTCTTTACGACAAATGAAAAAAAAGAGGACTCCGGATCATCATAATACTCAAAAAATCCTGTATAGTACGGCTTCAGATTGATGGGCGAACAGGAAATCAGAAAAGACCAGAAAATCCCTGCCGTAACGATGAACAATGATTTTTTCTTCAGCCGGATCATGGATTTTTTTTTACCGGATTTTGACAGGTTAAAGTCGGCCAACATGCTCTGTATAATCCCTTGCCGGCGGATAATCAAGACGTTTGAAAAATAGTCTCTTGACAAACAGGATTTTCGTCTGGTAACTTGGTCATACCACCAGCCATTAGAAATAAGGATCTCAAAAAGATCTCAAAAGGACCTCCATGATACCGAAATTAAAACCGGTGAAAACCGATTCGTTAAAAGATGTCTGCGTTACCCGATTCGAAGAACTGATCATTTCCGGCAAGCTGTCGCCGGGACAAAAACTGCCCTCGGAAAGGGAGCTGGCCATACAGCTTGGCGTCAGCCGGCCGGTTGTCCATGAAGCGCTTGTGGATGTAGCCGCCAAGGGTCTGGTTTCCATGAAGCCGAGAATCGGTTCGGTTGTCAACGATTACAGGCGCGAAGGCTCCCTTGCCCTCCTGAACTCCCTGGTCAACTATCACGACGGCAGGCTGGAGCCAAAACTTCTGGAAGGCCTGCTGGACATGCGGATTTTATTTGAAACCGAAAACGCAAAACTGGCTGCTCAAAATCGAACGGATGAGCAGGCCGGAGACCTGCGGCAGCTTGTCCGGCAGGAACAGGATGCTGCCGAAAACAACATCGAGCTTTTAACCGAACTGGATTTTCAGTTTCATCTGCTGCTTGCCATTGCCACCGACAACCCGAGCTATCCCCTTCTCCTCAACTCTTTCAAGCAGGTGTACACCAACCTCACCGGCCTGTTTTTCAGTCTGCCTGCCGTGATTCCGACGGTTCTGGACTTTCACCAAAAGCTGGTCGTTGCCATTGATAAAAAAAATGAACAGGAGGCCGTCCTTGTGATGACCGGCCTGCTTGCCCATGGAGAAAAAATCCTGAAAGAAATCATAACCCGATAAGGAGATACACCCATGACTTCACCGGCATTACGACAAGAAATACCTGAAATTAAAACACCCAAAAGCCTGTCCGGAAGAATCTCCCGGCTTCGGGATTACTATTTCAAAGGAAACGAAAGGGCCTGGAACAATGAGTACACCGCCTGGACCACCGGAACCCCCTGGGACATCCAGTTCAATGAAATGACCTTTTATATTGTTCCGGAAACCTATATGCTGATGCAGACCATGGTAAGCTCCTACCGCCAGGCAGCCAGAACCGTTGCCCTGGATCAGGATTTCTGGTCATGGGGCCTGCCGGAAAGAAGGGCATGGTTTGTCAAAGAAACCATGGTCAACTATGTCCCCAAAGAAATCCTTCCCGGAGATCTCATTGCCGGTGCCAGATTCAATGTCCAGACCTCCCTGTGCCTGAACGAGAAGGAGCAGAAACAATACGACAGGCTCACGGCCAGCAAAAACGGTGCCAGAGACCGGATGAAGCGGTTTCATGATCATGGCTACGGAAACTCAGGCGCCACGAGCGGCCATTTGGTTCCCGGGCATGAAAAAGCCTTGCAGATTGGATGGAAGGGAATTCATGCGGATCTCACTCACAAGTATAATCAGCTGAGCCAGGCGGACAAAAACGGGAAAAAGGGAGCACAACTCCGTGCCATGATAACTGCCGCCGGCATGCCGGGAGATTTTGCAGCAGCTTACGCAAAACTGTGCCGGAGCCTGGCCGGAAAGGAAACGGATCAGACCCGGAAGGAAGAACTTCTCCAGATGGCGAAAAATCTGGACCGGGTTCCCTGGGAGCCTCCGAAAACCTTCTGGGAAGCGGTTCAGGCCCTCTGGATCAACCATATGCTGATCATGAGCGATGAAAACTACCCGGGGCCGGGAATCTCTTTTGGAAGAATCGACCAGTATCTGCTGCCCTTCTGGGAACACTCCCTTGAGATGGGAATGAACCGCGAATTCGGAAAGGAAATTTTAAAATGCTTCTGGATTCACTGCAACACGGCCTATGATGCCATGATCCGAAACGGCAATCAGGGGATTACCGCCGGATTCGGCCAGCTCATTACCCTTTCCGGCATGGGCAAGGCCGGCAAGGACCTGACCAATGACCTGACCTGGGCCATTCTGGAGGTCATTGACGAGATGTCCCCCATCCTGGAGCCCAAACCCAATGTCCGGCTGCATCGGAATTCACCGGAAGAACTCCTGGACAAAATCACGGACATGATCTCCACCAGCCAGGGCGCTCCTTTTCTGCTCAATTTTGACGAACGGTCCATGGCCGGCATGATGCAGGAAGCCGAAATGGCCGGCATCAGCCATCTCATCCACAAAGACAATGTCTATGAATATGCACCGGTTGGGTGTCTTGAAAATACCATGGTAGGCAATGACCGGTCCGGAACCGTTGACAACAACCTGAACCTGTTAAAAGCAGTGGAACTGGCCATGACCGGCGGAAAGGATCTCCTTCCCTACCGGAACCCCATGACCGGAAAGCAGGAAAAAATCACCCAGGACGGTCCGGACACCGGTGATGCCACCCGTTTTCAGACCTGGACGGAATTCTGGAATGCCTTTGAAATCCAGACCCGGTATATCATCCGGGCATGCGTGGAATTGTATGAATGCTCCGAATCCATCCGCAGGGACTACTTTAACACGCCGTATCTGTCCTGCCTGGTAAAGGGCTGTGCGGAAAAAGGCCTGGACATCACCCAGGGAGGCGCGGAAATCAGCCTGACCACCATTGAGGCGGTAACCTATGCAACCACAGTTGATTCGCTGCTGGCCATCCAATATCTGGTTTTCGATGAACATAAATGCACCATGGCCGAGCTGATTCAGGCCCTGAAAGACAACTGGAAAGGACATGAAATCCTTCAGGCCATGGCCAAAAACAAGGCCCCCAAGTACGGCCGGGATGACGACCGGGCAGACGAGATGGCCCTCCGGGTCATGGAACTCTGGAGCAACGAAACCTGGAAGCATACCACCCGGTCAACCAATCGAAAATTCAGACCCGGCATGCTGAGCTGGAACTACTGGGCCGGTGACGGTTATGTCATGGCTGCCAGCGCGGACGGCCGCGAAAAAGGGCAGTTCCTGTCCAATGCCATCTGCCCGTCCAATGGTGCGGACATCCACGGACCCACGGCCAATGCCAATTCCGTGGGAAAAGCCCTGGGCGGCAAATCCAGGGAAAAAGGAACCTGGGACGATTATATCAACCTCCTGCCCAACGGCGCCAGTCACACCATCACCTTTAACCCGTCGATTATCCGGGACCCGGAACACCGGGACAAATTCAAGGCCTTTTTGCGGGGATATACGGAAAACGGCGGCACCGCGCTTCAGGTCAATATCCTGGACCCGAAAGTGCTGATCGATGCCCAGAAAAATCCCCAGGACTACCGGCATCTATTGGTCCGGGTTACCGGCTACAATGCCTATTTTACGACCGTCGGCCGCGAGCTGCAGAATGAAGTCATCCAGAGGGTCAGCCATAATGAATTCTAAACCAACGGCAAGGGTTCTGGAAATTCAGCGCATGTCCACGGAAGACGGCCCGGGAATCCGTACCACCGTCTTCTTGAAAGGGTGCAGCCTGAAATGCACATGGTGCCACAACCCGGAAAGCATTTCCATGCAACCTCAGGTTCACTGGATCGGCTCCCGGTGCCTGGGATGCAGGACCTGTGTTTCCGTGTGCCCTTCCGGCTCGCTTTCCCTCACGGGAATAGGGATGGAAATCAACCGCTCAACCTGCGATGGATGCGGAATCTGCGCCAGGGAATGCCCGTCAACCGCTATGGAACTTCTGGGAAAGGAATGGGCCCTGGATGACCTGACCAACGAAGTGGTCAAGGACAAGGCCTATTTTGAAAAATCCAAAGGCGGCATCACCGTATCCGGCGGAGAACCCGGCATGCAGTCCGCATTTGTCGCCATGTTTTTAAAATCCCTGCGGGAGCGCGGAATCCATACGGCCCTCGACACCTGCGGTTTGTGTGCGACCACGGCCCTGGAAGCCATGCTTCCCTATGCATCCATGGTGCTGTACGATATCAAGGAGATGGAACCGAAAAAGCATCGACGGTTCACCGGCGAATCCAATGAAAAAATTCTCGGCAATCTTCTCTTTGCAGCAGATTACATCCGAAACCATATTTACCCGGCCGCCTTCTGGATCAGGACCCCCATGATTCCGGGCATGACCGCCCGCGAGGACAATGTTCTGAAAATCGGAAACTTTATTGCAAAACACCTTGGCGACATCGTAAATCGCTGGGAATTGTGCGCCTTCAATAACCTGTGCAGGGATAAATATCTTCGCCTGGGCCGGGAATGGGTACTCCGGGATGAACCCCTGCTGACCCGGGAATCCATGGAACAGTTCACCCGGATCGCAAAAGCATCCGGCGTCAATCCCGATATTGTCGCCTGGACCGGCTCTGTGCGCCTGGCAGATACAATATTTCCGGAAAGCAAATCCGCCGCAAACTGAAAGGAGAGAAATCATGTCCGATACCCGAAAACAATTTACCCAGGATGAAATCAAAGCCTTCAAGCCGGAAGAAAAGATCGGCCTGGTTGCCTCCATCAACCCGGAAGGACTTCCCCACATCTCCCTGATCACTTCCATTCAGGCCAAGGATTCTTCCACCGTTACCCTGGGAGAATTCTGCAAGGGAAAGAGCAAGGAGTATATTCAAAAAAACAACAACATCGGTTTTCTGATCATGACCATGGACAGAAAACTTTGGCGGGGAAAAGCAAGGTGGACACACCTGAAAAAAGAAGGCCCGGAATTCGAGGCCTACAATAACCTGCCCATGTTCCGCTACAATGCCTACTTTGGAATTCATACGGTTCACTACCTGGATCTGGTGGAAACATTCGGCCGGGAAGGATTGCCGCTCGGCAGCATCGTCTTGTCCTCCCTTCTCAGCAAGTGGGCCAAGAGCGGGCTGAAGACCGCAGACAGGGACCGGATACTCAAACCCTTTGCGGAAGGAATCTTCAACCGGCTGGATGCCCTGAAATTTATCGCATGGATTGCCGATGACGGTTTTCCGAAAATCGTACCGGTCCTGCAATGCCAGGCAGCCGACAGCACCAGGCTTGCATTTTCCTCCCTTGCCTACCGGAAGGAACTGAAATCCATCCCCAAAGGAACCCACGTGGCTGTTTTCGGCCTCACCATGAAAATGGAGGATGTCCTGATCCGGGGCACATTCAACGGCTTTTCCACCTCCCGGTTCACGGAAGTCGGCAGCGTCGATATCGACTGGGTATACAACTCCATGCCGCCCTGTCACGGCCAGATCTACCCGGAGATTCCATTGACGCCGGTGGTGGAGTTCTGAAAAGACAATCACATCGACTGTTATTGAAATAACACCATAATGTCGGGTATCGTGTTACGGACTCCGTTCCAGGAAAGACTGATGTAAATATAATTTTATTAAAAGGCCATCAACTATCGGTTATAACAGATTCAATAGCGCTCAAATTCATGGTCAATAGAATCAGAATTGATACTCTCATCGTTCATTTTCAGCATTATGCCATGGCTATCTTTTTTCTTTTTAGTATCCGGGTCTGTCAGGCTGATCCCTGGTCTTTTTCTCCTTAACGTATCAATCTTGTTTTGACGCGCTGCCTGATTTTTAAAAAGGTGCTTTTTGTCTTTCATGTGTTGTTTGCCATTTCCATCTATATTAAAATATGAAATCGCCATCTGAAGCTGTTCGGCTTGCGCTGCCAGTTGTTCAGAAGTGGAAGACATCTCTTCAGAAGCAGCCGAATTCTGCTGAATCACTTTATCAAGCTGCTGCAGTGCCTGATTGATCTGATCCGCACCCGTGCTCTGCTCATTGCTTGCCGCATTGATTTCTTGTACCAGTTCAGCTGTTTTTCGGATATCCGGTACAATCTTGTTCAGCATTTCCCCTGCATTTTCAGCAATCTCAACACTTGAGATAGAAAGATTGCTGATTTCACCGGCAGCAGACTGGCTTCGTTCTGCCAGCTTGCGAACTGCATCAGCCACAACCGCGAAACCCTTGCCATGTTCTCCGGCCCTTGCTGCTTCGATGGCCGCATTTAATGCCAGCATGTTTGTCTGACGCGCAATCTCTTCAATAATTGAAATTTTTTCTGCGATCTGTTTCATGGCATTTACCGTTTTCGTAACCGCTTGACCGCCTTTTTCCGTATCAACGGCCGCCTGGATGGCAATCTTTTCAGTCTGTTGAGCATTGTCAGCATTCTGCTTGATATTTGCGCTCATCTCTTCCATCGAAGAAGAAGCTTGTTCAGCGGAAGCAGCCTGTTCAGTTGCACCCTGTGACATTTGTTGTGAAGTCGAACTCAGTTGCTGACTTCCTGCAGCTACATAGTCCGAAGCATTTTTAACTTCGCTCACCACGTTACCCAGCTTTTCAATCATCCGGCTCAAAGATTTCATGAGGTTGTCCTGATCCGATCTCATTTTAACATCTACAGTAAGATCACCTTCAGCCATTTTTTCGGCAACCGTTATGATTTCATTTAAAGCAATAATCAGAAGATTCAAATTGTTCTTAATCGTATTGAAATCCCCCTTATATTCATCAACGATAACTTCAGGCATATCCCCTTTACTGATTCTGTCTATATAATTGGCCGACATATTCAGCGGGCCGATTACGGCGTCCAGTGTGTTATTAATGCCTTTGATTATATTTTTAAATCCGATGATGTTGAACTTATCGGGATTCCCCCGAACATCCAGCCTGCCTTCCAAAGCAGCTGTCACAAGAACCCCAACATCATCAACAGCCTGTTTCTCTTCTGAAATTTCAACCACGTATTCCAGACCGCCAATAATTTTGCCGGTTCTATCCTTAATCGGGGCACCGGTATAACGAATCGGCAGATCCCCTGACGGCAGTTTGGCAACGGTGTCGCCTGTAAAGACGCCATTGTTGAGCATGGCTTTTGCCACCCGGCATTCAGGTGTATTGCAGTGAGCTGTTTTAAAAAGGTTATAACATTTCTCACCGATAACGGCTTCCGGTTTTTTCCCCAAAGCCCGCATGCCTCCGGGATTCATGTATTGTATTGTAAAATCAGTATCCATTACAGTTACAGGCGTCGGAATTTCATTCAGATAACCTATTTTTTCCTGCGCATCATTCATAGCGTTTTTGGTTTCCGTGATATTGACTGCAAATTCAAGGGCACCTTTAATGGTTCCATCCACATTCTTGATGGGTACTCCCGTATACTGAATGGGGATATTGAACTTATTGGGATCAACCACTGTTTCGCCGGTAACTGCCTTATCCTGACTCATTGCCTGGCTGCATCTGCATTCGGATGTATTGCAGTGAGTTGTCTTGAACAGATCGTAGCACTTCATTCCGATCACCTGATCAGGTGTCCTGCCTGCAATCGCTGCACCCGCCGGATTCATGTATGTGATTTTATATTCTCTGTCTATTGTCATGACAAGCGTGGGAAGGTTATCCAGATATGCGACCTTTTCAAGGGAATTATCAATGGCCTGCTTTGTGTTCGTAATATCAATGATATATTCTAACGCACCGATGATATTTCCGGCATCATCTTTTATCGGTGTGCCGGTGTACTGTATCGGAAGGTTCAATCCTGATGGATCTGCGACTGTTTCTCCCGAAAAAACGCCGTTTCTTGTCATGGCTTGTCCGCATCTGCATTCCTGCGTTTTGCAGTGAGTGGTTTTGAAGAGATCATAGCATTTTTGTCCGATTGCTGATTCCCGACTCAGACCGATAATCTTTGCTCCAGCTTCGTTCAAGTATGTTACGGTAAAATTTTTATCAATTGCCAGAATCGGTGTTGGAACAAGATCCGAGTAACCGATAACGGGTTCTGTATTCTTTCCGCGCAATCTCTCCAGCAGAGTTTTAATCATTTTTCTCTCCTTGTCGGTGTGATTTATTTTCGAATATACTTTAAGGCAACGATATTAAATCTACATCTTTCGTTCCGTTATAATCATTATTCCGTCGCTCCGACCAAGAACAAAGTCCGGGATGACAATAATGAAAATCCCAACTTGGCAGAAATACATCAAATATGAACCTATGTAATCTGTTTGTTAAACAAAGGTCATTTAGCAGAGTTTATTTTTTACAGTGTGAAATGATAACAGGGAGTTTTAAGACCTAACTGATACTCTTTCTCACATTTTGATTTGTATGTCAATTGAAGACTGAGGGAGGTAGGGGCAATCGTCTATCTTTGTGGGATGGAATTTGTTGTGAAAACTCTTCTGTCTATATTCTTTTCAATCCACTGCCGGAAATCGAATGGTCAGACAGGTGCCCTTACCTACAATGCTTTTTACCTGAATGGAGCCATTCAGTTGATCCAGGATTTCCTTGACGATGACCAGGCCCAGGCCGGTACTTTCTTCCGGAATACCGATGCCCGTATCCTTTATTTCGCACCGGACTCGCCCTGGCGCCTCTGCCTGGATGGCGATTTGGATGCTTCCACCCTTTTGAGTATATTTGACGGCGTTTGAAATCAAGCTGGCGAACAGATCGTCAAACAGAATATTGTCGCCCAAAACTTCCGGCAGGGATTCCGGAATCATATGAATGAGATTGATGTTTTTTATCTGCCTGGGCCCGGTACATGAGCAGCATCCGCTCAACCATCTGACCGATATTCACCGGAACCATCTTTTTCTGATCCATTCCCTCCCGCCGGATGCTGAGGCCCAGCAAATCACCGATCAGGATGCCGAGGCCCTCAATTCTTTTTTCACATCGCGCTTTACGGAAGTCGGCAGCGTCGACATCGACTGGGTCTACAACTCCTTGCCGCCCTGTCACGGACAGATTTATCCGGAGATCCCGCTGACGCCGGTGGTGGAGTTCTGAATGGCTTACAACCCTTTTTTATCCCTCGGTATTTGGAGGCGTTGCGCTTGACCCATCCGGGCGAAAAACCGATTTTTCGGCTGTATCCCCTACCCGGCCGTAACGGAGAAACAGGCGGTCAAATATCGTCAGATGAATCCACGATGCCAGGGCAATGATATAGGAAAGGGGTTCGGGCAGCTTAAGGGAAATCAGGGTTTTCAGCATGCGGTTTTTGATCCTGCGCAGAATGGTTACATTTTCCATCAGCTTCAGGATTCGCCGGTTCTGGGTATAGATCATCACCAGTCCGCAAACAGTTAAAAGACCCCAGAAGGCCATGGGGGAAATCCGGATGATCAGAAACATCGCCGCTGCAATGAGCATGATGGGAAGCGGCAGCAGGATGATATAGGGCATTGCTTTGTTCAGCAGAAAAACCTTGAACATCTGCCGGGACCCCACTTCCAGATGCAGAAGCAACTCCTTTCTGTGTTTGTCAGTGTCGAAAAACCGGTCGATGATTTTGAAAAAAGGCCAGTCTTCACCTTCCGGGGATGATTCGCGAGCCAGCTCAAACCCGCTGCCTTCCATGACCTTTCGACTGAGATGGTATCCATAGTACATCAGGGAGTCCGCCTCACGATCCGTAAATGAATCCATGGCCGTGCGAATCCGGGTCAATGCGGTGACTAATTTTTCCGAATCTTTCGGGAATATATCATCCCGGGTTTCCGGATCACCCAGGTCAAACAGCGCATGGCATTCCGGCCGGTATTGAAAAAGCGCATTCAGGCTTTTGTTGCGAATCCGGTTCATGAGAATATCGTTGGCTCTGAGAGCCACAGTCAGGAATTGCGTGGACGGATGGTTCTCGGGTTTTAAAATATCGGATGCATCGCTGCAGATGATATGGGTGCAGTTTTCGGAAAACAATGAAACCAGTCCCTGATTGTCCACCAGGCCGCCGTCCGCCAGCTGGACGACCATGGGTTTACCATTCAATCGATAGAGGTTTTTGATCTGCAGGGGTTCAAAGATACCGGGCACACAGCAGGATGCCGCTACCGCCTGTCCCAGGGTGATATTGTATAAAACCTTTCGCTGATCAATGGTCAGTCGTTCATCATCCAGCCGGAATTTCTGCAAAAAATCAATGGGATCATTGCCGGCTTCATACAGGGTTTGCTGCTCACCGACGGAATCACTCGTAAACTGCCACAGGTGGCCGGTGTTCAGTGAGGTGGTATTGATAATCAGAGACGGAACCCTGGTATCATGAGAAAGATTGCCGGCAACCGGCCGGATGGCAATTTTTTTCAATGGAATCCGGTATTGTTTTGTCTGTTCTTCCGGACTTTCCAGGATCGGCTGATAAAAATAGGTGGTTAACAGCTCTGCCAGTCGTTCGGTATTGGAAAATTCATCTGCCATCATCCGGGCGTTTTTCTCCGGGTCCAGAAAAGTCCGCATGAGCATGTTTTTCTGAACCGCTGCCGGAAAATCGGTTTCCATTTCCCGGACCATCCGGATATAATCTTCCCGGACCGGTGCCCCCCGGCCTTCTTCCGGTTCTTTTTCCAGCAGCGCCTTGACCTTGAGATAATAATAAGCGGCAATAACCGATCCCCCGGATACCGAAGAAATGACATCCACTTTCCGGAGCAGGTCCAGTTCCGCCAGTCGGGCCAGCACCCCGATATGAAACAGGGAAGACCGGAATCCACCACCGGAAAGCGCAAGGCCCAATTTCACATCATGGTTGTTTTCCATGGCGCCCGTATTTTTCTTTGTTATCCGGCATGAAATCAAAAAGGATTCATCATCATAAGACGTTGCCGATTCCAATAGCATAATTTATGGTTTGCGGAAATCCTTATCATCATGTTATCCCTGATCCATTGAAAAAAACATGATGGATTGTAGAGTATAACAATTTCAGATAAGCGTCATCAAAAAGGAGTTGAAGATTTCAGTATTAACGATAATTCTGATCCCGCTGTCTCTCTTGATCGGGGTCGCTGCAAGCATGATCGGATTTACGGCCTGGTTGATCATTGTCCCTATTTTGTTTGTGATCTGCGGATTCAATTTATACCTGACAATATTCTCGAGCCTGCTGGTGGACTGCGGGAATGCCTTTGTCATGACACTGATTGCGCTAAGGAATCACCAGATCGATCCGGTCCGCGGGGCGCTGCTTTCCATCTTTGCCCTGATATGGATTGTTGCCGGGATAGCCCTGGGAACCACGTTTATTCCGGATCATGAGAATCTTTTCAGGGGCTCGTCCGGATTTGTGGCCATATTGATCGGTGTTGTGTTTGTTATCAAAGGCCTGAAGCAGAAAAAAACAACGATAGACCATGGGGATTCGCATGAATCCTTATCCGGCCTGGACAGGCCGGGAATGGAAAACAGGAGAATCCGGCAAATCCTGGTATATCCGGGAGTGGCGCTGATGGCGTTTCAGATCGGTTTGTTCGGAATCGGCGGCGGCATGGGGTATGTCCTGTTCCTGATGCTGTGCCTGTCATTCCCGATTCTGAAAGCTACCGGTACGGCGATGATGATGACTTTCTTTTCCACATTGGCTGCCGCAAGCGGGATATATTTTCAGATTCCGGATGGCCTGATGGTTCCGAAGACATATTCCCTTGTGCTGATGATTGCGGGCTTGTCCATGCTCGGAACCTATATCGGCGCAAAGGTCACCTACTCCCTGACCGAACGGAAGGTCCGCCTTCTGATCGGGGGCATCGTGATTCTGGCCGGTCTGATTGCAACGGCACAGAAGTATGTAATCCGGTATCTCCTTTAGCCCATCAGGGTTACCGCATTTGGAAATAATATCTTTATTCAACCCATTCCTCCCTATAATTGTGCCATATGGCATTCCCCCTTGAGGGGGGAATTTAAAAAGTTGACATTCCAAATGCGGTTACCCTGTATATAGCCCATTCCATCCTGTTGACACCAAAATAAAATTCACATATATTCCGGCCCGAAAAATACAGTGCAGACAACTTTTATCCGACAGGTGAACCATGACATCATCCAACGAGCTTATTACCATCCGTGTCAATGTAGACATTACCGCAGCATCCCTTCAGGCCATTGTCAAAAATGCCAAAAAGCGGACCGGACCGGATGAAAAGGGAGTCTACCGTGTGGATACGGCGGATTGGGCGGGAAAAGCCATTTCCGATTTTCTCCGGCAACATGATTTTGAAAAGTACGCAGCCGGCCTGTAACCGCGATGAGAGATCACCGTTCCTTTACGGAAAAACACTTCCGCCCCAAGGCTTAAGCCACGGCTGCCGGACGATCAAACGGCTTGAAAACAATCAGAAGCCGTGGCAGCAGCGTCAGTGCCGCGATCAAAGCGATCAGCATGGCAAGGCCGGTAAACAGACCAAAGTAAATCGTCGGGTAGAAGTTGGACAGCATCAGAATGGAAAAACCGATGATAATGGTGATCGAAGTATAATACATGGCCTTCCCGATGCTGCTGTGGCAGCGTAACAGGGCCTTGTGATAATCTCCATCCTTTTTTATCTCCTCCCGGAAACGATGGATGTAATGAATGGTATCATCCACGGCGATTCCGATACTGATGGCGGCAATGGTAATGGTCATCATGTCCAGGGGAATCCCGAGCCACCCCATAATCCCCAGTACCACACAGGAAGATAAAAGATTGGGAAGAAGTGCGATCAGCGCGATCCGGATGGATCGGAACAGGATGTAAAACATGAAAAGCAGGGCCAGGACAACGATTCCGAGTGTCAGGATCTGGGACCGGAACAGGCTGTTGAGCATGTTGTTATACAGCACCATGGTCCCGGCAAGGCGCACCCTGACATTTTCCATTCCAGGCTGTTTCGCAAGATCCGTCTGAATTTTTTTCAGCAGCCGGTCTCTTTTTAATGTTTTCAATGAATCCTTGATCCGGACCGCAAACCGGATCTCGTTGTATTCCGTTGAAGCATAGGGATACAGAACGATCTGTTTCAGTTCTTCCGACATCTTGGAATACAGCACCGACATTTCAAGGCTGTCGAGGCTTTTTCCCTTGTTCAGCCTGCGGGCGGTTTTCAGCAAAGATCCCAGGGAAAGAACCTTTCCGGTTTCCGGCAGGGATTCAAGATAATCATGAACGTTTTCAGATACGCTGATGATATCATCGGTAAACCAGTACTTGGCGGGGTCTTCTTCCGAATCCTCATACTCATCCGGATCGTCATCGAATGAATTTTCCGCTGCCTCTTCATAATCCTCGAATTCAATAATCACATCCAGCGGTGTCGTGCCTCCCAGCTTCCGGTCGATACGCTGCAAGCCCTGATAAATTTCCGAATTGTCTTTAAAATAATCGATAAAACTGTTTTCCACTTCCAGCCGTAAGATTCCCATGACGCCGAAGCACAGAAGCGCAATCGATACGATCATGATGAATTTCCCTCTGACGGCAGTAAATTCCGCGATAGAACGTGTGGCTGAAAACCGTAATCTTTTGGGCGGAACGGCAACAGGCTCTTTCCGGACAACCATCATGCCTGCCGGAAACAGAAGAAATGTCAGCATCAGGGAAAGCAGGATACCGGCACTCATCATCCATCCGAAATTCACTACCGGAACGATATCGCACAGCAACAGAGAACTGAATCCGGCAATGGTGGTCAATGCAGCATACAGGCAGGGCATGAATTTCGTTCGAATGGTTCGTTGCACAAGCTCACGCTGACTGCTCTTTGGATTGTCCGCCAGAAATTCGTTATACCGTACAATCAGATGAATGCTGATCGCCAGTGTGATGATCAGCTGCAATGATATAAAATTGGATGAAATGACAGTGACCTCAAAATCAAACAGCACCAGCAGTCCCATCATAGCTACAACAGAAATAAAACAGCATGTCATGGGAAGAATGATCCATATCAGACGGCGGAAAATCAGACCCAGAACAACAAGCAGAAGCGCAAAAACCCCGAATCCGAATACCTGAAGATCCTTTTTAATATAATTGATCAGATCATCCGCAATCATGCTGACACCGCCCAGAAACAGCTCGGATGATGACCGGTATTTGTCCATGATCGAACGTATCGCTCTGATATTCTCATGCTGTATGACATTCATCTGATCCAGCCGCTGCCGGATATCCTTTCGAACGGTCCGCAGGCGGTCTGTTTCATCGTCCGTCATGTTCCCTTCCGCATGTTTTGCAAGGAGAAGATTTCGTTCGGACAGAAGCGCCCGGTAGGCCTGATCGGTTTTCAGATTGATGATGACCGCAGTGGTTTTCAGATCCGGGCTGACCAGAAGATTCCGGTAAAACGGACTTTCCGCCAACTCCTTTCTTGCCAGATCCCGGTCTACTGCCGGAGACTGTAATGTGGGGATCTGTTCGGACAATTGGGCATAACTGATGATCGGACTCTCCAGCAGCGGAACGTCCAATATCGTGGTTACGGATTCAACCGGTTTCAGCCTGGTCAAATCATCGCGCAGGTTTTCCAGGTTCGTAATGGAATTGCCGGATAAAACATCTCCGTCTTCCGGTGTATAGGAAATGACCAAAAAATCATGGACGCTGTATCGATCCGTCACCTTTCGCGTGTAATGCAGATCCTGATCGTTTTCCAGCAAAAGGGATTCTGCGGAAGCATCGATTTTCAGATCCACCGCACTGTATCCCAGAAAGGATATGATGATGGTCAGTCCGATGATGACAAAAAGCGGTTTTTCAATCACCACTGTCTGAAACAGTGTCTCAAGATGATTACGGAGTCTGGTAGGATTCATTCTATCTTTATTTCTATGAAAAATCGGTGTATCAATACCGGACGATCTTCATTCCGGCCCGGAAACGATCGGTTATCATATACATCAACCAATATAAAATACAACCATGACAACCCGGAAACCTTATTTTTTCTTTTTTTTGACAGGAGTACGGATGGAGGAAACGCGGATGCAAATTATCAAAGCCGAAAAACTGACCGATTATCATCACCTGAACCTGTTTTCCATATCGTATCTGGACCGGAACCGGAACAGCAGAATCTGGCATATCGCATCCAGGCAACAGGTCCCCAAATGCATATCACGACAGTTCCGGATTCCGGATGGCGTCATCATTGTTCCGTATCACGTTGAAGTCCAAAAAATGATTGTGATCCGGGAATTCCGGGTTGCGCTTGGCGATTATAAATATGGTTTTCCGGCAGGTCTGATTGACGAAGGGGAAACCATCGAGGAGACCGGTATCAGAGAACTTAAGGAGGAAACAGGACTGGAATTGATCCGTTATACCAGGATCAGTCCGCCGGTCTTTTCTTCCACCGGAATGACGGACGAATCCGTCTCCATGGCCTATGCAGAATGCCGCGGTGAGATTTCCCGTGAAGGAAACAGCAGCGCAGAGGATATTGAAACGTTTTTTGTGTCCAGGGAAGAAGCCGGTCTTCTCTGTTCGGATCCGAACCTTAAATTTGATGCCAAAGCATGGCTTGCGCTTTCTTCCTTTGCGGAAGCCGGTTGGACGGTTGGCCCCTTGGCCCGTTGACCGGTTCACGTTTCGTGTTCGTGGCAGTTCTTTTTATTCGTACATCTCTTCCGGCCCATGCAGACACAGCATCTGTCGTCACTGCACCACTGGCAGGAGAAGCATTCACGGCATTGGTGCTTCCTGATTTCTCCTTCAGTTTCATCCGGTACATATACCTTCCCGTTTAACCCCGGGATTTTGACAAATGCCATTTCTTTGTATCCTTTTGCCCGAATGAGGCAGGCCTCATTCGGGCAGTCCTGAACAAAAGTCTGCAATCAGTAGGTAAAATCCTCTTCCGTCACCTTGGTCTTGAACAGGTTGTAGGTCCAGATCTGATATGCGATCACGATGGGAATAAAAATCAGTACGACAATCAGCATGATTTTCAATGTCAGCGGGCTTGAGGAAGCATTGTGAGCCGTCAGGCTGAAAGCGCTGTCGATGCTGGAAGGAAACAGGTTTGGATAAAGGCCGATCACACCAAAAAAGGTGGCTCCGACAATGGTAAGGGACGAGGAAAACCATGCCTTGAAATAGGCTTCCTTCTTCAGAAACAGCTTGATCCCCAGCAATGCCGCAACCGTCACGATGATCACCAGAAAGAGCGCCGGATGGGCGATGTAGTTATCATACAGGGGAGTCATAAACCAGGAAGCGGCCAGAAAAATAACGGCAAAAATCAGAAGAACCGGCCACAGGTTCCCGGCCACCTTTGATACCCGATCCTGGAATGCTCCCTCTGAGCGGATGGAAAGCCAGATCGCGCCGTGTTCCAGAAACAGGAGCACAAACAGAATTCCTCCGAGAAGTCCGTAGGGATTTAACAGCGTGAACAGGTTGCCCTGCAAGATCCCTTCTCCGTCAATGGGAAGACCCTTGAAAATATTGGCAAAGGCTACTCCAAATAAAAGGGCGGGAACCAGGCTGCCGATAAACAGGGTTGTGCCCCATACCTTCCGCCATGCCGGACTGTCGACCTTTCCGCGGAACTCAAACGAAACGCCCCGGATAATCAATGCAAACAGAATCAGCATCAACGCAGTATACAGCGAGGAGAACATGACCGCATACACCTGCGGGAAAGCCGCAAACGTAACGCCACCGGCCGTAATCAGCCAGACCTCGTTGCCGTCCCAGAGCGGCCCTACGGAATTCAGCATGACTCTTTTGTCCTGCTCGGTTTTACCCAGAAACGGATACAGCATGCCAACCCCGAAGTCAAAACCGTCGGTCATGAAAAAAACTGCCCATAACAGGCCCCATAAAAAAAACCATATTATCTCTAGTTCCATTGATCCCCCTGAGAAATTTGTATTCATCAAGAAATCCCCTCCGGCCCTTTCCTCACTTTCTGAACGATCAGATAAAAACCGACCGCCCCCAACAGTCCATACAGCAGAAAAAAGCCGATCAGCGTTGTCAACACCTGCCCCACTGCAATGGGCGATGCAGCATCACCGGTTCTCATCAGCCCGTAAACGATCCAGGGCTGCCGTCCCACTTCGGCCAGAACCCATCCGGCTTCAATGGCGATATACGGCAACGGGATCGACCAGAGCATGATTTTCAGGTACAGCGGGCTTTCCGTCAGGCGGTTCCGCCTGAACCATCCGACAATGGTGATCAGGATAAAATACGTTCCCAGAAAAACCATGGTTCTGAATGAAATGAACGTCAGCAGCACCGGCGGTCTTTCATCTTTGGGAAAATCCCGGAGTCCCCGCACCTCTGCATTAAAATCATGATATCCCATAAAACTCAAAATTCCCGGTATGGAACCGATCTCAATGATATTTCTCTCATTTTCCTCATCCGGAAGTGCCAGCAAGTGAAGCGGGGCTCTTCGCGCTGTTTCCCAATGGGACTCCATGGCTGCGAGTTTTGCCGGCTGAACCTCCGAGACATGAACCCCGTGGAAATCCCCACTCACCGCGACAAAAATCGAAAAGAGAAGTCCCAGAACCAGCCCGATGCGGAAGGACCGTGTAAAAAAATCAATATGCTGTTTTTTCAGCAGATGGTATGCGCTGACCCCCATGACGAAAAACGCACTCAGCATGATTGCGCCGCCCACGGTATGGAAAAATTCGAGAATCGCAAACTTATTGGTCACAACCGCCATGAAATCGGTCAATTCCGCCCGACCGTTTCGTATGGTATATCCCACCGGATGCTGCATCCATCCATTGGCAATCAGAATCCAGATCGCGGAAAGATTGCCGGCGCCGGCAACCAGCCACATGACGGTCGCATGGGCTTTCTTGGAAAGCTTCTTCCATCCGAAAATCCATACCCCGATCAGTGTGGATTCCAGAAAAAAAGCCACGGAAGCTTCGATGGCCAGCAAAGAGCCGAAAATGTCGCCTACAAATGCAGAGTATCGGGACCAGTTGGTTCCGAACTGAAATTCCAGTGTGATCCCGGTGACAACCCCCAGTGCAAAATTAATCAAAAAGATCTTGCCCCAGAATTTTGTCATTTTCAGGTATGTCTCATCACCGGTTCTCACATATTTCGTTTCCATATAGGCTACGATAATGGAAAGCCCCAATGTCAGGGGCACAAACAGAAAGTGGAACATTGTTGCCGTAGCAAATTGCAGCCTCGACAGGAACACGACATCCATGATTATCTCCTTCATCAGTCAATTCAGGCCCCCTGTTCAGATCATGATCCATCCTGTATTACGGGTCCTGTTTTTTGGATAAAAGTTTCAACCCCCTTTTGCGGATTCGCTATGCCTTGCCGTCGATTCTGCATTGGCCGGGATCGATTTCCCTGCCGCAGCCGCTGCATTTTTTGAAACGGTCAAGCTCATCGGAGAAAACTTCGATTTCCTTACCGCATGCAGGACATTTACATACAATTGCTTTCAACGTTTTGTTCTGTTCGAAACCGGGACAATGCGCTTTTTGTGTCATGACATTTTCTCCTTTTTGATTAGCGTTGATGAAGTTTTTTTTCGTTTTCTGCGATCTTTTTCATTTTGTATGCTGAATCCAGAATAACCCCATACAGGATCATGCATCCCGTATCCCGGCATTCGGAATACCCTTTTGTAGCGAGCTCAATCATCTGTTTGGAAAGTTTGATAGCGGATTGTATGTTTTTATCGCACGCTTTCATGACAGGTGCCTCGCTTCTTTAATCATTTTTATGATGTATCGTCAAGAATATATGGAGCTGTATCATTTCCTCATGAAACAAAAGTGTATCACCGACAGCCTGTTATTGAAAAGCCTGGCCGGGTTTGACCCCGAACATCCGAAGTATCTTTGCAAGAGGACAAAATCCCGTAAAAGCCGATTGCAGCAGGTTGGCCCCGACAAATGCCGTAAACCACAGCCAGTAAGGGCTGTGAATCCGTGACAACAACAGGCTGATCAGGATAAAAGAGCCGGCAAAAGCCAGAACAAATCGATCTATTGTCATAATGCCTCCGTATTTTCTCTGTTTTATCATTAACCAAGTGCTGGTTTCAGCAACCAAGTGCCGGTTTCAGCACACCCCGGACAACACACTGATTGTGACTACTACCAGGATTACAATCAAAAATTATGCCACTTTAATATTGTCGGCAATGTAAAGCACCGCTCACGGGAGATGGTGCGGTTCCCGGAACATTCAAACTCAATGGCATGCAAATTGCTGTTGCCTTATGGTACAACATCAAAAAAAATGGAGGGTGACATGAATACAATAAACCAATCTGAAAACGAAAAAGTGACGACCAGTCTTTACAGCATCATCGAATCCATTGAAGAAGAGCTGAGAACCGGCGAGAGCGAAATGATACCGACTATTATCGCGCATATGATTGAATCCGGCAAGATCAAACTGACCTGTGAAACAGACAATTGCCGTTATCTTCTGAACTGATCAAACCCCGCAAGATCCTGCTGCCCGAACAGGCTTTCCCGATGAAAGGACGCAGCAGGGTCTTGTTGATGCGGCTTGTTCAAAGAAAACATCCTTTTGATTGACACAAAGACCAAGTTATGATCCATTTATGAAAAATGCTGCCTTGAACATCAGATAGAATGAAAATAATAATCAAAAAAATCACAGGAGAACAGTTATGAACTTTACATCAATGGATGATATTCTGGATTTTGCCATCGAAAAAGAAAAAGAAGCGGTTGCATTTTACACAGGCTTGAGCAAGGAAGCCACATTTTCAAGTGCGAAATCGGTTCTGCAGGAATTTGCCGCCGAAGAAAAAAAACATGAAAAACTCCTGAAAAACTTCAAGGAAAACCGCGAGGTGCTGGACAATTACAAGTTCAAATGGATATCGGATATAAAACGGAGCAATTATATGGTGGATATCACTTATGAAAAGGGCATGCCCTTTACGGACACCCTCCGTTTGGCCATGAAGCGGGAAGAAAAGGCGCTGCAGCTCTACAACGAGCTTCTGGCAAAGGCCGATGATGATGGAGTGAAAAAAGTTTTCAAGATGCTTTGCCAGGAAGAGGCCAAACACAAAAATATCCTGGAAACAATCTATGATGACCATATGGCCCAGCAGGGTGATTAGCGCATCACCAAAGATCCGGCAGACAAATGACCACCCTTTCAACGGGTGGTTTTTTATTGGAAAAAAAATCGGAACAGACCGCTGATATGAAAACGATATTGCCCGGAGGACAAGTGACAGGCGAACTGCCATGGCCGGATCTGATCAGCGGCACGCTGATCGGAAGATACAAGCGGTTTCTGGCGGACGTCCGTCTGGAAACCGGGGAAACCGTTACCGCACACTGCGCCAATTCCGGTGCCATGCTGCAATGTGCCGAACCGGGCCGGACGGTTTACCTGTCCTTTCATGACAATCCCAAAAGGAAACTCCGGTATACCTGGGAGCTGATTGACATGCCGGACTCCCTTGTGGGCGTCAATACCATGGTTCCCAACCGGCTTGTCGCGCAGTCGATACAGGCGGATCGGATTCCGGAGCTGACCGGATATGACCGGATCTCGCGCGAGGTCAAGGCAGGAAATTCAAGACTGGATCTTCTGTTGACCAAAAGATCCGCTCCGGACTGTTTTATTGAAATCAAAAACTGCACCCTGGTGGAAAACGGCGAGGCCTTATTCCCCGATGCCGTTACCACCCGCGGCAGGAAACATCTGACCGAGCTTCGGAAACTGGTCAAAAACGGAAACCGGTGCGTCATGTTTTTTCTGATTCAGCGGATGGATGCGGCAGTCTTCAAACCTGCCGATTGCATTGACCCGGAATACGGAGATGAATTGCGAAAAGCGTTCGCAAACAGGGTCGAGATCGTTGTTTACGATGTCTCCATCACCCTGAAAAGCATCGCAATCGGCAGGAGAATACCATTTGTCCTGTAAAAACAGCGCCTGTTTTTCAGAAACCGTCTTTCTTCCGTGAAGCCATGGATGAAACCGTCACCTCCTGCAACACTCCATCCTGATACAGGGTCAAAATAGACGGGTCGTCCCGGTTTTTTCGCAGCAGGGTATTGGCCGGACCGTAATCGTAGAGGGCCGCTGTCCAGGAAGCCAGGCCGCGATGAAACACATCTTGGGAGGACAGAAACGGAACCAGACAGGCAACCGCTGGTTCGACATAACCGGGCTCTTCATGGGCAAGCCTGCCAAGCCCCCACAACAGGCCCCGCTGAAGAATCGCGTGCTCCAGATAATTGCCGTGCGGCATGATATAGGAAAGCAAAATCCGGTGGTATTCCTCCGCCATACTTCGGTTCCGGGCCATGATTTCACCCATGGCCTCCGGTGAACCCCAGCCGATCCCGCCGGACTCATCGTTCAGATTCCAGATCAGGCGGCGCATGACCACACGCGCCTCTTCTTTCCGGTCTTCGAGCACCATCCGGTCTACTGCATGCCCCATGGCCGTAACCGCCCGCCATTTCAGCAGCTCGTTATGGGAATGGAAAAAAGAGAAAAGAGGATTCACCACCTGCCGGGGCGGCAGATGACGGATTTCATCCAGGGAGGCGGCAAAATCATCCTGATTCAGCAGCCCATGAATCTGTTGTTTCAGCTCTCGAAACCGCATCGTTTCATCACTGCACGCAGGACAACCCTGCGTCCCGGAAAACCGGTTCTCCCGGACATCAATCCTCTTCCCAGGAAATACAGCGGGCCGGACAATTCCGAATGGCCTCGTCCACACAATCCTCGGGATACTGTTTCCGATCCGCAATATCCACATATCCCAGATCGTTCAACGAAAACACCTGCGGACAGACCTCCACACAGATTTCACAGAGAACACAATCCCCCATTTCGATTGAAGGTTTTCTCATGTCTGAACCGTCCCCAATAACGCCAGAACCTTATCCTCGATCCGGTCCCTGATTTCCCGCATGAAATTCAAATCCCTGCCGGCCGGATCCGGCAGATCCCACTCCACCCGCTGGGCTCCCGGAACAAACGGGCAGGCTTCGCCGCACCCCATGGTTACAATGATATCCGGCTTTGCACCGGCAATCGCCTTTTCCATGGATTGGGGAATGCGAAAGGCCATATCCAGTCCCTTTTCCGCCATGGCCTCTTCCATTAGAGAGTTGATTTTCGCGGCCGGAGCACTTCCGCCGCGCAGAGCCTCCACCTTTTCTCCCCCGTAATACTGTGCAAAAGCGCTTGCCATCTGGCTCCGGCATGCATTTTCCCGGCAGGCGAACAATATTTTTTTCCGGTCGATCAAAGGGGACAGCAGCTTCTTCACCTGATCGGCGATATCATCCGGAAGGGATGAAACTTTCCGGTAATCTTCCGGTTTTTCAATCGACCGGTATGTCAGACCGCCGCAGTATTTGGCATTCATGGCATCAAAAAAATATTTCATCGTGACTTCCAGACCTTCAAACAGATTGGTTCCTTTTGTGGCGGCCTGGGAAAGCAGAAACCCCTTCCGGACGGCATAGCCGGGATCGGACAGCCGGAAACGGTACTTCCGGGACCAGAGGGTCTGGCACCGGTCGATAAAGGCTTTCATCTGGGCGGACGCATGGTAAAAATAGATCGGGGTTGCCGCAACCACAATCTCCGCATCACGGACAAGGGAGTACATTTCCAGAGACATGTCATCGTCTTTGGTGATACAGACACCGTGCGTCTCACAATATCCGCACCCTTTGCAGAACCGGATGTCCTTGCGGCAGAGTTCGACAATCCTGGATTCCACACCATATTTTTCAATCTCTTTGAAAAAAGCGGTCAGCAGATAATCGGTGCTGCCGTTTTTTCTGGGGCTGCTCTGAAGTCCAAGTACAAGCATGACAGGATCACCTTACTTGACGGTTTTTATGAACGGACATGGCAATCTGCACAGGTTATCGGCCCGGAAGGCTTGCCGGCTTTTTTTTCTGTCTTGTGACAGGCAATACAGAGCTTGTTCATCACGTGTTTGTTTTTCAATTTCCCTTCCGCCTTGAGGGATGCAATGGCGCCTGCTTTTTGCGGAAAAACATCATGGCAGGCATTGCAGTCCTTCAATGTATTCTGGTGTGTCCGGTGGGGAAGGGGGACTTTCCCCCTTGACCCGCCATCCAGCTCTATCTTCTCCGGACCCTTATCCTGGTCCGCAACCGCCATGGATGAAAACAGCAGCAGTCCTGCAAACAGAAACGCCAATCCGTATTTCATGTTATGGCTCCATTTTTTTTGCAATTTCACGTCCGTAATCCTGTGCCATCTTGAGACCGCCCCCAAGGGTGCTGGACTTCAATCTCAAGGCTGTTCCGGCCATATTCATCTGAAAAATATTCTTCATGGTGTCATAGATCCGGTCCGGGGCCTCACCGCTCCATCCGAACGCGCCGAAGGAACCGCCGATTTTATTTTCCAGCCCGGCGTTTTCCGCCAGAAACAGAAGTGTTTTCATGCTTTCCATCATCTCGCCGTGATAGGTGGCCGAACCAAAAACAAACGCATCAAACCCGGCAAGATCCTCTTTTTTTTTGATGTCCTTGGCAGACTTCAACTGCACGTCAATCGCGGAAAAACGAAGCCCCTCTGCAATCAGTTCTCCGATTTTCCGGGTCTCTCCGGCCCTGGTCGCGTAAACAATCAGTGCTTTGCCCATAATGTCTTCATCCCTCCCTTAAATCCGGTCGTCCACACCCGGCGCCGCGCAATCCGGTGTATAACAGGTATTATCCAGAAACTCACATTTTTCCTTACAGGACGGGCATTCTTCCGGCGGAGCCTCTTTTTCGAGGGTATATCCGCAATGGGAACATTTCCAGCTTGTCATGATGATTTCCTCCTTTATTGGCTGTGAATCCAAAAAACAGGTTAATAATTTTCTCCCAGCAACTCAAAATGCGCCTGGGGGTGGACACAGGCAGGACAGATTTCAGGAGCGGATCTTCTCTTGTGCAGGTATCCGCATCTCCGGCTTAGCTTATTCAAATCACATGCCAATCACCGGACAAAAAAAGGAACCCCCTGCAAAACAGGCAGCAATCATCATGACAGGTCCATACGACTCCTGTCAGGTATCGCAAAAGCAACTGTCTCTGATGTAATAAATAATGTTAAATGGGAGTCGGATCAACACCCCGGCAAACCACCGATGGATGGACAGTGTTTCATCCTGCTGTCTGATACACATTTGTATCAAAGAAAAGCCAAAATGAAAAGCCCCATCATTGTTTCCGGTAACGGCAAACCGGACCGGCCTGCCTGCCCGGCTCATACACCATTCCTGCGGCAAGTGTGGCATGCGGATTGCTATCTATTGCTAATATAACCAGAAAAAATAATGGATCATCGTTATATACACAGGAGGTGAGCATGCTTCGTTTGGATCAAATCAAAAAAAACAGAGGTCTTCTGAATGAAATAGACTGGGACATGACACCGGAAGAGGCTGTCAGACTCTATCTGGAATGGGGCAACAACTGGGCAAGGGGGAACTATGTAATCCGGTCAAAAGCTGATGTTTCCCATTATTTTGTTGTCGATACCTGGGGAAAGGTTCCCAAGATCTATCTGATCCGGAGGAACTCGGAAGAAGCCCGGGAACTGGCTGAAATCAACATGCCGGAGGATCTGAAAAAACGTTTTCTCGATTCCATCGGTCACCACAGGGGCGTGTATTCCATCGAAGGCGAGGTAAAAACCTGGCTCAAAACACAGTTGAATCCGGCAAACTGATTCTTATTCCCCGAATGTCTCTGCAAAACAGGACCGGCATTTTTCCAAACCGGCAGTTCCGGGAATGAAAGATTTGACAGCCGGTCCTGAATTTGACATAGGAAGTCTTGTGGAAAACCCAATGATAAAGAGACAAGATGGATAGCTATTTTTTTACCCGACGCTCCTCAATCGACTTTCCCGTGGAAGATGTTTTCCGGTGGCATGCCAGGCCCGGCGCCATTGAAAGGCTGAGTCCTCCCTGGGATCCCCTGAAGGTCCTGATGCGGTCCGGAGGAATCGAAAAAGGCGCGGAAGTCCTGTTGAGAATGAAGGCAGGACCGTTTCCGTTCACATGGCACGCACGACATACCGAATTTCAGGAAAACCGGTATTTCCGCGACGAGCAGGTTCGCGGTCCTTTTGCAAAGTGGGTCCATACCCACCGCTTCATTCCCCATGCAGAGAACGGCTGTATCCTCGAGGATGAAATCGAATACCGCCTGCCGTTCCACTTCTTATCCGGACCGCTGTCCCGGCCCATGATCGAAAAAAAACTGGAACGGATCTTCCGGTACCGGCATCGCATCACCGGGAATGACCTGTCCCGGCACCTGTCCGGAAACATCAAAAAACCCATGACCATCCTGATATCCGGTGCCGGCGGCGTGATCGGTTCGGCCCTGGTTCCCTTTCTGACCACCGGCGGACATCGCGTTGTAAAACTGGTCCGGAGACCGCCGGACAATACCGGCAACGAGATTTTCTGGAATCCCCGAACCGGCGAGCTCGATCTGAACCGCGCCGGTCCCATCGATGCCGTCATCCATCTGGCCGGCGACAATATCGGAGACGGCAGGTGGACGGAACAAAAGAAAAAAATCATCGTGGAAAGCCGTACCATGGGAACGGCCCTGATCGCCGGGAAGGTGGCCGCTCTGGACAAGCCGCCGGAAGTGGTGATCTGCGCCTCCGCCATCGGCTACTATGGGGACCGGGGGGATGACATCCTGAATGAAGACCATGATCCGGGAAGTGATTTTATTTCCATGGTCTGCGACCAGTGGGAGCACTCCGCATGCCTGCTGCCGGATCAGGGAATCCGGACAGCCTTTTTGCGGATCGGCGTTGCGCTCACGCCGACCGGCGGGGCATTAAAGCGGCTTTTGTTGCCATACAAGATGGGCCTGGGCGGCCGGATCGGTTCGGGAAACCAGTATATCAGCTGGGTGGATATGGAGGATGTTATCGGGGCCATCCATCATGTGCTCATGCAGGATTCGGTGAGCGGACCGGTGAATATCGTCTCTCCGAATCCGGTGACCAGCCGTACGTTTACCCGGACGCTCGGCGCCGTTCTTTGCCGCCCGACCCCCTTCCCGATTCCCGAAAAAGCGATTCAACTGGCCTTCGGCGAGATGGGAAACGAAATCCTCCTTTCCAGCACCCGTGTCATGCCGAAAAAACTCCTCCAGACCGGTTACCGGTTTGCCCATCCAATTCTTGACGAAGCACTCAAGCAAATGTTAGGAAAAGCCTGAACACCCCCCTGCGCCCCCCTCAAGGGGGGAAATTAAGAATTGGAATCTTTCAAGGGGGAAATTACATTTTGAGGACATATGAGCATTCGCCTGCGCTTGACTTTCACCGTACTGATGATCACAGCACTTTTTTTCGGCTTTCTGCATCTGTTTATTCCGGGTTTCCCCTATCATTTTGAGCGGCTGCATGTGTTTCTGTTCAATCTCTGCTGCGGCGGCACACTGATTCTTTTTTATACGGAACAGCGGGAAGAACTGTCCGCAAAAGGGATGCTGTTTCTTGTCCTGGCTGTATGCTATGCAATATTCGCGTTCTTTCACCTGTACATACCGGCCATGATCCTGTCCCTGATTCTGGCTGGAATTGTGGAATCCATACGGATCAGGCGGTTTTCCGTTTTTCCGACCGGATTTTTCACCAGAGACGATGTTGCCGCAAAATTTCACCAGGCATCGCTATTATGCCTTTCCATGGGGCTTGTCATCTCCTGTCTGGTGATCTGGAACAATGAATACCTCAAGCTGGTTTCCATGCCCAAATTGCAGCTCGACACCTTTTTTCTGGGATTTTCCTTTCCGGTCTCCCTGATCACCATGTCGCTGATTTTTTCCCTGATGGAAAACAGCAGCTACAAACCGTTTTCCCTGATGAAGGAAATCGGGTTCTGGAATGTCAACCTGGGTGTCATCATCTTTTTTCTGTTCATCATTTTTGAAAAGCTGTTGCCCCAGGTGCTGGTCACCGGCATCCTGTTTCTTACCGTGTTCATGATTTTTCTGCTCTACCGGAGGCTGGGGAAAAAGCTGCAACAGAAAAATTTCCTCACCTCTGGAATGATTTTTCTGCTGGTGACGGCGGTTACGGGGATACTCTATATTTTTCTGCAGTTCACTTCGGATTACAGTTCCATAAAATACAAATGGCTCATGAGAATTCATGCATTTGCCGCCCTGTACGGATGGAACCTGTGCGGGCTCTCCATCATCTGCCGGTATCATGATTTTCCGATCCGTCTTCACTCGACCGGCATTATTATGCTGCACTGGATTACCGTGCTGATTCTGGCCCCGTTTGGAATTTATTACCGGCCGCTGGCGGTCATCGCGACCATCTGCTACATGTATATCATATATATTCTTCTGTTCAGCCGGGGAAATACCTTCCGTATAATGGATTAGCCGCTCCGCATCCCATGGCCTGTTTCAGTTTGTGATCACGCCATCCGGTACGGCATCCGGATTTTCATTCAGGAACCGGTACAAGGTCGCTCTTCCCACACCCAGAATCCTTGCAGCCTTGGCCTTGTTGCCGCCGGCTTTTTGAATCGCTTCCTGAACCGATTCCACATCCAGCTTTTTCAAAGGGCCTCTTTTCAATTTCATATCACCGGCCTGAAAAAGCTCCATGGGCAGGTCTTCCGGCCGGATGGTATTCTGCCTGCACTTGATCACGGCAAACTGCACCACGTTTTCCACCTCCCGGACATTGCCGGGCCAGACATGATCCATCATCAGGGACATGGCCTCATCCGACACCCTGATGGGTTCCTTCCCGTATCGCTCTTCGATCTGCTTTAAAAAGTGCTGCACCAGCAGGGGAATATCATTCTTGCGCTCGCGCAGCGGGGGGATATGAATGGGAATGACGTTCAGACGATAAAAAAGATCTTCCCGGAAGTTGTTTTTCTCCACCTCTTTTTTCAAATCCGTGTTGGTTGCGCTGATGACCCTGGCATCCACTTTGATGGAGCCCTCGCTGCCCACCTTTTCCAGCGTTCCTTCCTGCAGGAAACGCAGCAGCTTGACCTGAACATGCTTGGGAAGGTCCGCGACCTCATCCAGAAAAATCGTCCCGCCATGAGCCAGTTCAAACCGTCCTTTCTTGTCCCGGACAGCGCCGGAAAACGAACCCCTCATATGGCCGAACAGCTCGCTTTCGATCAGTCCCTCCGGAAGCGCACCGCAATTGATGGGAACAAAGGGCGCACCGCTCCGCTGGCTTTCCTCATGAATGGCGTTGGCAACCAGCTCCTTGCCGGTTCCGGTTTCGCCATGGATATGAACCGGATAGTCATAAGGCGCCACGTCAATCACCTGTTGGAACACCTCGAGCATTTTATGATTCCGCCCGACGATGTTTCCAAAGGCGGTCACCTCTTTGGCTTTTACCCGGAGCTGAAAGAGGGTGGTCACATCCTTGAAGGATGCCAGGACCCCGAAGTTCCGATCATTCTCATCCCGCATCATGGTGGCGGACATTTCCAGTTTCCGGGTCTCCCCGCTTTTTGTCGTGATATTGATGGTGTAGTCGCTGTGGTCCGTCAGGGTGGGTGTCTCTCCGCAAAAGGCGCACCTCACTCCGCACAGAGGACCGCCCAAGGCCGTATGGCAGTCCTTGCCAAGAACCTCTTCCCGTTTGAAACCCGTAATCGTTTCCGCCATTCTGTTGAAATAAAAAATACGCCGGTTCAGATCATGGGCAATGATTCCATCCTGAAGGTTATCCAGGATGCGCTCCAGGTTTACCCGATTGGTAAATATCTTGTATAAAGCAGGATCATTCATGGCCGTTCATCAAAAAAGATTATAAGTTATTAAAATTTTACCAAGAAATGAGTGTTATATCGCAACTGAATCAGATGTCAAGTTTGGTTTCAAAAAATCTTCCATTTTCAGATCATTCCGGATGCCGAGCCTTGTCAGCGCAAAATCATACCGCACCGGATCGCGGGGCATAATCTTCCGGAAACCGTCCGTAATCTCCATGGCCGTTATCATATTGGCCTGTTTCCGGTCCGTATATCCCAGCATGATTCCCATCCTGTGCATATGCGTATCCAGCGGAACAATCAGTCCGGATGCGGGAATCCCTTTCCAGCCGCCGGGGTCCACATCATCCTTTCGGACCATCCAGCGCAAAAACAGATTCATGCGCTTGCAGGCGCTTCCCCGGTCCGGCAATGGGACAAGGTGGCCGGGATCATGCCCTCCCTGCATCAGGTTGTCCGCAAAAAATCCCATCCCGGCAATCGTGCTATCCTGATTTTCAGCATACCCCTTGTGAAAGCAGGCATTCAATGATCCGAACCGGGCAATGGTATTTTTGATTCCGGACAGCAGGGCCGAAAGGTGTTTTCCGTCAGCAAACCGGTGCCTGAATCCGGAAAATTTCCGGACAAGGCTCTGGTGCGTTTCCCTTTCCAGAAACCGGTACGGAGACGGCCCCATCACCTCCATAATCCCTTCCACGCTTTTCAGAATCTGTACAACCCGGCCATACGCCAGAGAAGAAGCAACCAGCCCGACAATCTCCCTGTCCCGCACATTCCGGTAAGCATACAAAAACTGCAAGGGGTCCGGTGAGACATATTCCCGACGGTTGATCTTCCGATACAGATTTTCCAGCATCATCCTGTTGTTTTCCGGCTGCATGCCCTCCCCTTTTCCTGCGCTCCTATCTATGTATATGACACCGCATGATTAATCACCAAGTTGCGGTCATTGTCCAGCACAATCTGAATAATGCCCGGCGCCGGGCTGATTTGCCCGGATGCCGGTGGTTCGGTGGTTCCACTTGCCGATCATGCCGATGATCCCGCTCCATGAATAATTGTAAGACTGCGTCGTTCAAACTCGCAGATCAGGGAAACCGCCCCCTGATCCGCTCAGACAGTGAACGACTCCGCTATACAATCATTCATTCCGCTCTATGCTGCGGAACCGTGAAACCTCACACCGATTTAAATAACGATTTGTATTATATGAAAAAAGGTGTTGAATAATTTCCCACATATAATATTATGCGAAAAAGTCTCATCTCCGTCATGCCGGGCCTGATCCGGCATCCAGGACCTATTGAAAAAAAACTGGATAGCGCGCAGGTTACGTCCGGAGGTTTCAAAAACAGCACGGTATGTCCAAGCCAAATCCGAAATGGCCAAGAACGATCTCTTGGATTTTTTACAAAGCCATCAGGATTTGGATACAAAATTTGTCCGATAATGATGCGGGGCAATATCAGGGAAAAAGCGCCTGAAAACCCCAGGGCAAATTGACCTGATAATCAATAGCACCTGAAAGGAGCAAGCATGGCATCACTATCAGATGACGCGAAGTTTCTCTTGGATAATCTTCCAATGTCAGGACGTATAACAAATCAGACTGCGATGAATCTGACTGTATGGGATTTTGAACGCCTCCGGAGAGCGAAGTTCGAATTGCGTGACGCTGGACTGGTTGAGATCATTGCGTCGTTTGGTGGCCCCTTTGGAAGAACTGCAGCAACGCCCATCTTAGAGTCACCAGATATAGTCTTAGCCGCGAACGAGAACGAGTTGTATGAACCATTCAAGAATTGGATACTTAAGGAGTTTAGGCCTACTGATCACATCCAAGGAAGAGATTTATTCGAAGTAATAGTATCAGGCAATATGCGCCCCAAGGAAGCACAACGGTGGGAAATTCCAGACCTCATTGCCGTGTCCTTGAAAAAATACCGGTTCATCCCTCAACTTGTTTTCAAGACTACATCCTTTGAGGTCAAGACGAAAGGTTCAGCCTTTGATCCCCTTGGCATCTTCGAAGCAATTTCCCATTCTAAGTTCGGCAACGAAACCTACTATTGTTTTGAGTGGCCCAAGGACACTGACTTCATCGACAATGAAAAGTACCAACGCGTTCAACAAGAAGCTAAGATGCATGGCATAGGGCTCATTCAAGTATGGGTTACCGACATAGAGAAAAAATTCGTTTCAGGCAAGGTAATCCTTGAGGCCTCACAAACCGAATATGATCCTTCTATGCTTAGCGCATTCATTGGGAGGTACTTCCCTGACGAAATCAAGAATCGGCTAATGCAACTAACCCAATCATGGTGAAAGCCGTGCTAAAAACGGTATGCAGCGGACTTTGGCCAATAGATAAAATGGAATCTTTTAATGTTTGGAAAAGAAACATCATATTTTGAGCTTCTAAAACATCCAAATTGGCAAAAGAAGAGGTTGGGATAGTAGGGACGTTGTTGACAAATTGTACAAAATACAATGACAGGCAGATAAGAAAATAGCGGGGCCAGGTCTTCATTCTCGACAGAATTGGAAACAACGGCTTTGCCGAACCCGACACTGCACAGGGTGTCAATGGAGGTAAGCCATGGCCGCAAAAAATGATAAATATACATACCGGGTTACCTGGTCTGAAGATGATAATGAGTATGTCGGCCTGTGTGCTGAATTCCCCAGCTTAAGCCGGCTGGCCGATACACCGGAGAAGGCCCTAAAAGGCATCCGAAATCTTGTAGCGGATGTGTTTATTGGATATGGGCAAAACCGATGAGCCAATCCCTGAACCAATTGCAAGCAAACATTTCAGCGGAAAATTTATGGTCCCGAACGGTCAGGGAAAATATACTTGTGAATAAATAAGCCTTTTCTCATCTGCTCAAACAGTTTTATTGACTTTTGGTGCATTAGTCCCTAAAATAGGCCTACCAATAAGGTTCCAATGTTACTACCCGAATGGAGGCTATATGTTACAGGCAAAATTCAGCGTTGAAGAAACGCAAGCCCAGTTTTTGAATAATTTTAAAATCTATGGATTTAAGGATAAAAGCGCTATGCTTCGTGAGGCTATAGAGCGTTTCAAGAAAGAAGTTGAACTTGAAAGTTTAAGAAAATCCGCTGAATTATATTCTGAAATTTATTCTGAAGATGATGAGTTAAAAGAATTGACCGAAACTGCATTAAACGGATGGCCGGAATGATAGTTCTGAAAAGAGGTATGATTATTGACGTCAACCTTGATCCGACAAAAGGTTCGGAAACTGGAAAAATCAGACCTTGTGTAGTTGTGACTAACGATATTTATAATGAAAGAGTCCCGGTTATCCAAGTTGTTCCCATTACTGAATGGAGTGCAAAAAAAGCTCGAATAAAAACCAATGTTGAAATTTATCCTTCCTCCGATAATGGTTTATCTAAAAAATCGGTAGCAGACTGTTTGCAGACACGTCCAATAGATCATCGTCATAGGTTGGTCAAAATTCGTGGGAGATTGTCAATAGACAAAGTTCAGGAAATTAACCAGTCTTTAAAGGTTGTTTTTGAACTTAATGCATAGCACAAAATACCGAGAGGCTAACCGGATGCAGACAGAGATTGTATTTAAAACGGGCTCAAATCGCCGCGCCGATTAATCCATCGTAGCCCTATCCGAGGTGATTGTGAATTTCCGGAGGAATCAAATAATGAAAAAAATCTTAATTGCGCTCTTAGTTCTTTCGTATTTAATTATCATCTCCTGTTCAATCGGAGTGTTAAAACAAAATGAAATTGATTCCTGGCTTGTATCAATATCAGGAAATGCATCCCCTGCAATAGACATTTCTGGAAAATGGCATGATGCAAAACGTAATTTTTTGCTCGGATGGGGAGAGGGTTATTTGAAGCAGGATCAAAACCATGTGAGCGGTGCAATCGGAAATTATAACATTAAAGGTATTGTATCCGGGGAAAAAGTATACCTCGTTTTCATCTATGGCGGTTCAGTGTATTATACCGCCCGCTTGGAAATGATGGATGGTTTACTTGTAGGCAACTACTTTGAGGCTGACGATAAAACGCAATCAAACGGGTATCCGACATCATTCGCAAGATCATCCGTGATCCGGACAGAACCATGATTAAAAAAGTTGTTACCTGAATTTTGCACGCAATTAGCTTTAAATGGCCACCATGACCATTTTTTATAAAACGACAAAAAATTGTTTTCTACCTTACCGCATGTGCATTAC
>QZKS01000082.1 GCA_003599865.1 Desulfobacteraceae bacterium
TGATCTGGCCTGAGGAGGAACCGGAACTGCGCATGCTGGTTCAGCAGGTTCTGCAAAAAGGTTGTACCCGGTTTGTTTTGAACGCCCCCTGGCAGATCGGTTTTTTTCAGAATCCCGGCAGGCTCGCGATATGGGCCGGCCCTTTCTGCAATGTCGCCAACCCGCCGGCGGTGATGGTCATTGCTGAAATGGGGTTTTCCGGAGTGATTGTCACGCCTGAACTGGGTCAGAAGGATTACGTTGATATGGCCCGGCAGAGTGTATTGCCGCTGGGGATCGTGATATCCGGGAATTGGCCGCTGTGTGTTTCAAGGACGTTGAGCCCGGATATGGTTACCCGTGCCAAGGTTACCAGTCCCAAAAATGAGGATGCCTGGGTGGAGAAACATGGCTCCTTGTACTGGCTGTTTCCAAACTGGAAGCTGGATTTGATTTCCCATCAGGAGCAACTTCGGAAGGAAGGTTTTTCTCTGTTTGTTCATATGAATGAGCCGGTTCCAAAGGACATCCGGTTAAAAGAGCGCCAAGGTCTCTGGAACCGGCAGTTGGGCTTGCTGTAGAGAGTAGTCTATTCCATTTTGAAAATGGCGGCACCTTCCCGCTGCAGAAACAGATTTTTTGCGTCGGGGAACTGATGTGTGATCGGATGAATGGATTTGTTCAGAAGATCCGTGGCCTGATCATAATGCTCGATGGACCGGGTATATTCCAGATAGTATTTTTCATACGTATAGGTTTGCGGCTGCTGCTTTTCATGAATTTTTTCGTAATTGTTATAAAAATAATTCAGGTATTTATTCTGCATTGAAAGATATTCCTGCAGCGCAAGGATAAAATCGGCGTCTGTCTGATTTCCATAAAAGTCACCGACGGCAATCAGTGCATGATTTTTCTCGCTTTCCAGATCCTTCCGGAATTGATTCATATAGAAAAGAAAGGATTGTTTGCTCTTTTCAAGCACCGGAAGATGTTTCTCAACGGTTTCCCGGGATTCCAGGATGGTAATGATTTTTTGTTTTGAATTGATGCGGTTGCTGGCGTTATCCAGGGTTTTGAGGGCATTTTTCATTTTTTCAATGGACACGGCAAACGCGATGACGGATTGATTGAATTGTGACGGGATATTTTTATTCCCGGTCAAAGGGACATTTTCTTTTTTGATCAGCAGGAAAATCAGAATTGCACCGGCAGCCATAACAGCGATCAAAATCCAGATGACCGGTGAAATGGTTCTTTCAGCCCAAGGCTTTGTTTTTAAAACATTTTTTTCCGGATATTCTTTCGGAGGAGGACTTTCTTCCTTGGGTTGTTCCGGGGGCGCTTCTTTTTTTTGACCGTCCGGTTTTAGGGAGGACAAGGAAGAAAGATCGACAACATCCAGTTCAAAACCTGATTTATGACTGTCGGAGGGGCTCATAATGTATCTATGCTTTAAATGTAACGGGAAAATGTAAATCCGGATGAAAAGGGGCTGCTGTCTGTCATTCTGTTGCAGCAATCATACTACATAGGGGTGGTAAAGGCAATCCTTAAGACGCCTTAAGGCGGCTTTTAACGGATTATTGCCGGGAACACATACGCCTCTCCTGATGCCTGGTTGATGCCGGAACAAACGAGCGGCCGATCGGCTGTTATGGTTGCTGCATCGCGGAGCCTGCGGTTTGCGGGGGGATATATTTTGAAATGACATTTGAAAAAATCATTTTTTTAATGGGTTTTGAAATATAATCATCCATTCCGGCTGCCAGGAAGCGTTTTCGGTCACCTTTCAGGGCGTTTGCCGTCAGAGCGATAATCGGCGTGCGGGCTCCGGTTCTGTTTTTCCAGGCCTCGTGTTCCCGAATTTTAACAGTGGCCTCAATACCGTTCATCACCGGCATCTGGATGTCCATGAGGATCAGATCAAATGATTGATTCATGAAAATTTCAACCGCTTCCTTTCCGTTATCGGCGATTTCAACCGTATGTCCTAATTTTTTCAGCATGATCTTTGCCACCTTCTGGTTTATTTTATTATCTTCCACCAGAAGAATTTTCAAGCAGACGTCATGAGCCGTGTCATGAATTTTTTCCTCTTCGATGGTGTACTGTGTAATGAATTGTTTTTCTATGGTCTTGCCCCCGTTTTTCGATGCGGTCATAATGGTTTTTATGCATTCAAACAGATGATTCTTTTTAACCGGCTTGGACAGAAAACCGGAAAAGCCCAGGCTGCCGATTCTGACGGCATCTCCGCGCTGCCCTATGGCGGTGAGCATGATCAGAAAGCAATGACACAGGTCTCCATGGTTTTTGATGGTCATCCCAAGCGTTTCTCCGGTCATATCGGGCAACGCCATTTCCGTGATAACGATCTGATAAGGTTTTCCCGCTTTCTGCGCATCCGTGAGAATGCGGATAGCCTGCTCCCCGTTTTCCGCTTCATCATGGATGCATCCCCAGGACTGTAAAAAATTGGTGACAATGAACCGGGTGAGAGGATTTTCATCCACGACAAGAATCCTTGTCCCCTTAATGCCGGCTGGAACGACAACAGGCTCCTGTCTCTGTTTGGCCTGTTTTTTCAGACAGGCGGTAAACCAGAATGTCGACCCCTTGCCCGGCTCGCTTTCCACTCCGATTTCACCCCCCATTCTTTCCGCGAGCTTTTTGGAAATCGCCAGTCCCAGACCGGTGCCGCCGAATCTTCTGCATATCGAGGCATCGACTTGTGAAAAGGATTGAAATAAGGTGCCCAGCCTGTTTTGGGGAATGCCGATGCCGGTATCATGTATCTCAAAAAGCAGTTTGGCCGTATCATCGTTTTCTTCCTTGATCGACACGCAGATGGAGACAAACCCCTTTTCCACAAATTTTACCGCATTGCCGGCAAGATTCGTCAGTATCTGCCGGAGTTTGCCGGGATCACCGTTAAGCAGCGTCGGGACATCCTCATTGATGAGGCAGGTGAACTCCACTCCTTTTTCATCGGCCTTCAGGGCCATGACATCGCTTAATGTCTCCAGGGTCACCCGCAGATCAAAATCAATGGATTCCAGAACCAGTTTACCGGATTCTATCTTGGAAAAATCCAGTATGTCATTGACGACAACCATCAAGGATTCCGCACTGGAATGGATCAGTTGAGAAAACTCCGTTTGCTCCGGAGTCAGATTGGTATCTCTGAGAAGGTCGATCATTCCGATGACGCCATTGAGCGGTGTGCGGAGCTCATGACTCATGTTCGCCAGAAATTCGCTTTTTGCTTTTGCAGCATCATCGGCTGCCTGTTTGGCTTTGATCAGTTCCGAATTGGTTTTCTGGAGTTCAAGGGTCCGTTCGGAAACCCTTTTTTCAAGTTCCTCATTCATCCGGCTCAATTCCTGGGTCCGTTTCTGCACCTCCGCTTCCAGGTGGAGCTGATATGCCTTGTTTTCCTGGATCAGGCGGACTTTTTCGAGGGCCTTGTTGATTGTGTACCCAATGACCGATAAGTCCTCAATCGGTTTCTGCAGGAAATCCCATGCTCCGAGTCTCAATGCGGCAACCGCATCACTCATGACGCCTGCTCCCGAGAGGACGATAACCGGAAGGTCGGGTGCTTCCGTTGTAACCTGCTGAAGAACCTCCAGTCCGTCTGTCCGGGGCATGCGCAGATCCAGAAGGATGATATTCGGTTTTTCCTGCCGGAAAAGAGCCAGTCCGGTATTGCCGTCGTTTGCTTCTATGATCTCATAATCGTTGTCTTCCAGAAACAAATGGAGGCTGGACCGAACCCCCGGATCATCGTCAATGATTAAAATTTTTCCAGGCTTTTGGGTATTCATTTTGTTCCATTCCAAACAAATATAAATGGATAGAGGAAATGCAAAGAGATTATGGATTTGAAATTGTATTTTTTTTATGGAAAGGCCGGGTACTGCGTTTTTTTCAGGCACAGTATAATCGAATTGGATATGGTTTACAACTGAAATTCAGGATAATAACGGCAATGATTATCCATGAAACGGCGATGTACGTCTTGACTTGAGACAGGGCCGGATGATAACCCTTGCCTGTACAGGAGGAGACATGAAATATACCCGTAGGGCAATTGCGGAAAGTTCCCTGTTTGCAGGAATTCCGGAAGATCAGCTGGAATCGGTACAGAATATTGTCATTGAGAAGGAATATGCCAAGGGGGAAGCCATTTTCTCCGAGGGGGAAGAGGGGACAGGTTTTTATGTCGTTGCCAAGGGAATGGTGAAGATATTCAAGGTCTCCCTGGAAGGGAAAGAACACATTCTCCATATTTTCGGACCCTATGAAGCTTTTGGTGAGGTTCCGGTGTTTATGGGGAAAAATTATCCGGCAAGTGCGGAAGCCATCCAGAAGAGTCTTCTGTTGTTTTTTCCCCGGGGGGCCTTTATCAACCTGATTGAAAAAAATCCGTCCTTATCATTGAACATGCTGGCTGTTCTGTCAATGCGGCTCCGGCAGTTCGCAGCCCAGATTGAAAATCTTTCCCTGAAAGAAGTGCCGGGCCGTCTGGCATCCTATCTGATTCTGTTAACGCGGGAACAACAGGGGGATGCGGATTCCATATCGCTGACCATATCCAAAAGTCAGCTGGCCAGCCTTCTGGGTACTATCCCCGAAACCCTGTCCCGCATCCTGGCCAAAATGAGCAGCCGGAATCTGATTGAAGTAAATGGAAAGGAAATCAGGCTTCTGGATATGGACGGCCTGGAAGAACTGGCTGAGAGTGGCAGGATATAAACGGTTTTCAGAAAGGTATCATGGACTTTTCACAACAGTTGGAGCAGCGGTACAGCCGGAACATCCTGCTGGAAGGTGTCGGCCGGGAAGGTCAGCGGAAGATTTCAGGGTCCCGAGTTCTGGTCGTCGGTTCCGGGGGGCTGGGGTCGGCGGCATTGCTCTACCTTGCTGCTGCCGGAGTGGGAACCCTTGGTGTCGTGGACGGGGATTCGGTGGAGCTGAGCAATCTTCAGCGGCAGGTGATTCATTTCACGGAAGATCTCGGCAGGCCCAAAACCCAATCCGCCAAAGAAAAGATCCATCGATTGAATCCGCATGTTCGGATTCATGCCTTTCATGAATTTCTGGATCAAGGGAACATGGAGTCGCGGATACGGGATTATGATTTTATTATTGATGGTACCGATAATTTTGCGTCCAAATTTTTAATCAATGATACATGTGTTGCCTTGGGAAAACCGTTCTGCCATACCGGCGTGACCGGCTTTGCAGGCCAGATGATGACCGTTGTGCCCGGTTCCGCCTGTCTCCGGTGTGTTCTTCCGGAACCTCCCCCGCCGGACATATCGCCCGGAAGCAGCCGGATCGGCGTCCTCGGCGCTCTTGCCGGCATGTTCGGAAGTCTTCAGGCCGCAGAGGCAATCAAATATATTGTCGGGAAGGGAGCGCTGCTGACCGACAGACTCTTGCTTTGTGACGTGTCTGAGATGATTTTCCGGGAAGTGAAAATCAGGAAAAGACCGCAATGCCCTGCCTGCGGAAAGGGCGGAAGGCCATAGCTATTTTAGCATTCCGTTATGATTCCGGATATTCCTGAAACAGCCGGTGAACGGTCTGCGCATGCCACCTTCCGCGTTTGGTGAATGTTGGGATATTTTCCTTTTCCAGAAACTGGGCGATCTCATCATAGGTTTTCAGCCGTTTGCGCATTCTCTGGATAATTTTTTTCACCTTCTGATGGTGGGTGTCACCGGATTTTTTGGATTTTTTCCGGAAGGGGGCAGGATATAAGTTCAGATGAATATTGGGTTTTTTTGATATCAGATGATCCGCGATCCGGGAAACGGATTCGGCAAATTGAACATCAGCCGCCACCATTTTTCTCTGATTTTCAGCTGATTTTTCAAGAAAATCTTCTATGGAGGGGGTCAGCTCCCGGAGAATTTCCGCCAGGGAAAGATCATGGATTGTTTCTGTTTCCCGCTGCTGTTGATTTGCCTGTTCGTTTCGACATGACAGTTTGCGCGACGGCCTTTTTTTTTGCACGTTCATAGGAAATCCTTATCCGGAAAATGCCCGTATCATGCCCACATCATGTATAGATACCTATTTTTATTGCGGTCGGTTGTCAAGATAAATTATCCAATACATAGCGCACGTTATGAAATATCGCGTTTCCGTTGTCCGGGTGTTCCGTAAAATATTTGAAATAATAATAAAAATCATGGAACGATGTTTGATAATGATGAAAGATTTCGGATTTTTTTCCACCTTGAACTTCCCGTTCATTTTTTGTATATTATAAACCATCTCATGAAAATCCGTTCCGGAAATCAGGGAATCAGACCCGCATCATTTTTTTCAGTAATCCATTTTTATCAAAGAAGGAAAAATGAAAACATTCCATAATTTTATGCAGCGTGTATGGATGGAAAAAAAACGATCTGTCGTCATGTTGTGGATGATTCAGGGCGTTCTGCTCCTGCTTCGGCCGGACCTGGATGCCCAGGAAACCTTGAAAAAAGAGCAGGTCTATACCAACTCCATTGGGATTGAATTTGTCTTGATCCCTGCCGGATCGTTTATCATGGGGGAGGCACTTCGGACAGAGTGCAATACATGCAATGCCGCACTGGATGAAACTCCCCGCCGGAACGTATCGATCACCAAGCCTTTTCATATCGGCAGATATGAGGTCACGCAGCAGCAGTGGCTTGCGTTGATGGATGCCAATCCCAGCCGGTTTAAAGGAGATCGGCACCCGGTTGAAAGTGTTTCCTGGAACAACGTACAATTGTTTGTCTATGCCTTGAATGTCCGGGAGAAAACAACGGCATACCGTCTTCCGACCGAGGCGGAATGGGAGTATGCCGCACGGGCAGGTTCGGTAACCGCATACAGCTTTGGTGAGGAGGCATCGGAACTTGCCGATTATGGATGGTATGTGATGAACTCCGGTCTGAAGACCCATCCAATCGGTCAGCTTGCGCCGAATCCATGGGGACTCTACGACATGCATGGCAATGTATTTGAATGGTGCCGGGATTGGTATCTGGCGGACTACTACGGAAGGGCCCCTTCAAAAGATCCCACCGGTCCGGCCGCCGGGGACGGGAAAAGGGTCCGGCGCGGGGGCTATTGGGGAAGCAGCACCCGCATTCTGCGGTCATCCGATCGTGATTTTTTGCTGCCGGAAGCCGCAGCCGGCAACACCGGATTTCGTCTGGTAAAGGAATTGCAGTAAGTTCAAATATCAATCAATTATTAAATAATCCACGGAAATGATTCATCAGCATTTTTCTTTCCAGAACCAGCGTGTACAGGAGTATGGTATATTGAATCCCGTATATGGCGGCTTCAAGGGTGAAAAATACGGTTCCGCTGTCCGTAAAGAGTAAAAACGGAGACAGGATCACCGTAATCATCAGGAAAAAATACCGAAACCGGATTTTTTTCCGGTGATGGATGATCCGGATCAACCCGGTGATTTTCAGAAAATAAAAAACGATCGCCGTATTGGCAATGCTCCAGAGAATTCCCTGGATTCTGGTCAAAAGCAGATAGGTGTCGCGGCTGAAACCTGCGCCGATCAGGAGAAATATGCTGTCAATGAATTCCATGGACTCCGTTCGACTCTGTTTTCAATAAGCGGTAGGTTTTAAACCCGATGCAGGCCACCGTTCCTTCGATCAGGAACCAGAACATGCCGCAGATCTTGATGTAAAACAGATAAATGCTTTTCAGGTTGCCTGGTTCCAGTCCGAAACGTTCCATAATGGAAAAGACCCGGTATTCATAAAACAGGAAAAAGGCAATGGAGGATGCAACCAGAAGGGGAACGCCATACCGGGTGAGGGGATTCATTGTGCCGCGCGATCCGGCCGGATGGTCTTTCGGGCACAGGGATTGTTTCAGGAGGATGTAGGCATGGAGGCAGTAAAACATGATACTGCCTTCCAGCACAACCCACATGGTACAGAACAGATGCCATACCGCATATCGGTAAAAAAACAGATGGATTTTCCGATTGAAATCCAGATACCCGGAGAAAAAATGTTCTCCCCGGAAAGCCGTCAGAAATAGAAGGACAAAAACAAGACCGGAAAACAGGATCAGACCCGTATAATTTTTTTTCTTTCCCTGGACAAAATCAATCCCCTGACGGAGATAGACCAGGATCACCATTTCAGCAAATACCCAGAAAAGACCCATGGATTTTATGAAATCAGATCGCATCCGTTACCTGAAAGCATAAGGCCGGTGATTATTTTTCAGTCAGCGCCGTTCTTTTTTCCTCCCTTAAAAACCCCGACCGCTTCCTCGTCCGCCCCTGTCGCCGCCCTGTCCGCCTCTTCCGCCGCCTCCGCCGCCGCGGCCGCCTTTGTCATAACCCTGTCCGCCTCTTCCGCCGCCGCCACCGTTCCGTCCGCCTTTTTCACCACCCTGTCCGCCTCTGCCAAAGCTGCGACCGCCGCCGCCACCGCTCCGTCCGTCTTTGGGGCCGGAACCTTCGGTTTTGGGGCGAGCCTCATTCACCTTGAGTTTTCTTCCTTTCAGTTCCTCACCGTTCAGGCTATCGATTGCGGTCTGTCCTTCGTCCTTGGAGGCCATTTCCACGAAACCGAATCCTTTGGATTGACCGCTGTACTTGTCTTTAATGATGGTCGCGGATTCAACTTCTCCGAACTGCTGCATGGCCTGCCGCAGGTCTTCTTCGGTGACTTCGTAAGACAAATTGCCGACATAGATTTTCATCATCATCTCCTTTTGTGTGGGAACTCATTGTTGTCTTTGTTTTGCATTTTAACCATCGAGGTGAAATGCGCTTTTTGATTCGCTTCCTGTGTTTGCTGATGGAGAAAATGCCCTGTTCTGGTTGGATTCACCTTCAGTCACTGTATATTCTTTCATCTGTTGTCTACCGGGAGCCGATGATCCTGCATGGAATTGTCATGAGTCTTTTCGACCAGTCAGAGCGTGGTTTCATCATTACAATTTTTGCCGGCATTGAATAGGGAAACAAGTCTGTTTTTGATCCATCTGTTACATGAAAAACATGGGGATAGGAAATCAATTTCCGGATTCTCTAACCGCCGTAAGGATGTCTGTTGTGGTTGCTTTGGTTTGAGCACATGCGGTGCCAAATCGGGCAACGGCCTTTCATAGACTTTCTGCCATAGCTTCCGGGTAATATCAAGTGAATATTTTTTCAACCGGGCGATCGGCAGGACGATTTTGTTCAAAATACAACATTTTTTTGGTAATACCCGTCCGGGCAGCATCCGCAAGTCTGATCCAATGCGCTTTTCCGCCATTGCGATTGTTCCATTATTCACATGTGAGGCGACGGGTCGGCTGTCATAGGATCATCATTCTTTCTTTTCCTCTTACAGGCCAGAGATAAAATTCTGATAGCGGTTTATGCCCAACACCAACCGCGCCGTCTACCACATATAATACCCACGCATAATGATGATCATACATGCTTGTGGTGGAAGACCAATAAAACTCCTGTACATCATTGAATACATGATCATCCGGCAAGGCAGGCGAGTGTTGGCTCATGTCTGTTAGGCTCTCCAGTTCAAAAATATTGGGGACTCGCCAATCATTATAGCCATATGCCATTTCGCTGTTCATCTCTGAAATCAAATCAAAAGCCGAATCCCAATCCATTGTTTTCTTGTGGACATTTGCATCTCGCAACCATATCAAACCTGTAACGTTGTCACAGATAGTCTGATTATTTTCTGTAAACCGATCCTTGGCGAACCTTAAGCCCGCCTGTATTTCACCGTCTTGACCGGTATCATGACAATCTATAACGATACCGCTTCCATTAAAGCATGTCTTTTGTCCTGTCTGAAATAACCTGCTTTTATTATGGTCTTCTACTGTTCGAGCGGGCCAAACCATATATGAACTATATTTCATTCCTTTGAACACTCTGGCCCCCCCCAAATGAATGTACCACGCCTGGTCAGGCAATCTTGCGCAAGTTGAAGAAGTCCAGTAATAACCTGTAAATACATTCGTAAATGGATGGCCGAGCGGAAGGCTTGGATTCATTGTATTCAGACTCATCAAACTGAATAATTCTTTTCGATTGGGAATTTTCCAATCTTGATAACCATAAAGAACCGACTGATTGAGTTCTTTAATATTATTTAAAGCCTCATCCCAATTGAGAGGAAAATCCAATAATGATGCATTTTTTGTCCACATCAAACCCGTCTGTCTATCCGTTACGGTTTCCTGTTTTAACAGAAAACGACTCATTAATGAATTTGCCTTTAAATAAAAGCCAACGTCCATGCTTACCGGTTGGAATCCATTTTCCTTAAAATGGTTCCCTCACTTGAATTCGACAAAATAACATAACCATTTTCTACAACTCTAACTTGACGCACATCTAAATCATCAAGTTCCTTGTTCCGGATTTCATTGCCATCACTATCAATCTGTAATAGGTAATCCGTACCATAAATTATATTGCCATCTTCATCTCTTTTAACCAAATAAGGGGTTGAATATGAATAATCCGCGTATTGAAATCTACGATACTGAATAATAAATTCATCCTCATGAACTTTTCGTAAATGATTTCCGTAATTGTTTTCAGGGAAATCATAAATCTTTTTCGAGATCTCATTACCGGTACTATCGATTTTATATAGGCAAACATCAAATGAAGAAAAGGAAACTGTATCGCTGGAGAATGCTGTACCTAAAAGATAATAATCCCCCTCCTCATTTTTTTGTACATCAGAAAAATAGCCAAACCCATAGGATTTCCTCCAAAGCTCTTTTCCACTGTTATCGATTTCGATAATTGAGAGTTTAGGTGATTGATCTCTTGATTCGATATCCACATAAGGTTCAGAGGCAGAACCAACAATTAAAAAGGTGCCATTTTCATTTTTTATAACTGAGCTTCCCGTGATGCCCTCAAAGTTATGTATAAATATCAGGTTGCCTTCCGCGTCTATTCTCAGGGCAAAAAGGCTTGAGTCACCGCTCGGGTATGTAATAGCATTACAAATGATTAAAAACTCATTGGCGGTTGCTTGAATTATATCAATATCACCGCCAAAATTCCAAGATCTACCAATTGATTCGGTAGGCTCATATGTTTGTTGAAAAATGAGGTTACCATCTATATCTAATTTCGTAACAAAAATCTGCGTTGAATAGACCATGTTAACAAAACTGGCTGCTGCAAGAAAGTCGCCATGTTCGGTTTCAATAACAGCGTGCCCAGGAAAACTTGTCCTGCCACCACCATAAACTTCAGCTTCTACTTCATACGCCCATTGACGAAAACCTACTGCATCGGTCTTAATATAGAAACGACCATCCGAAAATGAAGCTGTTTCACCACAAAGAAAATAACCACCATCAGAAGTTTGAATAAAATCTCGCCCTGACTTGTAATTTGTCACTTGATAGGTGCGATTCCAATTATTTTGATCCGAGACATATATTTGATTGTCATCAGAAGAGCCGCAAGCATACACCATTACAACAAAAAATATGCAAATTATCTTTTTCATAAATTTTTCCTTATTTCACCCTGAGAGTGGGCAACAGTTCCAAAGACGCTCCATGTGATTTTCATATTGACAAAAGTGTCATCGTTATTGACATTGTCCAAGTGTGTATATATGGCAAATATCATACACATGCTTAGGAGGTGTTACCATGCGAACAAATATTGAAATAGATGACAAGCTTATACACGAGGCCATGACTCTCAGCAACTTAAAAACGAAAAAAGCTGTTGTTGAATCCGGGCTTAAGCTATTGGTTCAAATAAAAAAACAGGAACAAATTAAAAAACTACGTGGAAAACTTAAATGGGATGGTGATCATTATTATTGGAGATTTAATACTCACAGAGCTTCTTCAGGGTTTCCGCTCCAATACAGATTTTGAAACAGCCAAGAACTTTCTCAGCGCTCTACAATTCCGACAAATTGGTGGTTATAACGTCGCAATCCAAATGCTTCATTGATGTACAACGCTTGCAGCAGGGAGGCGACGCCGGCAGCATCCGTTGCCTGCAATTGGGCGCTGCCGGTGGCTACGCCCAACCCCTGAGCTTGGCCGCAAGGTATGGCGCAAGAGCCGTGACAATAAGAACGGCCGGCCAGATGTTGCCACCCTTGAACGTGTATGCCTCAAACATGACCTGCCAGGATTTGCCTTGCCAGAGACCGAACGAGAACTCGAAGACGAGAGTAAGGGCGAGCCAGCCTAAGCCAATTCCCACGAACTCAGTGGGACGGCGGGCACCAAGCCAAGGCAATGAAAGGTAAGCCACCACAATAATGAATGCAGATAGGAGTACACCGCTCACTACAAGGCCGGCTGCCATGCCAAGCTTCGGGACGAAGATGGCCTCCCGAAGCGCGCCGTTAAGCACGGCCAAAACCAAAATGCATGTCCATATCGACAACACTTTAAGTGCAATCCAAATATGCATTGATTTCTCCTGCAGCGCCCAACGAGTCTGTAGAAAAAGTCCTTTTTCAAACAGACTTTTATCAAATTTTAACTTCTCGATTCATTTATCAATTTTTTGTCAAAAAGTTCTCACTTTGAAAAATCAGGATAGCGTCGATATATTTGCTCATAATCAGGCTTCGAATTCAATCGTATAAGCATTCCTATCCGTTTCTTCCGCCTTCCTTATGCAAGCGAAGGTCCGTACCGGTGAATCTTGAGAAGGTTGTGAACAATACAATATAATTTCCATTGTACGTTGACCTTTTTATTCCCTCTCAAAGAAAATCGATCCAGCCCAAGGATATGCCTTATATTTGCAAATACGGGTTCGACGGTTCCTATTCGCTTATTATATAGGTAGCGCCCCCGGTCCGAGTCAATCTTCTGTTTCATTTTCTGCGTAAACGTCTCCTGGTTGCCAATCGATTTTCCGGTTAACCAGGCGACGGTTCGGCATTCGGTCCGGTCCGGGTACCGCAGGCACTTTGAACGAATCCTGCACTCCCGGCAGTCTGCCTTTCGTCCATGAAATCGGACCGCTTCTTTACCACCGAGGTTGGTATGACCCCCGTTTCGGTATAAACGTTTTCCGGCCGGGCAGATGCAATATCTCAGATCCGGATCAAAGGTAAAATCGCTCGTTTTAAACAATCCGGATCGGCCTTCCTTTTGAGCGCGCTCTTTTTTATATCTGGCCCGATACCTTTCCGCATCGGCAAACCGGGGGTCTCTTTTCCGGAACAGGGTGTCGGCAATATAGCCATCTATTTTTTCGCGTGACAGCATTTTCATATTGTTTTCCGTTTGGAATCCGCTGTCGGCCGTCAATTTCGTTTTTTCAAACACGTTCTCTTCCGTACCGATTTTCTGGAAATTCTCTTTGGTATCAAGGACCATCGGTTCCAGCAGATCATGTTCCTGCGCCAGTCCGAAGGCCTCGGCATGAACCACCACCTGGTGTTTGCTGTCGGCGGTAACCACGCCGTCATAACCTTGAATCACGCCTTTAGAGGTCTTCATCTTGGCGCTGCTGTTATCCGTAATATTGCTCTTGACCGGCCTGCCGGTTTTGCCGGGTTTGTCGTCGTTGTTGTCCAGCCATTCTTTGATCTTTTTGATATTGCCCCGCAAGGTTTTGATATACTGCTTCTCATGCGAAATAAGGTCGGAATCGGATTCGGTGTCATCCCGCTCTTTGTGCTTTTTCAAAATCCTTCGAATCGCGGTTTCCATTTTCAGCTTTTTCTTTTTCAGTTCTTTTTTGGTGCCGCTCCATTCCTTGGACGCATTGGAAGGCATTTTACATCCGTCGATGGAAAACATCTCTTTGCCGATCAGATTCATCTCATCACAAATCAGCAGAACCTCCAGAAACAGACTGGTGATTTCATCACCCATCGAGGAGATAAAATCGGCAATGGTTGTAAAGTGAGGGCGGGTATCAGCTGACAGGGCGATAAAGATGATATTCTCCCGGCAGCAACGCTCGATTTTACGGCTGGAGATAATACCCCGGGAGTAGGCGAACAAAACAATCTTTAACAGAATTCTTGGATCGTAAGCCGGTGCCCCGGTTTCGTCATTTTTAAACCGGCCATCAAATGCCGACAGATCAATGGCGCTGTCAATCAAATAATTGAGCGTGTATTCGAATGTCCCCGGCAAAATCTGTTTGTCGAAATGCACGGCCAACAACCGTCCCTGTTCGTAGGAGTATTTTTTGTATCTGGCCATCGGTCTCCATGGGTAGTATTGAAGTGAGGGGTAGCATTGTTTGTTGAAGTAAATACTATCCAGTATTCATGCACTTTTCAAGACTTTTTCTACAGTTTCAACGCCAAATTCAGGGGCCGGGCGGCGAGGAGCGACACCGACTGCTGAACGATTAAAGTTAATGGGGAAACACAGGTCCGAAACACTGAGCCTCCGCCCGGTCCCACTGGAATTTATGGTTCGCTTTTGGTTGCAAAATAGAAACAATCTTCATGCCAATAATGAATGATCCATTCACCTGATTCCGGAAAAATGGATGTATCATCGGATGCTTCATAGCAAAATGTGTCCCAATATCGTGCAATAATCTCCATATCTGTTTGAACAGCTAAGTCTGGTTGCCATGACACCCATACCTTGATTGATTCCAATTCCTTTGTTTGGAAATTGTCTCGAATCCACTTTTCAGTACGATCAGTGGAATGTGGTGTATCTAACTCTGCTACGAAATCAAATAGTTCAGTTGAAGGTCGAAATTCGGTTCCGCCATCATATAATGTCAAGCTGCGTTCCCAAAGGCTTTTTGCCATATCAGTATTGGCAGGGATGATGCGGGATAAGTGGTCATCCGGTAGTTTGTCGTATTTTTCTTCAGTCCATCGCCAGCGTAATGGAAAATCCGATATCAGCATTGATCTCATTTTCTCAAAGCGAACGCTCTGCTATGGGGTGCGACGCTTTTTCGCGTCCCTATGAGCAGAAGGTTATGCAGAATTAAATTGGATATAATTCGTCTTTATTCTTTTATAGTTTGCTCAGCCTTTTCTTTTTCTGTATTTAAAAGCTTGCAAAGAGATCCGAATTCAGTCCTCCAGGAAGTTAATTGCCTACGGGCCTCTTCAATTCTTTCTTTTTCCTTTTTTGCAACAAACGCTTGGTATCTTTCTTGAAATGCCTCCCGTTTTTCTCCATTTTTTGGTGTAGGAGCATCTGTTACTCTAAACACTCTAGGCGACCCCAACACAAGTTCATGATACCTTGTTAAATGGTATCCAGAACGAGTGATTGAACGCATTAAATTTATAACCTGTTTCTCATCCATAAAAATCAAATTTTTCGTGTTTTGAGCTGCAGCATTAAAAAGAAATGGACCTCCGCGAATTTCGTTCACTTTAGATTCTGGATCAATATCTTTATTAATTTCGTATGTTTCTCTACATTCTTCACACATGATAGTTAAATATGCCAAATAATTTTTTCTCTCTTGCAGTTCATTTTCTTTCTTATCAAGTGTATTTGCTAAAAAAACTCCAAGAAAGGTCGCAACAAAGGTCGCGATTATTCCTATAACACTCAACCATAGTGAAATGGAATTTTTAGTCTTTAGATTTGCCATATTCACCTCCATTTTTATGCATAACATCGCTGTTCTCCGACGTGAAGAATGAGCGTCAGGAAAAGCAGCCTAGTTATGCTTTCAGAATTTATAGGAACAAATAAAAACCCAACCTCCTTTGGTAGTATCTTTTAATAAAACTTGAGTTGAGCCACTAGGTGGAGCAGAATTTGATTCGTATCCATCAGCCAAGATTTTAATCCGAGTAACGCCATAACCTAGTTGAAAATCAACCGGCAGTTTTGGTGAAATTCGCTTTAAAGAACAGTCTACTCCCGCCGCAATAGAATTTACCAGGTCATTATTTCCACCAAGTTGAACACCCAAAAAGGGTCCGAGGCCAACTTGTTGCGTAGGCCAGCTATCGTGAATCCAGCTCACAGTTAGCCAGAATCCCATTTTATTTTTTTCCTCTCCTGTAACTCGAATGATGTCATTTTCAACAATTGCAGATGTGATATCAGGTTTATTTAAAATCATTAGTCCCAGTCCCAGACCAAACCCAAAATTGTCTAACTCACTTTTTGCGATAGCATTTTGCTTTTTTAATTCTAGAGCCTTTGCTTCAGCCTCTTCTTTTTTAATCTTTGCTTCAGCTATTTTCGTTTCCTTCTGCAGCTGGTCAATTGCTTCTTCTCCGTGCACAAAACCTGGGCAATAGATTGCATATATTAAGAATATAACAAAATAGACTGAACTTTTCATTATTCAACCTCCCTGTTGGTTTATTTACAAATACGTAATCGTAGAAAAGCATAACATAAAGCTGAGTGGCGCGGCCAACCCGCACCGCGTCAGCGCCGCCCAAGATCTCCGCGTCCACTCAAGCGACTGGTTCGCAGACTTCATTTTTGCCAAGCCTTCTTCACAAAATCAGCAATCTGCCTTAACAGTTCTTTATTCTTTTGAATGAATTCAGCATCGCATGTGAATTTGAATCGATTACGCTTTTGCACAAAGGATATATTCTGCACGTCCAATAATTGGGCCACTTCATCAAGGTGCTCATCAGAAATGCGAAAGCCAAACAAAGACTTTCCCGCGCTTCGCTTATGAAACCAGAAGAAGTTGTTTCCCAAAACAGTGAACGCAACGTAGTTTTTGACGAATCTAACTGTCGGCGAATCGAACAGGTCACCCACCACTTCCAAGAGCGCTCTGGCTGCCTCGATGGCCCAAGGTGCTTTTTTCCTCCAGAATGTTTCGTCGTATATCTCCCCGTCGCTGGTTCCATCGTCTGGTTCCTCATATGTGTCAAGAATCTTGGAAAAGTGTAACGATTTTTGACCTGCCGATTCGATGAGGTTGACCTGCACGGCAATTATCGGGATGGTCTGACTCATTAACTGAATAACGTTGAAGAACCTCCGGGTGATCCCCTCTGCCACAAGGACTGCATAATGCTGGCGCTGTGGCCATCTCCGCTTCTCGTTATCCCAGTATTCGATCGTACGGATAATGTGAGATTCGTCCGTTTCGCCGAGCATGATTTCCACCTCGTACATCGAATCGTCTTCAGGATTCTTGAGGAGAATATCCAGTCGTCCGCCGGAAGATTGGATGCGCTCCTTGGAAACGGATTCGATGTCACCGAGACCAAGGCAAGTGGGGTTTTCGTAGATCAAGTCACGGAGCCAGTATTCGTCAAAGCCGGCCTCGCGGATGCTCACAGCTGTTGCGATGGGTATTTCCATGGTTTTCCTCTCAGCGAACATTGAGTTGAGCGGCAAACCGCAGAATATTAGTCGGCAGTCCAAATGAAATTCGGCTGATCCGCCACTTCAATCCGGTTTGCCGCTCGAACGACTGGTTCGAGTATTTTGTGTCCATATTATATATGGTGTAAAGTACAAGGTGCGTTCTGAATACAATTATTTATGACGTATCAAATGCAAGGGCGGTCTGACAATACTTTTCTTTCAATGACACTATCCGGCCGAAAGCATCCTTGATTATAAAAGGGATCAGGATGCCACGTTCACACCGGGGACACTTTTTGCCGGTGGCTTGATCAGCCTGCGGTGGTTCCTGGCCCAGGCTGTTTAATTGGTCTCTAATTTGAGATATCGCAGCTTTGCAGCGGCCGTTGGCAAGAAAACCATAATGGCGTATCTTATGAAATCCGGATGGTAATACATGCATCAGAAATCGGCGAATGAATTCATGAATATCCAGTGACATGGTCTTCCTGGTTTTTATGCCGGACTTATAATCTTTATACTGAAAACAAATTAGATCATTTTCAATTCCGATGATGCGGCTGTTGCTGATCGCAACGCGATGGGTATAGCGGCCAACATATTTGACAACCTTGTCGGCATCCCCGTAGGGCGGCTTGCAATAAACAACCCATTTTCGTCCGACAAGCTGGTCGACCCATCTTTCGAAAAAATCGGTGCTGTTCAGTTCTGCTTCTTCTTCCGGAATTGACAGGCTGCCATCATGATACGCCTTTTTTAATCTCTCGATGAACTTGCCGCGAAATACCTTTGACAAGGCATGAACGGGGAACAGAAATTTTCCGGGATACTTGGGAGCGGTCCATTGGCCGTCTGGAGTCAATGCCCCTCCGGGAATAATGAAATGAACATGCGGATGCTGCCAAAGCTTCTGACCCCATGTATGCAGCACACCAAAAAATCCGATTTCCCCTCCAAGCCACCTTGGATCATTTCCGAATGTAAGAAGGGTTTCTGCTGCTTTTGAAAACAACAGTTCGTAAATTAACCTCCGGTTATGGGATATGATAGAACCGAGCATGTGCGGAAGGGTAAAAACACCGTGGTAATACGGAACCGGCAGCAAATTTTCAAGTCGCTTATCAATCCACTTCCTGCGTGATATTCCCTGACATTTGGGGCAGTGCCGGTCCCGGCATGAGTTATACTCGCTTTCAATATGATTGCAGGTATTGCATTTGTCTGCGTGAAATCCATAATAGGATGCGGTGGACCCAATGCTTAGAAGCCATTTCAAAACCTAAAAAATTGTGTCCAAATTTATGATTGATACAATATATAGTATTTACAATATGTTACAAAACTAGATTTTTATAGTGTTTTCGTGTATTAAGCTATTGGAGGTGACCCAATGGCGAAATACCAACAATTCATAAATGACAAACAGTGGAAACTATTAAAACCCATGCTTCCAGAATCAAAAAAAAATCCAAAAGGTGGGCGCCCACCGAAAAACAATCGTGACGTTCTGGAAGGTATTCTTTGGATTCTTCGAACCGGAGCCCGTTGGCAAGACCTTCCGGATCGATACCCAAGCCCATCAACATGCTGGCGTCGGTTAAGGCTTTGGGAAGACCAAGGAATCTGGCTTGACATCTGGCGTAAGTTTTTATCGCAACTGGATGAAGCCGGGTTGCTGGATTGGGAAGAAGCCTTTATTGATGGCAGCTTTGCACCGGCAAAAAAAGGGGCGCCTGCGTTGGAAAAACCAAAAAGGGCAAAGGAACAAAGTGGATGGTGGTGGTCGACGGCCAAGGTGTTCCTTTGGGAAGCACCCTTGCCTCGGCATCGCCGGCGGAAGTAAAGCTTGCGGAACAAACTCTTGATGCTGTCTGCGTTCCGCGCAAAGGAAAAGGTCGTCCTAAAAAACGCCCGGTACGTCTCATTGCCGATAAAGGATATGATAGTGATCCATTTCGAAAACAACTTAAAAAATTGAAAATAGAGCTGATTGCTCCCCATAGGAGTAATCGTAAAAAACCTAAAACCCAGGATGGCAGGAAGCTGAGGCGTTATAAGAGACGATGGAAGGTGGAACGGATGTGCGACAGCGCTCTATTGCATGCATTACGGCATACTGCTTCTTCGACATGCCGTTGTTTTCTCGATATGTTTTTCCTGCTTTCCGGAAGATGTCTGCTACTTCATATTTGGGTGAAGTATAGGAAATTTTATGATCTATCATGTATAATATTTGGGCGAGATGTATTATATTTATCTGTTATTATTAAAGTTCCTGACGAAGTCTTACTCGAACGCTGCCTTCACCGGTGGCAGTGTAGCGCAGCGGTATTGCCATCTGAGTGTAAGGCATGGTTAGGTTTTCTACATCCCATCTGGTAAAAAAAATCCTTTTGTATATACACTTAAAGTTGCTTTTTCATCCGACTGATGATCAATCACCAGTTCCAAAATTGGAGGACTCTGATATTGACCTTTTTCAGGAAGCCATAGATTCTTAACGACAACCGGTATTTTTGAATTGCCTTTTGTTGAAAATCGATGAAATTCATTGGTTCCTCTAACTCTTACATATCCAGTAATTAAGCCCAAACTAGATTTAAAGACCAAAGGGAAATAGTCCGATATTGGCGGTACACCTTTAACCTCGAATTGAGTGCCTTTTCCAGAAATTTGCTCGTGAGACTTATTTAGATCATCAATTTTTTGGTTTGTAGATAGAGCGATAACTTTCAAGTTATATATTTCATTTGTTTGGCTTTTTAATTGGAGTTGTAAAGTGCTAATCTCATTTTCTGATTTCTTTTTGTCACGATAATCAAATATGTAAAGTACGACAGAAATTACCGCTACTGTCCCAATAGCTACCAGCAATATAGTTCGATACCAAGAATGCTTAATTGCCCATTCTTTGTCTATGAAGTAAGAGGCAAAGGCTAAAAAAGCCAATAGAAATGTGAGTATTACCTCAAGGGATAGTCTACGCATTTCCTAATCTTTCGCTTAAAACCTAACGATTTAATCAGCCGCCGACGAAGGAGGTCGGCTGAATTTTTTTGTTAGCATCCTCCGTGTAGCCATAGCTCATATCAAATGCAAACGCCAAATCCGAAGATAGAAGCTTAGATAGATCCCCTTGTGCCAGCCTCTCGAATAACACTTTCCATACTTTGGAATGAGGCTCTCCAAGATAGAATGTATAAGCCATTCGTGCGTATAGTTGTTCTACGGGGATATCAGCCAAAGTCTGTCGATAGGTGTCGCTTAAATCACCACTCAAACTAAGCCAGGCCGAAAAAGCCAATCGACATTCATTGTCTATCTCTGGTTTGAACTTCTTTAAGATTTCTACGATATCGATATAAAGTGTTGGCGCAGCTTCTTCTGGAGTTAATCTTCCAAAGGACCAGTGTTTTCTGTTCCATTGGATTTCTATAAATTCAAGCGTTGAGGAAATGAGGTGTTTGGCGCGTGACCGTTCTTCTGACGAAAAAGGTGAGTTTGCAGCTAAGCACTTGTCCAGTAATTTTAATGCATAAGCACTCGCCCAAAGATCTGAGTTATTGAAATCGTCCGCGACCTGTCGCCAGCCGCCGTCATCATTTTGCCATGCATTTTTGGGGTCTATCATTGCATCAACAACAGAACGAGTAATTTTATTCCATGGTTCGGTGGCCGATAGTACGAGGGCTCCTGCCATTGAGTGTCTGTAAGAAACGATTATAGGTTCCCTGACAGGACTCATATTTGGAGATGCGGACTGGGCAACAAAGATCCTATTGTTTTGATAAAGATTGTGGATGCTCAGTTGAGCAAATGATACTGACCGTTTTGCACGCCCATGTCGTAACAGTATTAGTATCGGCCAAAAAGTGAGGTACATCCTCGGTTTAAGGCTCATATTTTCTTTTGTCCCTTGTGTTTGCCACTTCTTCGATTCGGCGATAGATGTAGACTTTCCGAATTGTCCTTTATGGAACCCGACAAGAGACTGATCAGAAATTAGAGAGCGAAGAAGACGTTTGCGAAAATTCTTGACTGATGGTTGAGTTCCAGTCCTTCGACGCAAAGCGGAATATCCAATACTTACAAACACTAAATCAATGAAGGCGCCAACCCAAGTATTTCTATACACAGTAACAAAAATAGCTACTATAAGTGCGGCAATAACTGAAGCTGTAATCCCCTCAATCATAGGGTTTTCCTATATGCTAACGCTAGCGGTTAGCGGCAGCCAGGGCTACCACTGAATTTTTTAAAAAACGATATATTTCAAGTTCAGACGAACTTTCAAAAATGCACCGGCCCTGGATGTCGGCTACACTGCTGGGTTATATTTTGCTTTTTTTTAAAGTTTAAAACATTCATTATCATAACGTATTTTTACGAATTTATAGATTCTTACGTCTCTTCCGTATTTCAGTCCAAATAAACCCAATGCCAAGAATTATCAAAATCCCACCATAAGGCCATTCGATACCAGAAAAATTAAAGAACATGTCATATTTGCTACTGTAATACTCTGGTCTGAGTATTGTTGAGATACCAGATGCTATTAATGATACACCTAAAATAATGTAGATCATTTTCTCCTGCAAAAAATATAACATGAAAATCACAGGCGCCCGCTGTTTGGCGTCCTGTGCATTTTATGGTTGGCATTTACTCATATAAATTTAATCGCTTGGTTAATCATGTCATCAACAAATCCCAACGCACTATTCATTGTCGGTTTATAGAGGGTCGGGTGTGCGCATTGATTCCTTGTTGCAAGCTGACCTTGATAGATACGTAACTCCTGCCTCGTAATCATGCTGACTGTCTTCCCTGATTCAAGGATTTGATGTTCAACATAGCCTTCTTTTAATTCTGAAAGGTCATTGAAAGACCAACTAGGCCGTGCCGCCCTGAGTGCTACCTCGTGATGGGCCATTAAGCATTCAACAAAAACATGAAAAAAACCTGCCCAAGATAGAACAACTGCTGAGCGAAGTAAGTTGAACTCCAGGCATGAACACGATTCGCGGAAGTAACCATGAACGTCCGCAGGCAGGCCTTGGAGGTCCATAAGCAAATCTTCGAGAATGATTACGCGTGAAGAAGCATGTTCGTGTGTCGCGAGTATCTCATGGAGTTTTCGCTGTGCTATGGTTGCCTTTTTGAATAGCGATGTTGGACTGATTTTACTTGCCATCAGTACCATCCGGCCAAAGGTGTTTTTTCATTGACTTAAAGAAATTCTCGTAAACATCTGGATTGTCTGTTGCCGGGATCTTCAATTCGATATTAATACTAACCACTGGCGCCGCAGGCACATTCACCTTAGGGATAATTGGTGGCATTTCATTTTTCGTCGGGCTGACACTTCCATTATTTGTAGGTAGCTCCTGCTTGATATCAGGCTTTGCATCTGAATGCTGCAATGAAGTGCCTGTTGCCGTGACCTTTGAGATAGCGATGTTTCCGTCAGATTCGGTTATCAATCCAGCTTCTAATAAAAGGTCAATCACAGTCCTCGCACCAGTACGATTTCTACTGCTATTCGGTAGGCCTGCTGCATAGAGAATATGCTTTGAAAATTCATCCGTAGACATCCCCCCTTTGAGACGCAACGTTGTAACCAAGTTCGAAACCGCTTCGTTTCCCCCAACAAGCTGGCGAAGAACTTCTTGGACTTCGTCTTTTTGATCGTGCTCCCACGCACGGCCTATACGCTGGCCCAGTGCAGTAACGCTTTTTTTCTTCCCTCCAGATATGACTCCGAGCTCTGTTAAGAAAGGGTGGTTAGGGCTTATAACCGTCTTATTAAGGCCAAGAAGACGAGCTAAATTTGGCAATTCTACATTCTCACCAAGATGTGCATAACCCTTGACAATTTTTCGTAACTCCTCAACTGAGGATGCCGGAATCCGGAACTGGGCAGCTGCCATATTTTTTTCCTTTCTTTGATTAATTGCCAACGCTGGCGGTCAGTGGGCAGCCAGGGCTTCCACTGAACTTTTTAAAAAACGATTAATTCCAATCTCAAATAAACTTCAAAAATGCACTGGCCCTGGATGTCCAATGAACTGCCTTGTTATGTTTTTAAAAGCTTTGACAAAACGAATATTATCAAAATAACAATTGAAGCAAAAATCAATAATTGCCCTAAACCACTTTTGGCTTTTGGATCTATGTCTCTTTCTTCTAAAAATATTTTTAATTCAAAATCATTCATATTGCTACAATGAGGACACTTCACATGATCCTTTGAATAATAAAAGCTACATCTATTACATCTTTTCTGTTTCAAATCTTGTAGCAATACGATTAGTTTATCAACTACAGACATTTATTACCTCAAACATAACGACGAAGATCACCGACCGCCGCTGGCGACGGGCACTGGTTGCAAAACCAGCGTCCAACAAAACCGGAGCATCGGAACTGAAGCGCTTGGCGGCGGTTCGTGTGGATCGTTTTGTTCGGCGTTATCGTATTCACAACTCAAGTCGTAAGCTTCCGAGATATCCAGGTGATGAGTGCAACTCCGACGCCGAGTCCCAAAAACCAAAATGCGCGATACTCCAACGCCAACGCTGCCGCTTCCTTGTCCGGTGCCGCACGATGTGCAACAACCAGCCCCGCAATCCCAAACCCGATCATCAAAACTGCGACGAAATAGAGAGCAAGTGCCCACTCAAATGGCGTCGGGGATCTCGACAGGTGCATAGCATTCAAAACGCCGAACGGCGGGAATCAGCGGGCGCACCGCTTTTTGCGCTCCGCTGGATGCCCTGGTTAGCGCTTCTTCATCTTTTGAAAAAAAATATGACCAACAAGACAATACTAAAAACAAATGATGCCATGCTGATCGTTGATATCCAATTCGGGACAGAATGCGGGTCAATTGATCTTTCTATCCTATCAAGACTTTCAATTGCATCAGAATCTAATCTTCCCTCTGCCTCCATATTCTTTCGTAATATAGCTGCCTTATTACGTCTGGTTGAGGATGCATAATTATGCATGACCCCAAAGGACCAGAAAGATAACATACAATTTGCGATCGAAAGCACCATTAACACCGTGCTATGTATTCTGTAGAAGGAGTATGCTGCAATTCCACTTATGATAATGTTTATCCATCCACCCATTTGCAGTTTATCCTTATAATGGTGCTAACGCCGCCGGTCAGTGAGCAGCCAGGGCTTCCACTAACCTTTTTAAAAAAAGATTTATTCAAATTTCAGACAAACTTTCAAAAATGCACCGGCCCTGGATGTCCACTGAACTGGCTGGTTATAATCAGCTATCTTTAACAAAGAAATAGTAAATCAGCCAGCCGACCACAAAAATAGAAACAACAAATCCCACCAGCATTCCAATGACATCCTGAACAACTATCATTGGTCTTTGATCATTCCACTTTTCATAAACTGTTTTTCTGAAAACCTGCGACAATAGGAAACGCCAACATCGAAACGGGAAATATATAAAATATGATCCATCTGCTAATATTTGAAATAAATTTCCAAGAGCCATGGTTTTAAATTAACTTTATTGAAATTATAACGCTCCGCTTCACCGGGCGGGCGGCGCATCACGAAAACCACCAAGAAGCGAAAAAAGTTTGATAAACAACACCGCCCAAAAAATGCGCCGCTGCAGCCCGATCCGTGTGCAAGCGGTTGTTATGCTTTGTAATATTTCCTACCTATTCGTAGCCTTTGTTCAATGTGAAAAGAAAACCACCCCCATTAAGTGTGATTTTTACAACGCCTTCTTTGTGAAGATGTTCTATCATTTTTTTAATTTTTCGGCGGCTGAAAAAGCTTTTAATTTTGTCAGCTAATGATTTTTGTGAGAGGTCGTATTTACTATCAATTTTTGCGAGGTACTCAAGTATTGTTCTGAAATAGAGACCATAAAAATCAATATTTTTTGAACGGCAGACCTCTTTCTTCTCTATAGTTGCCGCTCTCATTGCCTTGATAATATTTTCTTTCAATTCATTCATATAATTTTAAACAGCATAACGATAGCGGTTAGCGGCAGCCAGGGCTTCCACTAAACTTTTTAAGAAACGATATGTTTCAATTTCAGATAAACTTTCAAAAATGCATTGGCCCTGGATGTCGGCTACACTGCTGGGTTATGTGTTTAAGGCTATCGTTCTTTGAAATGCAAATAAGAGAGGGAGGCGCCGCATATCGCTTTAAGGTGCAAACATGCACAACTCCAAAAAAGCAAGTTGCCGTTGTTGAAAGGGAAAACCTCTCTCGATAGTTGCTGAAGCTATCAAAGTTCTTACTTTGAAGAACATGAAGTCTGTCCCAGCAGCAAAGCATAGTCATCTCCAACAAGCGCCTCCCTATCATTAGGTAAGCAATAAGCTTACGCATGACGCACCTCCTATATGCTAAAGGTTGTCTGATAAGAAGGAGTTCGTCGCCTCCCTCACTTATTCACACTTCATTGGACACATAACGCCCGCGGTCAGTGAGCAACCAGGGCTTCCACTGAATTTGTTAGAAAACGATTAATTCCATTTCAGACAAACTTTCAAAAATGCGCCAGCCCTGGATGTCCACTGAACTGCGTTGTTCGCAAGCGCAAAAAACAGTATAAATTTATATTAAATCCCCAAATAGTTTATAACCTTCAGGAGGGAATCCAAAAATTATTGTCATTGCAATTAGGCCCCCTGTAGGAATTACAGCCAAACACCATATAATAATTGAAAGGATCGCATCCTTTCTTTTTATGCCTTCATTATTCTCTTTTTTATACATCCAGAAACAAAAAACGGGATGAAAGAGGAATGAAATCACAATCAGAACATTTGCGCCCATGCTTTTTATTACAAACACATTAAAGTAGAAACAGAACAAAATGAAAATTATTATTATCGTTTTCTTCATATTGCTTGCGAACGCCCGGCATGTGGCGCGGCGGCTGTTTGCCGTCGCTCACAATGCCGTTGTTATGTGCCCTGCCTCTCTATTTTAAGAAAATCTTTCGCCTTCTGCCTCAACTCATTTACTTTTGATTCCTTCATAAATAAAAAAATATCCTCTTTCTTATTATCTTCGATTGGCTTGAAAGCGATTATATCTGTTCCAAAGAATGTACATTCAGCTTTTAATTGCTCGTCCTTATTATTAGTATTGACGAGAGTAAGGACAAATGTAGCTCCACTGTAGGAAATTGAATTTATTTCGAAAATATCCTCATTCTCGTCCAAACCTGGAATTAAATATCCTTTTCCAGACTGATCAATATACAGAAGGATGTAGCCAAAATGAATGTGTTCCCAGGAGCCTGCAATATCATCTATAGAAATGCTTTTATTTGATTTTCCTAAGTGGGCACATCCGATTGAAACTATCCAAATTAAAAATATAAAAATAAGTGTGAAGAATAATTTTTTCATAATACTATGCACATAACGCGCCGGTCTCCGGCGGCAGCTTTTTGCCGTCCGGTGAACTGGCTGGTTCGCGAAATATTATTCATTATCCAAATCAATTACAGAGGCAGCCCAAAATGATATTCCACCGCCTCCTGCTTCAAAATCCCCAACCCGCACTTTTATATCTTCAAGTCCATCATTGCTAAGATCAGCAATATATAGGCCGGGGCATTCTGGAAATCCCTCCTCAATTGATAATGATATAGGCCGAATAAAACGCAAGCGGCGTATTTCGTCACCTTTTTGAAGTATCATATCAATCCATCTGTCATGCGGATCTTCCAAAGATCGATGATAATGGAAATCGACCACTTTGTATTTAAAAGGAGCGTCGACAATCTTATGATCTTTATATGGCTCTTCCATTTTTTTCTCGCGAACGGGCTGCTCAGGGGCGGCGCGCTTTTCCGCCGTCCACTGAAGCAGCAAGGTTATGTATCCTTTTTGATTTCTCACGATACTCGCTGACAACAACAATGGCTGTTGCAACGAAAACCAAGAACGAGAAGGCGAGGAGAAGAAATCTCGTTCTCCATTCCCCAATTTTTGCGCTTTCAATGAATTTGACAAGTGCTCGTCCATCCTCCTCATTTACGGTAATAGGGCGCGAATCTGCGTTCGTCTCGCGGATGGTCTCATAGACACGTTGACCTTGCGTTATCTGTCCCTCCGTAAATACTGGTCCCACGTTTAGAATGATTCCAAATAAGGACAACAGCAACAATATGGCCGCAAAACCTATCTTCATCTTCTATCACCGGGAAACATAACGACCATGCTTACCGGCTTGTGTGGAGCGGAGCGTAACACAAGTCCGCGTAGAGCATGAGGTTATGCCTACTTGTTTGCTCCACCTTCAATTATACCCCTTAGCCATGGTATCGGATTCAATGGATCTGGAGGATCACTTAATTTATTTAATCCCATAATTGGCACATCACGATCACCATTAAGATGTTTCGCTAAATGAATAAGATATTCTCTGCAACGCTCATTGGTTTCCAATTTATCGGACTTTGCTATATTTTTAAAAGTATTAGCGATTCTATTAGCATCTTCATTGTTCTGTGAATGCAGCATCATAAAAGTGATCTGTTGTGTTACTTCGATTGCTGTAATTCGATGCTCTAAAATTTGCAGGGCTTCAACTAATAATCCTTCAAATTCATCCATCAATTAGCTCCTTTTTAAAGCTGGCATAACCATTGATTGTCAGGTCAATTTTCCCTGACCAGATCGGGCACTTTTTCCCTGATAAGTTCCAAATCAGGGGGTTTTCGGGCACTTTTTCCCTGATATTAAATAAATTCTTATTTTCGTAATAAATCGCTTGTAAAAGGTGAAGTATTTTGTATATAACATTCACCAGCCAACAAGGCCCTGATCTTGCCAACTATAAAGATTCACAACAGAATCATTTTATTTATTGGATGTCAACACAAAATAACCGAAAACTGCTGGATGAAGTTCGTGAAGTGATGCGACTTCATCATTATTCCATTCACACGGAACGGACTTATTGTGATTGGATCAAGCAATATATTCATTTTCATACAATGAAATCCCGTGATGATTTGCAGAACGGTGAAGCCAGAATCGAGGCATTTTTAACCCATCTTGCCGTAAACAGGGATATCGCTCCTGCGACGCAGAACCAAGCGATGAACGCATTGGTTTTTTTATACAAAAAAGTTTTGAAAATTCAGTTGGACAAAGAAATTAACGCGGTTCGCGCCAAAAGAAAAACCAACGTACCGGTTGTGATGACGCGGGAAGAAACTGCAAAGGTGTTGTCACTCATGAATGGCGTTCCGCAGCTTGCGGCAAAACTGATGTACGGCAGTGGGTTACGGATTTCGGAAGCCATCCGGCTGCGGGTGCAGGACATTGACTACAAAATGAAAACACTGATCGTCAGATCCGGAAAAGGCAATAAGGACCGCGTGACGACCTTTCCGGCATCGATCATCCCTTTTCTGCAGGTCCATCTGGATAAAGTAAAAACCTTTCACACAAATGATCTTGCCAAAGGTCATGGCGCAGTATATCTGCCGCATGCCCTGGCCCGCAAATACCCGGGTGCGGATAAAAAATGGCAATGGCAGTATGTGTTTCCGGCTCGCGACTTGTCTACAGATCCGCGATCCGGAATTGTACGCAGGCATCACATTGACCCAAGCCTGATCAACAAGGCCATCAGAAAGGCGGTCCAAATCGCCGGTCTGCATAAGAAAATCAGCGCGCACACCCTGCGCCACTCCTTTGCAACCCATCTGCTGCAGCGCGGAACCGACATCCGGACCATCCAGGCGCTCCTGGGGCACAATGATGTTTCCACCACCATGATTTATACGCATATTTTAAATCAGGGCGGACATGGCGTGTTCAGTCCCCTGGATGATCTGGATATATTATAAACCCTGCTGTTCCCTGATTTCCATCCGGTTTCCATTTTATCTTGATGATGGTTTGACGCTGGATGCCGGATCAGGTCCGGCAAGACGGAATTGGGATTTTTTACGGTTTCATCAGGGTTCCATTTTCAGTTTATCGGTTGACAGCGCAAAAGTCCCGTCCAGCTCGTCGGCCACCGGCTTTTTGCAGGCCCGGCATTTTTGCGCGCCTCTGAACAGGGGCTCTCCGCACGAGGGACAGTGATAGCGTTCGCATTCCGAGCGGGCCCATTCCACGCTTCCTTGTTCATTGCCGAATTCTGCGGCTTTTTCCCGCCAGACGGGGATGGTTCGTTTCATGACCTGGCGGCCCGTGGAGATGGGAAACTCCTCGATCAGGCGGCAGGGCCATTCATCGCACTGGTGGCAGCTTGAATAGCTCTTTGATTTCACGCAATCCCGGATGGCGCAAACCTTGCAGAAATCATGGATTTTCCGGGGCGGATCAGACTGCATGCATCCGTAACATTCCATCTGTTCGGGTTTCAGTCCGTAGAGATTTCCCATGACGGTTTTGAATTTTTCATTGTTGTCCCGGTTGGCAATGTAAATGCCGCAGGTTCCGCAATACAGTCCGCAGGGCGCCATCAGTTCCCTGTTCCGGATTTCTTCCTCGGTCCATCCTTTCATGCTGATTCTCCTTTTTGCGGCATTCATGGAAAAATGCCGTGGTCTGCTTTTGTTATGCTTCATATGCTGTCCACTGATACTGCCTTACACCAATTATCAGCCTTTCACAATTGATGAAATCGTAAAAAGTCCCAATTCCGTCATGCCGGACTAGATCCGGCATCCAGAAGTTTCTGAAATTACTGGATAGCGCTGCGCTTCACTACGTGTCTGACTTTCGTCAGAATGACAAATAAAGGTAATTTACGACTTTTTACGAATTGATCAAAATTGATGAAGCGGAAAAAATCCATCATCAGTATTCCGGGTTTTCTGCTGTTCATTGATACAATTCTGTATCACCAGATGCGCTGAGACATGACGGTGCGGGTATTTCCCGGTCAGGTTCGGCATGGTTTCATAAATTAAACCTTGTAAGGTTTTCAATAGTTTGATATCGATAGAATCACAAAAATCATGCGGGCAGGGACAAACCGCCTGCATGAACGGAACCATCGGACCGTCGCCGCAGCTTGGCTGTATCTATCAGAAAAAAATAAGGATATTTTATTTACGTTTGGTTTGTATATTCTCTGGCATGCATTTTGATATGTTGTGAACCGACTGCTTGAACAAACATCCATAAGACCAGAGGAATGTCGCTTGTGAAACCTTGTGACCGGAATATCAAATCAACCATCAAGCTGACGGATTTTATGATCAGACTTGCCGACAAAGGCGATGCCGAACGGGAAGATGTCGGCTGCGGCGTGTTGTACGGCGTGATGCTGGATGCCGCGTATAAAATCCGGAAGCTGGCGGAAAAGGAAAAGGATTCCCACAAGGAAAAAGGCTGGTGGAATGAAGAACCGTAAACCCTAAACCCAATGATATCGGAAAAGGAGAAGAACATGGCGGAAAGACTTGAAGTGTACAAGTGCGAAGTGTGTGGAAACATCGTTGAGGTCCTACATGGAGGCGAAGGGGAACTGGTATGCTGCGGACAGCCGATGAAGCTGATGAAGGAAAACACCGTGGATGCTGCCAAGGAAAAGCATGTCCCGGTCATCGAGAAAGTGGACGGCGGATTCAAGGTCAAGGTCGGCAGCGTGGCTCACCCCATGGAAGAAAAGCACTACATCGAGTGGATTGAGATTATCGCAGACGGCAAGGTATATCGCAAGTTCCTGAAGCCCGGAGACAAACCGGAAGCGGTTTTCAAGATCGATGCGGCCAAGGTCACGGCGCGGGAATACTGCAACCTTCATGGTCAGTGGAAAGCATAAATCGTATCAGGAAGGCCAGTCACAGTCCGGATGGGAAAACCCATTTCCGGGCTGTCCTCTTTTGGGATGGTACAAACGCTGGATGCCGGATCAAGTCCGGCATGACAGATATCCATCTATACCGTCATTCCGGCGAACGCCGGAATCCAGAAGGCTAATTCCCAACGATTTTAATTGTACCCATGACAAAGAAGTAAATTTTCGACTTTTTTACGAGTTAACTTGATTGCCGTTTGATTTCCTGGTTGGAGTGGCTATGAAACCCTTGATTCGATTCTGCCGGCTGTGGGTTCTGGTTTTTGCATTGTGCATCGGGGTTGTCGCCGGATGTTATACCCCCCACCGATATTCCTATGAAGGCATCCGGGAGGAATATGCCGGATCCGTCTGTCTGCTGCCCGACGACCGGCAGCCGGAAAAGGCAATGGAGGATCCGTGCCGGATCGACCAGGCGATTTCGCTGAAAGACGCCATCCGTCTGGCCCTTGCCAACAATCCGGACGGCAATATCGCCGCCGCGAGAATCAAACAGGCTGCGGCCATGCTGCAACAGACGGACGCGCTTTTTTATCCCTATCTCGGGTTCTATACCGAGTATTCCCGGGGAGACTCCCCATCCTCCTCCTTGTTTAAAACCATTGACCAGAGAATGCTGGCACCCAATACCGATTTCAATGATCCGGGCGTGTACGACAACTTTGAAACCGGAATCCAGGGCCGGCTGAACCTGTTCAACGGGGGCAGGGACATCCTGCAGCGGGGAATGGCGGAAAGGGATCTTGCGATCCGGCATCTGGACCAAAAGGGGGTGGAAAACTCCCTGGTCGCCTCGGTGATCCGGAGTTATTACAATTGCCTTGCCGCAGAAGATCATATCAATATTGTCAACAAATCCATTGAAACGGTTTCCGAACAGGTGAGGATCATGAATATCCGGTTTGAGGAAGGCGGGGCATTGAAATCGGATATCCTGACGCTGAACGTCCGGCTTGCCCAGGTAAAAGAGGATCTGGTCCAGAGCCGGAACCGGATGAAGATTGCCAAAGCGGTCCTTGCCGGTGTCATGGGCATATCGGCGGATCAGGAAATTGTCCTGACCCGGGAAGCGCCGATTTCCCATGAGATTCCCGGGGATTTTTCATCCGGCATGATGGCCGCGGTCCAAAAGAGGCCGGAACTGCAGAAGATCCGCAAGCATCTGGAACAGTCCAGGATGTCGCTGGATATGGCCAGATCAGGATATTTGCCCCGGGTCGATCTTCAGGGAAAATACTATGTGGATGATCCGGATATGGACTATGACCGGGATCGCGAAAACTGGATGGCCGCGGTTGTCCTCAACTGGGACCTGTTTACGGGTTTTTCCACCCGTTCGGAAAGGGCAAAGGCTGCTGCCGGGCTGGAGGAACTTCTGGCCGTGGACCGGAAGACGCTTCTGGAAGTCAGGCTGGACGTGAAAACCGCGTATCTGGAACTGGAGGCTGCGGAAGCCAGGCTGGACGTGGCCAAAAACAGCGTGGAAATGGCGGAAGAATCCCTGCAACTGGTCAAGAAACAGTTTGACGGCGGTTCTGCCACGGTGACCCGGTATCTGGAGGCGGAGCTGGCCCGGAATACCGCCCGGACAAGGTCCACGGCTGCCTATTATGACCGGGAAATTGCCATTGCCAATGTGGGAAGATCGATCGGCTTCTTTACCGGCAGGGTGGAAACAGAGTAGGGGATACGGCTATGAAAGACAAAAGACTATTGTACGGACCGGGCTGGATCTGGATGGTTCCGGCCTTGCTGTTGTTATGCGTTGCCTGTCAGGACAAGATCGATCCGGAAACGTCTGCGGCATTTCCGGCAGACAATACCGGACCGGGAAAAACCGCTGCGGCCGCCGTGAGAACCGTCACGGACTGGTATGGAGCTGTGGGCACCATCCGTCCCCGCACGGAGGCCGGCATTCAGGCCCAGATTACGGCCCAGGTGACGGAGGTGAAGGTCCGGTCCGGAGACAGTGTTAAAAAAGGGCAGGTTCTGGCGTCCCTGGATAACCGGCAGTTTCTGTCCCGGCTGGATCAGGCCCGCGAATCCCTGAAATCGTCGGAAGCCGGTGAAAGACAGGCCAGACAGGCGGTCGTCGGTGCCGAGGCCGCACATGCCGAAGCCCGATCCGCATTTCAGCGGACAAAGAAATATCATGAATCCCAGGCCGCAACCTCCCAGGACCTGGAACAGGCCGAATCCGCCTATCTGCAGGCCGAAGCCGGATTGCAGCAGGCCAGACAGGCCCTGTCCGGCGCAGAAGCCATGATCCGTCAGGCCCGCCAGGTGGTGAACGAGGCGGAAATCGCACTGGGATACACGGTCATCAAGGCCCCGGACGACGGTGAGATCTTACAGCGGATGATCGATCCCGGCGATCTGGCGCTTCCCGGAAAACCCCTTGTGGTCATGCGGACCAGCGGCCTGCTGCGGCTGGAAGCCTATGTGCGGGAAGGCCTGATCGACAAGGTCAAGCCGGGGGTGGAACTGGATGTGGACATCACCACCCTGCAGCACCGTGTCCGGGCGGTTGTGGAAGAGATTGTACCCTATGCGGACCCGCAGACGCGCACCTTTCTGGTAAAGGCATCCCTTCCCCATGCGGACGGCCTGTATCCGGGAATGTATGGAAAACTCCTGATCCCGGTAAAGGAACACCCGGCTGTCATCATTCCCCGGGAAGCGGTCCGTCAGGTCGGTCAGCTCGAACTGGTCTGGGTTCAGGACAAGAAAAGCTGGAAAAACCGTTATGTCAAGACCGGACAATGGATAAACGGCGACGTGGAGATCCTGTCCGGGCTTTCCGGCAATGAACTCATCGGCTGGGGAGGAACCGCCAAATGACGGAGAACGGATCTGTGCCCAAGGGGATCATTGTCGGGATCGTCGATCGGTTTCTGACCTCCCATCTGTCCGTGATGCTGATCATCCTGGCATCGTGCCTTGGGTTGGCATCCATTCTGGTGACGCCCCGGGAAGAGGAGCCCCAGATCGTGGTTCCCATGGCGGACGTATATGTTCAGGCGCCGGGAGCCAATTCCGCCGAGGTGGAAAAACTGGTGGCCACCCCCCTGGAAAGACTGCTGTGGCAGATTGACGGTGTCGAATATGTGTATTCCATGTCCAGCCAGGACATGGCCGTTGTCACGGTCCGGTTTTATGTGGGCGAGGACCGGGAGGAATCCCTGGTCAAGCTGCACAACAAGATCACCATGAACTCGGATCAGGTCCCGCCTATCGTCAAGGGATGGGTGATCAAACCGGTGGAAATCGATGATGTTCCCATTGTGGGTCTGACCCTGTATTCCGCCGAACATGACGACCATCAGCTTCGCCGCATCGGAGAGGAGGTGATTTCCCGCCTTTCCGAGGTCAAGGATATCTCCCGGACGGAGATTGTGGGCGGAAGAAAACAGGAAGTCCGGGTGGAGCTGCTGCCGGAAAAAATGGCAGGCCTCGGGGTTTCGATTCCGGAGGTCCAGCAGGCCCTGGCCGGTGCCGACGCATCGGTGACGGCCGGCAGCTTTTCCCGGTTCAACCGGGACTATACGGTGACCAGCCATTCTTTTCTGACATCGGTCGATCAGGTTGCGGCCCTGGTGGTCGGCGTCAATCAGGAACGGCCGGTTTATCTGCGGGATATTGCCGAAATTATCGATGGCCCGGAAGAGGCCGCCACCTATTCCCGGATCTGCTTTTCCCATTATTATCAGCAGAAATCCGGAATGGATGTTGGGATGAAAACCTATCCGGCGGTGACCCTGGCCCTGGCCAAGAAAAAAGGAACCAATGCCGTCACCGTCTCAGAAGAGATCCTGGCCAGGCTGGAGGAGCTTAAGGAAAAGGTCATTCCTGCCGGGGTGAAGGTCGAGGTGACCCGGAATTACGGGCACACGGCCCAGCAGAAGGTGAACGATCTTCTCAACTCCCTGGTATTTGCCATTGCAACGGTCATCATACTTCTCGCCGTGACACTGGGGTGGCGGGAGGCCCTGGTTGTGGCCCTGGCGGTTCCCATCAGCTTTTCCCTGGCCTTGTTTGTCAATTACATCTTTGGCTATACCATCAACCGGGTCACGCTTTTTGCGCTGATTTTGTCCCTGGGGCTGGTTGTGGACGATCCCATCACCAATGTGGACAATATTCAGCGGCATATTTTTGCCAAAAAATTCTCACCCCGGATTGCCACCCTGTTTGCCGTGGATGAGGTACTGCCGCCGGTCATCATGTCCACCATAGCCATTATCATCTGTTTTACACCCCTGTTTTTCATCACCGGCATGATGGGGCCCTATATGGCGCCCATGGCCGCCAATGTGCCGCTGACCGTTATTTTTTCCACGGTCTGCGCCCTGACCATCGTTCCCTGGTTTACCCTTCAGTTGCTGAAAAAAGGCATCCCGGATGCCGGAGGGGCAGCCGTAAAAACAGAAGACCGGAAGCCGACCCTGATTACGAGAAGTTACCGGAACGTCGTGAACCCCTTTCTGGAATCCCGGAGAAAACGGTGGATGCTCCTGGCCGTTATCCTGCTGCTGCTGGCCTTTTCCGCAGGACTGGCCCTGCTGAGGTTTGTGCCCCTGAAACTGCTGCCGTTCGACAACAAGGACGAGTTCCAGATCGTCGTGGATATGCCGGAAGGGACGACACTGGAAACCACCGATATGGTGGTCGGAGAATTTGAAGCCTATCTCCGGACCGTTCCGGAAATCACCAGCATGGTTTCCTATGTAGGGGTGTCATCGCCCATTGATTTTAACGGTCTGGTGCGGCATTACTACCTGAGAAAAGGCGGACATCTGGCGGATATCCGGATCAATCTGGCAGACAAGGAACTTCGGGCGCAGCAGAGCCATGAGATTGTGCTGCGGCTTCGCAAGGATCTTCAGAACATCGCCACACCATTTCAGGCGGATATCAAGGTGGTGGAGGTGCCGCCGGGACCGCCGGTGCTTTCCACCATTGTGGCCGAGATTTACGGATCTCCGGACCGGACTTATGATCAGCTGATCCGGGGCGCGGCCCATATCAAGGATCTCATGCGGTCGGAACCGTTTGTCGTGGATGTGGATGACATGACCGAAGCCCCCCATGAGCAGGTGGATTTTCTGCTGGACAAGGAAAAGGCCGGCCTTCACGGGGTATCTGCCCATGCGATTATCGAGACCCTGCGGACGGCTGTGGGCGGAACTGCGGCTGCCATGGTTCACAAAAAAGGCGAACGTCAGCCCCTGTTGATCAGAACCATTCTTCCACGGGAGAAGAAATCCGGTGCGGTGGCCCTTTCCCGGATTCCCATCAAGACATCGGCCGGGAATATGGTGCCTCTGGCGGAACTGGTCGATATTGTTCATGTCACCCGGCAGCAGCCGATTCATCACAAGAATCTGGAGCGGGTGGTCTATGTCCTGGCCGATACGGCCGGAAGGGCGCCGGCGGAAGCCGTGCTGGACATGCAGGGGCGCCTTGAAAACAATCCGCTGCCGCCGGATATTCATGTAAACTGGTCCGGAGAAGGGGAGTGGAAGATCACCATCGATGTTTTCCGGGATATGGGGATCGCGTTTGCTGCGGCCATGATCGGCATTTATGTCCTTCTGGTGATTCAGGCCAATTCCTTTTCCATGCCGCTCCTGATCATGATGGCGATTCCCCTGACCCTCCTGGGGATCATGCCGGGTTTCTGGCTGCTGAACCTTCTGGCGGCAAATTCCGTGGGCGGATTTGAAAATCCGATTTTCTTTACGGCCACGAGTATGATAGGAATGATTGCGCTGGGAGGAATCGTCATCCGGAATTCACTGGTCCTGATCGAGTTCATTCAGGATGAACTGAAAAACGGGACGCCCCTGAAAGAGGCGATCCTTCAGAGCGGGGCGATCCGCATGCGGCCCATCCTTCTGACAGCCGCGACAACGGCGCTGGGCGCCTGGCCCATTACCCTGGACCCTGTTTTTTCCGGTCTGGCATGGGCCCTGATTTTCGGACTGTTCGCCTCCACCGCATTCACCCTTCTGGTTGTGCCGGTGGCATATTTTGCAGTACTGGAGAAGACGACAAATTAAGATCGAACACAGAGGCTGTTGATGATTTCCGTTACGGTGACAAAAGGATATGACCTTCCCATTTCCGGCAGACCTTCTCCGGAAGTGAAGACGCTGAAAAAACCGCTGCGGGTGGCATCCCTGCCGGAGCGGATTCCCTTTATCAAACCAAGGCTTCAGGTGGAAGTCCATGATCATGTCAAGATCGGCTCCGTATTGTATGAGGACAAGCAGAATACCGATCTCAAATTCCTGTCCCCGGGAAGCGGAACGGTCACCGCGATCAATTTTGGTGAGCGTCGCGTCCTCCGGGAGATCGTCATTGAACTGGACCGGGAGGAGCAGGTTGTTGATTTCCCTAAAATTGCAGATTCGGACATCCGTTCACTGGAACGGGAAAGCCTGATCCGGATGCTGATGCAGGGAGGTGTCTGGACTCTGATCCGGGAGCTTCCGTTCCGGAATATCGCCGATCCGAAAAGCAGTCCGTCATCCATCTGGGTGGTGATGGACTCCGGAGAACCGTTTCAGGCATCTCCGGAAGTATACCTGCGGGGCCGGGAGGCATTGTTTTCTTTTGGCCTGAAAATCATCAAGCGGCTCGGAATTCCGGTCAATGTTTCCGCGCCGGATCACCTCCGCCTTCTGGGGATCAGTGAAATGATAACCCATCGGGTTCGCGGTCCATACCCGGCCCATGATCCCGGAGTTGTCCTGTATCAAACCAAAAAGAGCGCTTCGGAAAATGTCTGCTGGTACCTGACGGGCCAGGATCTTCTGGCAATCGCTTCCCTGGTGAAAAACGGAAAATATCCGGTTGAACGGATCGTTGCCGCAGGCGGAAGCCGGGTGAAAACGGGCTGTCATTTTCAGACCCGGACCGGTGCTCCGATACGGGATATGATCCCGGAACTTGCAGACGATACAACATGCGTAGCCGGCGGCCTGCTTACCGGGTATGTGGTGGATGCAGACTCCTTTCTGGGGTTGCATGAAACCTCCCTGTTCTGCATGGACAAGGGGGATCAGGCACAGTTGTTCGGATTTCTCCGGCCGGGTCTGGCAAAACACAGTTATTCACGCACCTTTTTGTCCGTGTTTCGGAAACAGCCTTTTGATATGGACAGCGGCATGCATGGTGAGGAAAGGGCATGCGTCAATTGCGGTTCCTGCACCCGGGTCTGCCCGGTGGACATCCTGCCCCAGTTTACCATCAAATGTCTGGCGGCGGATGCCATTGAGGAGGTGCTTGCCCACGGCCTTCTGGACTGCGTGGAATGCGGACTCTGTTCGTATGTCTGCCCTTCCAAGATCGAACTCCGGGAGATTCTGCGGAAAGCGAAACATGACTATTATATGGAACAGAAATAACGATTGATCCTATGAAAATTATCCATAAATTATTTGATTCCCAGCGGAAGCATTTTGAAGGCAAGGGAAAACTCCGGATGCTCAAGCCCCTGTTCGAGGCCACCGAGACGTTCTTCCTTTTACCGGGGATCGTCGCCCGGTCCGGTCCCTATGTGCGGGACAGCCTGGATCTGAAGCGGTTCATGAGTTTTGTCATCCTTGCCCTGATGCCGCCCTTTTTCTTCGGAATTTACAATGCCGGCTATCAGTCCTGTCTGGTTTCCGGGCTTCCGGTCGATTTTCTCACGGTCGTGATCCGGGGGCTGTGGATCGTGATGCCCCTGGTCGTTATTTCCTACGGAGTCGGATTCTTCTGGGAGATCCTGTTTGCATCCATCCGGAAGCATCCCATCAGCGAAGGTCTTCTGGTCACGGGACTGCTGTTTCCCCTGACCCTGCCCCCGGCAGTCCCGTTATGGCAGGCCGCTTTGGGCATTTCTTTCGGGGTGGTGATCGGCAAGGAGGTATTCGGCGGAACCGGACGGAATATTTTCAACCCCGCGTTGACCGGAAGGGCATTCCTGTTTTTTGCCTATCCGACCAAGATGTCCGGCGATGCGGTATGGGTTTCCATCAGCGGTACGGCACAGCAGGTTGCCGATGCCGTTACCGGTGCAACCCCCCTGGCTGTCACGGTTCTGACCGAATCCGGAGAAACCGTTCTGACGGCGCTGGAAAAGGCCGGATACACCTTTTCCCGGCTTTTCTGGGGCAATTACCCCGGCAGCATCGGCGATACATCTGCCTTTTGCAGCCTGGTCGGCGCCGTGATTTTGATCCTGGTCGGCGTGGCCTCCTACCGGATTATCCTGGGAGGCGTTCTGGGTTTGCTGTCGACCGGATGGCTGCTGAATTATTTGTCCGCTTCGTCGACCAATGTCTGGATGGTATTGCCTCCGTTGCATCATCTGGTCATGGGCGGTTTTGCCTTTGGCATTGTGTATATGGCAACCGATCCGGTTTCCGCACCGGGTATGGAACACGTGAAATGGCTGTATGGCTTTTTGATCGGCGTGCTGACGGTTCTGATCCGGGTGTTCAACCCCGCTTTTCCGGAAGGGGTGATGATGGCGATCCTGTTCATGAACCTTTTTTCTCCTTTACTGGATCATATTGAAATCGGATGGCGGCTGAAAAAGAGGATTTCCAATGTCTGAATCCATTCGTACTCTCCTGTTTTCCGTTGTGTTGTGCCTGATCTGCGGCACCCTGCTTACGGCTGCCTCCAGCGGGCTGAAAGAGATCCAGCAGAAGAACATGACCATCGACCAGCGGAAAAACATCCTGCAATCCGTAGGGCTGGTCAAGACGGACCGGCAATACACCGGTGACGAGATCAACCGGACCTTTGAACAAAAGATCAGCCGTCTGGTGGTGGATCAGACCGGCAGTGTAATCCCGTCTTCCGAAACAGGCGGTGCAAAAAGTGAAACCGAACTTCCCATATACCTCTACACCAATGAGGACAAACAGGTGGAAGCCTATGTGATTCCCATTGACACCAGAGGGCTGTGGGGAAAAATTTACGGCTACCTGGCATTGAAAAGCGACGGCGCCACCATTTCCGGGTTTACGATCTACAAGCATTCGGAAACGCCCGGTCTGGGCGGCGAGATTGAGCAGAACTGGTTTCAGCGGAATTTTGTGGGAAAGAAAATCATCGGTCCGGAAGGCGAGTTTGTTTCCATTGCCGTTGCCAAGGGAAAAGCGGATGACAGCGTGCCGAAAGACCGGCGACCCAATTATGTGGACGGCATCAGCGGCGCGACCCTGACCGGAAAATTTCTGACCCAGGGCTTAAAGGAAATTCTCACCAGCTATGAAGGGGTTTCCGTTACCTTCCGGAATACCAAAGAATACTGCAAAACCAACAAAGAGACGCCATGGTGTCGAAAATGAAAATCAGAAATACCAAAATCTATAAAGCGTTTGCCAATCCGGTCTGGGGCAACAACCCCATTTCCATCCAGATGCTGGGGATCTGCTCCGCCCTGGCGGTCACGGTTCAGCTCAAGACCGCAATTGTCATGTCTCTGTCCATGACCTTTGTGGTTGCCTTTTCCAGCATGACCGTGTCGCTGATGCGCAAGATCATTCCCCGGAACATCCGGATTCTGACCGAACTGGCCATTATCGCCACCCTTGTCATTCTGGCCGATGAATTCCTGCGGGCCTATTTTTATGACATCAGCAAACAGCTTTCGATTTTTGTCGGACTGATCATTACCAACTGCATCGTGATGGGCCGGGCCGAGGCGTTCGCCCTTTCCAATCCGCCGCACCTTGCCTTTGTGGACGGACTGGGGAACGGCGCCGGATATGGTGGTGTGCTGGTGACGGTCGCTTTTATCCGGGAGCTTCTGGGGTCCGGAAAGATTTTTGGGTTCCGGGTGATACCAGAATCCGTTTATGCTGCCGGGTATGAGGATATGGGGTTTATGCTGCTGGCGCCGGCGGCTTTTATCATCATCGGTCTTCTGGTCTGGCTCCAGAAAGTCCTGGCAGGAGAATGAAGCTGATGGATCGGCTTTGTTGGTTTACGATACGGGAGTTTTGGCATGAATGATCTGATCAATATTTTTCTGAATTCGGTTTTTGTGGGAAACATCCTGCTGGCATATTTTCTGGGTATGTGTTCCTTTGTGGCGGTTTCAAAAAATATTGATACGGCCATCGGACTCGGGTTTGCCGTGGTTTTTGTCCTGACGGTGACGACACCCGTGAACTGGCTGATCTATCAATTCCTACTGGCCCCCGGAGCGCTGGCATGGGCCGGTCTGCCGGACATGGATCTGAGCTATCTCAAGCTGATCATGTTCATTGTGGTGATAGCCACCATGGTTCAGGTCATTGAGATGCTGATCGATCAGTTTTCCAGAGCATTGTACGCGTCCCTGGGGGTGTTTCTGCCCCTGATTGCCGTAAACTGCGCGATCCTCGGGACCTCGCTGTTCATGGTGGAACGGAATCATACCTTTATTGAATCCGCGGTATTCGGATTCGGTTCCGGTGTGGGGTGGATGCTCGCTATCGTATCTTTGGCCGCCATCCGCATGAAGCTCCGGTATGCGAATACGCCCAGAGGGCTGGAGGGATACGGGATTACCATGATCGTAACCGGGCTCATGGCCATGGCATTCATGCTGTTTTCAGGAATCACACTATAATGACTTACATTGTCGGTATCAGCGTATTTACGGGAGTTGTTTTTCTTCTGGTGACGATCCTTCTGTTTATTGAAGCAAAGGTCGTGACCAAAGGGGATTGCAGGATTCTCATCAACAAGGATGAGGAGAAGAGCCTCACGGTTTCATCCGGATCGACCCTTCTGGCGTCCCTGGTCAACAATGCCATATTTCTGCCTTCGGCCTGCGGCGGCGGGGGGTCCTGCGGCCTGTGCCGGTGCAAGGTGGATAAAGGCGGCGGCGATTTTCTGCCCACGGAACTGCCCCATCTGTCCCGGATGGATAAGAAGGAGAATATCCGTCTTGCCTGTCAGGTAAAGGTCCGGGAAAATATGCAGATTCGGATTCCCCCGGAAATTTTCAGTATTCAGAAGTACAATGCCGTGGTGGTTTCCAACGACAATGTGGCGACCTTTATCAAGGAGCTGGCATTGTCCCTTGATCCCGGACAGGAGCTGGAATTTCAGGCCGGTGCCTATATGCAGATCGATATTCCGGAATACGAGGTTGCGTTCTCCAAGTTTGATGTGGCGGACCGCTTCAATGCCGCGTGGGAAAAATTTGAACTCCGGAAACTGGAAGCGTCTTCCGAAGAGCCGGTTTATCGTGCCTATTCCCTGGCCAGTCCGCCCTATGAAAAAGAGCTGCTGAAATTCACCATCCGTCTGGCAACACCGCCGGCGGATCATCCGGATGCACCGCCGGGCGTCGGCTCATCCTATGTGTTCAGCTTAAAGCCCGGTGACAAGATCACCCTGAGCGGTCCGTATGGAGATTTTTTTGTCAAGGATACGGAGCGGGAAATGTGTTTTATCGGCGGCGGTGCCGGAATGGCCCCCATGCGGTGTCACATTCTTCATCAGTTGAATACCGTGCAGACAAAACGGAAAATGACCTTCTGGTACGGGGCAAGATCGCGGCAGGAAATGTTTTATGATGACGAGTTTCAGGCGCTGGACCGGAAGTTTGACAATTTCGCCTATCACGTTGCCTTGTCGGACGCGCAACCGGAGGACAACTGGACCGGGATGACCGGTTTTATCCATCAGTGCCTGTTTGATTCCTATCTGAAGGGTCATCCGGACCCCACGGAAATTGAATATTATTTATGCGGACCGCCCATGATGATCAATGCTGTCATGAAAATGCTGGACAGTCTCGGGGTGGAACCGGAAATGATCGCGTTTGATGATTTCGGGTGAGACCGTACAGACTATTCATTGATTATTGGCAATTAACAATTGATTATTAATTATTTTTTTTGAGCTTTTTCACAAATCAGTTTTCGAATGATCAATTATTGATGAAATCGTAAAAAGTCGAAAATCATCTTTTTTGTCATTCTGACGAAAGTCAGAATCCAGTTTTTTCAATGGGTTCTGGACTCCGGTTTTCACCGGAGTGACGGAATTAGGACTTTTTACGGTTTCATCAATTATTATAGAGCATAATATTTTTCAATTCCGTCATGCTGGACCTGATCCGGCATCCAGAAGCTCTGAAATTACTGGATTCTGATTTTCATCAGAATGACATGCAATGGGATTTTTTACTACTGATGAAGTTTTAATAATCAATAATCAATTGTTAATAGTTAATGGTTAATGATTCGACAGAGAAATATTCGGCATGTCTTGCGGCTGTTCAGGCAGCTTTTTTATCAACCACCTCAAACCAGTAAAAACAGGGAGGAAAGAATGGACAGATATGTATGTGATGTTTGCGGTTATGTGTATGACCCGGCTGATGGTGATCCGGACAATGGTGTGAAACCGGGGACGGCATTCAAGGATCTGCCCGATGACTGGGAGTGTCCGGTGTGCGGTGCGTCCAAGGATGATTTTTCTAAAGAAGAGTAGAAGAACGTTTCTGTTGGTGTGAATTTCCCTGATGCTGCTTTCCGATGAAGGCGGCATCAGGGAAGGTTTAACGGTAAAAAGGGAACCATATGGAACAGATGGAAATTGCAAAAGGAATTTACAGCGTCGGAGCGGTGGACTGGAACATCAGGGATTTTCATGGGTATTCCACCCATAACGGAACCACTTACAATGCCTTTTTGATCGTGGACGAGAAAATCGTCCTGATCGATACGGTTAAAAAAGCCTTTTCCGATCAGTTTCTGGATAATATTTCAACCATCATTGACCCCAAAAAGATTGATTTTCTCATCAGCAATCACACGGAGATGGATCATTCCGGCGGTTTGCCGCGGGTCATGCACCGGATTGGAGAAGACAAGCCGATCTATTGTTCCAAGATGGGAGAAAAAAACCTGTCGAAACATTTTCCGCAGAAATGGAATTACCGGGCGGTTGAAAACGGCAGTACATTGAGTCTGGGCAAGAGGACATTGCAGTTTCTGGAAACCCGGATGCTGCATTGGCCGGACAGCATGTTTACCTATCTTGTGGAAGACAAAATTCTGTTTTCCAGCGATGGATTCGGACAGCATTATGCCGGTCCGGAAAAATTTGATGACCAGGTCGGTGATGCGATCATGCCTCACGCCAAAAAATATTTTGCCAATATTCTGCTGCTGTATGCGGCCAAGACATTGAAGCTGGTGGATACCGTGAAGGAAATGGGTCTTGCATTCCATATGATCTGTCCGGATCACGGGATTATCTGGCGGAAAAACCCGCAGAGGATTATCGATGCCTATGTGGAATGGAGCGAGCAGAAATCCGCAAAAAAAGTGCTGATTGTTTACGATACCATGTGGCACAGTACGGAAAAGATGGCGGAAAAAATTGCAGAGGGTGCGGCCCGGGAAGGCGTGGAAGTCCGGCCCATGAATCTCCGGCATTGCCATCGCAGCGATGTGATGACCGAGGTCATGGATGCCCGTGCGATTGTGGTCGGTTCTCCGACCCTGAACAACAATCTGTATCCCACGGTCAGTGACTTTCTGACATACATGAAAGGATTGAAACCCAAAAATAAAATCGGCGCGGCTTTCGGTTCCTATGGATGGAGCGGTGAAGCAGCCGGGATGATCCAAAGCGAACTGGAAGGCATGAAGTTTGAAACGATCGATCCGGGATTGAAAATCCAGTATGTGCCGGATCCGGAAGAAATCGATGCCTGTATCGGGTTCGGCCGAAAGATCGGCAAAGCCGTAAAGGACGGTTGATGGAGCCTTAAAAAAAGGAGAACGCATATGGCGGTCGACATTACCATAAAGATTGCAGGAGAGGCCGGGCAGGGGATTCAGACCGTGGGAGATTTTTTGTCTCTGGTCTGTCATAAGGCGGGGCTGTATCTGATGGCGATCAACGATTTTGAGTCCAGAATCCGGGGCGGGTACAGTTTTTTTCAGATCCGGGTCAGTGACCGGCCTGTATTCGCACCCTGCCCGAAGGTCAACCTTCTGGTCGCATTGAATCAGAAATCCTGCGATGCCTATGAACATGAGCTGACCGGCGACGGTCTCATCATGATCGATATTCCGGACGGAAATTCCGGCAACCGGATTGCGCTTCCCATGAAGGCGCTTGCGGAAAAGGCAGGGGGAAAGATTTCCGCCAATACGGTTGCGGCAGGCGCCTGTCTCGGACTGATGGGAGCACCCATCGGGATTCTGGAAGAGATCCTGAAAGACCAATTCGGGGAGAAATCGGAGGATGTGCTTGCCATGAACCTTTCTGCCGCCAAACTTGGATTCGAGCATGTCGGGGATATCCGTTTTTCCGGAAAATTTGAATGGAAACCGGAAACACCCAAGGGCATATTGATGGACGGTTCAAAAGCCATTGCCCTGGGTGCGCTGGCCGGTGATTGCCGGGTGACGGCGTTTTACCCCATGTCTCCGGCCACCGGCATCATGACCTATCTGGCATCCCTGACGGATGATTTCCCGCTTGTCGTGGAACAGGCTGAAGACGAGATCGCCGCCGTCAACATGGTTATCGGCGCTTCCTTTGCCGGGGTGCGCGCCATGACAGCCACATCCGGCGGCGGATTCTGTCTGATGACCGAAGGTATCGGGCTTGCGGCGATCACGGAAACCCCCATTGTGGTTGTGAACGCCCAGAGACCGGGCCCTGCAACCGGACTGCCCACCCGGACAGCCCAGGGCGATCTGATGTTCGTGATCAATGCCGCCCAGGACGAGTTTCCCCGATTTGTCCTGGCACCGGGAACGCCGGCAGAAGCCTTTGAGATCACGGCAAGGGCTTTTCATCTTGCGGAAAAATATCAGGTTCCGGTAATCATTCTGGCCGACCAGACCCTGTGTGATTCCATCTGTATTTCGGAAAAATCCCTGAAAGCGCCCCAGACCATCGAGCGTTTTATTACCGATGACAGCCGGATGGAATCGCCTTCGGAGTACAACAGATATGCGGTGAATCCATCCGGTATTTCACCCAGAGCCCTTCCATGCAATGGAAAAGCGCTGGTGCTGGCCTCCGGAAATGAGCACGAGGAAGACGGGCATATCTCGGAAGCGATTTCCGACCGGATTCTGATGGTGGACAAGCGCAAGGCAAAACTGCCGGCCATGCTTTCGGAAATGGGCTCTCCGGAAATTGACCATGAAAAGAGCGAGATCCTGCTGGTGGGATGGGGTTCCGGCAAGGGACCGATCCAAGAGGCCGCCGGTCTCCTGCGCAAAGAGGGATTGAGCGTCGGAAGCGTCCATATGACCGATCTGTGGCCTTTCCCGGCTGATGCCGTCACAAGGATACTGGAAACATGCAAGCGCTTTTTTGTGGTCGAGGGCAATTCGACTGCACAGCTCGGAAGACTGATCCGCGAACAGACCGGAATGGCCCATCATGGCGCCGTACTCAAGTATGACGGCAGGCCGTTTTTTCCGGATGAGATCGCAGAAGGCGTCCGGAAATATTTATAAGGGAGAAATATTATGGTAACCGTTCAGGACTTTGACTGCACATATGAGAACAAATGGTGTCCGGGATGCGGGAACTTCGGCATCCTGTCTTCCATGAAAGAGGCTTTTGCCGCTCTGGATCTGCCGCCGGAAAAACTGCTGCTCATATCCGGCATCGGGCAGGCTGCCAAGACGCCCCATTTCCTGCGATGCAACCTGCTCCACTCCCTGCACGGCCGGGCACTACCCATTGCCACCGGCGCAAAGATGGCGAACCATGATCTGACCATTGTCGTCAATTCCGGAGACGGCGACTGCTACGGCGAGGGCGGAAATCATTTTATGAACGCCATCCGGAGAAATGTCGATCTGACGCTTCTGGTTCACAACAACAAGGTGTATGGCCTGACCAAAGGCCAGGCTTCGCCCACCTCGGACCCGGGCACGGTCACCAAGGCCCAGCCGCATGGTGTGATTGCGGAATCCTTCAACCCCCTGGCGGTCGCCTTATCGCTGGGAGCGGGATTCGTGGCGCGCGGTTTTTCCGGAGACGGAGAACAGCTGACCCGCCTGATACAGGCCGGTATCCGGCACAAGGGATTTGCGCTGATTGATATTGCCCAGCCCTGTGTTTCCTTTAACCGGGTGAATACCCACGCCTGGTACAAAAAACGGGTCTATGACCTGGAAACGGAAAACCACCAAACCGATGATCTGCAAAAAGCGCTGGCCTTGTCTTTTCAATGGGGAGACCGGATACCCACGGGAATTTTTTTTCGGAAGGAGACCCCCACATTTACGGAACGACTCGGAATCATTCAGGACGGGCCGATCATCAGCCGGACCCATGACCCGCAAAAATTACAGGACCTGCTTTCCGCACGTTGATGGAGGCTGTGTGATCCGGATAGTCTTGCATAAATTCGTTTGCCGGATGGCTTTTTTTGCCCTGACGCTATCCATATTTTTTCCATGTGTTGCATCGGCCCAGGAAAAGGTGATTCTGGCCACCCATAACCTTTACCCCTATGGAAGTTATCCGGATACCATCCGGGATCATAAAGCGGTGGCGGACGAAACCTTTACCGGCGTGGCTGTTGATCTGGTCCGGTGTGTGTTTGAAAAAATGGGCGTCCCGGTGGAGATCCGGGTGTTTCCATGGGAACGGGCGCAGATGCAGGTAAAGATGGGATTGGTCGATGGTTTATTTGCGGCATCCCAAAAAAATACACGGGATCAATGCTGTGTAATGACTGCGGAAATCGCAGACCAGAAATGGAACTGGTATCTCCTCAAGGAAAATCCCTTGCATCCGTTGGATTCGTCATTCAGGGAAACAGCAGCCGTGGGCGGTTTCCTGGGGGCAAACATGCTGAAATGGATGCAGGCGAACGGCTATCATGTAACGGCCATGCCGAAGGACACCGAAGGCCTCTTGAAAATGCTCCTGGGGAAACGTGTCGATGCGGTAATGGCAAACAATCATGTCATGGCTGCGCTGCTGAAAAAGTATGATGCGGAAGATAAGGTCAAGATTTATCTGAACCAGAACAAACCGCTGTATGTTTATTTTTCAAAAGAATTTGCATCGTCCCGTCCGGGTTTTATCGAAAGATTTAACAGCCTGATTCCCGCTTGCAGAAAATAGTTCAGACACAGGGGGCATAGCAAAACCATATCAGGTATCGGATCTGCTAAAAAAGGTCTGGTTTGTTCCGGACGGAGAGGGGTAGGCATATCGTTCGCAAGTGCCAAAAGGAATATTTTGACTTTTGGCAGGACTGTCATAGAATAAGACAGATAGCATTGTAAAACATTCAGGAGGATGGAGCGATGGAGAAACGAACCTTTTCAATACCCAATATTACCTGCGGACATTGTGTACTGTCCATCAAGAACGAACTGAGTGAAATGGACGGTGTCCGGTCTGTTGAAGGCGATCCGGAAAAAAAGGAAATCCGGGTGCAGTTTGAGGCACCGGCAACCCTGGAAAAAATCAAAGCGCTTTTACAGGAGATCAACTACCCTGCAAAATCGTAGATAACGGAGCATCTAAAAAATGACGGAACAAACCATAACCATACCCATCACCGGAATGACTTGCGCCAATTGTGCAATGAACATTGAGAGAAGTCTGAAAAAGGTAGATGGCGTCCGGGAGGTTTCCGTCAATTTTGCCGCAGAGAAGGCACAGGTCCGCTATGATCCGGGAAAGGTTCAGGCCGGTGAGTTGATTCAACGGATTCAGGCAGCCGGATATGATGTTCTGAAAAACCGGGGGGATTTTCCCATCACCGGCATGACCTGTGCCAATTGCGCGGCCAATATTGAGCGGGCGGTTGGAAAAAAGTTGCCCGGCGTGATCCATGCTTCGGTCAATTTTGCCACGGAAAGACTTTCCGTGGAATATATTCCTTCCGTCATTGGTCCGGATGACATCGCCGCGGCTGTCAAGAAAGCCGGGTACACCATCATCCTGCCGGAAGGTTCGGATGAAGAGGAGGATCTGGAAAAAAAGGCAAGGGATGCGGAAATCCGGAATCAGACTCAAAAGTTTCTGATCGGCGCCGTATTCGCCGTTCCTCTTTTCCTGATGAGCATGGCCAGGGATTTTTCCCTGATCGGCATGTGGAGCCATGAGGCATGGGTGAACTGGCTGTTTTTTGCCCTGGCGACACCGGTTCAGTTCTACACCGGATGGGACTACTATGAAGGCGGCATCAAAAGTCTGAGAAACGGGAGTGCCAACATGGATGTCCTGGTTGCCATGGGGTCGTCGGTTGCCTACTTCTACTCGGTTGCCATACTGATCCTTCCGGATCTCGGAGGCCATGTCTATTTTGAAACCTCGGCCGTGATCATCACCCTGATCAAGCTCGGCAAGATGCTCGAATCCCGTACCAAGGGAAAAACCGGGGGCGCGATCCGCAAGCTGATCGGTCTTCGTCCGAAAATCGCTGTGATTATGGTTGATGAAAAAGAAACGGAAATCCCGCTGGCCCGTGTGTCGGTGGGGGATACGGTTGTCGTGCGTCCGGGTGAAAGAATTCCGGTGGACGGTGTCGTGCTGTCCGGCGCAACATCCGTGGATGAATCCATGCTGACAGGAGAACCCCTTCCCGTGGACAAGGCTGTGGATGACAAGGTTACGGGCGGAACCATCAACGGAGAAGGACGGATCCTGTTCCAGGCAATGCGGGTAGGAAAAGACACCGCCCTTTCACAGATCATCCGGATGGTTCAGGAAGCCCAGGGAAGCAAGGCCCCGATTCAGGCTTTGGCGGATCAGGTCGCGGCCGTCTTCGTACCGGCGGTCATGGTCATTGCCTTGATCACGTTTGCATCGTGGTGGTATGTTCAAGGCGATTTTCTGCCGGCCATGATCCGGCTGACGGCAGTACTCCTCATCGCCTGTCCTTGTGCCTTGGGACTGGCGACACCGACCGCCATTATGGCCGGTACCGGTATCGGCGCGGAAAAGGGGATCTTGTTTAAAAACAGCCAGGCACTGGAAACAGCGACAAAACTGGATACCATCGTACTGGACAAAACCGGAACCATTACCATGGGTAAACCGGTTGTCACCGATGTGGTTCCCCTGTCGGAAAAATGCAGATCCGGGACAGAGCTTCTCCGGCTTGCCGCATCGGTTGAAAAAGGATCGGAACATCCGGTCGGCAAAGCGGTCGTACAATATGCCGAAGAACAGGGACTTGCATTGACCGAGCCCTCGGATTTCAAGGCTTCCGGCGGATTGGGAGTCTATGCAAGGATCGAGGGGGCCGGGGTGCGGATTGGAAATCCGTCGTGGTTCCCGGCGCTGACCGATATAGAGGCGGTTGCCGGCCAGATCCGGGAGCTGGAGAATCAGGGCAAAACCGTGATGGCGGTCATGCAGGAGGAGGAGCTGTTTGGCCTGATCGCTGTTTCCGATTCCCTGAAACCGGATTCCGGAAAAGCGGTTCAGCGGCTGTTCGATCTGAATCTGAAGGTGGTCATGCTGACCGGGGATAATCAGCAGACAGCCGAGGCGATTGCGGAAAGGGTGAATATCCGTGATATCATCGCAGGGGTTCGGCCGGATCAGAAATCCACTGCCATCAAGGACTTGCAGAAGAACGGTCAAATGGTCGGTATGGTGGGCGACGGCATCAATGACGCACCCGCCCTTGCCCAGGCGGATGCGGGATTTGCCATCGGCACGGGAACGGATGTGGCCATTGAAACCGCGGATGTAATTCTTGCCGGGGGCAGCCTGACAGGGGTCTCCGATGCCATTTTGATCAGCAGGCGGACCATGCGGACGATCCGGCAGAATCTTTTCTTTGCATTTATTTACAATCTCGTCCTGATTCCTGTGGCTGCCGGGGTGCCGGCGCTTTTTGATGCGGTGCCGGGTTTCCTGCGGGAGCTGCATCCCATACTGGCCGCACTGGCCATGGCGTGCAGCAGTATTTCGGTTGTCGCCAACAGTTTGCGGTTGTATAATGTCGGTAGGAAATAGATTGATGAGTCCGTATGATCATTCCGACCAATTCCCCCCTATTATTGTGCCATATGGCATTCCCCCCTTGAGGGGGGATTAAGGGGGGTGTATCAGCATTCTTATTATTAAAAAAAATTAGTAGTAGGTCGACAAACACCCCCCTACCCCCATCAAGGGGGGACTTTTATGTGAAGTAATTATGGGGATAAAATGGAGAACAACTATGAAACTGCTGATCATCGGAGGCGTTGCCGGAGGCGCCACAGCCGCTGCAAGAGCACGAAGGCTGAACGAACAGGCGGAGATCATTGTGTTTGAAAGAGGGGAGTTCATTTCCTTTGCCAACTGCGGCTTGCCTTACTATATCGGGACATCCATTCAAAACCGTGATGATCTGATGGTGACGACCCCTGCGGATTTCCGGAATCGTTACCGGATCGATGTCAGAACCTTTAGTGAAGTGGTTGCCATTGACCGGAAAAACAAGCATGTGGAAGTCAAAAATCTTCGTGACCGGACCGTATACCGGGAGAGCTACGACAAGATCCTGCTTTCTCCGGGCGCCTCTCCCATACGTCCGCCCATCGAAGGGGTGAACCTGAACAATATTTTCAGTCTTCGAAACATTCCGGATATGGATGTGATCAAGGCCTATGTGGATCAGAAAAAACCTGCGTCCGCCGTGGTTGTGGGAGGCGGTTTTATCGGCCTGGAAATGGCGGAGAATTTGACCGAAAGAGGGGTGAAAACAACCATTGTGGAAATGTTGGATCAGGTCATGGCGCCGCTGGACAGGGAAATGGCCGCGATTGTTCACGGGTTTTTAAAGGAAGGCGGAATTGATCTTTCCCTTGGAAATGCGGTCACCGCCTTTACGCAAAGCGGAAAACAGATCCGGGTATCGACCAAAAACGGAACCGAGTTGATGACGGATCTGGTGATTCTTTCCATCGGTGTGAGCCCGGAAAATCTTCTGGCCAGGCAGGCAGGTCTGAAAACAGGAGAATACGGGGGAATTACCGTGGATGAAACCATGTGTACCAGCGACCCGGATATTTACGCAGTGGGCGATGCGGTGGAAACCCGTGACTTTATATCCCAGGCGCCGGCCATTATTCCCCTTGCCGGTCCTGCCAACAAGCAGGCCCGTATTGCCGCGGGCAATATTATGGGCCGGAAGGCAATCTACCCGGGTGCCCTGGGAACAGCGGTCGTGAAAATATTTGACAAGACGGTCGCTTCTACCGGGCAGAGTGAAAAGAAACTCCAGAAACAGAATATTCCCTATAAAAAGAGTTATACCTTTTCCGGTTCGCATGCTTCCTATTATCCCGGAGCCGAGACCATGGCTGTCAAGCTTCTGTTTTCCCCGGGAAACGGCAGGATACTGGGCGCCCAGGTGATCGGTGGAAAAGGCGTGGACAAGCGGATCGATGTTCTGGCCACGGCCATTCATGCGGATATGACCGTATTTCATCTGGAAACCCTGGAACTGGCTTACGCACCACCCTACTCATCGGCAAAAGATCCGATCAACGTGGCGGGCTTTGTAGCTTCCAATATGCTGAAAAAAGATACGGAGGTTATCCACTGGCATGAATTGAAGGCGCTGGATAAACAGGAGAACATCCTGATCGATCTCCGGACAAGAGAGGAAATACAGGAGGAGGGCACCATTGAAGGGGCTCTTCCGATTCCGGTGGATGAACTGCGGGAACGCCTTTCCGAGCTGGACCGGGAAAAAACCTATATTGTATTTTGTGCCATCGGGCTCAGGGGGTACGTGGCATACCGCATATTGAACCAGAATGGATTCCGGGCGAAAAACCTGAGCGGCGGATATTCCCTGTTTTCCTATGTCAACATGCTGTAATGTTCATTCGGCCGGCCGGCAGAGCCATTATGCAATCGTTATATGAAAGGTTGAAACATGCAGCCGCAGGAAATCCTTGAACAATGCGGACACCTTGAAATCAAGCGGAAAAAGAAGGTTACGCCGGATTATGTGGAGCTGGTGTTTTTTGTCAGGGACACGGCCGCATGGATGAAGCTTTTGTCCGGAATTTTCGGAAAGGCCGTAAAACCCACATGGCAGAAGCCGACCGGCAGGGATCATCAACTGACAAAAGAATTCGGCGGTATCCGGACGGAGCAGACCCTTTTTATGAAGGATTTCAGCGGCTATACCGTCCTTGCCATGGTCTGGCCGTGGAAAGACAAGACCCTTTCCACGCTGAAGATTCCATTGATTCGGACAGATGAAAAGGCTATCATTCCGTAGATAGGCCCTTTTCTGATGATACAGAAGATCAGGCTGTGAGGAGCAGGTCCATGAAAAAAAGATATCCGATAATACCGGCCATGGCGATTTATATTCTTTTTTGTTCATGGCCTGTGGGGGCAGAGCCGCGTCATTCGCTGCGCATCAACTGCACAACGTATTCACCCTATGAAGTGTTTTTTTTCCGTCTGGTGGAAGAAATCGGTTCCCGTAACCAATTGCTGATCGAGCGAAACACCCCGCCGGCCGGAAGATCGCTGATTCATGTCAACCAGGGGATTGATGATGGTGACGGCCCAAGAGTTGAAGGGCTGTCATCCGCATATCCCAATCTGATTTGCGTGCCGGAACCGTTCGGTGATTTTATTTTCGGCGCTTTTGCCGGGGACAGGAATATCCGGATTGATGGATGGTCAAGTCTGGCAGACCACAATGTGGCCTATATTCACGGGTGGAAAATTTTTGAAGATCAGGTTACAGCAGCAAAATCCATCACCAGGGTAAAGGATTCGGAGCAGTTGTTCATGCTGCTGAATGCCGGACGGGCCGATATTGCTCTGGTTACAAAGACGGCCGGTTACGCCATGATGGAAAAGCTGAATCTGAAAGGTATCCGGTTTATAGAACCCCCATTGGCGGTAAAACCCAATTTTTTATACCTGCACAAACGCCACCGGGATCTGGTGCCCAAAATACAACAAACCCTGCTGGACCTGAAGCGGGACGGCACCTACCAGCGTTTGTACCATGAGATTATTCCCCCGTTTCCAGGGAAATGACAAGATGAAAAAAGCCCGCATAAAACTGCCCACGAGTATTCTTGCAAAACACGTCGTCCGGAAAGTCGTGCTCTTTGCATTGCTGATGATTATCCTGTTTTCCGGCACCATCGGAATTATTACCTACTTCAATGAAATGGATAAATTTGATCAGCGGCTTGCGGAGATCGAACAGAGCTATCTGGGCGTCATCCGGCAATCGTTGTGGATAAACGACAAGGACAATCTGGAGACGGCGCTTATCGGAATCTGCCGGCTGCCGGGTATCGGATATGCGGATATTCATTCGGGCAGCGAAATGATATGCAAGGCAGGTCAAAAGGATGTCAATGGAAAGCTGTCCCGGATTTTTCCTATTTTTCATACGTTTAACAACAGGACGTATGCCCTGGGCGAGTTGCATATCGCCGGAAGCACGGATTATGTCCGTCAAAAAATCCTGCGCTCCATGATTACCGGCATGCTGACACAAGCCGCGACCATTTTTATCGTCTGTGTTCTGATTCTGGTGCTGATTTACCAGGTTGTGATCGGGCGTCTGTTGAAGATCACCCAGTATGCTTCATCATTGACAATGGATTCTCTGGATACGCCCCTGGTGATGGATCGGACAGCCCGACGCCCTGATGAGCTGGATCAACTGGCACAAGCGATCAATGATATGCGGGAAGATCTCCGGCAGTCGTTTGTTCGTAAAAAAGCGATCGAAGACCGGCTGAAACAGCACCATCAGGATCTGGAAGAAACGGTCAGGCAAAGAACCGTAAATCTCAAGACTGCCAATGATCAGCTTCGTGTGGAGATTGATGAACGCAACCGGATCGAGAAGGCATTGCAGGAAAAGGAGCAGTTTCTTTCAGCGGTTTTTGATTCCATTCAGGACGGCATATGCGTTCTGGATAATGACCTGAATGTTATCCGGGTAAACCGGACCATGAAACATTTTTATGCGTATGCATTACCCCTGGAAGGGAAAAAATGCTATACGGCGTATCACCGCCGTGATGAACCCTGTGATGACTGTCCGGTTCTTCGGGCCATCCGGACCGGAAAACTGGAAAGGGAAGAAGTTCCGTATCCTGTAAAGGGCGGTGCAACCGGCACGCTCGAACTGTTTGCCTTTCCCATGTTCGATGATTCCGGCCAGCCGTCAGGGGTAGTTGAATATATTCGCGACATCACCGAACGCAAGCAGGCGGAATCGGCGTTAGGGGAACGGGAACGCATGCAGGGAGTCCTTGAAATGGCAGGCGCGGTGTGCCATGAGATGAATCAGCCCCTGATGGTGATTTCCGGAATTACGGAGTTGATGGCAATGGATATGCCGGATGATGATCTTCTTTTTGATAAAATTTCCAAAATTACGGAGCAGGCCGGCAAACTGGGAAGAATCACCCGGAAACTGATGAGTATTACAAAGTATGAAACAAAAGACTATCTGGAAAGAAGGATCATTGATATTGAAAAATCTTCCACCTGAGGTTTTGACATGAATTTTGAACCGATCAGCGTAACCCGGCAAAAAGAATATCTGGACATATTTGCCTCCTGTTCGCAGCAGACATCGGATTATACCTTTGCCAATCTGTGGGGATGGGCGGAAGAATACGGCCTCTCGTGGGCATGGACGGATGGGCTGGTCTGGATCCGTCAGGAAAAGCCCACCCTCCGGTATTGGGCTCCTGTCGGTTCATGGACGGAAATCCATTGGAACTTTCTGTTCCGGAAACATTTCAACATGGGGGATGTGTTTTGCCGCATCCCGGAAAAACTGATCCGGATATGGGAGCAGGAACCGGACCTGGCCATGGCTGTTGAGGAATCCCGGGAACATTGGGATTATCTGTATGATTTTCATGAGCTGGTAGAACTGAAAGGAAACCGGTTTCACAAGAAGAAAAACCTGCTGAACCAGTTCCGGAAGAAATACGAATATCGGTTTGTGCCTCTTGCCGGAGACTTGATTGACCGGGCATTGTCCATGCAGGAGGACTGGTGCACCTGGCGGGATTGCGAGTCTTCGGATTCCCTTTCGGCTGAAAATCGCGTGATCGAACGAACCCTTCGGAACTGGGACGAATTCATCGGTATTCAGGGCGGTGCGATCCTGGTAGAGGATTCCCTGGTCGCCTATACCATTGCAGAGAAATTGGCAGATGATTCCCTGGTGATCCATTTTGAAAAGGGCGGATCGGAATACCAGGGAGTGTATCAGGCGATTCATCAGATGTTTCTGGAATCGCTGGGTTCGGGCATTCCAATCGTGAACCGGGAGCAGGACCTCGGGGATGAGGGATTGCGGAAAGCCAAGATGTCCTATCATCCAATTGATTTTTTGAAAAAATACAAGGTGATATTGCAGCGGTTTAGATAGTTCTTTACAATTTGGCCCATAATTTGTAAATTCGCGCAAAGTTGCTATCAATACTGATGAATCCGTAAAAAGTCTCAATTCCGTCACTCCGGTGAAAACCGGAGTCCAGAAATTTTTGAAATGACTGGATTCCGGGTCAAGCCCGGAATGACAAAAAATGAATAACTCAGCTTTTTACGCCTCTGTCAATTTTAGAAAAAAAGGATATTACCCAATGAGCTACGATTTTAATGCAGATGAAATTTTTGAAATGGCTGAGCAGATGGAACGAAACGGTGCGGTATTTTATCGCAATGCCGCAGCCGGAGTGGCAGACAGGAAAAACAAGGAAATGCTGCTCATGCTGGCCGGCATGGAAGACGATCATGAAAAGACCTTTGCCGAGATGCGTGCCGCCCTGACCGCACAGGAAAAAGCGACCACGGTGTTTGACCCTCAGGGAGAAGCGGTTCTGTATTTGAAAGCACTGGTCGATACCCGTGTATTTTTCAAAAAGGAGATCGACACCACCTCCATGAAGGACATCCTCAAGGAAGCGCTCCTGGCGGAAAAGGATTCCATTGTGTTTTATCTGGGTATGAAAGAGATGGTGCCGGAAAAACTGGGAAAAGCCCGTCTGGAAGCGATTATCAAGGAAGAGATGAACCACATCAAACTGATCGGCGGGAAATTGTCAGCCGTCAAATAGCCGGAAAACCGCTGAAAATCCCTGCCTTTCGCAGCCGGAAGGGCAGGGGATTATTTTCCGTTCAATGACCAGTCATAATCCAGATAGCGAACCTTGATGCTTTGTTTTTTGCCGATCAGGTCGGACCGCAGTTTTTCCCTTGCATGCCGGATAAAAAACCCGACAATATCGTTTTGAAAATCCTCCCCGAACCACTTGAATATCGAACTCACATACAGGTCGTTGCCTTTCAGGTAGTTATGCTGCGGATCATGTAGAAAATTTCCGGTCGCATCATCCAGCTGGCTGTCCAGACGGCTGCCCGTATAGGCTTCCGGCCTGAGCACCGGACAGCTTTTGGATGCGCAGTTGATGGCAAAGTGAACCCTCGGATCTTTGAATTCCGGCCGCAGGATGGCGTGTTCGATGTCATCCAGGGTCATGACTTTTCCGTTGATGCGGACAATCTTCTTTTTCCACGGGCTGGAGAAAAAACTACCCAGATCCTTGATGGATTCGACGCCGGGGTATCCGGAAAGGATCAGCTTGATGGTCCAGGCATTGTAGGCATTGATGTAAAACGCAAATTTTTCATTCCGGGACAGGGTGTCCGGGGCTGCCTGTTCCAGAACCGTAAGGTAGCTGTCCAGCCTTGCCTCATCCTTTTGAAAACCCTGATAATCCACATTGCCGTCAGGTAGGAAATGCTGCTTGAGCAAGCTGTCAAACAGGGAGTGATCAACCGTTTCCATAGACCACGCCGTTTCCGGAGTAAAAAAACCGCCTGCAACAATGAAAACGGCAATCAGGTGCAGGCTTAGATATTGTATCCTTTTCATAGCAGACTCCTTTACAGTCCGATTTATTTTAAAATTTTTTATCCTCTCATTCACGGATAATCGTATTTGGATTTTCCTTTTAAATTCCCCCCTCAAGGGGGGAATGCCATATGGCACAATTATAGGGGGGAATTCCAATAAACATAATGTTTCCAAATGCGTTCATTATCCCCGCATCCACTCGTGGTATTTTTGTACCCATGCCAGCAGTTTTTCCGGGGCATGGGCTTTTTTCCAGTTGCCGGCCGCATATTTGTTGGCTTCGGCCAGGGTCGGATAGATGTGAATGGTGCCCAGAATTTTGTTCAGTCCGATGCCCTGTTTCATGGCCAGGACATATTCGGCGATAATGTCGCCGGCATGCGCGCCCATGATGGTAACCCCCAGAATCCTGTCTTTTCCCGGTTCGGTCAGCACCTTGACCACCCCGTGATCTTCCGAGTCGGTAATAGCCCGGTCCAGATCGTCGATGCCATAGGTCGTCACTTCATAGGCGATCTTTTTTTCCACGGCTTCGGTTTCATTGAGTCCGACGCGGGCAACCTCCGGGTCCGTAAAGGTTGCCCAGGGGATCACCCGGTAATCGGCCTTGAAGGTTTTAAACCGGCCGAAAAGGGAGTTCACCGAAGCATACCATGCCTGATGGGCGGCCGTGTGGGTGAACTGATAGGGACCGGCCACATCTCCGGCGCAGAAGATATTCGGAAAGTTGGTCCGAAGGAGTTCGTCGGTCCGGATGGTTCCGTTTTTGGCAATCTCCACGCCGAGTTCCTCCAGCCCGAATCCTTTGGTATTGGCAATGCGGCCCACGGCAACCAGGATGGCATCAAACGAAATGGGGACTTCCTGCCCCTCATGTTCACAGATCAGCACCTTTTGTCCTTCCCGGACCACAATCTCTTTTGCCCTGTGACCGGTCAGCACGCGGATGCCTTCGGATTCAAATTTTTGCCGAACCGCATCGGCAATCTCCGGATCTTCCCGCCCCATGATACGCGGCATCATTTCCACCTGCGTAACCTTGCATCCGACGCGGGAGAACACCTGGGCCAGTTCGCATCCGATGGGGCCGCCGCCCAGAACCACCATGCGCTCCGGACGAACCCGGAGATCCCAGACATTGTCCGAGGTCAAATAGTCGATTTTGTCTATGCCTTTGATGGGCGGAACAAACGGACGCGCGCCGGTGGCAATCACCATGCTGCGCGTGGTCAATATCCGGCCGTTCACGGCAACTTCATAAGGGGAAACGATTTTCGCCTCGCCCTGCATCACGTCGACACCCAGCTTTGTGTACCGTTCTACCGAATCGTGCGGTTCTATTTTCCGGATAATCTTCTGCACCCGTTCCATGAGATCCGGGAACCGGAAATCAAATCTGCCGGACTGAAACCCGAATTCACCGGCCCGGCGGGCATAGGAAAGCATTTTGGCAGACCGGATCAGGGCCTTGCTCGGCACACAGCCGGTATTGAGGCAGTCGCCGCCCATTTTATGCTTTTCAATCAGGGCCACCTTTGCCCGGACCGTTGCGGCAATATAAGCCGTAACCAGACCGGCGGAACCGGCGCCGATCACAACCAGGTTGTAATCGAATTTTTTTGGTTTTTTATACCCGGCAAGCACTTTGCGGGCTTTTACGGTTTCGACGATTTTTTTGGCAATCAGGGGGAAGATCCCCAGAAGGGCAAAAGAGAAGATCAGTTCCGGAGACAGGATGCCTTTCAGGGATTCCAGCTTTCCAAGCTGGGTTCCGGCATTGACATACACAATGGTTCCGGCCAGCATACCGATCTGGCTGACCAGATAGTAGCGGATTGTCCGTATGGGAGTTAATCCCATGACCAGATTGATGACAAAGAAAGGGAAGATCGGGACCAAGCGGAGTGTGAACAGATACAGGGAGCCTTCTTTTTCAATTCCCTGGTTGATGGCCTTTAATTTGTCCCCGAATTTTTTTTGTACAAAATCCCGCAGCAGAAAACGGGATACCAGAAAAGCCAGGGTGGCACCGATGGTGCTGGCAAATGAGATCAGAACGGTCCCGAGAAGCAGGCCGAACAGCGCGCCGCCGGCAAGGGTCATGATCACCGCGCCTGGAAGGGAAAGCGCGGTCACTACAATATAGATCATCACATAGATGGCCGGGGTGAGCACCGGATGATCGGCATAATAGGCTTCAAACGCCTGCTGCTGAAGTTTGAGATATTCCAGTGTCAGGTATTGCCCCAGATTATAGACCCAAAAAAGATAAGCAAGCAGGGCAATCACAAGGACAACGGCCATTTTTGTAAGATGTTTTTTCATCTTCGGGTCCTTTCAGGAATCATTTTGTCCGGGCAGGCAGCTTCATTCAGCCATTTAACTATGCAAAATGCAAACAATATGCCTTGATGGCTTTGTACCGAGATGAATATCTGCGTTGCTTCAGTCCGTCACGGTGACGACCTGTCGATTAATGGCATGGAATTTGGATAACAGTATGTATCCGTATCATACATTGATTGAAAATAACAATATCCGGATGAGAAAAGCAGGGTAACCGCATTTGGAGTGTCATCTTCTAAATCCCCCAAGGGGGGAATACCATATGGCACAATTATGCGGGAAGGGTGAGACAGATCTGTTTCACAATACATCTTTAGGGTTGTAATTTTGCGTGAAGCTGGGAATCAACAAGAAACCATTTCAGATAATAAATGGGGTGAACCATGAAAAATATAAAAAAACTGGAATTGTCGGAAAACTATTCGGTCTTCAGTCCGGCAGACGGGCAGGAGGTCGGGAATTATCCGCTCATGGACAGGGCTGCGGTGGATGAGGCCGTGCAAAGGGCCAGGGAGCGGTTTCCGTTCTGGGCGGACGTACCCATGACGGAACGCCGGAAAATTCTGCGGAAGGTAGCCTCCGTACTATCGGAAAACGCGGATTATTATGCGGAAATTATCGCAAGAGAAACCGGAAAAACCAAACTGGACGCCTTGCTGGCGGATATCTATTCGACCCTGGATTTGTTGAAGTATTACAGTAAAAAGGCGAACAAGCTGCTGAAACCGGTCAGGGCCTCCGGAAATCCCCTGCTGCCGGGCAGAAAACTCTACTACCGGTTTGAGCCAAAAGGGGTTGTGGGGATCATCGCTCCCTGGAATTATCCCTTTACCCTTCTGGCCGGGCCGGCCATTTCCGCCCTTACCGCAGGGAATACGGTTGTCCTGAAACCGTCTTCCCAGACCACGGAAAGCGGTCTGATCTTTCAGGAAATCATGGAAAAGGCCGGATTGCCCCAAGGGGTGATTCAGGTGATTACCGGCAATGGGTCCGTCACCGGTCAGGCCCTTGTTGAAAATCATGATCTGGATATGATATTCTTTACCGGGTCTACCCAGGTGGGAAAGGACATCAATGTGCAGGCTGCAAAGCGGTTGATTCCGACCATGATGGAGCTGGGCGGAAAGGATGTGTCCATTGTCACCCGCAATGCAAATCTGGATCGGGCGGCGCATGGAACCCTGTGGGGCGGGATCACCAATTCCGGTCAGACATGCATCGGGACGGAGCTGATTCTGGTGGACCGCGCGGTGTATGATGCCTTTCTGACGAAAATCGTGCCGTTGGCCAAAAACCTGAAGTCCGGCAGGGAAGCCGGTCAGGTCGGCTCCATGACCATGCGGTCCCAGTTCCGGATTGTGGAAGAGCAGCTCAAGGATGCCCTTGAAAAGGGCGCGTCGGTACTCGTGGGCGGGAAGGTGGATCGTGATCAGAAAGGGCTGTATTTCCCGCCGACCATCCTGGTGGATACCACCCCGGACATGCTGGTCCGCAAAGAGGAGACATTCGGTCCCCTGCTCCCGGTCATCCCCTATGATTCACTGGAAGAGGCAGTCCGGATGGCTAATCAGAGCGAATACGGTCTTTCCGGATCGGTTTTCACCACCGACATGGATGAAGGACGATGGGTTGCAAACCGATTGAAAACCGGTTCCGTCAATATCAATGACGTTCTGGTAACCTATGCTTATCCGTCGCTTCCATTCGGCGGGGTGAAAAAATCGGGAATCGGTTCCTATCATGGTGAAATCGGGCTGCGGGCGTTTACCAACGTAAAGTCCGTAACCGAGTTTGGATGGAATCTGAAAAGAGAGCTGTTCTGGTATCCGGTTCCGGAAGGCGGGGACAAGGTTGCGGCTTCTCTTCTGGCCGCCCTGTTTTCCGGGAATCCGCTTCGCAGACTGACTTCCGCAGTCCGGGCCGGAATCCAGGTGATACAGATTGCCTGGAGTCGGAGGAAACAATAGATGGATCGCTATAAATGCCCCTGCGCCTATGTTTATCATGAAGACAAGGGCTGTCCCGAATTCCGGAATCCGCCGGGAACCGCATTCCGGGATCTTCCGGAAAAGTGGATGTGCCCTCGGTGCGGCTATGAAAAAGAGTATTTCCGGAAGATGGAAGCGGAAGAATCAACAGTCAAAACAGGAGCGAAAACAGGACAAGGAGAAGAAATGGCAGAACATGATGTGGCCGTGTTCCGGCCTTACCCGTTTGTCGTGGGACAGAAAATTCATATTGAAGAAGGAAAGCGGCGCGGTGACTGGGAGGTGATCGGCGTAAGCGACGATACCGTCAGACTGAAATGTCCGATCTCTTTCCAGGAGTTTGAATGGAAGCGGTTCTGTTACCTTGTGGAGGAACAGACGGGCAGGCAGTGGCCGCAAAAGGATTGATATGAGCGAGAGGAACATGTCTTCTTTCCAATACCACCGGCATACGGCATACAGTCGTTCCCGGATGTCCGGTCACCTATTGGACTGGGCCAATCAGCCGGAGGTGTACAAAACATACGAAGGTATCTCATCGATTCCTCTTCCCAACGGAAACCTGCCGGAAGAGCGGAATTTCCGGGAGATGGTCCATGGAGAAGAAACACGGCCTCCTTCCGGGATTACGTTTCAGACCCTTTCCCATATCCTGCGCCTGACCAATACATTGACGGCCAGAACCAGATATTCCGGCCGGGATTTTTTTTACCGAAGCGCGGCATCTGCCGGAGCTCTTTATCCCAATGAAATCTATCTGGCCCATGACGGCGTACCGGATCTGAATCCTGGGCTGTATCATTACGGAATCAGGGATCGGGTGCTTCATCCCCTTCGACAGGAAAAGGTTCTTTGTCCGATACTGGATGCAACCGATTTTCCGGACAAGACCAATGCGGCCGCAAGCCTCCTGATCACCGGGATCTTTTTCCGGAGCGCCTGGAAATACCGGGCCAGGGCCTATCGCTATGTGCTACTGGATGCCGGACATGTGCTGGAAAATCTGATTCTCTCTTTGCGCTGCCTGTCCATTCCGTTTTCCGTTCACAATCGTTTTCATGACCGGGACGTAAATTCCATTCTGGGAATCAACGGCAGGCAGGAAGCCTGTATCGCGGTTGTGCATCTGTACAGTGAATCGGATGAAGCCTTTCCGGTCGCGGAACCGCGGAAATTGTCCGTCCTGCCGGAAGCCATTCTCCAATCCAGCACGGTTTCTGCAAAAGAAGTCGTTTATCCGGAGATTCCGAGCATTCATGAGGCAGGAGCGGATGCCCCCGATTCCGCCGTTTCCGGTATTTCATCCCGACATGATCCGGGAATAAGCGTTCAAAATTGGCAGGCCATTGAGCGTTGCAAAACCGGAAACCAGATGCTGACATATCCGGAACTTCTGGTTCGCCGCCGGTCAAAACGAAACTATATTCCCCACCCCATGCAGCAGAATGATTTTGGGGGTTTGCTGGACTTGATCTGCACCTCCTGCGGGGTTGTCGATAAAAATGCGGACGGTGCAGACAGTCTGCAAGTCGGATTTCTGGCAGACCGGGTGGAAGGCTTGACGCCGGGTTTTTATCTGCTCGATCCCCATGAACGAAGGATTGGTCTGGTTCAGCCCGGCCAACTGACCGGCATTATGACCAATGCCTGCCTCAATCAGGATTGGCTGGCCCATGCCGCGGTTCATTTCCTGTTCATGGCCGACCTCAATTTTCTGGATCAGCGCTGGGGCGCCCGCGGCTACCGCTATGCCATGATCCGGGCCGGCAGGATCGGGCAGATGATCTATCTGGCCGCAACCGCCCTGAACATGGGCGCCTGCGGCATCGGAGCATTCTATGATGAAGAAGTAAACGCAATTCTTGACCTGAATCCCAGTTCCTCTCTCCTCTACCTGGTGGCCGCCGGTCCGGTGAAACGGCTGTAAAAACAAATTTTTAATGGAATAATCCTTGAACTTCGGACCGATTGTTTTGTATAGATTCTCTGGAGAATGCAATGCAAATCAGATCCGGATATAAGGGAGAATACCATGGAAAATAAAACATTCAGGGCAATGGTTGTGGAGGAGGTCGATAAAGGGGTTTTCACCAGGAAAATAACGGACAGAACCATTCAGGATCTGCCTGAGGGCGATGTGCTGATCCGGGTCCATTATTCTTCCCTGAACTATAAGGATGCGCTTTCCGCAAGCGGTAACCGGGGCGTCACCCGAAACTTTCCCCATACGCCGGGGATCGATGCGGCTGGAGTCGTTGAAGAGAGCGGAAGTGATCTGTTTCAAAAGGGTCAGGAGGTTCTGGTCACCAGCTATGATCTCGGCATGAATACCAGCGGTGGTTTTGCCCAGTATGTCCGTGTTCCGGCCGAATGGGTCGTGAAACTTCCGGGAAAGCTCGGCATGAAAGAGAGCATGTGCTACGGCACCGCCGGTTTTACGGCCGGTATGAGCGTCGATAAACTGATGGGAACCGTTCCGCCTTCTCAGGGAGAAATTCTGGTGACCGGGGCTACCGGAGGGGTCGGATGCATGGCTGCGGGTATTCTGGCCGGGCAGGGATATTCCGTTACCGCCGTATCCGGAAAACCGGATGCAAAGGAACTGCTGGCAAGTCTGGGCGTCAAAAACGTGATCACCCGGGACGCCTTTCTGGAAGGTGCCGATCGTCCGCTGCTGAAGCCCAGATGGAGCGGCGTGGTGGATACGGTGGGGGGTGAAATTCTGGCCGCAGCCATAAAGGCAACCCTTCCTCTCGGGGTTGTCACCTGCTGCGGAAATGTGGCTTCAGCGGATCTTCCCATTACGGTTTTCCCGTTCATTTTGCGGGGCGTGACCCTGGTGGGAATCGATTCCCAGAACTGTCCCATGACCTGGCGAAAACAGATCTGGGACAAGCTGGCCGGAGACTGGAAATTCGCGATGCCGGAAGATCTTGTCAGCGAGATATCGCTGGACGATCTGGATGATGCGGTCAAGGCCATCCTGAAAGGGCAGGTCAAGGGCCGCAGAATAGTCAATTTGAACAGGTGATGCGACGGTTTATCAAAAAAGATATGGGAGGCTTGCCAGTGTTTCGGGTCAGCCTCCCATTTTTTTATCTGTAAATAGAACGATGGATCAGGCAATCTGCCGGCGATCCGCCATGTCAATCAGCACTCGCTCGGAAGCCTTGTCAATGCCAAGCTCGCGGCGTTTTTTGTTGATATGGTCGATCATCATCCGGGCCATCGCATAGGGGTCGGGTGTGAATCCCCATTTCCCCAGTCCCTGCTCCTCCATCCCACCGAAAAGCAGCTTGTGGAATTTGGTTCCCTCCACAATCGGGAAGGTGACACCAAATACGGTAAATACACCGGAGGCTACAAAGTACTGGCCGATGGCAATGGCCTTTTCGCTCATCCACTCGGGCGCGGCACCGGCCACCGGGAGATCGGCAATGCTGTCGCCCAGACCGCCTTCACGGACCATGGCTGCGGCAGCCACCAGAATCCGGCTGTTGTCGACACAGGAACCCAATCCCAGAACCGGCGGCATGCCCACGGTTTCGCAGACTTCACGCAGACCCGGGCCTGCCAGTACGGCTGCTTCCGGGGTTGTCAGTCCGGCCTTGGCCAGGGCGATCTGGGAACATCCGGTCTGGAGGACAAGAACATCGTTTTTGATCAGCTCCTTGACCAGTTCCACATGCACCCAGTCCTGTTTCATCCTTGGGTTTGTGCATCCGACCACTCCGGCGACACCCCGAATTCTGCCGTTGATGATATTGGCGTTCAGCGGTGTGTACCCGCCGCGGAATGAGCCGCCGAGCATGTAGTTGATATACTCATGGGAAAAACCGTGGACACCGGTATTGACAATCTTCGGGATCTCCACTGTTGCAGGCCTGTTTTTAAATCTCGTGATCGCCTTGATGATCAGTTCATCGGTTGCCGCCAGCGGATCATGCTCATCAAACTCAATGTGGGTGGCTCCCTCAATACGGCACTGGCGGTTGGTGGTATAAAGCCCTGTTCCATAACAGTCCGCCACCTTGACCAGCCCCTGCTTGATGCACTGGATATCCACGACCATGGCATCCACGGCGCCGGTGACCAGAATCGCTTCGGTCGACATGAAGTTTCCGGCATGGGGAATACCGTGCCGGACCATCATTTCCGCTCCGGAACAGCACATGCCCACCAGATTGATACCTTCGGCACCGGCATCTTTGGCCGCCTGGATCAGGACCGGTGAGTTGGCCGATACCACCATGGATTCGAACAGATTGGGTTCATGCCCGTGAACAATGACATTCACCTGGTTTTCTTTCAGAACCCCCATGTTGACTTCGACGGCAACCGGAGAGGGCGTGCCGAACAGGATATCGGACAGCTCGGTTCCCACCATGGAACCTCCCCAGCCGTCGGCCAGGGCTGTCCGGCTGATCTGTCTGGTCAGATTCTCATACTGCTGGTCAACACCGATATGGGTGCGATTCATGGTTTCCATGACCTCAAGCATGGCGCCCCGGGGAACGATTCCCAGCTTTCGCCATGTTTCCAGCGTTTTTTCCGGCACCCGCTTGGCAAAGGGGATCTCCCCTTCGAGCTGCGTATAGGTTTTTTCAAGTTCCTGATAGAGTTCCGTGGCGATTTCTTTTACACTCTTGCCTTCCGTTTCAATACCGATGGATTGGGCAACCGACTCCAGCTTGACGGTGTCCTTGATGGAATAATCTTTGATGGTTCCGTTCACAACATCCTTGAAGAGTTTCAGGACAGCCATGCCGTGATCGGTGTGGCATGCCGTACCGCAGGCGACCATCCTCGCAAAATTGCGGGATTGGATCGTGTCGATATCCGCCCCGCAGACGCCGACCTTCCCGTATGGGTCCTTTGCATTCAACCGGCATGGGCCCATGGCACAGTGCTTGCAGCATGCTGAGTCCGCGCCGATCGGACACGCTTTCATGTTTGCGGCCCGGTCAAAGGCGGTTTCCACGCCGTCCCGTTTGGCCTTCTCCAGCATCTGCGCAGTGGCATCGCATATGGTAACGTCTTTTATACAGATGCCATCTGTTGTGTCTTTGATTTTACTCATCTTTTTCCTCCCTTCATGGAATGGATTATAAATTTCCGGCAGTGATTGGTTGACTATACCACAATGTGGCATTATTAGTATAGTAATAATTTCATTTTTTTTGTCAAGGCTGTTTTATGGATTCAAAAACCGATTCCGGTTCAGGAGACAGATATGAAAAATCAGGAAACAAAACCCAACCGTCTGATATATGAAAAAAGCCCTTATCTTCTGCAGCATGCCGACAATCCGGTGGACTGGTATCCATGGGGGGAGGAGGCTTTTGAGAACGCCCGGAAAGAGGACAGGCCCATACTGGTTTCCATCGGGTATTCCACCTGTCACTGGTGCCATGTGATGGCGGAAGAATCTTTTTCCGATCAAGGGGTTGCCGGGATCATGAATCAATATTTTACGTGCATCAAAATTGACCGGGAAGAGCGGCCGGATCTGGATAAGATCTATATAACAGCGGTTTCCGCCATGACCGGATCCGCAGGATGGCCCTTGAATGTGTTCCTGACACCGCAGGATCTGAAACCGTTTTTTGGCGGCACCTATTTTCCCCGATTGCCGCGCCCCGGAATCATGGCGTGGCCGGATCTGCTGGTCCAAATTGGAAAGGCCTGGAAAAATCCGGAAGCGCGGGAAAAGATACTTGTCTCCGCAGACACATTGACCGGGATGCTGCGAAAGCATCTGTCGGAAAACCAGTCTTCAGCCCCTTCGGAGCAGCCGATCCATGATTCGGCCATGGATGAGGCGTTCAGCGTTTTTCAAGGGAGTTATGATCATGAAAAGGGCGGTTTCGGCCGGGCGCCGAAGTTTCCTTCGCCGGCCATTCTGAATTTTCTGCTGTCGTATGCGCACGGCCGGAAGGGGCATGCATCCGGCGAAAGTGCCACCAACATGGTCCTGCATACGCTCCGTTCCATGGCAAGGGGCGGGATTTATGACCAGCTCGGAGGCGGATTTCACCGGTATGCGGTGGATGCCGGCTGGCATGTGCCGCATTTTGAAAAAATGCTGTATGATAATGCACAGTTGGCATCAACTTATCTGTCCGCATATCAGATGAGCGGAGAGGAATTCTATCGGGAGGTCGCGGAAGATACGATTCAGTATGTTCTGAGAGAAATGACCCACCCTGAGGGCGGTTTTTTTTCCGCCCAGGATGCGGACAGTCTTCCGGGAAATCTGTCCGGTTCCGTATCCGAAGAAAGGTCGGAGCATCAAAAGGTGGAAGGTGCTTATTATGTCTGGGAATATGATGAGCTTCAATCCATTTTAAATCCCATGTCGTTTTCTATTTTCACCTATCGGTACGGTATCGAATCCCATGGAAATGTCGCATCAGACCCTTCCGGAGAGTTCCGGAATAAAAATATTCTATTTGCCGGGCATTCCATTGAGGAGACGGCGGAACAGTTTCAGAGATCCGAAACCGAGATTCAATGGATCATGAAAGAGGCCAAAATGGTTCTTCTGGCGAAACGGTCCAAACGCCCTAAGCCCCACCTGGATGACAAGATCATCTTGTCCTGGAATGGTTTGATGATCTCTGCACTGGCAAAGGCATATCAGGCAACCGGAAAACAGCTTTATCTGGATGCGGCGGAAAAAGCCGCGGACTTCATTCATGCCCGGCTGTATGACAATCACACCCGGCAGTTGTATCGCATCTGGCGGGAAGGGGAGCGGAAGATCAACGGCCTTGCCTCGGACTATTCTTTTCTGATACAGGGTCTGATTGATCTGTACGAGTCGGGTTTCCGGTATCGTCGGTTGGAGTGGGCCGGTATCCTGGCATCGGAGTTGGTCAGGCTGTTTTCGGATCACGGCAGAGGCGGTCTGTTCATGACCCGGGAAGATCATGACCGGAACCTGCTGATGCGGATCAAGGAAGAGGGGGACAGTGTTCTCCCGGCTGCCGGTTCCATTGCCGCTCTTTCGTTATGGAAGCTTTCCCGTTATACGGGAAACGGCGATTTCCAGTCCAGGGCCCGGGAAATCACCAATTCCGCTCTTGGAAATCCGAATCTGCATGCAAGCTCTGTCCCGCAGATGCTGGTAACGCTTGCCGCCATGAAGTCCGATCCGGTTCAGGTGGTGATTGCCGGGGAAAAAACAGACCCGGATACCCGTGAGCTGATCCAGGCGGTTCACCGGACAAATCATCCCGGGAGAATTGTTTTTCTGGCAGAGGAAGACAAGGGATGGAAGCAGGTCTGCTCCCATGATTTTCTGCGGAATGTAAAGCCGGTGAACGGCAAGCCGGCGGCCTATATGTGCGTCAACCAGACCTGCCAAAAACCGGTTACGGATTCCGGAGAGCTTGCAAAAATGCTGATCCGAACGGAAATCGGGGAACCGAATAAGCCGGTGTTGCCGTAAATAACCGCTTGAAAAAAAACATCAGGTCTGGTTTGATGCAAAGGCATGAAAAGAAAATGCGCCATTAAACCATTTCCCGTTTACCTGACCTTTCTGGTGATGTCGGGTCTGCTGGTGTCCGGGTGTGTCCATATTGATGTGGATACCGGCGCCAAGGGCGGTCCCGTGCTGTTTCATCCCGATGCCCGCGATTTAAAGGATGTGCTGTCGGGAGATCTTCTTGTCGAGGCGGAAAAAACGGTTGAGAATATCCCTCTTTATACCAATCTGATTCGGGAAGTGGCCGAGAAATCCAGGCCTGCCGTCGTCAGTGTCTATGCCCAGACCAAGACTCCGTATCGCATCCATCTCCTGCCGATTCCGTTCATCGGGCCGGGATTTCGCGTAAAGCTTCCGGGGGTTGGTCTCGGGTCCGGTTTTTTTATCCATCCGTCCGGGTATCTTCTGACCAACAACCATGTGATCGAGCGGGCGGAAAAGGTAAAGGTGAAAACCCAGGATGATGTGGATCATGAGGTGATTATTCTGGCGCGTGATCCGGAGTATGATATTGCCCTGTTAAAGGTCATCGGTGAGGAAACCGAGTTTCCGGTTCTTCCCATGGGAAATTCAGAGGAGGTGGATTCCGGCAATATGGTGATTGCGGTCGGCAATCCCCTTGGCCTCGGACACACCGTCACTTCCGGGATTATCAGCCATACCGGGAGGCATCTTTCCCGGATCACGGAACAGGAGGGGCGGCAGATCAACTTCATTCAGACCGATGCGGCGATCAATCCGGGTTCATCCGGCGGTCCCCTGATTACCCTGACCGGCGCCTGGGTAGGGGTGAATACGGCAACCGCCGCTGCCGGACAGGGGATCGGTTTTGCCGTGCCCAGTTCTCAGGTGCGTGAATTTCTGGACAAGATACGAAACGGGGAGTGGGAGACGGAATCGGCAGGGAAATAATATTCCAGCAACCTATGGAGCACGAACAATGGTCATCGACGCTCATCGTGAAATCCAGGAAAGGCTTCTCGACAAGTCCATACTGATTTTCGGAATTATCGCCGTCCCGACACTGCTGACCAGTCTGGTTCTTGTTTTTGACCTGGGATGGCAGCCGGCATTCACCGTCAACAGCATTGCCGCTTTGCTTATTATCCTTTTCGCCGTTTTTCGAAAAACAATATCCTATCCCATCAAAACCATGTTTCTGGTCGCTGTCTATTTTATTATTGCCGTATCCTCTTCTCTGAATTTTGGTCTGAACGGTTTTCTTCTGGAATTTCTGATGCTTTCCGTTTTTGTCGGTGTCGTTTTTTGCGGGAAAAAGCAGGCCATATGGATTTATGCCATCGGAACCGCAACCATTGCGGCCATCGGATTCCTGCATGTCAAAGGGATTGTTCCGCTGATTCCGGATGATGAGATCTATATCCGGAACATCTCCACGTGGGTGGCTGTCCTGACGACATTCATGTTCATTACCGGCCTGGTCATTCTGATCGGCGGTGAAATCGGTCACTTTCTTTCAGAAAAAATTTCCGAACTGCAAGCGGTGAACCAGGAGCTCCGGAGCGCCAATCAGGAGATTAAAACATTGCAGGGGATACTGCCGATCTGTTCAAATTGCAAAAAGATACGGGACAGCAGCGGATACTGGAATCAGGTTGAGAGTTATTTCGAAAAGAATACAAATGCCAAATTCAGCCATGGGTTGTGCGAAGAATGCCTGGAAAAGCTCTATGGAAAACAGGAATGGTATCTGCAGAGACAGAAAAAACAAGCAGACGATCAGGCCTGAACCAGAGGAAACACCGCCCGCAATCAGCAGATTGAATCCATCCGTTGAGGCAAACCGGAAGCATGCGGAAGTTGAACATCCATGATCTGCCGGGCGGTTCGTTACAGATGCTTATTCAGCCAGGTGATCACATCCTGATAAACCTCATGCCTGTTTGTTTCATTCAGCATTTCATGTCTGCCGTCTTTGTAAAGCGACAACTGAATATCTTCGATTCCGCTTTTTTTCAGGGTGTTGTAAACCTGTGACACCCCCTTGCCGTTTTTTCCGACCGGATCTTTGTCTCCGGAGAAAATGAAAATGGGAAGATCCTTCGGAATCCGATCGATATTTTTTTTCCGGTGGATGGTTTTCAGGCCCCAGAGCAGATCCCTGTAAAATCCGGCAGTGAAAACAGCTCCGCAGAACGGGTCTTCCATGTACTTGTCCACTTCTTCCTGATCCCGGCTGAGCCAGTCAAAATCGGTTCGGGCGGGTTTGAACGCTTTGTTGTAACCGCCGAATGAAAGCTGATGAAGCAGCGGGCTTTTTCCCCGAAGCCCTTTCCGTTTGATTTCCAGATTGGCGATCATCATCCCGATATCGCCCAATATCCCTGGAGAACCGGCGGTTCCGGAGATGATGGCCCCGTTGATCTGATTGCCATATAAAAACATATAGGTTCTGAGAAGAAATGACCCCATGCTGTGCCCGAGCATGAAAACCGGCAGTCCGGGATGCGATTTCCGGATCATGGATGTGATTTCATGCAGATCCTCAACCACCCTCAGCCATCCGTTATTTTCCGCAAAGAATCCCATATGGCCGAGTGAAACTGCGGTTTTTCCATGTCCCCTGTGATCGTTTGCATAGACAAGATACCCGTTGTCAACCAGCTCTCCGGCAAACGCTTCGTACCGGGCGGCATGCTCTGCCATGCCATGGGATATCTGGACAATCCCTTTGGGGTCTGGTTTTTCGGATATCCATTTGTGGATGAAAATTTCATGGCCATCCGTCATCTTTGTTTTAGAGCCGGTATACTTCATCGTTTTTTCATGCTCCCTTCAGTCTGTTGGCCGGTTAGCCGGTTAGCCGGAAAAAAGCTTCGATCCTGTAACCGGCAAACCGGCAAACCGGCTAACGGGCATACCTGGTAGTTTACAGAATCTCATTCTGATAAAAAAGTGTTTCCTGGACATTGTTCCGTTCGATAAGGATACTCCCTTTAGAAGAGGTTCTCAATGTTTCATAGATCTCAAATGAATCATCCAGGGTTTCAATTTTTTTTTCGTCGATGGAGATGATCATATCATCCACCTTGAGGCCGATTTTTTCAAATATGGAATTCTGCTGAATCCTTCTGATCACAACCCCCTTGGTTTCACCGTTTTCCGGGCTGGGGGAAAAGTCAATCTGATCCATCAATCCCATGACCTCTTTGATATCCTCTTCATGATTATACCGGGCCGCGATCTCCTCCGGTGGATAGGGCGGAGTCTGAACCGGTTCACTGCCAATGGAAGGTTCAATTGAATGTTCATCCGTCACGGCTTTTTCAAGATGGAGAATCTTTTCCGAGGTTCCCATGCGCAGCAGGACGCTGTCAGGTTGGATTTCAGCCAGAACGGCTTTTTGGATGGTGTCACCTTTTCGGACAAGGTGCTGTTCTCCGGAAACTTTATCCCGGATCACCGCAAAGGAGGAATTGTTATCCTGGATGCTTGTTCCGATCAGGGAAAGAGGAAGGTCCTGATTCCGTTCGGGTTTGGGTTGAGATGCGGCTTGAATCTGTTTTTTTTCTGCATTGTCGGCCGGATGGGAGGTTTCTGTTTTTTCCGTTACATTTTCGGGTTCCGGCTTGGTCAATCGTTCCCAGGCGAAAGAAGAGATCAGCAGAACCCCTGCAGCAATCAATATGATGGCAAAAACCGGTTGATAGGGTTTTTCTTTGCGATTTTTCCGGATTGGACTTTTCATGGATCGCCTGTTTTGTTTTTTCTCCCGATCTGATAGTCAGATCGGGAGCGTTTTGTCAACTATGGTGTCAAATACTGAAGCGCTTTGGTAGCCACGTCGGCCTTGGTAACCAGTTCCATGTGGTCATAACTCCAGAACCGGGTAATGAATGTGGTACCGCCGATTCTGTCTGCATCCCGCGGCACGGCCCCGTCGCTGTCTGTCCAGTAGATCATCGTCAGGATATCCCATCCGACCTGAAGCTCTCCGCCCCAGCCCCAGCAGTCCCATCCGTCACCGTCTCCGCCGATGGTATAGATTTTACCGCTGTCGGCCATGGGACCCGGACAGGGATACTGGACATTGAATGTTCCCTGCACCCAGCTTGGTTTCAGATTTTCCACAGCAGCATCCGCTCCGATGAAGAAATCGACCCAGTCGCCGGCATAGGCCAGCGGTGATCCCTGGTGGGGAGTCCCCAATGTCACCAGACCGGCTACGGTACTGGGATTGTTATAGATATACCTTCTGGACACCAGACCTCCCATGCTGTGGGCAATGATTTTAAATTTGGTGCTGAGTCCGTGGGACTGCTGCAATAATTGGGTTTTTGTGCGCATAAGCTGGGCCTGGGTGGCAACGGAATCATCTCCGGAGCTGTAATCGTTCAATCCGCAGTATCGCATGGTTCTTCCATTGATTGTCCGGGTCCAGACATTCGTGGAATTATCCGTATAAATGGCATAGACATTTCCGGAACCGTATGTCTGGAGGCATTTGTCTAAAAAACTGTCGCTCCACTGGTGTTTGTTTGTCAGGCCATGAACCAGAACCAGGTCATATGCCGCAGCATAGCCCGCCATCCCCAAAATGATCAATACAGCCATTGTGATAATACCGGGTCTTTTCATCTCTTTCTCCTTTTCATTAAAATTTGATACCACATGGAATGAAACAGGTGCTTGATAAAAATAATGATTTGTGACCTTAGATGGTTTAGTACAGAACAGTGGGTGAGACAATTGGGGATTGGTTAAATGTGGGGGTTGAAAATCCTATTTTTACATACGATGAATTTAAAAATCAGGGAGGATTCAAATGAGTAAAATCAAAAATGTGCCGAAGCATAATAACTTTTTGCTGAAAGCGATCCGGGGGACATTGGAACATCGGGCAACATGGATGTATTTATTGTTAAAAGAAGCGGAAAAAAAGGGAATTCAATGGGAAGATATCGGATATCCGGCAATTAAGGCCTGTGGAAATATGCATGGAAGGGAACTCATCGAGCTGGGCCGGACAGACAGCTTGAAAGGATTGAAAAAAAAATTGTTTACCTTACCGGCACAGATGGTTTTTGATATGAAAATACTGGAGTCGACAGATCGGAAATTATCGATTGATTTTGGATATTGTCCACTTGTCGCCGCCTGGCAGAAGATCGGTTGCACGGATGAAGAAATCGCAAGGCTTTGTGATATCGCCATGGAGGGAGACAGGGGAATTGCGGAGAGTTATGGCGGAAAATTGGAGCTTGGGGATACAATAGCAAACGGATTTCAAAAATGCCAAATACGGTTTGTAAAATAGGTATATCCGGCATAAAAGCGAGCTTGGTAGGATGCGCTTTCAAGCGCATCTTTTTTGAAATATGATGTTTAAATGTAATGACAAATTATCGCAGAGCACACCACCCGGGCGGAACATTCTTTTTCACTGTGGTAACTTACCGCCGGAGAAAAATACTTACGTTTCCGGAAAGCCGAGCTTTTCTTCGTCAAACCATTCGACAGACGCCGGAGAAATATCCGTTTTGAATAGACGCGTTGGTATTGGTTAAGGAAGATGCGCTTAAAAGCACATCCTACCAGGCTTTGCCGGCGATTCCATCATTTATATCAGGCACTGGGCCGGATCACCTATATCTCGATAGATGTGATCCCTTCCCGGATCGCAAATTTGGTTAAACCGGCAACACTGTCGATATTCAGCTTCTCCATGATCTGCCGCCGCCTGGCTTCCACGGTTTTCACGCTGACATGAATCCGGTCTGCGATCTCTTTTGTTTTGTAGCCTTCGGCGATCATTTGCAGAACTTCCCGTTCCCGGTCCGTGAGAATCTCTGTCGCGGAAGTATCGTCTGATTTCATCAGCTTCACGAATTCTTTCCGGACGATTTCGGATATTCTGGGACTTAAATAGGTCTGGTTGTTGTATACGGTCTCGATGGCTTTTGCCAATTCATCAAAGGCGCAGTTTTTCAGGAGGTATCCGGATGCACCCGCCTGGAGCATGCCTTTTACATAGCTTCTGTCCGAGTACATGGACAAGGCAATGATCTTCACATCCGGAAGCTCGGCCAGAATCTGGCGGGTAGCGTCAATGCCGTTTAAATCCGGCATGTTGATATCCATCACAATGACATCCGGTTTGTGCTGTCTTGCCAGTTTGACGGCAGCACGGCCGTTTTCCGCCTGTTTGATCACCGTAAAGTTCGGCTTTTTTTCCAGGAGAGCGTACAGCCCTTCGCGGGTTATGCTATGGTCGTCCACCAGGAGAATCTGAATGCTCATGATGCTGTCCTTTATTTTTCCATGTCATTGGATTTCATGGGAAGCGTCATTGTTATTCTGGTTCCATGACCGGGTTTTGAAGAAATGTCAAGAACCCCTCCTTGATATTTCAGCCGTTCCTGGATGGAAAACAGCCCGAACCCGCCGCCTTTTCTGATCATATACCCGGCTTTTGACATTTCAAATCCAATACCGTCATCCTCGATGGCAACACGGACATTTTCCAGCTGGGCCTGGATGGAAACCCAGGCATGATGTGCCTGGGCATGTTTGACAATATTAAACAGCAGTTCCCGTGTTGCCTGGAAGATAAGGATGCGGATATCCTCTCCAAGGGGTTTGGGTTTGTGGTCATCTGAAAAGCTGATTTGTATGCCGTGCTGTTCATTCATCTGGTAGACCAGCCACTCGATCGCTGCTTCCAGGCCCAGGTCATACAGAACCGGCGGGCTCAACTCAAATGTCAGGGACTGCGTGTCCGAAATGGACTGGTCGATCTGATCATGGATTGTCTGAAGGATTTTTGCTGCACTTTTCTCTCCTTTGGCTTCCTGAAGAAGACCCAGTTGAATCCGGACGTTTGCCAGGGCATGTCCGATACGATCATGAAGATCAACAGCAATGCGTCTTCTTTCCCTCTCTTCCGTCAAAAGCAGTTCAGAGGAAAGGGATCTGAGTTTTTCCGATACGGTTCTCAAATCTCTTTCCTTCTGGATCACATGGGCATAAAGTTTTGCATTTTCAAAGGAGATGGCAGCCTGGGAAGCAATGAGCTGAAGGGTCTCGATCCGGTCCGGTGTAAAGGCGCCGATGGCAATATCGTTTTCCAGATACAGAATCGCGATCAGTTCTGATTGCCGGAGAATGGGAAGGCACAACACAGATTTCGGTCCGGCTTGAATCATATACGGATCCGTCGCAAAATCACCTTGCCGGGCCGCATCATCCATTACCAGGGTTTTCCCGGTACGCTGGACATAGTTGATTGCCGACAGCAGCATGTCCGTCCGGTTCTCAACAGGGCTGCTTTGAAGCGTCACCCGGATGGGGTTGCCGATATGACCGGCAGCTTTGATCTCCAGTTGGTTATCGGTTTTCAGAAGAAAGAAACCTTTTCTGGCGCCGGCATTGCGAATGACGATCTGCATCAGTTTCTGCAGCAGGTTATCCAGAACAATTTCCGTTGAAATGGCTTGAAGCGAATGAACGACATCCGTGTAATCAATGCGGTTTGGAATCGGAGGATGGACAGATGGTCCGGTTATCCGGGCGGTCATGGACGGATACTGTTTGGAAAGCATCTTTATTTTTGCATCTGCTCCCCATCTTCGGTAGGCATCGGCGGCTTCTGCTAAAAATGTTTTTCCAACCTTTTCAAATCCCTGGGCCAGAAACAATTTTGCAGCCAGTTCATTTGCAATGGCTTCCATATGGATAAAGCCATTCTGCCGGGCGGACTGGATCGCTTTTTGAAAAAATGCGGCTGCGGCTGCATTTTTGCCCTGGACCCTGGCTGTTTCCGCTTTTATGAGAAACAGTTTATGCTCAAAATTGTCCGGACATGCCCTGGCCATTCCGGCAATGGCTTTTTCATTGCGTTTCAACAGCCGCCATGTTTTTAGTTTTTGCAGGAAACCTTTATGATGGTTCTTTGCCAGCAATATCAGGCTATGAAAAAAATAATACTCTGTAATGATAATAGTTCCAAGGTGATACTGGAGAAGGCCTTCACACAGCATTGCCGGCCGGAGCGCCTCATCCATATCTCCCATGATATAGAGCAGTCTCATTTTCAGAAGGTAGTGGCGCAGAAGTATGATATGAATATTTTCTCCGATGATTTTCCGGACATGGTTTTCTTCGCTGAAATCATGATCGTCAAGGCTGAACTCATTTTGTGTATGCCCTTTCAGGCATTGGATCACCTGTTTCAGGGAGATCAGATAATTCAGAGCTGCAGAATCTTTTGTGCCGGCAATATAATCATAATAGGATTCGCATTCCGAATAAATTTCAGCAAGGGGCGTACCCTGGGCAAAAAGAAATATGAGAATCGACTGTATATGATAAACAGCCCAATTACAGTCTCCTGTTTCCAGTGCATTGGCAAGACCGTTTCGATTGCTTTTGATGGCAATGTGAATCGGATGCTGCCAGGGACAGATTCCCATTCCATAGTAGAGAAAAATTTTGGAATTGGTTTCAGCACGGCCAAACTTTTCCTGGATCTGAAGACCGAGATTGCCGAACCGGTTCCCCCTTTCATATTGTTTGAAAATCGCGCAGAGGATGGCCCCGTAAATCATATACCCGATGGATGAGGCATGGGTATTTCCGTATTTCATGGTCCGATCGATAATCTGCAGAGCAACAATTACAATCAGATATGGATTACACAGGTAGGCGGAAAAGGAGATGTTCATCAGCAGTGTCATGATCAGTTTTTGTCTCGGATCGGTTGCCTCCGGCAGATTGACGAGTTTTGGAATTCTGCGCCATTGCATTTTTATTCTGGCCATGAACAGCGGCAGCAGGACAGAGGCCATGCCTCCCGGTTCGGAAATGTTCACCCCGATGGAGCGAAGACCATCCAGACCAATTTTGACGGCTTCCTGATGGCGGGCCTGGCCGGCAAACATGATCATTTTGATATTAAAGGCATATGCCTTATCCAGGCTGGAATGGGCGCCTCCGGTGATTGTGATGAAGCTGTTGTTTGCCGCTTCGAAGTCCTGGTTCAGGTATTCACATTCCATTTTTTCAAAAAAAAGATCCAGTGAAAGCTGATAATGGTCAATCCAGCTCGTTTTCGGCAGCAGGGAGACACCGGTAATCAGATAGCTCAAGGCAAGAGGATAGGCAGTTGATTCTTTGGCCTTCCTGCCGGCTGTCAGGTTCAGTTCCGCCAGCTCAATCTGTTGGCGTGTTGTTGCGATCATATCAACACCATAATTCAACTGATTGACAAGGTTAAAGATGTTGTATTGAAAGTGTTCTTTTTTCATATGGTTCAGCATCAGTTTGCCGATATGAAAATGCACGGTTTTCCTTTGTTCTATCGGAACCAGTGAATAAACTGCCTGGCGTACGCGGTCGTGGAGGAATTCGAAAAAAAAGGAGTTTTCCGGATGGCTGTCCGACGGGTCCGGCTGACCGGCAACCGGTTTTCTGGAGGCCAGAATTTCATTCAGGAACCGGTTGGACTCTCCTTTTGCCAGAATGAAACCTGCCTTGACCGATGCCAACAGCAAGGATGCGGTTTCAACAATATGGATTTCGCTTACGGCAGCCAGTATCTGAAAATCAAATCGGTTGCCGATGCAGGCGGCAAGCTTCATCATCTCCTGGGTGCCGGCGGGCAGTTTCTGGATTTCATCCAGCATGATGGCGACCACATTGTCGGTGATGTTTTCGGATTGGATCGCTTGCTCATCCCATCGCCACATGCCGGAAGTATAATCAAGGCAGAGCAGTTTTTTGGAAGACAATGCCTGGATGAACTGTCCGATAAAAAAGGGATTCCCGCCTGTCTTCCGGTTGATGATTGCTGCCAGCGGATTGATGTTTTCAACATTTTTGGAAAGGGATGTAATGATAATCTGCCGGACATGCTCTTCTTCAATTCCTTCCAGGTTCATCATGGTGACGGGGAAGTTGTTTTTCAGAATGGAAAGAAAGGCCAGGGACAGGTTTTTATTTTTGGCCAATTCATTGTTGCGAAATGCGCCGATAAAAAAACAATGATGGATGGCGGAAGTGGACAGAATACGTTCGATCAGTTTCAAACTGGCTGAATCGATCCAATGGATATCATCCAGAAAAATGACCAGGGGATGTTCTTTCTGGGCAAATGCCTGGATAAATCTCTCAAACATCTGGTGAAATCGGTTTTGCGCATCCGGCGGCGACATTTCCGGTGCAGGGGGCTGGGGGCCGATGATCAGTTCGATTTCCGGGATGACGTTGATCATGATCTGCCCGTGGCTGCCAAGTGCTTCACGCAATTTGATTTCCCAGGATTGAATGCGGTTTGCGCTTTCGGTCAGAATCTGCCGGATGACTTCCTGAAAGGCCTGAATAATCGCGCTGTATGGAAAATTTTTTTGAAACGGATCATATTTTCCAATTCCGAAATATCCGGTTGCTTCCGCAATCTGTTTGTCCATTTCATGAACGAGCCTTGATTTTCCGATCCCCGGGAAACCGCTTATCAGAAGCAGTTCTGCGCTGCCGTTTCGAATCCGTTCAAAGATTTCCATCATCTGTGAAAATTCATTTTCCCTTCCGAACAGCTTTTGTGAAATATGAATCTGTTCCGGCAGATCCTCACTTCCCAGCGCAAATGAAGATATGCTTCCGGTGTTTTGGTATTGCATACGGCATTGATGGATATCCGCCAGAATACCGTAGGTGCTCTGATACCGGTCATCCGGAATTTTTGCCAGCAATTTCATAGTGATATTGGACAAGATGCCGGGGATATCGACCCATATTTTGGAAGGGGGAACAGGATGCCGTGCCAGATGGGAGTGAATGATTTCAGAGGGGTCTTCAGAATCAAATGGAAGCTTCCCGGTGAGAAGTTCATAGAAAATGATTCCCAGCGAATAAAAATCGGTACGATAATCGACCGGACAATTCAACCTGCCGGTCTGTTCCGGAGAAATATAGGACAATCCGGAACATGCGGTTGCTGTTTCGAAAGGCGTATCCTGGTGAAGGATATTGTCCGGATAAAGATTGTTGAATAAAATGCTCGATACATCCAGCCTCAGGCTGCGACCGGCCGGATTGTAAAAGATCATGGAAGGAGACAGCGCTTTAATCGGAATCGCAAGCTGATGAATGCTTTTGACGGCGGTTGCCAATTGGTTTGCGATGTGAAGGAAATCTGAAATTTGAAATCGCTGTCCGTTCTGACAGGCTTGAAGTGTTTCTTCCCTTGCTTTTTCATAAATGATAATCATGTTCTTTGGAGACGATGTTTCATTTTTCAGATCCAGAAGTTTTGTAACAAATTCCGGAGAGACGGTTTTTAGATGCTTGTAGTTCTGAATGATCTGTTCATGGATGGATGGAGATATTTCATTTGCATAGATGTGCCGGATGTAAACAGGGCGGGAATCTTGAATACGAATTCCGGTGAATAAGGCACTGACGGAGTCCCGGCAGCATTTTTTTAAACCTGCATATCCATCCGGTTCCAGCATATTCCCGCCTGAAATAAGGGTGTATTTACGTCGGAAAGGTGGTTGGCGTTTTTTCCATTGTATGCGGAAAGTCTTAGAAAATCCGGTTGAATTTGGCAATGGTTATTTGTTGTAAATTTTCGGATACATATAAGGTATTGTATCGATAACTGGTTTCCCTTGCCTATACCGGGACGGATATGGTATGTCACAATAGATGTGAATCCATCCCCCTGAACGTGAAATCCGTTTGCCGTAAAATGAAAATCCGGGATCAGGGAAAACGCTGTCTGGAAACAATATTGTTTGGTACGGTTTTTGATATGAATTTTCATTGACTGAAAAAAATGATTTTCATTCATCGGAATCTCCATATCAGACAGAATCATCTACTACAAAAAAGGGATAACAGTATGGACAGGGATGTAAAAGTTTATTCTCTCAGCACATGCAGCCACTGCAAATCAACCAAAAAACTGCTGAACGAATGCCGTATCCAGTATGACTATATTGATGTGGACACGCTTGTGGGGGAAGAACGGAAGGCCATCATTGAAGATGTGAAAAAAGTGAATGCAAGGTGTTCTTTTCCCACCATCATCATCGGTGAGAAGGTGATCGTCGGCTATAAGGAAAAAGAGATCAGGGAGGCACTGGGTATTCATGAAGGTTGACGCATTATTTGACATGCTGAAAAAAAGCCAGGAACCAAAAGGCTATTATTTCAGTAACGACCGGGAAAGGGTTATGGATCTGCTCGAAGCGCTTATCAAGAATAAGGATCGCTATGGTTATATGGCTTGCCCATGCCGGCTGGCATGCGGAGATCGTGACCTTGATAAGGATATTATCTGCCCGTGTGTCTACCGGGAGCCGGATGTACGGGAGTTTGGCAGTTGCTATTGCAACCTTTATGTTTCAAAGGAATGGAATAACAATGAAATCAGCCATGAATATGTGCCGGAGAGGCGCCCCCCTGAAAAAATAATGTTCTGAAGGGTGAACATTCCGTGACCATTCCGAATATTATTGCCCTGGCTGTTGCTCTTGCCATGGATGCATTTGCCGTTTCCATTGCCGCAGGGGTTGCCCTGAAGACGGTCAGTGCCCGCCAGTTTTTCCGGTTATCGTGGCATTTTGGCCTGTTTCAGGCCGTGATGCCGATTATCGGATGGAGCGCGGGGCTGTCCTTCAGAACCATGATTCAGGCATTTGACCATTGGGTTGCTTTCGGCCTTCTGCTGTTTGTCGGCGGCAACATGCTCCGGTCTGCTCTCGGGAAACAGGATGAGGGGAACACCTGCAAGGACCCGACCCGCGGCTCCAGCCTGGTTCTCCTGTCGGTTGCCACCAGCATTGATGCCCTGGCTGTTGGACTGAGCATGGCCCTTCTGAATGTTTCCATATGGTTTCCGGCATTCATTATCGGGATCGTGGCGGCCCTGTTTACGGCCTTTGGATTGTTTCTGGGAGGAAGGGCCTGCCGTTTCATGATCCTTCAAAAATACGCCGAAGGTCTGGGCGCGATGGTGCTGATCGGCATTGGTGTGAATATTCTGTATGAACACGATGCATTGTTTTTCTGGTGAACGAATCCAAAGGAATGATCCGGCAGATACGCAGATGACCGCCGGATGGATGTGCTCTTATTATCGCTTGAAATGGAACGATAATCGTTGCATAATCCGGCAAGCTGCATGGATAAGACAATAGAATGTCTTATATTGAAACATGAGACACCTGTCCGATGGGACAATTTTCATTCATCACCATATTCATAGCAAAAAAATACAATTCGGAGGAAATATGACAAAAAAGATCAAGCAGGTATGTAAATGTGAAAACTGCGGGAACGAAGCGGAAATGGATCTGACCTGTTCGCTGGAAGAATACGAGGCCGCCCGTCAGGACACCGCGAAAGAAGGTCACCGGCACAAGGGTAAAAAGCATCAGGTAAAGGCAACCGGGACATGCACAAGCTGTGGGAATGAAGCTGATATGTGGATTGATATTTAGACAGGAAACCCAATCATTCGACAAGGAGTTTTTTATGGATGCGTGCAGACCAATCTTGAACACCGGATTAAGAGGCTTCACGGTTGCCACCACCCGGATCAGTGATGTGGATGGTGCAATTGGAAAACTGGTATACAGGGGGTATCTGGCAAAAGACCTGGCAGATACTGCAACATTTGAGGAGGTCATATACCTCCTCCTGTATGAGCGGCTGCCGGTGAAAAAGGAACTGGAAGAATTAAAGGCATTGCTGGCCCGGGAGGCGGATGTCCCGGAAAGCATATTGAAATCCCTGGCATTGAGTCCGTCCGATGCCCTTCCCATGGATGTTCTTCAGGCAGCGGTAATGATGCTGGCCCAGTATGATCCGGATGCCAAGGAACATTCAAAGGAAGCCGCTACCCGCATGGGGATTCGCCTGATTGCCAAGCTGCCCACCATTGTCGCGGCATGGGATCGGATTCGAAACGGCAGAAAGCCGGTTTCTCCATCACCGGATCTCAGTCTTGCCGCAAATTTTCTGTACATGCTGACCGGCCGGAAACCGGATGATGAGGTTACGGGGTTTTTCGACACCGCCCTGATTCTGCACGCCGAGCATTCTTTTAATGCATCCACTTTTTCGGCGCGGCAGGTCGCTTCCACAAAGGCGCATATCTACGCTGCCGTATCTGCCGCCGTCGGTTCGCTTTCCGGTGCACTTCATGGCGGGGCCAATACCCGGGTCATGCTGATGCTGCAGGAGATCGGTTCCGTGGAAAAGGTGGAGGATTATGTGAAGCGGGTTCTGGAATCCGGCGGTGTGATCATGGGGCTTGGTCATGCGGTCTATCAGACCGATGATCCCCGGGCGCATATTCTTGCCCCCATGTCCCGGAAAATGGGGGAACGCATCGGAGATACCAAATGGTATGACCTCTCGAAGCACTTGGAGAAGATCGGGAAGGCGGCGTTTGAAAACAAAAAGGGCCGGGAAATTTATGTGAATGTCGATTTTTACAGTGCATCTCTTTACTACTACATGGGAATACCCGTTGACCTGTTTACACCTGTATTTGCCATTGCAAGGGTCGTGGGGTGGTCAGCCCATGTGATTGAGGAACAATTTGCCGGTGCCGCGCCCAAGCCGATACTGTATCGACCGGAAGCGGAATATATCGGCGACTACTGCGGTCCGGAAGAATGTTCATTCACCCCGATCGATCAACGATAACATCCGAACAGGAGAAGATGATGAAAAAATGGAAGTGTACGGTCTGCGGATATATTCATACCGGAGAGGAACCGCCGGAAACATGTCCGGTGTGCGGTGCCGACAGGAGCAAATTTGTGGAACTGACGGAAGAATCCGAAGGGTCCTTGCCAAAAGAAGAAAACAAACCTTCCCGGCGGGAGCCCGATCCTGTTGTGGAAACGGAAACACCTTCGGGTTTGTATGAGATGGCAACCGGTCTGATGGCCCGGCATCATGCGCATCCGGTTTCCACCCATATACCGAATGGTGTGCTGCCGGTGTCGGTTGTATTCATTCTGATGGCCGCCATGTTTAATATCGCCGGGCTTGCCCAGGCAGCATTTTATAACGTGATATTTGTTCTGCTGTGCATGCCGTTTGTCCTGTTTTCCGGATACAACGAGTGGAAGCGGAAATATAACGGCGTCATGACGAGCACGTTTCGGATCAAAATGATCTGCGGCGCAGCCGTCACCTTGCTGGCCCTTCTGGTGGTGATCTGGCAGATGACCGATCCCGGGGTTGCTCTTCACGGGTCATCCCACCGCGGATTGTTTGTACTGGTCAATATGGTGATGCTGGGTGCTGCCGGGATTGCCGGTTTTCTCGGCGGGAAGCTTGTGTTCAGGGATTAATGAATCAACAGAAGAATGAGGGAATCATTGAAATGAATCAGGGATCCGACCGAAACGTTCAGGATGCACAGCGTGAAATCATGAAGCTGTTTCAAGGCCTGTCCAGAGAAATCCCGGTTGTTCTGTTTACGCAGCCGGGTGTCAATGAGATGTTTAATGACTATGCCAAGCAGGCGATCCGGTTTTTCCGTCAGACAACCGACAAGATCGTGCTTCGGGAATACCGTCTTGACCATGAGAAAGCCGCGGAATACCGGGTAACACACTCCCCCACAATTCTCTTTGATCCGGACAACTGCCATGTCCGATGGCTGGGGGCGCCGATCGGTGAGGAGGCCCGGATTTTTCTGGAGCTGATGCTGCTGCTGGGGAGCCGTGACAGCGGATTGACCGACGATACAAGGAAAATACTGAACCGGATGGATAGCAAAAGACACGTCAAGGTGTTTATCAGCGGCTCCTGTCCTTATTGCCCGCAGCAGGCGATGAACGCCCTGCGGGCGGCCATTGAAAAGCCGGGGCTGATATCGGTTGAGCTGGTTGACACCCAGGCCAATCCGGATCTTGCGGAAAAATATTCCGCGCAATCCGTACCGCAGACCTATGCCGATGAGATTCTGATCGCCAAAGGAGCCCAGCCGGAAGAACTGTTTGCCCTTTCCCTGGAAAAGATGGAACAGCAGACCATTTTTATTCCGGAGAGTGATGCAAAGGAAGTGGAAACCGATCTTCTCGTGGTGGGCGGCGGACCTGCCGGTCTGACGGCAGGGATCTATGCGGCCCGGAGCGGACTCAACACCGTTGTCGTCGAACGGGGGTTGCTCGGCGGACAGGTGGCAACCACTCCGGTTGTGGAAAATTATCCGGGTTTAAAACAGGTCGGCGGAAAGACCCTGGTGGATATCATGGTGACCCATGCCATGGAGTATGTCCAAATTTTCCCGGGAGAAGAGGTGCTTGAAATTGAAACCGGCGAGCCGTTGATCGTCCGGACGAACAGGCGGAAATTCATTACCCGTTCCCTGCTGCTGGCAACCGGCGCCGTTCACCGGAAACTGGGCATCCGGGGAGAGGAGAGGCTCGCCGGACATGGTGTGAGTTATTGCAGCACATGCGACGGACCGCTGTTTAAAGGCAAGAAGGTCATTCTGGTGGGTGGCGGTAACAGTGCGGTAACAGAGGCCCTTCATCTGAAGAATATCGGTGTGGAGGTGACCCTTGTCCACCGGCGGGACGAGTTCCGGGCCCAGAGTGTACTGATCAACAGGCTTGCGGAATATGGAATCCCGGTGCTCTTGAATACGGAAGTAAAGGATATTACCGGGGACCACAAGGTTGAATCGGTAGTTCTGTACAACAATAAAACCAATGAGACATCTTCGGTTCCGGCGGAAGGAGTGTTCATCGCCATCGGATATGATCCGGAGGTCAGGCTCGCCAATATTGCGGGGCTGGAACTGACGTCGGACGGATTTATCCGGCATGAGAACTACCGGACCAATGTGCCCGGCATATATGTTGCCGGCGATGTGGTGGGCGGGTTCAAGCAGATTGTCACGGCTGCAGGTCAGGGGGCCGGCGCCGCCATGGTGGTTTTTGAAGATCTGATGAATCCGTTCTGGAAACATCATCAGAAATAACGTTTTATCTCCATTTCCAAGGTCGTGAACTGATTTTTACCTGAATTCCGGGAGCACAATTCCATGAAACCATCCAGCTATGAGAAGGCCGTTTCCGTAAACGGAAAAGAGTATCAGATTGTTGATGTGAAAGCGTTTGGGAAGGAAAGAGGGATGGACATTTATCGTCTTCCTTTTTCCATCCGGATTCTTCTTGAAAACCTGCTGCGCAAATTTGACGGCCGGATTGTCCGTCAGGAAGATGTGATGAACATTGCAGACTGGAAAAAGGAGTATCCTGAACCGGTGGAGATCCCCTACCATCCGGCGCGCGTGCTGATGCAGGATTTTACCGGGGTTCCTGCCGTAGTGGATCTGGCGGTCATGCGGGATGCCATGAAGGAATATGGAGGAGATCCGGAGAGAATCAATCCGAGTGTCCCGGTTGACCTGATCGTGGATCATTCCATCCAGGTGGATTTTTCCGGCAGCCGGGATTCCCTGGAAAAAAATGTGCAGATGGAATACCTGCGGAACAGTGAACGGTATTCCCTGCTCAAGTGGGCGCAGAACAGCTTTCACAATTTCCGGGTGGTGCCGCCCAATTCCGGAATATGCCACCAGGTCAATCTGGAGTACCTGGCCCGGATTATTACGGTTCGGGAGGATAACGGGAAACATTTCGCTTTCCCGGATACCCTGGTCGGAACCGATTCCCATACCACGATGATCAACGGCATCGGTGTGCTGGGATGGGGTGTCGGCGGCATTGAAGCCGAGGCGGTCATGCTTGGTCAGCCTTATTATATGGCGATTCCCGAGGTAATCGGCGTGAAACTCGTCGGCCGGCTGGGGCCGGATATTACGGCAACGGATCTGGTTCTGACCGTTACCGAACTCCTCAGAAAGCATCGTGTGGTCGAAAAATTTGTGGAGTTTTTCGGACCCGGACTGCAGAACCTGACGGTTCCGGACCGGGCCACCATTGCCAACATGTCCCCCGAATACGGCGCAACCATGGGTTTTTTCCCGGTGGATTCCAAAACCATCGAATATTTTATCCAGACCAATCGGAAGGACCATGCAGCCATTGTGGAGGCCTGCGCCCGGGAAATGGGTCTGTTCCATGCAGCCGATGACCGGCCGGAATACACCAAGGTGATCGAACTGGATCTTGCCTCGATTGAACGTTCGGTTGCAGGGCCTTCCCGACCTCAGGACCGAATCGGTATCCCGGACCTGAAAACCGGATTTTTGAAGTTTTCCGGGAGGTCCGGAGAAAAAGATGCGTCTGCCGGAAGTGGAGAATGCGTTTCCGTCAGGGACGGGAGCGTGGTGATCGCAGCGATTACATCCTGTACCAACACATCCAATCCGGCGGTCATGATCGGGGCCGGTCTTTTGGCCCGAAAGGCGGTTCTGGCCGGACTCCGTGTTCCTTCCCATGTCAAGACCTCGCTTGCACCCGGTTCCCGGGTGGTGAACGGTTATCTGGAGCATGCCGGTCTGCTTCACTGTCTGGAGGATCTCGGATTTCATCTTGCGGCATTCGGCTGCACAACCTGTATCGGCAACAGTGGTCCGCTTCATCCGGATATCGACAAACAGATCCGGGAAAACAACCTGACCGTCGCCTCCGTGCTGTCCGGCAACCGGAATTTTGAAGCACGAATTCATCAGCGGGTGAAAGCCAATTATCTGATGTCTCCCATCCTGGTGGTCGCCTTTGCCCTGGCCGGCAGGATCGATATTGATTTTTCAACCGAACCGGTGGCGAAAAGCGCTGACGGCGTTCCGGTATATCTGCGGGACATCTGGCCGGATGCCGGGGAGATTGCCGATCTGGTTCGGAAGCATGTTCTCACGGATTTATATGAAATCGAATACAACCGGATTTTCGACGGGGATTCATACTGGAATGATCTGGCCGTTCCGGAAGGGAAGACCTTTGGATGGGAAGAAACATCCACCTATATCCGAAAACCGCCGTATTTTGATCAATTCGAGCCGCAGCCGCACCCGCGGTCTGATATTCAAAACGCACGCGTCCTTTTGATGCTGGGCGATACGGTGACAACCGATCATATTTCTCCTGCCGGAGCCATACCGCAGAACTATCCGGCCGGAAAGTATCTGGTGAAAAAAGGTGTTCCGCCGCAGGAATTCAACTCCTACGGTTCACGGCGCGGCAATCATGAGGTGATGATGCGGGGAACGTTTGCGAATATCCGGATCCGGAACCTGCTGGCTGTTCCCAGGGAAGGGGGGTATACCCAAAAATTTCCGGAAGAAGAGGAAATGTTCGTGTATGCGGCCGGAAAGGCGTATGAACGGGAAGGCACTCCTGTCCTGGTTATTGCGGGAAAAGAATATGGCACCGGGTCTTCCCGAGACTGGGCAGCCAAAGGATCGATGCTTCTGGGTGTACAAGCGGTTCTGGCGGAATCCTATGAACGGATCCACCGAAGCAACCTGATCGGGATGGGGATTCTGCCGCTGACATTCCGGGAGGGTGAAAATGCCGGATACCTTGGTCTGGACGGAAAGGAGCGGTATTCCATTTCGGGTATTGAGGGAATGACGCCCAGGAAAAAACTGCAAGTTGCGGCGGTCAAAGAGGACGGACAAACGGTTTTTTTCCAGGTGATTGCCAGACTGGATACGGAAATAGAAGTCGCTTATTTTGAACATGGCGGGATTCTGCCGTATGTCCTTCGAAAGTTTTTGAAGGAAGCCCGGTAGATCAGCAGTCTGTTGAACGAAGTACGGATTGTTGCCGAAATCCGGACCTCTATCGATACAAGCAGAAAAAATGGGATTGAATGAGTTCATCATAACGAATGATAAAGCCCAGGGCATTCGGATCAAACGCCAGCTTATGGCCTCCCTTCTCTGGTTTGCCATTTTTTGCCTTGTATTTCTCTCCCTGAAAGCCGGTCTTCTCCGCATGTCCCTGAATCAATTGCTGGCCAGTTTTTTTCTGGCTTTTCTTGGACAGGGTTTTTTTTTCTTATGCATCCGGATCGGCCTGAACAAACGTTTCAAGGACCCCAGCCTGACCATTCCCCAGATCATATGGGCAATTTTCTGGATCACCTATCTGCTGTATCATACCCAGGAGCTTCGCGGACTTTTTATGGCCGGCTATCTGTTTGTCATTCTGTTCGGTGTTTTTCAATTAAGCGCCGGAGAGTTCATGATCGTCTCCTTTCTTGCCGTACTATCCTATGGTTGCGTGATCATCATCGACGAGCACAACAAACCTCCGGATTTTCAGCTGGCCATCAATATCGTTCAATGGTGCAGTCTTGCCGTCATGCTATCCTACCTTTCCTTTATCGGAAATTATATCAAAGGTATCCGGGAGAAACTGAAATTCAGCAAATCCCAGCTGGAAATCAGCTATCAGGAGATTTTCAGTCAAAAGGAACGGAACGAGGAGCGAACCGCAGAACTGACATCCATGAATCAACAGCTGGAACAGGAAATCCGGGAACGGAATGCAGCGGAAAGGAAACTGAATGATTCCCTTCTGAACCTTCGTCAAACACAGGCACAGCTTATTCAGACGGCGAAAATGGCGGCACTTGGAGATCTAGTGGCAGGCGTGGCGCATGAAATCAATACACCCCTTGGTGTCGGCCTGACAGCCGCTTCACTGCTGTCGGACAAGACCAAAGAATATCGGGATCTGTTTGAACATGAAAAACTGAAACGGTCGGACCTTGAAAAATATTTCCGTATAGCCAACGATTCCTCCAACATGATCCTGACCAATCTCAATCAGGCGGCCGGTCTGGTGCAAAGCTTCAAACAGGTTGCCGTTGACCAGTCCAGTGAAAGCCAGAGACGCTTCAACGTGAAAACGTATCTCAACGAACTCCTGTTCAGTCTGCGGCCCCGTTTTACCAAGGTGCATCACACCATCGATCTGCAATGCGATGAAGATATCGAAATCGACAGCTATCCGGGCGTTTTTTCCCAGATCATCACCAACCTGGTGATGAATTCATTGATTCACGGATTTGAGGGCATGACGGAAGGAAAGATCACCCTGACCGTGTGGCGGGAAGACTGGAAACTGGTTATCAGCTATTCCGATAATGGAAGGGGAATGGAACAAAAGATCCTGGATAAAATGTTCGATCCCTTTTTTACAACCAAACGAAACCAGGGCGGCACCGGCCTTGGCATGCACATCGTATACAACCTGGTGACGCAAACCCTCAAGGGAGAGCTGGAATGTATCAGTACACCCGGGAAAGGCGTGACTTTTCTGATCCGGATTTCATTGTAATCCGTCTGATCCGTATCTTTATTCATCGGCGCTTGAACGCTTTCATCTCAATTTGGTTTTTGGATAACGGTCGATTGCGGTTTGAATAACCCTTTGAAGAAGCTGGTCATAGCTGATCCCGGCTGCACGCGCGGACATGGGAAAGTACGAGGTCATGGAGATTTCCGGCGGGATGATTCCCGGAGGGGAATTGACATCCAGCACAAACAGGTTTTCGTTTCGGTCACACCGCATGTCGATGCGGCACCAGTCCCGAATCTGAAGGGCCTTCCAGGTTTTTTGCGCAATGGATTCGATTGTGTTTCTGGTGCGTTCATCCAGGACTGCCGGACAGACCAGATGATGGGTTTCCGACTGTTCCTCAAAAATCCATTTGATTTCAAGGGAGTCCAGCCGGGCATATCCTTCCGGGATTCTGGTAAAATCCGGTTCGATTACGGGCAGGGTCACCGGCGGATTTCCCAGCATGGGGATGGAAAATTCACGGCCGTCCAGAAACGGCTGGACCAGCGCCGGTTCATGAAAAACAGAGATGATGTTCTCCACCCTTTCGGATAATTCAGGCCTGCTGTTTACGATACTCTTTGATGTGATACCCGCAGAAGAACCCTGACCCAGAGGCTTTACAATCAGGGGAAAGTCAAGGTCCGCCATGAGCGGTTCCGTATGGGAATGGAAAACCTGGGATGTCAGGACAGGGACCCCGTTGGCGGACAAAATTTCCTGCATTCTTGCCTTGTTCATGACCAGCGCCTGGGTCAATGGACCGGACCCTGTGTAGGGCAGCCGGAGCATTTCGAGCATGGACGGAATCTGTGCATACCTCGATTCCCCGTATATTCCCATGGAATAGTTGAAAACCAGATCAATATGTTGCCGCTGTTCATAAAGTGCCGGATAGGCTTCCTGGTTCGCTTCGATGGGGATTACATGGAATCCGCATTGCGTAAGATGAAAAATAATGCGTTCGATGGTTTCCGGGTCATCGAAATCGGTTTCGATTTGCGATTGTGGGTCGTCGGGATCCGGGTATTGATGACGGATATTGTACAGAAAAGATAGGTTTTTTGCCGGCATTTTCAGGGTTCCGATATTCATTTTTTGTCGGTTTTACGGGTGTTTTCAGGGGCCGACTATAGGCAGGAGAATTTTGTGTGTCAAGAATTTTGTGAATACGGCCTGTTGAAACGGCGTGATGCCGGCGGCTGTTTTTTATGGTTCCGGGCATTCGTCCGCCACATGCAATTCGGTATCGGCCATGGCAAGCAGTTCGGTCATGCCGGAGGCGGGCTTTCTGTCCGTAAACAGGGCATCAATGTCATGGATGCTTCCCAGACGGACCATGGCGTTGCGTCCGAATTTGGTGTGATCCGCCGCCAGAAAGACCTTTCGGGAGTTGGCCATGATGGCCTTTGCCGCATTGACTTCCCGGTAGTCAAAATCAAGCAGGGTGCCGTCATCATCGATCCCGCTGATCCCGATAATGCCCAGATCCACCTTGAACTGCCGGATAAAATCTATGGTCGCCTCACCGATAATGCCGCCGTCCCTGCTGCGCACAAGCCCTCCGGTGACAATGACCTCGAAATTCCGGTTGCCGCTGAGTATGGATGCCACATTCAGATTGTTCGTAATGACGCGCAGCCGGCTGTGATTGCACAAGGCCTTGGCAATTTCCTCATTGGTTGTTCCGATATTGATAAACAGGGATGCCTGGTCCGGAATATGACGTGCCACCATTCTTGCAATACGCTGTTTTTCCGAAGAGCATAATGTCTGCCGTCTGGCGTAATCCACATTTTCCGTGCTGGGGGGCAGGCCGGCCCCCCCGTGATAACGATGAAGAAGCCCCTCCCGGGTAAGGGAGTTGATATCGCGCCGGATGGTTTGAGTGGTCACACCGAACTGATGTGCAAAGTTTTCGATGGTGACAAAACCCTGCTCGCGGACCAGACTGATAATCTGTTCATGCCTGCGCCTGACCGGTTCCGGCTTGCCGTTGTTTTCTGTTCCCGAAGGGAGTGTATCTCCTGCCATACGGTTTCTCCTGGTCCGGAAGAAACCCGGACAGATTCAATAATTTTCATTTTTGAAAATTTATTATTTTATATTTTGTTTTTTGAAAAAATCCATGACATCGGTAATTTTTCATGCTATGCAATTATTTAGATCAGATAGCTTATGATTTCCGATATAACAATGAAAAAAAGTTTTCTCAAGTGAATTTTATTTCTGTTAAAATTGTTGCAATATGAAAATAACAAGCCAAATGCAACCCACCCGGGTTTTGATTATCGGCGGCGGGGCGACCGGAACCGGACTGGCACGGGATCTTTCGCTGCGGGGGATTCCCTGCGTTCTTGTTGAAAAGCAGGATATCAATGCAGGGGCATCGGGCGGAAATCATGGCCTTCTGCACAGCGGCGCCCGCTATGTGGCGTCCGATACCGAGGCGGCAAAAGAATGCCGTATCGAAGGCAGCATACTGAAAAAACTGGCCGCCCATTGTATTGACGATACCGGCGGGCTGTATGTCGCAGTTGCCGGGGATGACGAAAACTATATTGCGGATTTTCCCTCCTATTGCGCAAAATGCGGGATTACCGCCGTTGCACTGGACATTCAGGCGGCACGGGAAATGGAGCCTTCCCTTTCCGGGGAAATCATTGCCGCCTATCGGGTGCCGGATGCATCCATCGATCCGTTCCGGCTTTCCCTGGAAAACATATCCCATGCCCGGCATCTTGGCTGCACATTTTTAAAAAATACCGAGGTGACGGAATTTCTGCTTCACAAGGGCAGAATTCAGGCAGCCCGGTTGCGCAATCAATATACCGGTGAGGAGTCGCTGATCGAGGCCGAGCAGGTGGTCAGTGCAAGCGGGGCATGGGCAAAGAAAATCGGAAAACTGGCAGGGGCCCGGATCGGCATGATCTATTCCAAAGGAACCCTTCTTGTCACCCAGAACCGGATTGCCCGCCGGGTGATCAATCGATTGCGGCCGGCAACAGACGGTGACATCCTGGTTCCCGGGGGCACCGTATCGATTCTGGGAACCACTTCGGTTCGCATTGAATCCCCGGACGAAATCATGCCCACGGTGGAAGAGGTGGACCTGATCATCGACGAAGGCGCGGCCATGGTTCCGGTTCTGGCAACGTCCCGGTATATCCGGTCCTATTGCGGGGTCCGCCCGCTGTTGCAGTGCGCAGGTGTTGAAGACGACCGCCAGGTTAGCCGGGGCTTTGCATTGATCGATCACCGAAAAGACGGTCTTGAAAATTTTATCACCATTACCGGCGGGAAGCTGAGCACCTTCCGGCTGATGGCGGAAAAAACAGCGGATCTGGTTTGCCGGAGATTACAGGTTTCGGTTCCATGCCGGACAAGGACGGAGCCTTTGCCGGCGACCCGGGAAGGCCAGTGGACCGAGCCCGGACTTTCTCCCCGGCTCTGGATGGAAAAGCATCATCCGGATGATTGTTTGCTTTGCGAATGTGAGATGGTTCCGGCCAGTGTTGTGGAACGCCTTTATCAGTCCATATCCGATGAAGGGATGACGCCGGATATCCATGCGATCGCCTTGCGAAGCCGCATTGGAAAAGGTCCATGTCAGGGAGCGTTTTGCAGCGCCCGGGTGGCCGCTCATTTATATGGTCTGGGCAAATTGAATGACGATGAAGGAATCAGACAGCTGAAACATTTTCTCTCTGAGAGATGGAGGGGGCAGTATCCTCTTTTATGGAATCAGTCCCTTGCCCAGTCGGAGCTCATGGAAGCCATTCATTGCGGGACATTCTGCCTGGAACAGTCCGAAGAGGAGAATCCCTGTTGAGTGCTTCCGAACGACACTGTGATCTGCTGGTGATCGGGAGCGGCATGGCCGGCATGTCTGCCGCCCTGTTCGCATCCAACAGGGGGATTTCCACGGCATTGATCGGAAATACCGGAGGAATGCGTTTTTTCAGCGGCCTGCTGGATCTGATGTCGGTATATCCCATCGCATCGGGAAAGATCTGGGAAAACCCCTGGGAAGCCATCCGCATGCTTTCCAAAGATCATTCGTGTCCTCATCCCTACTCCCGCATCAAGCCGGATATCATGAAAAAGGCAATGGATGATTTCATGGTGTTTCTGTCCGAATCCGGTCTTTCCTATCACATTGATCCGGACCGCAATCAGACCGTGATCACCTCGGTGGGAACCGGTAAACAGACATTCGGCGTCCCACATACCATGACTGCCGGAGTAAGGGCTTTTCAGGAAAAATCCCCCTGCCTGATTGTCGGCTTTCCGGAAATCAAGGGTTTCAGTTCCCGTCAGGTTCAGGAAACCATGGGAAAATCATGGCCTTTATTGCGTTTATTGAATGTCCGTTTTCCCGGCGGTTTTCATGTGCTTTATCCTGAGCAGGCGGCAAAGGAAATGGAACATGAGCCATGCCGGGAAAAGCTCGCAGAAATCGTTTTGCCCCATCTGAAGGATGCCGCAGCAGTCGGTTTTCCGGCAGTCCTGGGAGTGCAGAACAGCATGGATGTTCACAGGGATCTTGAAAAAAGGCTCGGGGTTCCGGTTTTTGAAATTCCATTTCTGCCGCCTTCCATACCGGGACTTCGCCTGCAGATGGTTTTTCAGCAGCAACTGGCGGAGCGGGGTGTTCAGACTTTTTTTCAGGAACCGGTGGACAAGGTGCCTGCTCTGGATTCAGGAGGGTTTCTGCTGGATATCGGGGAGGGAACCGATCACTTCCGGATCCGTGCAAAGGGCGTGATCCTTTCCACCGGGCGGTTTTTCAGCAAAGGCCTGAAAGCAGAAAGAACCGGCATCCGGGAGACGATTTTCAACCTTCCGGTCTGTCAGCCGGCTGATCGGACATGCCGGCACAATACGGATTTTTTTGCCCGTTCCGGTCATGACATCAATATGGCCGGTCTGGCCATCGATGATTGGTTTCGGCCGCTGGACCGGAGCGGCCGGCCGGCGTTTTCCGCTCTTTTTGCAGCCGGATCGATTCTGGCCTATCAGGACTGGATACGAATGAAATGCGGTTCCGGCCTTTCCATTACAACCGCCTATGCGGCTGTCGAGGCTTTTGTGCAACAGGTTTTGGGTCATGATTTTTAATACAGCCTTATATTTGTCTCTGTTCATCTGTGTCCTGGGACTGATTTACAGAATTGCGGGATGGTTCCGGTTGTCCATTGGTCCGGATGTCGCAGGAGAATCAGCAGTTGATCGTCTATGGCATGCCTGCAAGACTGTGCTGCGGGCTCTTGCCGGCCTCAGAATGCTGATCCTTTTTAAAATACTGTTTATTGATGTTCTGTTGCAGGCGGACCTTTTCAAAGCCCACAAGGTTCGATGGCTGTTTCACATTTTGCTGTTTTATTCATTTGTCGTTCTGGTTTTCATGCATGCCATGGACGATATGGTTACCCGGGCATTGTTTTCCGATTACGAGTCCACCCTGAACCCATATATGTTTCTGCGGAATTTGTTTGGAGCCATCGCTTTTTTGGGAATCCTGTTCTTTATCCTTCGCAGGATTCGAAAAAAACCGTTTCCAAAGGCCACCAGCCGGACCGACATTGCGGCAATCGTTCTTCTGTCCGTTATCCTGCTTTCCGGATTCCTTCTGGAAGCGGTTCAGATTTTTTCCGCACCCATCTTTGATGAAATGGTGGCGGATTATATGCGGTCCGATGATCCGGAAGAAACGGCTCCACTGAAATCATACTGGGCAGAGGAGTATGGTGTGGTTTTCCCGGAAGCAGTGGACACGGAATCGCCGGAGCTTCTCTACGCAGGGCAGAAGCTTCATGAAGATTATTGCGCGGTCTGCCATGTCAGGCCGATATCGGCGTTTGTATCCTACCCTTTGTCCATCAGCATGCGGTCTTTTGCAAATGCCCTGAATGCAATCCGGGCGGATATCTGGTTGTGGTATGTTCACTTTATCGCCTGTTTTATCGGTCTTGCCTGTCTTCCGTTCAGCAAATTTTTTCATTTCATTTCCGTACCGCTGAATTTGATGATCCGGACAAAGTCGCCGCAAGTCGGGAGCGATGATTGGAACCGGGCCGTCAAACGATCCATCGGCATGGATGCCTGCACCCATTGCGGCATCTGCAGCCTTCATTGCAGTGTCATGCCGATTTATCGGGTAACGGCAAATCCCAATGTGCTGCCGTCTGAAAAACTTCTTTCCATCCAGAGAATCGCTTCCGGAAGACATGTTGACCGGAATGATTATCCGGCTGTTTCCGCCGGGAGTCTTGCCTGCACCGATTGCGGTCGCTGCACCGCTTTTTGCCCTTCCGGAATTGTCCTCCATGATTTATGGCAGGCATCGAAACAGGAACTGGCCTGTCGCGGCTTTTCCGGACCCGATCAGTGGATACGGGAACGTTCCGCCGGCCAGTGGGCTTCCCTTTCCGAACAGTGCGGCCTGCCGGATATCCCGGAGCCCGATGACTATTTGCTGCGAAACATGGCACCGGAAGCCTTTTCCAACTGTGTCCAGTGTACGGTGTGTGCCAATGTGTGTCCGGTGGTTTCCGTTCCGGATTCATTGTCATCCCCGGAGGTGACGCCGCAGCAGGTCATGAATCTGCTGCGGCTCAACATGCGGGACCTTGCCATGGGGAGCCGCATGGTGTGGGATTGTGTGACCTGTTATATGTGCCAGGAGCATTGTCCGCAGGGAATCCGGGTGGCGGATATTTTATACGAGCTGCGAAATATGGGGGCAAACCGGCTGCAAAAAGTCCGGTTTATGGAATCCGGGAAACCGGAAAAGGACGGCGGTTCGGACGGAACCTCCGGGGGGAATGCCATATGAAGTTCCTGTTTTTTGCCGGATGCAAAATCGAGAAGGAATTAAAGCATTATGAAACGTCATCCAGAGCCGTACTGAATGCACTGGGGGTCGAATTGGCCGATGTGGAACTCAATTGCTGCGGATATCCCATCCGTCATCAGAATATGGTGGCTTCGATTTTTTCCGCTGCCCGGAATCTGGCATTGGCTTCCCGGCAACGTCTGGATATCCTGACGCCGTGCAAATGCTGTTTCGGGAACCTGAAATACGCCATCTCCAGGCTTCGGGAAGACCGGGACTTGAGAGAAAAAATCAATCGGCTGCTGGAAAAGGAAGGACTGTTCTGGGAAGAAGGGATACAGGTAAAGCACCTGCTGTCCGTCCTGGTTCATGATGTGGGTCTTTCCGCTATCCGGGAAAAGGTTCGTCATCCGTTCCGGGAGTTGAACATCGCCCCTCACTATGGATGCCATGCACTGCGGCCCAGCCGTGTCGTTCACTTTGACAATCCGCCGGCTCCCACCCTGTTTGAAAAACTGGTGGCGGTGACGGGTGCGGAACCGGTTTCATGGTCCAGGCGGCTGGAGTGCTGCGGGAATCCCTTATGGGAGAAGAACAACGGTTTGTCGCTCTACATGATGCAAAAAAAACTGGAGGATGCTCATAGGGCCGGGGCGGATTTTTTATGTGTGGCGTGTACCTATTGTCAGATCCAGTTTGACCGGATCCGCGCAAGTCATCCGGAGGAGGGCAATTCTTCCTGGAAACACAAACTGCCATCCATCCTGTATCCCCAGCTCCTGGGTCTTGCCATGGGGCTGAAGGAACGTGATCTCGGGTTGGAAAACAATGCCGTTGACAGCCGGCACCTGACCCGCTATTGCTGCCGGTAGTACGATCAAAACAAAGATGGGCCAATCATCAAAAGGAGGAGAATATGCCTGATTATATCGGTGCCGTTGACCTTGGAACCACAAGCAATCGGTTTATGATCTTTGATCGGAAAGGACGGATTGTTTCCGTCAGCCAGAAGGAGCACCGACAGATTTTTCCCAAACCGGGCTGGGTCGAACACGACCCCATGGAGATCTGGCTGAATACAAAGGAAGTCATGGCCGATGCCCTTGAGAAAGCCAATCTGTCCGGTGACAGGATTGCCGCCATCGGCATCACCAATCAGCGGGAGACCACACTGATCTGGGATCGAAAAACCGGAAAACCCTATTACAATGCCATCGTCTGGCAATGCACCCGGACGGACAGGATATGCAAGGAGCTGGAAAGCCATGAAGGGCAAAACCGGTTTCGCGAAAAAACAGGACTTCCCATTGCCACCTATTTTTCCGGTCCCAAGGCGCGCTGGATACTGGACAATGTTCCGGAAGCCAAAAAAGGGGCGGAATCCGGAGACGCCCTGTTCGGAACCATCGAAACCTGGATGATCTGGTGGCTCACCGGCGGACCGGACGGCGGCGTGCATGTGACCGATGTCACCAATGCCAGCCGGACCATGATGATGGATCTGCATACCCTGAAGTGGGATGATGATATTCTCCGGGTTCTTGGGGTTCCGTCCCGTATCCTTCCCCGGATCGTTCCTTCCATCGACAGGGATGTCTGGGGATATACGGAGGAAAAGGGACCGCTGCACGCCAGGATACCGGTTTGCGGCGCACTCGGGGACCAGCAGGCAGCCCTGGTGGGACAGACCTGCTTTTCCATGGGGGAGGCAAAGAATACTTATGGAACCGGCTGTTTTCTGTTATTGAACACCGGTACCACACCTGTCCATTCCCACCATGGATTGCTGACCACCGTGGGCTATCAAATCAGGGGAGAAAAGCCCGTATATTGTCTCGAAGGTTCCATTGCCATAGCCGGAGCGCTGGTACAGTGGCTTCGGGATAATCTTGGCTTGATCAGGGAAGCCCGGGACATTGAGACCCTGGCTAAAACCGTTGATGACACCGGCGGAATGTATATCGTGCCGGCCTTTTCCGGCCTTTTCGCACCATACTGGCGTTCGGATGCCCGCGGCGTCATGGTGGGATTGACCCGTTATATCAACAAGGGGCATATTGCACGGGCGGTTCTGGAAGCCAATGCCTATCAGACACTGGATATTGCCGGGGCAATGAGCAAGGATTCGGGCGTGAAACTGACGAATCTCAAGGTGGACGGCGGCATGGTGGCCAATGAACTGCTCATGCAGTTTCAGTCCGATATCCTGGATGTTCCGGTGATCCGGCCCAAGGTTACCGAAACCACGGCCCAGGGCGCGGCTTATGCAGCCGGTCTGGCCATCGGGTTCTGGCCCAGCCTGGAAAAGCTCCGTGAAAACTGGTCTGTGGACAAGATATGGGAACCGAACATGGGAACCGAACAGCGGGAGCAGGGGTATCGAGGCTGGAAAAAGGCGGTGGAAAAGACGTTTGGCTGGGTGGATTAAAAAGATAAGACCTTGCTTTTTTTGAGGAAGAATATATGCGTAAGTTAATGGTGTGTCAACCGTATTTTGGATGCGATATGTAGGGTACAGCTTGAGAAGTTTGGAAAAGCTGGAGGGTAACCTTGGCAGTACCATTTGAGGATCGGGCGGCAGTGATATAGTTCATCCGTTCTGAGAGAATGCCGCACGGATGATATATCGTGCAAGCTTTTCCATGGCGCCCTGATCATGGGGCCAGATGGTATTACCGCAATACACGTTGAAACCGCTGTGATGCCAGGAAAGCATATTTTCAATAACCATTTGATTGATCTTGCCTTCGGATTTGAGCATTTTCAAGACTTCATATCGGAACAGATCTTCGAGGACCTGGGGATTCGGGTGTTGTCCTTTCTGAAATATTCCATTATTTGCAAAACAGCTATCTGTTGCAATAATGTGGATGTGCGGATGAAAATTCTGAAAATCACCCATGACAGTTCATAAAAGCCATGGATCTGAATTTGACTACATTCTGCTTTCGGACCGGTGATAATAGGGGACGTTGTTGACAAATTATACAAAATATTTTATAGCGGAAAACATATAGGATGCGACAAGAAATCGGAGATGGTCGAATGCTGGATCAAGTTCGAGAGTTTGATTCAACAGACTGAAAGGAACGGTAATATGCCAAGAGGAGCGAGGCTGGATGCGCCCGGAACATTGCATCATGTGATTCTTCGAGGTATTGAAAAACACAAAATTGTTGACGACGACAATGACCGGGAAAATTTTATAAACCGGATGGGTGAAATCGCTCTGGATACAGGTACATCCATCTATGCATGGGCACTGATGACCAACCATGCGCATATTTTACTTCGAAGCGGTGATACCCGACTCCCCACATTCATGCGCCGTTTTCTTTCAGGCTATGCAGTATCCTATAATCGAAGGCACAATCGTTATGGTCATTTATTCCAGAATCGCTATAAATCGATTATCTGTGAAGAAGACCCCTATTTTATGGAACTGGTGCGGTACATTCATTTGAATCCCCTGAGAGCCGGCATGGTGGAAGACATGGCCGGACTTGACGCGTACAAATGGTGCGGGCATTCGGTTGTGATGAATCGGTATAAAAACAACTGGCAGGACAGGGAATATGTTTTACAATGGTTCGGTAAAAAAGAAGGCGAAGCAAAAAGATCGTATCGCGCATATGTTAAAAAAGGAATTAACCTGGGAAAAAGACATGATCTGACAGGCGGAGGATTGATCCGATCCATGGGCGGATGGTCTGCCGTAAAAGCCATGAGAAAGAGCGAAATCCAAGAGGAAAGCGACAACAGGATACTCGGTAGCGGGAATTTTGTTTCCGAAGTGATCAGCCAGGCAGAAGAAAAGATAAAATATCAGATGTCTGCCGAAGATCTCAAAAAACGCATCAGAGAAGAAATCGAAAACTATTGTTCTAAAGAAAAAATATCTCCAGACCTTCTCCGGTCAGGAAGCCGTATCGGCCGACTGCCTAAAATAAGAAAAGAGATTGCAGTAAACCTTATTCACAATTATGGCATATCGCTGGCTGAAACCGCACGGCAACTGGGTATATCCACATCCGGTGTCGCGCAAATCATAAGGCGGGGAACTTGAGTTTGTATAATTTGTCAACAACGTCCCCAGTATTCACAATACGGAAGAAGTCGTTATTGAAGGAAAAAGCTATCGGATGAAAGAGGTTAAAAAAGAATAACTCGAAAACGGTCAGCCGGAAAAGAATATGTCCGGTTGACCGTTTTTACATCTTACATTTTAAAACCGGAGGTTTTATGACATTTTCACACCGGCGCTAACAAATATCGTCCATCCAATAATAATCAGCGTAAAAAGCATTTACGGAGATGTCGATTACTGCAACATGAACAGGATCATATTTTGCCTGTGGTCATATATGATCTATTCTCGGATCTGTTTGGAGTTGCGGTGAGGAAAATAATAAGAGCAGATTGAGAATGGCAACTGATGCTTTTTCGGTGCATGCGTTAAAATTGCTTTTGAGAGAATCATCTGATTACAATTTTGACACTACTCCAATAATGTCTATGCCAAAATGGAGTTTGTCAGATGAAGTATTTGTATTCAAAGACTTTATTGTACTGAAGTGTGCCAAATCGGAATACAAAAAGACCTGATCCGGATCGCCGCAAAAGGCTCTGTTTTTGAATACCATGCATATGCGACGCAACAAATCAGTAGCATGAGTAACGATGCCCTGAGTGATGGCAAATTGGCACAAAGATTGAGTTTATAAAAAGCCGCGAATTATCGCCGGTTGATCATAATTTAAAACAGCTTGTAAAAGTACATAACAATATGAATATTATGGAGGGTAAAAATGGCTGATATCACGAAAGATGATGTCCGGACATATGTTCGGGCATTGATCTCAAAGGAATTCAGATCTGACAAAAATACAGAAAAAGGTTTTTGGGACAACCGAACAGTAAATACAGATGAGCATCGGGATTGGGAAAAACGATCTGTGTGCGATTTTTCATCCAAGGGATAAATAGACGGGGTGATCTCAAAAGTGTGGATCTCTTGCAGGATAATTGAATGAAGTGCAAGCCGTTATGTTAAGGAAACCAATTGAACCTGATGATTCCAAACAATCAGATCATCCTGCTGCAAAACGGAGCAGCTTATTTTCCGGCGATCAAAGCGGCAATAGATCGTGCGAAGCATGAAATCTATCTGGAAAGCTATATTTTTGAAAATGACAATACCGGGCGATGTATTTCAGAAGCACTTAGACGGGCAGCCCTTCGTGGGGTCAAAACCCATGTGCTGATCGATGGATTCGGTTCGAATAGTTTGCCGAAATCCCTGATCGATTCCCTGAAATCGGCTGGTGTAATGGTAATGAAGTTCCGGCCCAAAATATCGCCGTGGACTTTGCGGCGCCATCGGTTACGTCGTTTGCACCGGAAAATTCTGATCGTGGACCAGGAGCTTGCGTTTGTCGGTGGCATCAATATCAAAGATGACACGGATGCGACAGGTCAAACGTCTTGTTATGACTGCGCTGTAAGCGTGGCAGGGCCGCTGGTGGAAATGATTCGCCATTCTTCTCGTCGGTTATGGTCGCGATTGGCATGGACCCACGTTCGTTCCTACTGGGACAGGGAAGACGTCAGACCAATTTTTTCAACCGAACATAGGGGCCACATGCGCTCGGCTTTCCTGATACGGGATAACATCCGTCATCGCCGTACTATTGAAAATGCTTATCTGCAGATGATTGAGCAGGCGCAATTCGAAATCATTCTTGCAAATGCCTATTTTTTGCCCGGATCAAATTTTCGTCATGCGCTTTTGGATGCAGCCGAGCGTGGTGTCCGGGTGATTCTGCTGTTGCAAGGAGTGGTGGAATACCGATTGTTGCATTATGCCGCGCTTGCTCTGCGCGGCAGGTTTCTCGATGCAGGGATTGAGATATACGAATACCACAAGGGCATTTTGCACGCCAAAGTGGCGGTGATTGATGATCATTGGGCTACGGTGGGATCCTCAAATCTCGATCCTTTCAGTCTGCTGCTCGCCCTGGAGGCAAATGTCGTTGTCGACGATGAAAAATTTGCAGAAACATTGAAGCATAGCCTGGAGATGGCTATCCATATCGGGGCGCAGCGGATACTTCAACGTAACTGGAGAACCCAGCCCATTTGCCTGCGTCTGTTGAGTTGGCTGAGTTACGGATTGGTCCGGTTCATGATCGGCATAGCAGGGTATGCGCCTGGAAAACACTCTATCCATGAGTAAAAGGGATAAGACCTTGCTTTTTTGAGGAACAAAATATGCGTAAATTGATTGTGCGTCAACAGTATCGCGTGAGAGAAGCATGGCACAATAAATGTAAGCAATATAAGCAAAGATGAATACCGGCAAAGGAATAAAAGAATGAAGTTCATGATGCTTGGGATCATCCTGTACATTGGAGTAGCATCATCGGTCGCGCATGCCGCTGAGAAATACTCTATTACGGAAATGTCCGCCGCCGTGGTCTACCTTCACAAGTCAGTCAACGCGCTCTATATGGATGACGATGGCGTTATGAAGGAGTTGTGGCTGAAGGGGCCGGAAGACGAGGAACCGTTGCCGCAAATCAAGACGATGTCGGGAACTGGGTTTTTTATAAATTATTTCAGTGGACTATATCTCGTCACTGCTTCCCATGTCGCTAAGGAAATCGATCTTTCAAGCCAGGTAACCATTGCCGGAAAGAATGATGTGCCGGAGACAATATCTCTCAAGGATCTCAGCGGCTCGTCCGTTCTCTTCTGGGTCAACCATCCAATTGCCGATGTTGCAGTGCTTGCTCTCAAACCCACGAAAGTCATTTTTGACAAGTATCTGGATAAACGATTCTTGCCGGCCGGAATAATCGAGCCGGCTTCAATAGCCCCTCCGAGAGAAGTCCCTATCTGTGTAATCGGATTTCCAAAGGGCTTGGGCGTAACAGACCGTTTCTCGCCATTGACACTTCAAACATCGCCTGCAAGCGGAATCCTGATCATAAGACGTTTTGACACAAAAACAGAGAGTGAGTTCTTTATCGTTCAGGATCCCTCAACAGGAGGATTTAGTGGTGCGCCGGTATTTGACATTTCCCGCTACGGGATGGAACCCGTTGCCACACCAGACAGTGGAACGCGATTATACGGTTTGGTTCATGGGACGATTAGTGACGATACTGGTGGGAAGCTTGGAGCGGTCGTCCCTTCACATTACATTCTGGAAACACTGCAATTGGCAAAAACAAGATAGAGCGCCTCATCGGCAATTCGTCGACAGATGTTCAAGCGTTTTCCTGAAATACCATCTTGAAACTGCGTTTACTGTTTGATGCTCGTTGTATTGATTCATTCTTGTCTTCGATATCAGTCTGCCTGTTTGGGGCTGTTCATGATTTTTTACTTCCTATGACCAGCAGCACGATACCGCCTACGAGCGCAATACCGCCTACGATCGGGGGTAAAGGAATCGTACTGGTTTTATCCGCCGTCATTTCCAGAGGACCGATATCGATCACCTTCTCCTTGGTCGTGTAGGAGATCCCCTGATATCCGAAGGCTATGATCCCAAGAACAATAAGAATGATCCCAAGGATTGTGTTTATTTTCATTTCATCCTGCCTTGATCTTTTAATTTATGTTATTCCGCCGACTAAATGGCTCTCCGCCCCCCGATGACATTGACCAGCACTACGATAATGGCAATCACCAGCAGGATATGGATGAACCCTCCCATCGTGTAGCTGCTTACCAATCCAAGCAACCAGAGAATTACCAGTATAACTGCAATTGTCCACAACATGATCGGTTCTCCTTTACATTAGGTTTTTAAGATCGGCCGGGTAAAGCCCCGGCCGGCAAGGTTCCACGTTACCTTCCGCTTTGCGCCATTTCCGCTCTTGCCCGTTCAATCGCCGTTTCAAGTTTTTGGATGGCATGTTTAAGATCGTCTCCGTCGCGTGCGACCCGTTTTGCAAGGGGCGCGATCGACTCGACACCCCTTGCTGTCAAGTCGTTGGAAAGGTAAGTCTGAATTTCTGTCGCATCAGACACATAGGTTCTGAAAGCATCCTTCACGCCGATACTGTTTAATGGTATTTCCCCATAGACCTCGCCAAGTTCCATGCGACGCTGGTCGCTGAGTTCCTGTATCCGGGGGTTTTTATATTGGTTTCCTTCTATTTTCCATTCATCGAAATAGTCCTTGCCCCGGGCCTTCATTTCAGCGGCGTTTTCGGCAAAATCTGTTTCCATTGCCGCGAGTTTTGAAACGTTATCGGCATATAAATCAAAGGCCGTCTTCACATCTGATTGACCGGAGCGTGTCAGTTGATCAAGAGCAGCGTTTGTGGCATCCAGTTGCACGACAATTAATTTAATATCGTTATCCACGGCCTGCATCGATGTGCTTGCTTGTTCCGAACGTTGAAGGCCTGTTGAAGCACAGCCTGAGAGACTGATGGCCGCAACCGCCAGCGTTGTAAGAAGAAACGCAATCGTCTGTTTTGTTGGTTTCATATCATACTCCTTTTTGGTTCTGGTTTAAGTTACATTGAGCCGGTATTATTAGCCCCGGCCGGCTGTTTTTATGGCAGTATGCTGAAAAAAACCGGCATATGGATTCCAGTCGGTTCATTTTATGACAAGGCTGTTTTTGACGGAAGAAACACCCTTCACGGATTTCGCCAGTTCCTCAGCTCTGGCAGCGGCCTTCTGGGAATCCACAAACCCGCTCAACTGCACGACGCCCTTGAAAGATTCGACATTGATCTGGAGCACCTTGAGGTCCGGGTCCTTCAATATTTCCGCCTTGACCTTGGAAGTAATGACGGAATCATCAATATATTCTCCGGTGCTTTCCCGATTCTCGGTTCCCGCACAGCCGGCAAAGAACCCTAACAGAATCAATCCTATCAAAACCCGTCTGACCAATTTTGTTTCTCTCATAATCTCTCCTTTTTCCGATGTCATCTATTTTTTGTTGTTTCCGAGATGTTTTCCCGAATGATTCATTCATACACATTTGCTATAGATTCAATCTTCGTGCCAGGTTGAAAAATGTATTGCTGTAATAGCCATAATATGGGACCGTATGTTCCCGCTTGTCCGGAATATGGGTGGTGAGCCGGCAAGCCAATTCTGATCCGGATGCCCATTCATAAAAATGGATTGACATCCATCAAAAAATGTGAACAATGAATTTATAATCAATTGTTAATATGTGAAATATAACTTACTTACTGTTCAGTTATTCAACACACGGTGCCATGAAAACCAGACAAAATGCGGAAATGCGGAAACCCGAAATCATCAGAAGTTTTTATGAAACCATTCTGGAAGAAGGCTTTGAGGGCGCGTCCATCGCAAAGGTGGCAAAGCGTCTGGATATCCATTCCACGCTGATCCTCCATTATTTTGGAAACAAGGAGAATATGACCCTGGCGCTGGTTGATTTTGTGGTGGAAGAGTATTCTATCTTATTTAAAAAAATCCGAACCCAGCGTAAAAACAGTGATCCGGAAGAGCGGATGGTTTCTTTTTTCCAAACCATCTGGAGCAAACCCTATTATGAAAAAATCGATATCGCAGCATCCTTGTCCGTGATCAGCGTCAGCTTTCGGAACAGCCGGGTGCAGAAGAAAATCCAGTGGCTGTATCAGCAGTTTAAAACCCTACTGATTCAGGAACTGGAAGAATTGTCAAACCGGAAAGCCATTGAAACCCAGGATGTTGAACGTACGGCCAATGTTCTGCTGTCCATGGTGGAGGGTTCGCGGCATTTTCGTCATTTTTTTGTCAAAACCAAAGAAATCAGTCAATACAACAGGGACATGGCCATGGCAGCCATCCAGATGGTGAAATGCCGGGCATGGCAGGAGGATAAAAACCCATGATGACCAAGGAAGATATTATTGCACTGGCCGGCAAATACGGATTCGAGGATATCGGATTCACCACTGCCGAACCGTTTACATCTCACAAAGCCTTTCTGGAGAAACGGCAGGAGGAATATGGCTGGGCGGAAGCCGTTGGTCTCGCCTTGATGGAGGGAACCGATCCGAAAACCATTCTTGCCGAGGCGAAAACCATTATTGTTCTGATGGAGGTTTACTTCCGTCAATCCTATCCAAGGGTTATGGAAGGGCATTTCGGGCGATGCTATCTGGATGATGACCGGGTTACCAAGGATGGTCTGGCCAAGAGAATAAAGGGTTTCAGGAGTGAGTTGGGCAAGCATGGCATTCAGACAAAAGTGCCTTTTAATCTTCCCCATCGTGTTGCCGCTGCCCGGGCCGGGATGGGGACATTCGGCAAGAACTGCCTGTTTTATTCCAACAGGGTGGCCCGAAAAAGCTCCTGGGTTCTGCCCATTGCGGTAGTCATCGACCAGGCACTTGAACCCGATGAACCGACCATTGAAATGGGATGCCCGGACTGGTGCCGCAATGCCTGCATTGCCGCATGTCCGACACGTGCATTAAAAGGAAACGGAACCATCGATCCGCAGCAGTGCATTTCCTATCTTACCTATTTTGGTCGGGGATTGACGCCGGAACATCTGCGCGAACCCATGGGGCTTTACATTTACGGATGTGACCGGTGTCAGAATGTGTGTCCGCGAAATGCCGCATGGCTGGCTGCGGATCTTTCACCCAATCTGAAGGTGGTCGCCAAAGAAAAGGATTTCCGCCTTTCCGATCTGCTGCACATGGATGTGGCCTACTTTGAGCAGAAAATCTGGCCTCATATGTTTTATATGTCTTCCCATGATATCTGGCGATGGAAGATGAATGTGGCACGGGTGATGGGAAATACCAACGATCGCACGTTTACACCGGATCTGATCCGGGCATTTGAAGAGAACCAGGATGAACGGGTGCAGGGTATGATCGCCTGGGCGCTGGGAAAGCTGGGAGGGGAAAAGGCAGGAGAGGCGCTATCGCGGTTTCGGGCAAACAGTCATGGAACGGTTCATCAGGAGATTTGCAAGGCATTAACGTGAGCTTTTTTTTGACAAATGATAAGGAAGGGAGTCCATGAGTTTCATTCACCCCACGGAACAACAGATCAAGGAATTTCTGGCAAAAAAGGAGAGCGGTCCGATCGTCATGATCAATCTGCTGAAGTTTAAAAAGGAGTCGGAGGAAGACGGGAAAACAGGGGAAGACCGATATGACCGCTATATGATCAATGTCGCGCCCATGCTGGAACGTGTCGGAGGGCGGCTGTTATGGATGGGAGCGGTTGACGGGGTGTTTATCGGTTCGGACCGGGACCGGTGGGATCGGATGCTGCTGGTGGAGTATCCTTCCAGAACAGGCTTTTTTCAGATGATTTCCGATCCGGAGTATCTTGCGGTTCATCAGGATCGGGAACTTGCGCTGGAAACATCGGTGCTGCTTCCCGCTATAACGGTTATGAGCGCCTTTTCATAAAAAGACAGTAACTGCAAATAAGGGAATCGATGGAGGAGAAAAAAATGTCGGATGTTCTGTTTCGAAAACTGCAAAAACAGCTGGATCAATATTCTCTGGGATTTCCGGCCACGGAATCCGGAATTGAGATCAAAATTCTGAAAAAACTTTTTTCCGTTGATGAGGCGGAACTGTTTCTGCAACTGTCTCCGAGACTGGAGACGCCGGATGAGATCGCCCTTCGTCTGGGAATGGATTCTCAGGAAGCGGCAAACAAACTTCGGGAGATGGCCGGAAAAGGACTTCTCTTCTCCCTGAACCGGAAGGATGTCATCCGCTATGGCGCCATTCCGTTTGTTCATGGCCTGTTTGAATTCCAGGTGACCAGGATCGACACCGAGCTCGCGGATCTTGTCCGCCAATACATGAATGATTCGTTCCGGAATGCCATGGCATCGTCCGCCTCCCATTTTCTGCGGGTGATACCGGTCCACCAGTCCGTTCCGGTGCAGCATAAAATCGCTCCTTATGAGGATGCCATCGAACTGCTTCGCAAGGCAAAACCCATTGTGGTAACCGAATGCATGTGCCGGAAAACATCCAAGATGCTGGACAAGGGATGTGATAAGTCCCGTGAGGTCTGCTTTATGTTCGGGTCCATGGCCCAATATTACCTGGATCACGATATGGGGCGGGAGGTCGATCTTGCGGAAGCCTCAAGGATTCTGGCAAAAGCGCATGATGAAGGGCTGGTCACGCAGCCGGCAACCTCCCGGAATCCGAGCGGCATGTGCAATTGCTGCGGTGACTGCTGCGGCCCGCTGTCCTCCTTGAGAAGTTATCCCAAACCGGCGGAGATGGTGTTCTCCAATCATTTTGTGAAAATTGACGATGGGCTTTGCACCGGATGCCGTACCTGTATGGACCGGTGTCAGATGGATGCCATCCAAATGAATTCGTCCGACCTGGCAATCGTGAATCTTGATCGATGCATCGGCTGCGGCCTTTGTGTCGGCACCTGCCCGACGGAAGCGATCACGCTCATGCAGAAATCCTCCGGTCAATATCAGGTTCCGCCGGAAACGACCATGGAGCAGATGCTGAACATGGCAAGGAGCAGGGGAGTCATATAATATTACTCCGGCGGTACACTACCTTGATGCTGTCGTTCCGGCAAAGGCCGGAATCCAGGAAAACCATCGGATGTTGGATCAAGCCCGGCATGACGAAGCTAACCTACTGAAGTGCCGGGTTTGCAATGCGGTCTGACGGATTGCGATACTGGGGTTTCATCCGATCCCTCAGACCGGCCATGTGATCGATGATTTTCAGGTACAAATCCGGGTTCATCATTGCAACGATAAATCCGCACTTTGCGGAATTTTAACATTGAGGGATATTCGATTTGCCGATCTCAGAGAAATATTTTCAAAAAATTCCAGATCTATTATTTCAATCGCTGAACGTTCCGTATAACCGGCTGGCAATAGAACGCAGCGGATTGCCAGTTCGAGTTAATGCGGTTGTTATATGATAATTATTTCAGTGCACCCGATTCAATTGCAGCAGAAATCTTTTGCCGAGCTTCTTCTTCAGACTCGGATCGTGTTTCAAAAACAACTCCCCTTGTTCCTACACGTTCAGGTAAAGGGCCTACTGCCTGTGCTATTTTTTCATCCGGTACGAAATGGCAGTCATAGCTTTTCCCTGCTTTGGATTTGAAGATTCCAAGATTTATCAATTCCTGCCTCCTTTATAAACCAAAAGCCGTTAAAATGGGTGCCCATATTCCTGACAAAAACCAGAATCCTACAAATACGAAAATGCCTATCCAAAGGGATGTATCAGCTCCAATTAAAAAAGCACCGACCAATCCCATGACAATCGAAATGATTGATAATATTGATAGAACAGACTCTGAAGCTATAACCGCAGCGTCCATTGGGCCTCTCCTATGGTTTAATAGCCCCCATCCTCTTATTATTGAAGCTATTAAAAGAATAATAATACCGGCGGTCATTTTTTCACCCTTGATAATTTATAATTGTTTTTGGTTTTCACGACATTTTGCTAAATAATTTTTCCATTTCTTGGGTATCAATTTTGTCCGACAACTTATGTTTGCCAAAAAAGCGGGTAATATAATTTCGAGCGATCACTTCAAAATTGTGATTTATGTCGTTCCCTGCCTCCACATAATGCGCCGCTTTAAGTAAGGCAATGAGCAACTGTGTTTCGTTAAGACTTTTAGTTCGTTCGACATGGTCTTTTATGCCTCTCATAAAGAGTCCCATCATTTCCTCAAGTTGGTATTGATTATACCGTCTATCCTTGACCG
>QZKS01000010.1 GCA_003599865.1 Desulfobacteraceae bacterium
ATCACCCTGCCCCAGGTCCTGGGGGTGAACCATTGGGTCATCATACCCCTGTTTATCGCCGGCGCCCTGCTGCTCTTCCGATGGCTGGAAAAAAAAGGATTGTGATATGCCGTTTCGTTATTATTTCCGGCTGCTGAAAGACCTGAACTGAGCCCTTGCCACCTTTGGCGGCGTGCAGGATGCATGCAGGGACCGGGATGATGTTCTCCTCAAGGCGGTTACCGGGCTGGAAGGTGGATGTGTGGCCAACGGGTCCACCTGCGGTATTGCCACCGGCGGGGCACTGGGCATTGCCCTGACATACGAACAATACCTGCATCAAGACGACCCTCAGGCGGATGCCTTTGTCATTCATACCGCGGGAAACTACATGGACTGGTTCCGAAAAACCTATGGAACCACCCAGTGCCGTGAGCGGAACCAGGTGGATTTCCAGAAAACCATGGGCCAGCTCCGCTATTTTCTGTCGATCCGGAAAATTGTCCGGTGCCTGCAGATGGAAGCCGGATCATTGCAATATCTGACAATGGATCATGAAGATATGCCGACCCCGGCTGAAAAACAGTCATCCGGAACGCCGTTTCACTGTGCCGGGGAGGTTTTAAAGCAGGTCCGTGAAAAAACCGGCATTGGAAATCAACGACTGGAACGGCTGAGCATGGTACTGGACGGCGGTGTCGGGCTCCGGGGCATGCTGTGCGGAGCCGCTGCCGGTGCGGTATTGGCCATCAACCTTGTGCACGGCTTTGATCTGCGAAAGATGAGCTATGCTTCCACTATCGGAAAATTCATCACCGGGCATATCAACCTGATCCGGAAAAATCCGAAACGTCCGGATACGTTTTCCATCGGCAAGCATCTGGTGAACCGGTTCCGGGAACATGCCGGTTCCATCGAATGCCGGTTCATTACCGGCAAACGGTTTGAATCCATGGATGACTTTGGCAGACATATGGAAAACTCCCGGACCTGCCGCAGTCTGATCCGGACGGCTTCCGACCTTGCCGCTGAAGCCATTGGTCAAAGTAAAGCATCCGAAACATGAGGCTTTATTTACGACATAAAAAATGATCGTTAAACGAATCCTCCGGAATGGATTCGACCTTGATATCGGAGAATCCGGCCCGGGCAAGCATGTCCAGCGCCTTCTCCCGGCCCCACATCATCCCGAGCCCGCGTCCCTTGTCCACCAGCCCTACCGGCATGCAATGCATCAGGCTGACGGTATAAAGAAACGGTCCCATGGGATGATCCAGATTTTTGGACAGATCCGAGCTTGCGGCAATATCCACCATGGAAAAAAAGCCGCCCGGCCGCAGCATGTGATACACGCCATGCAGGGCGGCCATGGGCCGGGTCTGATCATGGATGGAGTCAAAGGCTGTAATATACTGAAACGCATTCCCGAATTCCGCTGATCCGGAGAGTTTGGCGGCATCAAGACACCGGAATTCCGCATTGGAAAGATTTTCCTGCCGGGCATTTGCCGCAGCATCCCGGATCGCCTCCCCGGAAATATCCAGTCCCACAAACCAGCTGTTGGGAAAGGCCTTTGCCATCAAACACACCGCAACACCCTGACCGCATCCCAGGTCACAAACCCGTATCCCTTTCTGCAAAGCGGAAACAACTTCTCCTTTGGCCACGGATGGCAGAAAGGTATCCACCAGAACCTGCCGGTGCTTGGCATCCGCCAGTTCGGACATGAACGACTGAAACTTCCCATAGGTTTCATAAGGAACGCCCTCACCGGTCGTAAAGCCTTTCAATACACCGTCCATGGCCGTCCGGTTCAGCAATGGAATCTCCTGTGTATACACCCCGAGGTTGCTGTTGCCGCTCCGCCTCGTTAAAAAATCGCCGTGGGCCTTTGGAAGGTGGAACAGAAGCACGCCGTCATCCGCCCGGGAAACCGTGATCACCCCGCCGGTTGCCATCACCCCCAGCCACTCCTCGATATACCGCTGATTAAGCCCGCTTTTCCCGGCAATCTGCCGGCTGCCGGCCGGACCGCCCATTGCGTCCATGACATCAAACAAACCGAGTTGGTAGCCGATTCCCAGGGCCAGGTTCAAGGCGCCCATATTGAGGATATCAATCATCTTTTGTGAAAACTTCTCTCTTGCAGACTGATCCACGGTACTTCCTTTCTGAAAACAAACCCCGATTTCTTCTACAATGGCCAGAACAGGGGGATCAGAATCGACCCCATGACGATCACGATCAGGTTCATGGGAATGCCCATTTTCAGGTAATCACTGAACCGGTAGCCGCCCGGACCGTACACCAGAAGATTGGTCTGGTATCCGATGGGGGTGGCAAAACAGGCGCTGGCCCCAAAACAGATGCCGACAATGAACGGTTTCGGGTCCACCCCCAGGGTCAGGGCTGTGGAAATCGCAATGGGCAGCAGCAATACGGCGGTGGCGTTGTTGCTCAGGATCTGGGAGCTGATGCTGCACAGAAGAATGATGCCGGATAACACCACTTGCGGACCCAGCCCTTTAAAAAGGCTCAAAAAACTCTCGGCATACAATTGACTGGCCCCTGTTTTTTCCATTGCACTCCCGAGAGCGATCATGCCGACAATCAGCAGAAGGATCTCCGGTTCAAGACTCCGATAGGCATCCCGCAATCGAAAGCATCCGGCCATGGCCATGAGAAACACCCCTGCCAGGGCGGATGTCATGATATCCGATAACCCGGTAGAGGCGGAAACCACCACACCCGCAAAAATAATGAAGGCCCAGCGGGCTTTGCTCTTGTCGATGATGGCATGATGGACATCTTCGATAATGATATAATCATATCCCGTTCGGATCTGCTCCAGCTTTTTCTTGGGGCATCTCACCAGGATAATATCACCGATCCGAAGCTTGACATTCTGGATTTTCTGCTCGGAATAATGCAGTCTTCGGCTCTTGATGGCAATGATCTGTATATCCGGATCTCCCTGGAGGCTGGTGGACAGAAGCCTTTCCCGAAGAACCGAAGACTGGGGAGGTATGATCAGTTCAACGATCAGATCGTTTTCCAGACCGGGTCCGAAGTGAATCCCCTCCTCACCATGAGGAAGGGTTACGATCTTCTTCTCCAGGATGCCGACCAGATCATCCGCAGAACCTTTTACCAGAAGGATGTCTCCTTCCCGGATGGCTGCCGTAGTATCATCATCCGGGTCGATCAGACGCGAATCCCGAACGGTTTCGATCAGCAAAAGGCTTGGAAATTTATCGGCAAAAAAGGGAATCGGATCCTGACCGATCAACGGGCTTTCAGAGGGAACCAGCAATTGTGCCAGGTATCGTTTATCCTCCCGATCATCAATCTCGCAAACCGGCGCGGTATTTCCCGGCATCAGCCGGGATGAAAACAGCAGCAGGAACAATACACCTGCAATGGCGATCGGAAGCCCCACTACCGTCAATTCAAACATGCCCAGCTTCCCGTATCCGTATAACGAGCTGAGATCGCTGACAATAATATTGGTGGAAGTGCCGATCAGGGTGCAGGTGCCCGCCAGTATCGAGGTATAGGAAACCGGAATCAGCAGCTTGGAGGGGCTGGTATCATATTCGCAGCTCAAGCTCATGACAATGGGAACAAACAGAACCACAACCGGTGTGTTGTTGATAAAAGCCGATGATAAACCCACCGTCAGAAGAATGATGATAAAGGCAAGAGGGCCTTTGCCTTTTGAGAGATGCAGAACCCGCTCTGAAATGAACTCCACGGCTCCGGTCCGGATCAGCCCGCGGCTGATCAGAAACATGGCGCCGACAGTGATGACCGCGGGATTGGCAAAACCGGCGACCGCCTCATTGGGTGTCAGAATCCCGCTGATGATCAGGGCCGTCATTGCCCCGACGCTGATCCGGTCAACCGATATCTTTTCCGTAATCAGCAGCACCAGCACAATTAACAGAATACAGGTTACGATCAAAATGGGAGCGGTTATATCCATTGGTTCCAATCCTGACCCGGTATGAAGTTTGGGAACATCCTTTCATGACCCGAAAAGAGACAAAGATCGGCTTTCATGGCTCTTCTTTAGCACTGATCCGGCATCCGGTCAATCCGGTAACCGATGGCAGGGTGCGCAACCGCTCAGCGTGTACAGCAGCAAGGCAACCGCAACGGCCGGCAGCATGACCAGGGTTCCGGCCAGTACCAACTCATCATTTCTTACATGTAGAGATCCCCAATAATTGATAAGGAGGACACCAGCCGGATAAACCCGTCATAATCGGCAAAATACCTACCAGGCCCCATAATGATTTCGGTCCCACAAAAACAAGGGATAAAATGATAAGTCCTATGACAACACGGATAACCCTTTCAACATTATGTATGTTTTGTTTCATCGCCGCTCCTCCTAAGTTAGGTGTGTCTTTAATAAACCAAATCCTAATATAACTACCGTTTTGTATTTGAAAAGATAAAGTCTCCCCAAAAAAGGGACAAATAGGGACGGACGTGTGGGCGGTAAAAGATCTCCGGATCAAATATCTGCTTGAAAACAACCCATAAAGAGACGGTTACTCTGGATTGATTCTGTCTGACAGAGCACATTCATTTTCAGGCGGTCCGGCTGAACAACAACGGTATCGAGATGCATAGGCTGGAAATCTCTGCTTTTATCACGATTCGGCAGAACTGCATCCAGTCCGCAGGTTTCAGAAGAAAATACAAACATTCCCGGGCCTCCACCAATAATCCCGGGGCGAAGTTTCTTTCGATCCTGAACCATGAACAGCGTATTGTCCTGAAGACAACCCACAACACAGTTGGGCCCGTCAATAATCAGTTGTCTGCACGAGTGTTTCAAATGCCTTAAAAAGGAAGCATCCGGATGGAAAGTGAGTTTTTCATCTGTCAGGGGGGTGATGATGTGCTTATACGATTCAATGCCAAGATTCAATCTTGACATTGTATAATGAAGGATATGGGTGAATATCTCAGAGTCAGACATATATCCATTGTATTCCGGGCATCCTATCGAAACCAAAAAGTTCCGGTTGGTCACAAAAGCTGTATTTTCACCATTGGTCATTGTAGAATACCCTTGGAGGAAAAATGGATGACAGGAGTATAAATCAATACTGTAATTTGTGTTTTGCCTTCCTTGAGCCATGATAATCCGCGCGGTAAACTCCTTGTTGTCAAGTTGCAGGTATTCCGCAATCTCAACCGGATCGCCAATCTCTTTTATCATAATGGTGTCCGGCCAGAAAGAAAAGACAATCATGTCATGTTGATCTTCACCCATTGTTTTCAGATGAAGTCTGACTTTCATGCATCTGTCCTGCAATTCCTTCTGGCTGTAGGCTTCCCATTGATTCGGATAGTCATAGGCACGGACAAGATATATATCCCTTTTGGGAACACCTTGTGGCGGTTTTTGAGGCAGTTTGAATGAACTTTTGTATTTGGTCGAAAAACCGATGTCCATCATAAAACGGTCAAGACGCCGTAAACCGGAAGTGCTGAAAATTCCGGATAGAATGGGAAATTTTTTGATGTTCTCAAACGGCCCTCCAAGATCTTTCAGCAGGATTCCTACACCGGAACCATCATAACCTTCCTGCATTGCATTCAACCCTTCAATGCCTGAAGTTGGAGAGATAAACTGATCCGAGGTTATTGCAAGCAAACGGGACATAAATTATGATTCCGTGGTTTGTCTATTTTTCAGGCACATCCGATATAGGGATATTATATTCCAATCATTTCCCGGTCAATTCATTTAAAATGTCATTCGTAAAATCAAGATGCATGAGGAGGTCCGAACGGCCAACCAGCTCACGGACACTTCGTAGGCCAAATCTTTTCAGAATTTCAATCAGATCTTTCCGCCATGCGCTGTAGAGGTTAATGAGCCGCTGGGTACCCCATTCAATATCGATTTGAGTCACCAGACCTGGATCAGTAGTCGCAATACCACGCGGGCAGCCCCGCCCTGCAGAGCACCGGGAGCACCGGACGCAACCAAGGGCGATCATTTCCGCGGTTCCGACGACAACACCATCCGCGCCCAATGCTATTGCCTTGGCAATATCGTGGGCTGTACGGATTCCGCCGCTTGCAATCAGTACCACTTTCTCTCTGGCACCTTCATCTACCAGAAATTTATGGACTTTTGCAATAGCGTACTCAATCGGCATGGCAATATTTTTTTTGGCAATGTCCGGTGCTGCGCCGGTTCCACCGTATCCGCCATCCAGGTGTATGATATGCGTTCCTGCGGAATAGCTTCCAACAGCTACCATATCCACATCCGTAGGTGTTGACACCTTTGTGGACAGCAAGGCTCTCCTGTTGACATGCTTGATCCAGTCCAGGTGTTTCATATGGTCTTCAATGGAATACACACTATGGAATGGAAAAGGAGAAAACAGCGATATGCCGACTACCGCTTCCCGTATTTTGGCAACCGCCGGTGTATTTTTGTCACCCAGCAGATGTCCGCCAAGGCCCGGTTTGGCGCCCTGTGCATACTTGAATTCAACAATACGAACGCGCTGAATGGTTTCTTCGCGGACACCAAAAAGACCCGTAGCCACCTGTGTGATCATGTGGTCATCATATGGTCTCATCCGTTCCATATATCCACCTTCCCCGGAACAGGAGAAGGTATTAAACGCGGTTGCAGCACGAACTTTGGAGAGTTGTGTGACATTGCTTACGGATCCGAAAGACATACCGCCACCATACCAGGGAACATCGATTTGGATCTGGGGCCTGCCATCATCCCTGTGGTTTAGTAAAATACTGGTATCAATCTCGTCGTCTTGCAATTCAACCGGCGGTGTTTCCGGAAATTTAAACCGGATACGATCAAACCCGCCTCCTGATTCGCCGGCCTGATAATTATATTCATATTCAGATAACGGCGGCTCTCCTGTTTCCGCCATTCTCCATGTAGCCAGGAGCATATCTGCGGGCCACCTGTAATCTCCCAAGGCTTCTATCATTGGATTTTTAATGATTCGGAGCGCCTTCTGGGGGCATTGGGTTATACAATAGTGATCTGTTTTTTGACAAGCTTCTCCGGTGCATAAATAGCTCTTGGGCATGGCAAAATATTTATAGCCGGGTTTCAGAACATGAACATGATACGGACACAATTCTGCACACTTGCCGCATCTTATGCAATCATCACTGCGATAGATGATATATTTTGCAATTTCATTTCGATAACGCGGCAAGGCCGGTTTGGTCTCGCGGTTGATCTGAACCTGCGGCAAACGTGTTTTCAGCGTTTTTTCCGGCAGGATCTCCCTAAGCTCTTTTTCTTGAACCGAAAAGCGTTCCAAATATCTCCTCCTCAAGCTCTTCAAAAAACATAGCACGTCCGACATCTCCACGCAGACGGCGGGCTTCACGCATTCCCATTGCACCCATCAATTCAATTAACTGCAAGTGCCATGCAGCGATCAGATTCCGCATCCGTCCAACACCATACTCGAAACTTATATCCTCAAGTCTGGCAGGGCAGATCAGGCCAGGTCTGCAAGTGTTACAAAGACGGCATTCCAGAGCAATCAGCAGCGGCAGATAGATGGATATGACATCTGCGCCGCAAAGTAATCCCTTGGCCATATGCTCCGGCAGGGCAAAACCGCCGGAGGCGATAATAGTCACTTCATCCCGGATGCCTTCTTTAATAAGCGTTGTATGTATTTCGCGTATCCTGTCCTTTATAAATCCGGGTGAGTCCACCCCGATCTCGTTACCGTTGAAATCCGCAACCGTATGAATCACTTCAGCTCCTAATCTGGACAGTTCAACAGTGCGGTCAACACCTTTTGAATCCAGGGCGACTCTGACGGATATGATCAGGCCAGGATATTTTTCTTTTAATTCAGCGATGCGGGAAAGCACATCATCATGATCAGGGATTTCCACCAGCCTTGTTTTCCGTAAAACATCAAAGGGTATCTCCGGCGCATCCGGATTCAGGTGAAAAGCAATATGCGGCAGATAGGCTTCGATGTTTTTCATCTGGCTGTCATTTAAGGCAGCCGGCCATTTGGCGGAATCAACAATGGCGATCAGATCGGTCAGCTTAACCGCTTCAATAATATAAGACTCCAGTTGAGGGAGCGTAAACTCCGCAGGATTCATGTCCACAATCATCGGCATGGGTATATCAATAACCGCCGGCAATCCGGAGATGTTCTGATCTGAGTCGAATGTAAGGTATGATGGTTTTTTCCCGATATCAACGGAAGTACTGATATACTCTCGGCCATGGATTCCATCTCGTGTGGGCCGGACAATTTCAGACATGTCCGTCCACATGGAATCAAACCCATGGCCTGAAAATTTGCCCCTGTATCCCGCTCCTGAAACCGGCACTGCGGCTGTTTCGGCCTGTTGCCAGGTGATATGAATGATTTCAGGCGTCCAGTAATGATTCCCCAGCTTCTTGTATTCTGAATTGATGGTCAGGCACAGAAGATCTTTGGTACAGTTCTGAACACAGGAGAAACAGCCCATGCATTCAAAAAACAGAAAATCGGAATATTTAAGATTCCGGATATACGCGGCTTCCTGCCGATGGCGATCATAGACACAGGCCTTTTTAACACAATTATGGCACCGGGCACAGTCTTCACGCCAGTCCACAATACCGTGCTTCCCGATACGCGGCAGACGGGGGGGAACAGGAGTTGTTTTGATATGATATTTTTCAGGCATTCTTTTTCTCTACTTTATTAGTCTAATGAAGCAATGATTTCAGGTACAAGTTTCTCTTTGCCTCCGGAAAGGATATGGATTCCTTTCACACCATCCATCTTCTTAATCTTCCGGATGGTCTCAAGGCAGATATTCAGACCCTCTTTTTTTTGAGCCCCCTCGTCTCCTGCTTTCTTCAGCCGTTCAATAATACTGTCCGGTATGGACAGATCCATATAATGATCTCTCAAGGTTTCTGCGTCCTGATAACCTGAAAGCGGCATGACGCCTGCCAGGATGGCTGTGTTTTCGGTTATCTTCTGATTGCGGGCCTGTTCGATCCATCTTTCAAATGCTTCCACATCAAACACCGCCTGGGTCTGGATAAACTCAGCGCCTGCTTCCACCTTTTTCGCCAGCCTTAAAATGTTCAGTTCCAACGGGTTCATGTCCGGATTGGCTACCGCGCCGATCAGAACCGGAAAAACCCCTTTTATCTCTGTCCCATCCAGGAGAACACCCTGATCCCTCATCTGCTTTACAGCGGCAATGAGCTGGATGGAATCGATGTCATAAACATTTGCAGATTCAGGGCTTCCGGTAAGTGTCTGATGGTGACCGGAAAGGCACAGTACATTCCGGATGCCAAGGGCTCCTGCTCCCAGAAGATCCGACTGGATAGCAATGCGGTTCCTGTCACGGGTGACAATCTGGTACACCGGTTCCATACCGGCTTTGACCAGAACCAGAGATCCGGCAAGGCTGGACAGTACAGGGCCGTGGGGATTATCCGCCACATTCACAGCAGCAATGCTGTTTCCTAAAAAAGAGATAGCTGCTTCGATTTCCGGAATCGCAGTACTTGCCTGTGGAAGAAGCTCTGCGGTGACGATGAAGTCTCCTGAGGCTATCTTTTTTGCAAGCCAGCTGTCATGTTTCATATATTACTCCTGTGATCTTTCTGTATCCTGTAAAATATTATCTGTCAGTTGCTCAAGTGCTGCTGTGATCTGTCCAATACCTTCTTCACTTTTCCGGACCACGATCATGCGTCCTTTACCCAGGCCAGCCTCTTCAAGCATGGACTCGACTGCCTTCGCTCTTTTCCGCGCCCGAAGGTTTCCTTCCAGAAATTTACACTCACCATGTTCACATGTAACCAGCAAAACGCCATCCGAGCCTTTCTCAAATGCTTTCAGCAGATAAAGCAGATTCACCTTTCCGGAGCATGGTAAACTGACGGTTTGAATCTGATGATCTCCCTGGCCATTCCCGTTGATTTCAAGCTGTTTCCGGAGTGCGTCGGTGTCCAGGCAGTTTGAGCAATAAAATATGTGTATCTTCATGATCAATATCCAGGTTGTTTAAATTCTGTGATCCTCACGGACAATAACCCGGCATCCCCCGCCAAGGCTTGGTGCCCAATTTTTGGGTGGCACAATCCTTTTGAGTCTGTCCAATTGGCCGATGCCTTTCAATCGTTGATAAATAAGCTGCCATCCACATGGCCGGTCAGGGCGAACCTCGCAGCGATCTTCCCGGGAACCCCCACAGGGACCGTTCAGCATGTGTTTGGCGCATCGCGTAATAGGACAAATCCCTCCATATTGATCCAATACGCAGGCCCCGCAGGCTGCACACTTCTCCGCCCAGATGCCTCTTTCTTCAAGAATACCGATAAATGCGGTATTGAGTCCGGCATAGACGGGTTTTTCAAGATACCGTTCGGCGATGGCCTGAACACCGGCTCCGCATCCCAGGGAAAGAACAACATCGTTTCTTTCAACCGCCTTTGCAGCTTCTTCTATGAATACATTGTCACACTGCCTTTCAATGGTGAGTTCTTCGATTTCAAACGAAAGATTCTTCGCCCTTGAGGCAATTCGCAGTGCAGAACTGATAATACTGACCTCTCGCTCTCCTCCGGCAAGACATACGGTTACGCATGTGCCGCATCCCAGCACCAGAATTTTTTTATGGCCCTCAAGGATATCAACAAGTTCCGGTATGGTTTTTCTTTCTGCTACGATCATGGTTGGGTCTCCTGTTCGATCATTGCATCCAATACGGATGAGGATGCATCGGCCTCATGTAAAGGATTGGGGCCGAGATTACGGATGGTTTCGATCATGTTTTTGATGTGTTCGACAAAGGGACGAGCATCTGCTGCACCGATATTGATCATCCGCAAACGCTCCATTTCAAACCCGGCCTCGGACAGTATCCGGCGGGTATAGTTCACCCGGCGTTTGGCCATAAAATTACCTTCAATAAAATGGCAGCTTCCTTCTTCACATCCGGCAACCAGGACGCCATCCGCACCGTTTTCAAATGCTTTCATGAAATATTCAACTTCCAGCCTGCCGGTACAGGGCGTGCGGATAATTCGAATATTCGTCGGGTATTGAAGTCGCATGGAACCTGACAGGTCCGCAGAGGAATACGCTCAGTAATGGCAGCAAAAGGCGATTATTTTCGGTTCAAACAGGTTTTGGTTCATCATTTTTCTCTTTTACCTAATTGGGTAAATCTGTATTTTTTTGAAACAGTTCATCCAGCATGGCTTTAAAATGTCTTGCCTCAAAATGGTTAAGCTGGATTGCACGGGCGGGGCACTCTGATGCGCAGATCCCGCATCCCATGCACTTGGCGGCTGCAATCTCGCCTTTATGATCTTTATTTATAAATGGTGCGCCATAGGGGCACGAATGAACACAGGTCATGCATGAAATACACTTGCTCTGGTCGACTTTTGAAACCTGGGCGCCCACCTCAAGATGAGTCTTGGAAAGCACGGTGGCTGCGCGCGCTGCCGCAGCACGGGCCTGGGACATGTTTTCATCCATGAACTTGGGTGAGTGGGCCAGACCGCAGAGAAATATCCCCTCATTTGCAAAATCCACGGGCCGGAGTTTCATGTGTGCTTCCACATAAAAACCGTTGGCATTGAGGGGAACCTTGAGCATATTTGAAAGCCGGCGGTTGCCTGATAGTGGTTTGATGCCGGTGCTCAATACGACCTGGTCGGTTTCGATTTCAATGGTTTCCGGAAAATCCGGGCTGTCAATGGTGACCAGAAGTTGGCCGCCATTTGTCACGACAGGCGGTTTTTCCCGATCATAGCGGATAAACACCACGCCTGCCTTGCGGGCTTCTTTGTAGTACGTTTCACGGAATCCATAGGTTCGGATATCTCTGTACAGGACAAAAATATTGGTGTCCGGGTTCTGTTTTTTTATGGAAAGGGCGTTTTTGATTGCCATGGAGCAACAGAGACGGCTGCAGTATTCCCGTTCATCATTGCGCGAGCCCACGCACTGAATCATGGTAATGTTCTGAGCGGAAGCATTGAAGGTATGATCATGAAGACGTTTTTCAAGCTCTGTCTGTGTGATGACATTATCCGATTCTGCGGCAAGAAATTCGATTGTTTCTGCCGGGTCAGCACCGGTGGCAACAATAACAGCGCCACAAGGCACATCAATACTGTTACCGTTTCCGGAAAGGGTTATACTGAATTTTCCCACGTGGCCGGCAATACCGGCAACCTCCGTTTCCAGATGAAGATTTAGCAGAGGATGACTTTTCACCCGTTCGATAAGATCATTTGTAAAATCTGAAATGTCACGATGTTCCAGTGTACCATGTATGGTTTTCAGATGGCCGCCGAGCTGTCCGGTCTTTTCAACAAGATGCACCTTGAATCCCTGGTTGGCCAGTGACAAAGCCGTGGTCATTCCGCTGAGTCCGCCACCGATCACAAGGCCATCCTGGTTTATGGCAAGGGACTCTCCGATCTGCGGTTTGAGCAGGCGTGCTCTGGACAGGGACATGCGTACCAGTTCAATCGCCTTTTCGGTTGCGGCTTCAGGCTCGGAAGCATGAACCCAGGAGCACTGATCCCTGATATTGGCCAGTTCAAAGAGATATGGGTTCAGGCCGGCTTCACGCAACGTTTCCCGGAAAAGGGGTTCATGAGTCCGGGGTGTGCAGGAAGCCACCACAATTCGGTTGAGCCGATGCTTCATGATGGCTTCCTTAACCTCGGACAGGCTGGCATCAGAACAGGCATACATTGTATGGGTTGCCAGAACCACATGAGGATCACCGGAAACCGCCATGGTCACCTTTTCCACATCCACTGTGGAGGCGATGTTAATACCGCAATGGCATACAAACACTCCGATTCTGGGTATTTCATCCGTTATGTCATGTTCTTCCGGATATTCTCTTTTGGTCACCAGTTTGTTCCGGGCCTGGAACAGTTGTTCCATGGACATGGAGGCAGCAGCGCTGGCCTGGGTAACGGTCTCCGGGATATCCTTTGGCTCCTGAAATGCACCGGCCACAAATACACCGGGAAGAGATGTCTGTAATGGGTTGAGACGGTCTGTTGCGCAAAATCCGAATTCGTTCAGCCGGATACCCAGGCGGGAGATCGTTTCGGATACGGCTGGTTTGGGATCCAGGCCCACGGATAACACAACCATGTCAAAATCTTCTTCTTTACGTTCAAGATAATCCCCGATAAAACTCAGCATGAGATTTCTGGTTTTTGGGTTCTCCACAACCCGTGAGGGCATGCTTTTAATATAATGGATGTTGCCCTGTGCTTTTGCGCGTTCGTAATACTGGTCAAAGTCTTTTCCAAATGCGCGGATATCCATATAAAAAATGGTCACATCCAGCCCATTCACATGTTCGCTTGCAACCATGGCCTGCTTGGTGGTCGCCATGCAGCAGATAGAGGAGCAATATTCATTGTGGCATTTTGAGTCCCGTGAACCCACACACTGAATAAAGGCAATACGTTTTACTTCTTTTTTATCCGATGGCCGGATGACGTGCCCATGGTAAGGCCCTGCCGCGGACAGCATCCGTTCAAACTGAACACTGGTGAGGACATTCGCATATCTCCCGAAACCGAATTCTCCCTTGATTTTTGCATCAAACTCCTGGAAACCGGGAGCCAGAATGATCGAACCGATATCCAGGGTGATGATCTTCTCCTGCATATTGTGAACAATGGCTTTTTTTTCACAGGCATTGACGCATTCGTTGCATTCAGAGCAAAGGGCACAATTCAGGCATCTTTCACATTCTGCAAGGGCATCTTCTTCGGAAAAACAGGTTTCGATTTCGGAAAAATCTTTGATACGTTGGGCTACGGGCAGCTCTTTTGCTGATGCGCGCGGTTTTTTTATGATATCTTTTACAGAGGGCAGAAGTTCTTCGGGAATCGGTTTAAGCGTATCCTGGAACCGGAATATTTTCGTGTCTGCACCGCGGATATATCCATCAATGGATTCAGCAGCCCGTTTTCCGGCTGCAACCGCTTCAATGACAGTGGCCGCACCGGTTACAATATCTCCGCCGGCAAAAACGCCCTGTATTTTCGTTATACAGTTATGATCGGCTTCTATATTCCCCCACTTGTTCACAGTAAGATCGGGCGCGGATTCCGTCAAACAGGTATCCGGTTCACTTCCAATTGCCAGAATCAATTTATCCGCCGCCATCTCAAATTCAGAACCCTGGATGGGAACGGGTCTGCGACGGCCGGAGTCATCGGGTTCCCCCAGTTTCATCCGGATACATCTGACCTTTTCAAGTTTATTGCTTCCGCTACTGATACATTCAACAGGTGCTGTCAGAAATTCAAAATGAACACCTTCCTCTACAGCGTGGTTGATCTCTTCCCGTATGGCAGGCAGTTCTTTTTCACTTCTGCGGTAAACGATACTGACCTTTTCCGCACCCAGACGAATTGCGGTACAAGCTGCATCCATGGCAACATCACCACCGCCCACAACAATCACATGTCCTTTGAGTGCGGGTTTTTCATTTTCAGTACTTGCCTTCCGGAGAAACGCAAGGCCCTGTTCCACACCTTCAAGGGTCTCTCCTTCTATCTTGAGAGAAACACCTTTTTGAGTACCGATGCCGATAAATACAGCATCATGCTCCTTGGTTATTTTTTCAAAGGAGATGTCTTTCCCGATCATGGTGTTATAACGGAAGGTAACCCCTTTTCGGCGGATCAGTTCAACTTCATAGTCCAGAATATTGACCGGGAGCCGGTATTCCGGGATTCCCCACCGGAGCATACCGCCTGCTGCCGGAGATGCCTCATATACGGTTACAGCATACCCCCGATCCGCAAGGTCCTGCGCTGTTGTGAGTCCGGATGGTCCGGCGCCGATCACCGCAACTTTTTTTGCATCCAAGGCCGGTGTTTTCTCTTCAGGGAGGGAGAGTTCGCCGGATTCGATCATCTCCATCTCTTTATCCGAAGCAAACCGCTTCAACTGCCGTATGGCCACTGCTGAATCCAGACTGCTTCTTGTACAGGCAGCTTCACAGGGATGGGTGCATACACGTCCGCATATGGCGGAAAGGGGATTTCTCTCCCGGATCATGGCAACCGCTTTGGCATACTCTTTCTTCTTGATGAGCTGAATATATCCCTGCACATTGATATTTGCCGGACAGGCGATTTTACAGGGTGCATGACCGAGTTTTTGAATTCCGACAATATTGGGTATGGCCTGGGCAGAGTATTTTGCAATGGCCTTTCTGCTTCCCAGATTCCGGTTGAACCTGTCCGGAACATCTACCGGACAGACCCTGGTACAGTCACCGCAGTCATTGCAGATATTTTCATCGACATAACGGGGAGACTGTTTGACCGAAGCGGTAAAATGGCCTGGCTCACCCTCGATTTTCAATAGCTCCGAATGGGTCAGGATGTTGATATTCAAGTTACGGGAGCATTCCACAAGCTTGGGAGAGACAATACAGGTCGCACAATCACCCGTAGGGAATGTTTTGTCCAGATGAGACATCATGCCGCCGATGGCGGCAGAACGTTCAACGAGATAAACCTTGAAACCGGCGTTGGCAAGATCAAGGGATGCCTGAACACCGGCGATTCCACCGCCTTGCACCAGAACAGCACCGATTTTTTTATTTTCCTTAATTACCATAATATTCCACTTCCCTTGCAAATACCGGAACGCTCAATACAGGTACAACCTATAAAACAGTTGCTGCTATGGCCTTCACAACCGGTGATGGGGAGACCACAAGTTTTTCCAGGCCCAACTCTTTCCGGGAAAGTCCCAGACATAAACCCATCAATTGCGTAATATATAAAATCGGCATGTCATACTGTTTCCCTGTTTGCCGTTTGATATCCATCTGCCGGAGGTCGAGATTCACCTGGCATAACGGACAAGCTACTGCGATACATTCCGCTTCAACGGCCTTAGCCATTCCAATGATGGAATCCGAAAAGCTCACCACAAGATCCGATCTTGTCGTCAGAGAAAGACTGTTGCCGCAGCATTCAACTTTATAAGGCCAATCCAGACTCTCTCCTCCCATGGCCCTTATCAGGTTATCCATGGATTGAGGATTTTCCGGGTCATCAAAATTGGTAATTTCCTGCGGGCGAACCAGAAGGCATCCATAATAGGAAGCAACCCTGAGCCCGTTCAGGGAATATGTAAATGCGTTTTGTAAAGACTCTTTTCCATAGTCTTCCAGAAGGACTTCCATCATGTGTTTTATTTCAACGGAGCCGTCATAATCCCGGCCAATCGCATTTTTAACTTTTTTACGTATTTCCGGGTGATTTTTAACTTCATAATTTGCCGTCTTTAATCTGTTGTAACAGGCCGCACAGTTTACAACGATATCAAGCCCCATATCTTTGGCCAGTATCAGGTTCGCTACGGAAAGAGATGCGGCCAGAACTCGATCCGTCTGATGCCCGGGCGTGGAGCCGCAGCAGGACCACCCTTTGATTTCAATAAAATCAATCCCCAGGGCACGGGCAACAGCGATACTGGAAGAATGCTGGTCACGGGCAGATGATTCTGCTGAACAACCGGGATAATATGCATATTTCATGATAGACGACCCTTGTTTTGCCTGATTTTTCTGAAAATTCTTCTTACGGTTCTTCGATTTGCGCCCAATGACGGAAGCAGTGCTATCTTTTTCTTTTGCATAATTATGGGCAGTTTATCCGTGTCCCGCATATACGATGATGTGCCGATTTTATAGGCTGTCATCAGTGCAAGATCATATGTCCGTCCGAAAATTTCGACGGTTTTCAGAAACGCATTATTGAATAAAGGAATATTTCCTTCCGGAATGACCGCCTTCTTTTTGATGGCGAGCGCACGCAATGCATCCATAACCGAAACCATATCAATACCCATTGGACATCTTGCAAAACAGGTTTCGCATGAGACACATGTCCAGATGAGATCACTGGTCAGAAGCTCATCTCCGGCACCTAACTGCAAACGTCTGATCAGTTCGGAAGGTGGTGATTGAACATGGCCTGAAACCGTACAGCCGCAAGAACATTTTTTACATTGATAACAAACAGCCAGGTCAATACCGGACATTTCTCTGATTTGATTCAGCAGGCTTTTGCCGGTTTGACTTTTTGTGATTCTGATTGTCATGGTGATCCTCTCTTACACCCAACCTACTTCATTCAGACACTAATTATGATGAAACCGTAAAAAGTCCCATCTCCGTCATGCCGGACCTGATCCGGCATCCAGAAGTTTCTGAAATTACTGGATTCTGACTTTCGTCAGAATGACACATAAAGGTAATTTATGACTTTTTACGAGGCCATCAATTATAAAGATCTCCCACGGTTTCCTGTTCTTTCATGGCTTTCTCTTTTTCAGCAATGGCCTTACCGACTGCAAGCGGTACTACTTTACGGTATACCTTTTCAGGCGACTGCAATTGTCCGTCAACCGTCAATAGATCATCGACCTTTATTCCAAAAAGGCGCTCGTTTTCTTCCAGGTAGGGCAAAATCAATTCCCAATCCTCCAGGGTAAGTGAAAGATACACCCCGCCATTCAGTTGCCCGTCAACGCATATTCCGTAGGGATCACGGATAAAGATCGCACCGCCTGAAGCAAGGGAAAACATGTTGCTGCCCGGATACGGTTCAGGCAGGGGTATGATATTGCCTTCATCGTCAAACCGAATAGCATTCAGGATAACAAAGCCGCCGCCTTTGTGGGGATTACCGGCCATAAAGGATTCCGCCAGGAAATCAAGGGACGTTCCGTTGATGATAACCCTTGGCTTCCCTACCGAATTAATGAGCGGCCTGCCGGCAGCATTGCCCATGATATAGACCTCCCCCCCCTTGGCTCCGTACATGAAGGTCTGCCCTGTATCGCCATAAATTACCATCTTACCGCGTTTGATAATCTGCCCCAGTTGATCCTGAGCATTTCCGTGAACGGTTATGGTCAGACCGCAAATCCCGGATCCCAGGTAATCTCCTGAACTTCCATATACATCGATGGACACCTCATCCGTGCCAGGGCCTAAGCCACACCCGATATAGCGTTGGCCTGAGCAGTCATAACAGATAAATTTACGCCAGCCTTTCATATAAGCATCGACAAGAAGTGCGGCATCACATTCATTCCCCTCCGGAGGAAATATATCTGCGTGAATAACAAGAGTTGTTTCATCTGCCCTGGGCGCCCGCAACAATTTACGGGTCGGATAATCAATCAGCCGATGGGTCACACCATTACTGCTTTCCACATCAAACCTGGGGAGACTGCCAAAAATCTTATCCAATTCAATTCTGATAATATGAAGGATATGACTCCGTTTTTTCAAACCGGTCGAGTATCTCCGGTCATTGAGCAATGTCAGTACCTCAATCGCCGTTTTCAATATTTTAGGATTTTTAGCCGATTCCCTGATTGCCCGGCACACGGCCGGAACATCCGCAAAACTGAAGTCCGGCATACGATCCCGTATATAATCAAAAGCAGACTCACCTTTACCTGCTTCAAGGAGGGATTGAATGCTGTCTTTACGATCCGGGTGAAGTTCAGGTGATATTTCCTTTGTAAAATCAAACGGCTCAACAGGTGTTGGCATGCCTACCGGACTGCCGAATTTATCTGTGCAGGTTATCCGGATCTTGCCGGAAGCATCCGGTTCAAGGTTGAATATAAACGTGCCACCATCTGTATGGCTTCCTCCACGGGCATTCCAGTAACGGTCTGCAACCGGACAAATCCGTTTATTATCTTTTGATAGACTGAAAAGCGTGGCATCAATTGCCTGTTTTTCAGAACCGATCAGGCCGACCTGCACTTCTCCATCTGAGAATGCAAACACCTGAGGCCTCAGCATGGATGTATCGGTAATTCCCAGCAACTGAAATCTGTTCTGCCGGGGAATATTCCGGGCAATGATAAAAAACCACGGCCCATCAGGAGAACCATGGATATGTGTTGCCTGTATGGCCCTGTAAATTTTTTGCTTATCTTCAGGGAGGTGGTCAAAATCCAGTTCGGTGGTCGGTGCAAGCGCCTCAATAATATACTCAAGAGGATATTTATAGGTCCGACTGAGAAGATCAAACATCAATGCGGAAACTTCCGTATCGGTGATAAACTGTGGATAAATGTGCCGCTGGAGCAGATACTCTGAAACAGAATGATAATTTGCAAAATCACCGTTATGAACAAGCGCCATATTCATACCGGCAAATGGATGAGCACCGCCGGGATGCCACACCCGGCCCTTTGTGGGAAACCGCTGATGTGCAATCCATGCATGTGCAGCAAGTTCTTCAATTTTATAATATTGAACAATGGCTTCCGCAAATCCGACAACCTTTAAAATCATGATGTTTCTGCCATGGGACATGACAAAAGCTTTTTGATCGGTCAGCGATGCGTAAAATTCCTGATTCAGCTTAAAGCTGTTTTGATTGATGAACTCTTCTTCCGCTTCCTCTTTGTCAATCTTTCCGAACTCATTTTCTTTGATAAACGTGTCGAGATTAGCCGGTTTTACACGAACAAAATAACGCCAAACATCCGGAGGTTTAACTTCCAGCCCCTGGACTGTTGTCCAGTCATCAACCTTCTCAAGCTCTGCCTTTTTTTCAATATCGAAAAAAGGAGTGATATATTTTTCTTCCAGTTCAGATCGAACGTCAGGATGTAGATAGGCCACATGGAGCATATAGTAATGATCAAGGACTTCCCGGCTGACTCCAAGTTGTTCCGGGACAAACCCGACAGCAGCAATACCGCCACCTTTCCCGTTTCCGCGATTATGCATCAATCTTGAAGGTTCGTAGATGTGACGTCCGGCAACCGGTTCCGTGCAGCAAAAGCCCACAACACCGCAACCGCCTTCTTCTGCGTTTTTGGTGATGTCCGGAACATCCATCCCATCAACAAGTTTCTTTTTTGATTCCACAAATTTTTGTATTCTATCCATCATTATAATATACTCCGCATTATTTGTGGCAGAACCTGCAGTAAATTAAGCAAAAAAACTTCAATCGTTCAAAAAAAAAGGCGTCTATCCATATATGAATGGGATAGACGCCTTTGTCTTTCTCGCAATAACAAAAATGTTAAAACACACCACTGTGTTTTTCAGTTCGATTCTAAAACGGCTAATATCTACTGTCTATTAAACTCCTTGTCAATATATTTATATAAAAATTTTTTCCCCGATATCTCAACAATTTCAATTTGGTAAAAAAATTATTTGAGCCCTGAGAGGAATTTCATTTTAACGGGAATCCTGCGGCTGGGGACCGGGCCAGGTAGGAGCGGTTCGCTAACAGATAGGCACACTAGGGGCGGTTCGCGAACCGCCCCTACGATCGTTCCCCTTATTTGTCAAACCAGTTCCGGGTTTTGAGACAGAAACGGACCAGCATCAGCATGACCGGCACTTCGATCAGCACGCCCACCACCGTCGCAAGCGCGGCGCCCGATGACAGGCCGAAAAGCATGGTGGCTGTGGCAATGGCCACTTCAAAATGGTTGGAAGCGCCGATCATGGCGGCCGGTGCGGCATCTTCGTATTGCAGTTTCAGGATTTTTGCGGCAACGTATCCAAGAACAAAGATCAGCACGGTCTGAATGAGCAGCGGTACGGCAATCCACAGAATCGTCAGGGGATTGTTCAGAATGACATCCCCTTTGAAACTGAACAGCAGCACCAGGGTGGTTAAAAGCGCGATGATGGTCACCGGGGTCAGTACATGCAGGAATTTTTCCTGAAACCAGGTCTCCCCCTTGGCACTGATCAGCCATCGGCGGGAAATATATCCGGCGGCCAGCGGCAGCGCCACATAAATGGTTATGGAAAGAAGCAGGGCCTGCCATGGAACCGGCAGTCGCCCGACGCCCAGCAGAAAACCGCCCAGCACGCCGTACAGCAGCAGCATGGTCAAGGAATTGATGGCCACCATCACCAAGGTCAGGCCGTCATTACCCCGGGACAGGTATCCCCATACCAGAACCATGGCCGTACAAGGCGCAATGCCGAGCAGGATACACCCTGCCAGATAGCTCCGCCATAACGGAATCTCCAGCATTTTGACGCCTTCATGCATCACCACGGTTCCGGCTCCGTGCGTTGCGCCGACAGCCAGATCCAGCCCGAAAGGCATCTTCACCAGATCCGTTGCTTCCGGCCCGATAAAACCCAGAAACAGGGTCCCCAGAAAGAAAATGGCAATCCCGTACATGGTGAAGGGCTTGATGCACCAGTTGATAAAAAGTGTCAGGAATACGGGTTTGCCGCTTTTTCCGGCTTTCACGACCTCACCGAAATCGATTTTCACCATAATGGGATACATCATGAAAAACAGGCAGACGGCAATCGGGATGGACACCACCGGTGCGCCTTTCACGTAAATGGCCATGCGGTCCAGCGTTCCAGCCAGATCCGGGGCGATTTTGCCCAATAAGATTCCACCGATGATGCAGAGTCCGACCCACAGGGTCAGATACCGTTCAAATATGCCGGTCATCTTCCGATCATTGTCAGCACTCATGTTTTATTTTCTCCTGTTCGGCTGTCAGTGCAATCAAGCTGCGATGCCGGTTTGATATGTTATCATTGATTTTTCAGCAATGCCTCCGGAAGGGTCTCAACATATGCCCGGATTTCATCCCGTACCCTTCGATAGCATTCCAGTTTTTCCTCTTCCGTGGAAAGGTTTTCAGCGAGTTTCGGCGGGTCGTCAAATCCCACATGAACTTTCTTTGTTTTGCCGGGAAAAAACGGGCAGGTTTCATTGGCATGCCCGCATACCGTAATGACATAATCAAATTCAATGCCCGGCAGATCCCTCACGGTTTTGGACCGGTGCAACGAGATGTCCACTCCCTCTTCCGCCATCACCTTGACCGCATAAGGATTCAGGCCATGGGTCTCGATTCCTGCCGAATACACTTCCATTTGATCGTCTTTCAGTTTTCTGGTCCAGCCTTCCGCCATCTGGCTGCGGCATGAATTGCCGGTACAGAGAAACAGAATTTTCATTTTATGATTCATGGTTGAACACCTCCCGTCCAGTTGCGACAATTCAGAGATTATTTCCGGGGGCAGCATGCCTCGCCCCGCTGTCTGCGGCATATTTCCTCCGGATCACAAGCCATAATACTTTCCAGCGTCCTGCGATCATTAACCAGATCTTCATCGTGCTTCAATTCCTTTTCAATCCAGTGCAATACAGGCAGTATGATTTCATTGGATCGATTCATCCGGTAATAAATCCAGCGTCCTTCTTTCCGGTTTTCCAGGATACCGGCCTGGACAAGCTGACTGAGATGTCTGGATACGGTCGCACCTTTGATTTGCAGCAGTTCAATGATCTGACACGCGCAAAGCTCTTCAAACGCCATTAATGCCGCTGCCATGCGGAGCCTGTTTCGATCGGAGAGTGCCTTGAGTATCAATAACATATTGCGCATGGTGACCTCGATATTTTTTATATTTAGCTAAACGTCTAAATATTTACCGACAAAATGCACTTCCGTCAAGAAAAAAAATGATTCAATTTGTTTGGTTGCATATGATGGCAATAATGAGTGGAATTTTGTACGATGATTCAGATCCGGTCTCCGTTTATCCCAATTTGGGACACCCAAACAAAATTAAACCATTAATCAGAATAGTTAATTATGCAAACTGCATTTTGGCATAGATCTTATTGGAACACCTCCGATCAAAACGATTATCCTTGTCCATTCGCTTTGATTGTTTACCGCGTGATCAATAACCCTTTTGATATGGCTGTTGTGGCTGTTGATGACAGCTCTGCACATGCTTTTTGAACTGATTATTCTAAAAATCAGAATGACAGGTGACGCTGAATGTTAAAAGCCTGGCACAAAAATTGAAGAACTTTAATTCATTTAAGGGTATCCAATCTGTGAAGAACAACCTTGTTGTTCAGTAAAGACCGCCAATGCAGATGTTCCTTTGAAAGTGGGCATGAAGCTGCTGTTGAACATTGATGTCCGGAAGCATGGTTATTGCCTGGATAATCAGAAAAAAGCTTTTGTAACCATTATATTGGAAACTTTTCAAGGCCGACACCGATGAATGAACTTGATCGAGAAGCAATACGAGGATCGCTGATGAGCCGTGCCGGAAACGCCCCTGATGCAAGCGCGGTCGCCGAAGCCACCCTCAACATATATCACCAGATATCCGCCCTGCTCGCACCGATTATCGGCGTGCGAGGTTTGGATGCCATATTCAGCCGCTCGCTGCACCTGACGAGTAAGGCCTTCCCGTGGCTGGCTATTGCCGGAGATAACGGTGATCATGCCGCTCTGCTTGCAATCTTCAAGGCTCGCCTCGCGGACAGCGAAACGAATGACGCCATAGAGGCGAGTTATGCCCTGTTAGAAACCTTCACCGAACTGATGTCGGCCCTGATTGGAGAATCCTTGACCAGACTGCTGTTGCGTCCGGTTTGGGCGCTCCCGTCACAAAAACCGTCACAAAAAATTGATCAGGAGACCAATTCATGAACACCAAAGTGACCATAAACCAACTCGCCACCGGGGTTCCGGGACTCGATCAGATCCTGGGCGGGGGGCTGCCGGAATTTTCCTTCAACCTCATCATGGGGCTGCCGGGCTCCGGCAAGACGACACTGGCGCACCAAATGATGTTTGCCTTGGCGACCCGGGACCGGCCGGCGCTTTTTTTCACAACGCTCGGAGAACCGTCGGTAAAAATGCTGCGTTATCAGCAGCAGTTCTCGTATTTCGACTTGAATAAAATTAATGAATCGATCCGCTACGTCAATTTGAGCGACGACATCGCATCGAACAAATTGGAACAGGTGCTGGCGCGCATTGCACAGGAGGTCGAGGCATCCTCTCCGGCAATGGTCTTCATCGATTCGATCAGCTCGTTCATGCGGGAGTCGCAACACCGACCCGATGGCACGATTAGCCTGCAACAGTTCATCCAGCAGCTCGGAATGCTGCTGAGCGGATGGCAAATCACCTCCTTCCTGATCGGGGAATACTTGGCTGAGCGCGAGCCTAATCCGGTGTTAACCTTGGCCGACGGGCTGTTGTTGCTGGAACAAAACATCTACCGGAATTCAATGGTGCGCAAGATTCAGGTAATAAAAATGCGCGGCCAGTCAACCCGCCCGGGACTGCACACCTTCCGCATCACCAGCACCGGAATTGAAATCTTTCCGCCGGCGATCGTTCACGTCGATGCCGGGGACGTGACAGCGGCTTCCCGGTTGGCGCACCAAAAAATGCGGCTGGCTATGGGTGTGCCCCACCTCGACGAAATGCTGGGCGGCGGCTTGCCCTCGGGCTACTCCCTGCTGGTTGCGGGGCCGTCCGGATCGGGCAAGACCATCCTTGCCACGGCATTTCTGAGCGAAGGTGTTCGTCGGGGCGAACCAGGCGTGATTGTTGCATTTGAACAGACGCCGAGCCGGTCTTGGATTTTCACGCTCGACGATATGATCAAACGAGGAAAGATCGGCTTAATCAATACCCGCACCATGGATCTGTCAATCGACGAAATCGTTCATCTTCTGAGCAATCTCATTCATCAGATGAAAGCCACCCGGGTGGTGATTGACTCGCTGTCCGGATTCGAACTGGCGGTGGCGCCGACCTTCCGCGAGGACTTTCGCGAGTCCCTGTTTCGCATGATCACCATTTTGTCCGGCCTCGGCGTGACGGTGCTGATGACGTCCGAACTTGAAGACCGCTATGTCGATCTGCGATTCAGCCCCTACGGGTCGGCATTTCTCACCGACGCGATCATCGTCCAGCGTTACATCGAAATGGATAGCTGTCTGAAGCGCGTCATGGCAGTCGTCAAAGTACGCGCCAGCAAGCACAGCAAAGATATTCGGGAATTCGAAATCACCGATGACGGTATCATCATCGGCGACCCGATATTCGACTACGAGGGACTCCTCAGCGGGCAGCCAAAACAAATACTGAACACCAATACAGGCGTTCGAGGAAAACCGTGATGAGCAAAAAGAACGTAACGGAACGGAAAGACATGACCGGGCAGACACCTGAGGCAAACAAAAGTGAGCTGTCTCCGGACTCGACGGCCGTGAATACCCTCGCCGAGCGCGAAACCGCTATTGTTACCCACGAACAGGCCGTTCTTAGTCGTGAAGAGGCTGCCACTCTCCGCGAAGAAGGTGCCAGCCTGCGTGAAAAAGGCGCCAGTCAGCGCGAAGAAGGCGCCAAAAGACGTGAAGAGGGCGCCGGCCTGCGTGAAGAGGCGGCCAACCAGCGCGAGAAGGCCAGGGATGAGCTTAGCTCGCGCACCGAGAAGCAGCTGCGCGATGCGAACGAGCACCTCGTCATCGCAACGATTCGCGCCCAGACGATAACCGATGAGGCCGAGCAGATCACCGCGCAGATGACCCATATGGCCGAGCACGACTTTCTCACGGATTTACCGAACCGTATTCTGCTAACCGACCGCCTGGAGCAGGCGATCACTCTCGCAGAGCGTCATGACAAGCAGGTCGCCCTGATGTTTCTGGACCTCGACCACTTCAAGCATATCAATGATTCACTTGGGCATGAGATCGGCGACCAATTGCTGCAGTCGGCTGCAAAGCGTCTGCAAGCATGTGTTCGCCACTCCGATACCGTCAGCCGCCATGGGGGCGACGAATTCGTGGTGCTGCTACCCGAAGTCGATAAGGTACAGGGTGCTGTCCTCGCCGCCGAAAAGTTGATCAAGGGCATGGCCGAACCGCATCTCATCGGTGGCCATCGGCTCAACGTCAGCCTGAGCATCGGCATCAGTCTTTACCCTGACGACGCCAAGGACGTCGAAGCGGTACTCAGAAACGCAGACACCGCAATGTATTGCGCCAAGGATCGCGGACGCAACAACTACCAGGTATTTACTCCGGACATGAATTTCCGTGCGGTCGCGCGACAAAACATTGAGCAGGAGCTGCGCCAGGCGCTCGATCAGCGCCGGTTTGTTTTGCATTACCAGCCGAAGGTGAATCTTGAGACCGGCGCAATTACCGGTGCCGAGGCCCTTCTCCGCTGGCAGCGATCCGATCATTGTCTTGTTGGCCCGACACAGTTCATGAGCATCGCCGAAGACTGCGGCCTCATTCTGAAGATCGGCAAGTGGGGGCTGCGCGAAGCCTGCCGCCAAACCCAAGCCTGGTTGCAAGCCGGCCTCGAACTCGGTCAGATCGCGGTCAACATCTCGACCAAAGAGTTCCTTTCTAAAATTTTTATCACCGACGTCCGTACCATCCTGAGCGACACCGGCCTGGAACCACACTACCTCGAAATCGAGTTGACCGAAAGCGGATTGATGCACGACACGCAACAGACGACGGCAACTTTGTACGCACTCAAAAACCTCGGTGTGCAGATTGCCGTAGATGACTTTGGTACCGGCTATTCCAGTATGAGCAATTTGTGGAGTTTCCCAATCGACACGCTCAAGATCGACCAGTCGTTTGTTCAGGATATCAACGGTAATGCCGGAGAGGCCATCGTCAGTACCATCATTGCGATGGGCATGAGCCTCAAACATCGGGTCGTGGCCGAGGGAATTGAAACAAAACAACAACTCGCCTTCCTGCAATCCCATCACTGCGCCGAGGGACAAGGCTATTATTTTGGCCGGCCCGTGGCTGCCGTAGAATTCGCCACATTGCTGGGAAAAGAAAAATGAATCAATCCAACGAACATTAAACTGTAAACGCAGTTTTCAATCAATTCCGCAGATCCCGGCACGCGCAAAAAAAAATCAACGGATTGAAAAACATCACGATGCCTCTGCCGGCAGTTCCTTGATCATTTTCTTTAACGTGGTTTCACGCTTCACGCACGTTCGTCCCGTTCCCAAGCATTGATTATTTCAATCCTACACCTGAACTGTATATATATTATCAACTTGACACATTGATACGATATATAATAGTTATCAACCTTATTTTTGTATTTTAAAATTAATGTCTTAAGATTATTTGTTCCATTTTCGTTTGATGTGCAGCGCAGCAGAGATGTGGAAATAAAAATGACCATTGCAGCCCCCCCTAGCTCCAAACTTGATTCCAAACTTGCCGAACAGATTACCCGGATTCAAGAAATATGTATTGAATGCCCCAAATGCACGAACCAGTGCGCTTTCCTGAAAAAATACGGCAACCCCAGGCAAATCGCCGCGGCTTACGACCCGGCCGACATGAATGCGCTGACCTTACCGTTCCTGTGTAATTTATGTGATTTATGCGCGGCGGTGTGCCCGGTGAAACTGACCCCCGGCCAACTCTTTCTGGAAATGCGAAGAGAGGCGGTGCGTCGCGGGACTGCGCCTTTTCCCGAACATAAAGGTATCATGGGGTATGAGAACAGAGGAGTTTCCGGAAAATATTCCTGGTACAGCCTTCCCCGGGGATGCACTACCGTGCTTTTCCCCGGCTGCACCTTTTCCGGCACCCGCATGGATACCGCCATTGCGTTGTACGAGCATCTCAGGACCCGGATGCCGGCCATGGGGATTGTTCTGGATTGCTGCACCAAGCCGTCCCATGATCTGGGCTGCCAGGACCATTTTACGGCCATGTTCGGCGAAATGAAAACCTGGCTGATGGAACATGGGATTTCCGACGTCATGGTTGTCTGCCCCAATTGTCACAAGGTGTTCAAAACCTATGGGTCGCCTTTGAAAACCATCTCTGTTTATGAATTCATGGCGGAAACCGGTTTGCCTGAGAAAGTTCGCGGCAACCGGACTTTTTCGAATCATCCGCAACCCGTCGCGCTTCATGATCCCTGCGTATTGCGGCATGAACCGGCCGTGCACCAGGCGGTTCGGCAGCTGGCGACAAGCAGCGGGTTCATTGTAGAGGAAATGCCGCATAGCAAGGCTACAACCGTGTGCTGCGGCGAAGGCGGAACCGTCAGCGCCGTGGCACCCGAATTTTCCAATACATGGCGTGATATCTGCAAAACCGAAGCCCGGGATCGGCATCTGTTGACCTATTGCGCCGGTTGCGCCGGGATGCTGAATAAAAAAACACCCACAGATCATATTCTGGATGCGGTCTTTCATCCGGAAGCAGTTGCCGCGGGAAAAAGAAGGGCGACACCGGCGCCATTCACCTATTTGAACCGGATTCGCCTCAAGCGGTACATCCAAAAAAATCACGCCGCCGCCATCACCCGGGAAAGGCATTTTCTACCAAAAACAAGCCTGCCGGGTTCAAAGAGCGGTGTATGGTTGAAAATTCTTGCTTTTTAACCGTTGATCGATACAACCTGTCGACGAACATGGGTTTTACAAAAAATCCGGTATGTCAGGCCGGCGGACATCATCAGAAAAATCACATCCCGGGAAATCGTCCACAGGTCGGCCGGACCTTCATTGATACCGGCTGAAAAACAGCCGCAGTGGATGTCCAGCCCCCGAATCTGATTGAATATCAAGGCGCAGATAAAGACAATCATCAATCCGGTACTCAGCATGGCCGCTCCGGGCAGCCACCATCCGGCCACCAGGCATACTCCCAGCAGCAATTCCAGCCAGGGCAGGATCAGGGCCGTCACATTGACGAGCGTATCCGGCAGAATCTGGTAGTTGTACACCGCCCGGGCAAAATCCTGGGGGTGGAGAATCTTGTCATAGCTTGCATACAGGAACACGGCGCCCAGCAGCAGGCGCAACACCTGATTCAGCAGACGGCCTCGGTCCGGTTGTTCATGTTTTTCCATGCTTTCCTCTCCGCTCATGACATCATTCCTCCTTCTGCGTGGGCAGGCCTGCCTGTTGCCACACCGTCCAGCCGTTGACCAGCACGTGAACATTTTTAAATCCCATGTCTTTCAGAAAAAGGGCCAGTTCATGGCTCAGATCACAGGTTTCCCCGTCACAATAGGTAATCATCACCCGGCCTGCCTTCAGGCGGTCGACGGCTTCATTGAAATACCGATCCACCTCCTGCCAGGGAATGCTCAAAGCGCCGCGAATATGCCCCAGGGCATACTGGTCATGGGGACGTGCATCCAGAAACGTCGCTGCGTCCTGCTCGAACAAACGTCCGGCTTCCTCCAGGTCAATGACCATGCCGGCACCTGCGGTATCGGGAAACCGCTTATCCACCGACCAGTCACCCACAAGGGCAATACCGTCGCTGCGCAGATAATTGACGCAAAGAGCTACCAGGCCTGCCATGACGATCAAGACCGGTATCTGCCATAGGGCCTGTTTGCATTTTTCCCGGAACATCCTTCGTATCCTTTCCGTCAAATCATGTACCGCTTATAAACGGTCCGGCCATGAAATAAACACCGAGCAGGGCGATCAACACTCCGGCACAGCGCCGGAACCACATGCCGGCGCCTTGCCAGGCGCTGCTTTCCGTGAGCCTGCGCACCATTGCCGTAGAACTGCCGGCCACGGCAATGGGCAGGCAGTGGCCTATGGCAAAAGCAATCATCATCACCGATCCGGCGACGATTTTCTGCTGCACCGTGACAATTGCCAGAATCGGAGCGATAAACCCGAATGTGCACGAACCGGAAAGAATGCCGTAGGCCAGCCCCAGACCGAAAGCGCCGTGAATACCGCGAAGATTAAGCCGGTAAAGCCGTGATCCGGACATGGAGCAGGCCTCCACCCCCAGCATACCCAGAGCCACCCATATCAGCACGGCACCGACAATCACCTGCATCCAGATCCCCACATCGCCAAGCATGCGCCCCAGCAGGGCGCAGATAATACCCACAGCAGCGATGGTAATAAACAAGCCCAGCGTGAACGCACCGGCATACCAGCCGGCCCGCCGGGGATGGACCATGGTTTCCTGGCCGCCCACATAGGCCACGATCAGCGGAATGGAAGCCAGATGGCAGGGGCTGAACAACACGCTGACCATGCCCCAGAGGAACGCGCCGAAAGCGGCAATGGCCGGTCCTCCGCTCATCCACTGATTTACCGTAATCAAAAATTGATCAAACATTTCGTGATTCACTCCTCATTCTGATGGTGTCGCCTCACCTTCCGGAAACCTCCCGGCATCAGGATACACCCATCCGCGACAGGACTTCAATGATCTGTTTTTTATCCATAAAACCGGTATGGCGAAAGAACTCACGGCCTTCGCTATCAAAGAATATCTGAGTCGGGATTGCGCGGATGCCGTATTTTTTGGCCGGCGCAGGGTCTTTCCAGACATCGATGAAAATGATATCCGCCTTGCCCGCATATTCTTTTTTCAGTTCTTCAAGAATCGGCGCCATCATCTTACAGGGGATGCATGAGGTTGCACCCAGATCAATCATGGTCACCCTTCCGGGCGTCGAAGAGGTGGTTTCAGGCTGGGCCGGAGAAGCTGCACTCTCCGCCGGTCCTGAAAAAAACTGCGACCGAACCATTCCGAATAAAGCCAATAGAATGATTAATCCCAGGAAAAGTGTACGCATCGGTTTGCTGTTTTGACTCATTTTTGAACCTCCATTTTTGCAAGCTGCTTAATTACCTCTTTTCTATCTCAATATTTTTTTCACGCGTAAATACAAGGTAAATGCAGGGCAGTAAAAAAACCGCCACGAAAATACCCAGGGTCAAACCGCCGATGGCACCGACCGCCATGGGCTGGAGCATATCGCCTCCCTCTTCCAGGTTCAGGGCCAGGGGGATGAAACCGGCGATAACAGCCGCAGCGATCATGAGGCGTGGACGCAATCGGATTTTGGCTGCCTGCACCAGGGCTTCAAAAACCGGAACCTGATTTCGGGTGCGCAGTTCTTCCACAACGGTCAGCAGCAGCACCCCCTCGTTCACCGTGGCGGCCACCACCACCAGCAGCCCGATGAGTACCGTGGCACCCATGGGAATACCCGTAAATTGAAGCGCATAAATCATGCCCGCAACGCAAAAGGGAACGCTCCCGAGAATAACGGCCGGTAATTTGAGACTGTCAAACTGGACCGCGAGAACCACAAAGGCGAAGAATACGGCAAATCCCAGAATCATCAGGACGGCATCCTTCATTTCAGCCATCATCTGGGCCTGACCGCCAAAATACATCCGGTATCCCGGAGGCAGGGTCACATCTTGCAGTCCTTTTTGCAGAGAGGCCAGCGCCTGGCCCACACTGGCCCCGGCCGCGTCTCCCCGGACCACTACTGTCCTGATCTGGTCTTCACGGACGATTTCCACCGGTCCGACGGCCTGGCGCACCTCGGCTACGTCACTCAGCCGCAAATAACCTCCCTGGGCGCAGTTGAGTACCAGATTTTCAATATCACGGCGTGAGGTGATGCGTTCCTCGGGAATCATCACCCGAATATTATAAAAGTCATCCCCTTCCCGATAGCGGGTTGCCACGGCCCCGCTCAGCAGAGACCTGACCGTGACCGCCACATCGGCAACGGAAATCCCCAGTTCAGCCGCCCGGGTCCGGTCGATCAGCACCTGGTATTCGGGCTTGGTCATGTCCAGGGATAGGTAGACGTTGGTGAATTGATTCAGGCTGTTCATGGTCTGGGCTGTTTTCTGGGCCAGCGTGAACAGTTTTTCCATGTCCATCCCCTTGATCTTGACCTCGATGTCGGCCTCACCCAGGGAGCGCAATCCCTTGATTTTGGACTGCATCACCATGGCCTTGCCGCCCGGTACCGGAATTTTGGAAACAACCGGCCGCAGCCGCCGGATATACTCGTCGGTGCTCACATCACGCCTATGACGGGGTACAAGCTGGATGTCGATTTGTCCTTCGTTGGCGATCTCATAGGTATAAAGACCCCAGACCTTGCCGCCGGCGAGGGTGAAGGCGCTTTCAATGAGCGGATCACCGGTCAGCTTCGCTTCGATTTCATGCAGCACGCGGTCGGTTTCGCCCAGAGCAGCGCCTGTAGGAAGCTTGACCTTTACCATAACCCGGCCGTCATCCATCTGCGGCAGAAATTCACTCCCCAGCCCGGGCGCGAGCAGCACCGCACCGGCCAGAACCGCAATAAAACCGGGAATGACCGCCCAACGGGCACGCAGGATTCGGGACAATATCCATCCGTATCCGTCGGTGACCTTTTCAAAAATCTGTTCAAAGCGGCTTTCCCGTTCCGGTGCCGCGCTGCGGCCGCCGAACAATATGGCCGTGAGCATGGGCGTCAGTGTGACCGCCACCGCCAGGCTGATGCAGACAATGCCTGCAATGACCAGAATCAGTTCCCGGAACAAAAGACTGGTCAGACCGGGAACCAGAAGAAACGGAATGAAGAGCGCGATAAAGGAAAGAGTCGCAGCCAGAATGGCCGGTCCCACTTTTGCGGTTCCTTGAACAGCCAGTTCCCCTGGTGATTCGCCCGGCGTTTCATGGCGCAGACGGGTAATATTTTCAATGACCACAATGGAATTGTCCAGCACCACACCAATGGCCACAACCAGGCCGCCCAGGGAAAAAATATTAAGCGAAAATCCGGCAAGCTTCATCAGTGCAAAATTGAGCAGCAGGGTGACCGGCAGCGCCGCCAGCATCACCACCACCTGACGCCAGCTTCCCAGAAAGAGGTACACCACGATGAAGACCAGGATGGCGGCTTCCGCCGCAGCGTTTCGCACGCCTTTTAATGCAGGCACAACATAATCGGCCTGGTTTTCCACCAGATCCAGCGCTATACCGGCCGGAAGGTTCGGCCGCAGTTCATTGAGTTTCTGATAAACCGCAATAGCAACCGCCACGGTGTTGGCGTCCGCCTGTTTGAGAACGCTCAGCTTGACAGCCGGACGACTGTCCAGCCGCGTAATGACGCGCACCTCTTCATGGGCGTCCCTGACCTCAGCGATATCCGCCAGCGTGATTTTGCTCCCGTTGCTTTGGACAAGGACAATGGCGCGGATATCGTCCATCGAACGGTATTCTCCCATGGTACGGGCGATGATTTCACGCGGCCCGGCCGTTACCCGACCGCCGAATTGCTCCAAGTTCTCCTCCTGCAGCCGTTTGATCACGGCCGGCAGCGACAGGGAGTACTTTTCCATGGCCAACGGGTCCAGATGGATACGGATTTCACGCTTCAAGCCGCCGACGACTTCCGTACCGGCTACACCATCAACGGCCAGCATCTGATCCTGCAGCCAATTGTCCGCCCAGGTGCGCAGTTTTGTCAGATCCCAGTGTTCGGAACGAATCGTGAGCTGTACCACCGGAAGCTGGGAAGGGTCTGCCTTGATAATTACGGGCGGATCGATATCCTTGGGGAGTTGACGGACGGCACGGGCCATGGCCGCCAGGGAGTCCTGGTAGGCGACATCCACATCCACATCATACTTAAAATTGGCCTGGAGTGTATACATGCCCTCGATGGATGACGATTCCAGGAAGTCGAGGCCATCCACCGTGGCCATCTGCCGCTCGATGGGATCGGCCAGGTTGGTGTTGATCTCATCCGGTGTGGCGCCGCGCCACCAGATGTGGATTTTGATCAACGGATAGGTCATATCGGGAAGGAAATTCACGGGAAGCCGGAACAGTCCGTAAACACCCAATACAACCAGAGCGACGGCAATGACGCTGGTGGCGATTCTCCGTTTGACGGCGGTATCGGTGATCTTCATGACCGTTTTCCTTCAATTGCCTTGACCGGGGAACCGTCTTTCAGTTTTTCATTGCCCATGACAATGACCTGGTCGCCGGATTGAATGCCTTTGAGAATCTGAATCTGTTTCGCCTCCTCGATTCCGGTCTCCACCTTGCGTTTAACGGCCTTGCCGGCCTGAAACAGAAAAATTACTTTTTCTCCATTGGGCGTGATTTGCACCGCTTCGACAGGCACGGTCACGGCATCATCAATGCGGGCCAGAATCACCTGGATACGGGCAAACATACCCGGAATCAATTCCACCGGATCACGCAACACAGCTTCCACGGTTCGGGTGCGCATACGTTCATCCAGTTGCGGATAAACCCGGCTGATGTTACCTTTCAATATGGCTCCGGGATGGGCATCGAATTGGACCCGGACCGGAAGGCCGGTACGCACATCCGTAGACCGTGCTTCAGGAACGGCAAACTCCACCACCAGACTGGCAGGATCAAAAATTTCGATCAATGTTGCATGAGGCGTTACATAATCGCCTTCGGCCACATGAACCTTGGAGACAACACCGGCCCAGGGCGCGGTAATGGAATAATCTTCATGGTTCTCCAGCGCCCGGGAGAGTTGGGCACGGGCGTTTTCAAATTTCGAACGAGCGGTGTCCAGTTGGGAACCGGCGATGGCGCCGCCATGCACAAGCTGTTCCACCCGCTGCAACTCGATTTCCTGTTCCTTCAGGGCTTGCCGGGCCGCCGTCAGTTGGGCCTGCGCCGCCTGGTTCCTGCCGATCTGCAGCAGTACCTGTCCGCCGGTCACCCTGTCACCTTCCCGAACCATGCAGCCCTGAACCTCGCATGTCTCGACAGGTCCTTCGCCGGGCGAAGCGATACGGGCTCTGCGTGTGGGTGTTACCGTTCCGGTCAACTCCATGGTTCTGGAGACGGAGCCAATGGCAGCAGTTTTCACCATCACCACCGGCAGCGACTTGTCCTTACCGCGCATTTCCTGTTGTTTTTCAGAAAGAGGATTCGGGGAATCGTTTCCGCCGTACAGGTGCATGGCGCCGAAGGCGAACAGGCCTATCGGTAAAACAAGATACAAAAGCCAACGACGGTATTTCATAACGAATTCTCCCCTGTAGCAAACGCAAGCCGTGCATTGGCGATATGAAAATCAGCCAAGGCACGGGCATAATTGGTTTCGGATTGCAGCAGTGCAGATTGCGCATCCAGCACGTCGGTTATGGAACCGCTGCCCAGATCGTATTTCATGCGTTCAATTCGCAGACTCTCTTTGGCCTGCTCGATGGACTGTCGGGTCGCCTGGATGCGCTCACTGCCGGATTGAATATCCAGGAGTGCGGTTTCCACTTCCCGGCGGATCTGCAATGCAAGTTTGCGCAGCCGCTCCTGGGAAGCAGCCAGAACGGCCCTCTCCTGACGGATCTGTGCTTCGATACGTCCTCCTTCAAAAAGCGGCATGGATACACCCAATCCGATGGTGCCCACATCTTCACGCTCACTGCTTCCGGTCGCCGTTACACCATAACTCCCGAGAGCGGACACCGCCGGCCAGTGCCCGGCCCTGACGGCATCGACCCGCCTGGCCTGGGCTTCCAGCCGCGTCTGCGCCGCCAGATAATCGTTCCGGCGTTTCAGTGCAACCGCAACAAGATCTCCGGTATTTTCCATCACCGGTTCTTCAAACGTCAGCAAACCATTGACGGAAAGTTGATCCCCATTGTCTTCAATCCCCAGCAGATTCGCCAGATAGCGTTTTTCGATGGCAAGAACATTGCGCTCCCTCACCATGCTTTGCCGCAAGTCCGCAAGCCGGACCTCGGATCGCAGCAGGTCCACACGGGCGGCTTTCTGAAGCGCCAGCAGATCGGAAACCTGCTTGCGATGTTCCTGCATGGCGTTGATGGAAAACTCCAGGGAACGGATCACTTCCTCCTGGCTGAGCATCGCGTAGAAAGTACTGGAAACATTGAAAACAAGTTCCTCCCGTGTATACGAAAGCCGCTTTTCTTCGGACTGTGAGAGCAGTTCGGCGGCCCTGATTTCATTGGTCAGCCTGCCGCCGGTAAACAGCGGCAGCCTGAGAATCAGATCACCGCGGTAAATGTCCTGGTCAAATATTCCAGGTTCACCATCATAACGGGCGGCAATCATCCGCTGGTCATCAAGCGAATGCTGATAGCGTCCTTCAGCGCTCAAAATGGGATATCTTCCGGCGCGCGCGGCATCCAGTCTTGATCCGGCCGCTGCAACATCCCATTGTGCGGCGTTGATCTCGGGGTTATTGGCCAGCGCAATCCGAATCGCCTCCGCCAGCGTCAGCGGGGCTTGCAAATCAGCCTGCGGTGTTCGCTCATCCTGAAGATCCGCCGGATTGTCCATCGACGTAACATTCAAGCGGGAGGCCGTTGCATATGGATCGGTCGGATGCAGCAGAACGCAACCCGATGTCAGTATGGCCATGATCATCACTGCCGGAATAAAACACATCAGACGGCAAACCCGATCGGAATACATCATACGCTTTTTTCCGTTCATTGTTTGTTCAATCATCAACAGGAAGAGCAACTGCATCCATTTGCAACGGCAGCCGGGCCTGCCGTACCGGAATCGCCGACAACACGTTTGACGGCCGCCTTGACCCGGTCGATATCAGCCTGCTCCAGATTAAAATTCTTGTTTTTCTCAATGCCCTCGTCGGTAATCACCAGGTAATGCTGCAACGGAACCTGTGCATTCGCAAGGATCGCCTTGGCGCAGCCGACCTGGCAGCCGTCGATGGCCACCATCACCGGCACATCCCTGGCCGACTGGACAAAGCCGGAAAGCCGCCCGCCGATACCGGCCAGACAGAACATTTTGCCGAACCCTTCCCGAGTCAGTTCCACTGCTGCCTGATTGGAGAGCTGCCCGACATTGGAGCCGCCCGAACAGGCCAGAATCATGACATTGTTTCCTCCCGTACAGCATGTGTCAGACATTGCGGCCTCCTTATTTTTTCAGCCAGGATTTCACATCCTCTTTGGTGGGAATCTTGCCCACGGATTTTACCTCATCATCGATCACCACCGCCGGTGTGCCGAACACCCCGTAACCGGCGATCTTCATCAGATCGGTTACCTTCTCCACATTGGCGGCCACGCCGGATTCAGCGACAGCTTCCCGTACCACCTTTTCCGTCTGCTTGCATTTGGAGCAGCCGGGACCCAGAACCTTGATTTCCATTTTAAGACTCCTTTGTTTGAATTCTATGAAGTTATTAATCAGACGAACCATGCGCCGTAAATCATCCCGGCAATGGTCGACATGATCACGATAATGCCGCAAAAGACCGCTGTCTTTTTTATACCCATCACACTGCCGATCACCAGCATGTTCGGGAGCGACAGGGCCGGACCGGCCAGAAGTAGTGCCAATGCGGGCCCCTGACCCATTCCGGACCCGATCAGGCCTTGCAGGATCGGCACCTCGGTCAGGGTCGCAAAATACATTAATGCACCGGCCACGGCCGCGATCAGGTTGGCCCAGATGGAGTTGCCGCCCAGAAGGGATTGCACCCATTGTTCGGGAATCAGGGCCGGATGACCGGGACGGCCCAGCATGAAACCGGCCACCAGTACGCCGCCTGCTAAAAGCGGAAAGATCTGCTTCATGAATCCCCAGGTGGAATCGACCCAGTCCCGGCACTCATCTCTGTTGAACCAGGCCTTGAGCATGATCCCAAGGATAACCAGAAGCGCGATGGTGATATACCACTTGGCGGCGAAAATCGCCGGCCACAAGCCGGTAGAATCCACCGACGGTTTGGCAAAAGCCGCGAACACCAGGATCAGCACCATCGTCAGAAGATACAGTCCGTCCTGCAGCAGGGTGCGTTCCTTTACACCCTCATCCGGCACATAAATCTGCCCGGCGGTTCGGGCTGCATCATCCTTACGGAAGATCAGGGCCATCAAAAGACCGGTGACTACGGCGAAAAGGACCGCGCCCACAGCCCGGGCCAGACCCAGCTGCCAGCCCAGGATCTTGGCCGTCAGGGTGATGGCCAGCACATTGATGGCCGGACCGGAATACAGAAACGCCGTTGCCGGGCCGATGCCCGCGCCACGGGTGTAAATACCGGCGAACAGGGGCAGTACGGTGCAGGAACAAACGGCCAGGATGGTCCCGGAAACCGATGCCACCGAATAGGATAAAATCTTGTTTGCCTTAGCGCCGAAGTATTTCAACACCGAAGCCTGGGACACGAACACGGCAATGGCGCCGGCAATAAAAAATGCGGGAATCAGGCAGGTCAAGACATGTTCCCGTGCATATTCCTGAAGCATCATAAAGGCTTCCAGGCCGGATTGCCGGATCACCGGATGGTCCCAGGGAATATAATAAGCGGCTGCAAAAATACCCACGATCCATAATAGTTTGGTACGTTCTTTCATGATTCATTCTCCTTGAACCGGCCGTCAATCACTTTTCAGTCTGAAATCTCAAGCACGGCCTTCTGATTGCCATTTCGCCATATATCGATATATAAAAGCCGAAAAAATCAGCCCGCGCAGATGGTTTCACGACGGATTTCAGGAAGTTTCCCCATCAGGGTTCCGATTTCCGCCTCATCCTCCAGCCAATGCCGCAGGTTTCCCAGCAAACTGGCCACGTACGGATTCCGGGACCCATCGGCCAGACGGTAATTGACCCACGGCCCGTCTTTTTCATAGGTAATCAGGCCGGCCTCCTCCAGAATTTTCAGATGTTTGCTGGCTGTGGACTGGGCCAGTCCCAGGGACATTTGAATCTCACAGACACACAATACCCGCCTCTGAAGCAGTTTGATCATCTTGACCCGGTTTGGGTCGGACAGTGCTTTCATCACCTTGATAAAATCTCTCATAAGTCCTCCATATCGTTAAATCGGAATATAACGAAGCGGTCAGTCCTTGTCAAGCAGGAATTTCCCACCAGAGTGCCTGAAAGGCAGGCCGCTTTTAAATCATGGAAAAAGTTATTTCCGTATGCTATTCCGGATACGGAGGAAACGGATCGTGATATCCGTCTTTCTCCGGGATGAAGAAACCAAAATCGAATTGAGCATATATCATGAGATACGAAGACAATCGACGCAGCATCAAATATTTTGTCAAACAATATATTATCCGCAATGCCGATGTTTTGAAGGGGAAAACCATTATCGATTTTCCGGCAGGAAACGGTATAACTTCAAGAATCCTCAGGGAGCACGGCGCCGTGCCATACCCTTTTGATCTGTTTCCCGAGTATTTTGAAATTGACGGCCTCAACTGCCGGCGGGCCAATATTGCAGACGGCATCCCCCTGGATTCAAAATTCGCAGACGGCTTGATCTGCCAGGAAGGAATCGAACATTTTTCCGATCAGTTCGGTGCCCTGAAGGAGTTCAACCGGCTGCTGAAACCCGGCGGTCTGCTGCTGATCACCACGCCGAACTATTCCAATATCCGGGCGAAACTGAGCTATCTTCTGTCGGAAAGCGAACGAGCCCCCTCCATGATGCCTCCCAATGAGCTGGACAGCATCTGGATGAACCGGCAGGATATCACGGATGACTTTTACTTCGGGCACGTTTATCTGATCGGCATTCAAAAACTCAGGGCACTGGCCAGGCTGTCCGGATTTGCACTCAAAAAGGTTCATTATACACGGGGCAAAACCACATCCGTCATTTTGTTTCCGCTGCTATACCCGTTTATGTTTCTGGCAAATCTGATCAGCTATTCAAAAAACATGAGAAAGAACAAGGATTATGACCGGAAAACCAAGCAGGCCGTGTATCGGGAGATGTTCCGGCTGTCAATAAATCCGGCCGTTCTGGTTACCGGCAACCTGATGGTGGAATTTATCAAGGAAACGGATTACAATGAAGTCGGCAAACATTTGAAAGGCAGGCATAAGGAGTTTGGCGTCACCTGACCGGCCTGCTTCCTTTTTAGATGTGATCTTCAACAGGTCGGGTATTCACAGTGATCGGCCATCGTCCTGATGGCTGTTGATGATTACTGCCTTTCCTCAAACCGGTTTTTTTCTATATTTTTTTCTGAACAATACGGATCGAAAATCCGGCCGTTCATCGCAATGTATACGCCGGGTCCGAGAATCTGCACGGCAATGATCGCACAGCCGATATTAAAAATGGCGTCACTGTCCCGGAATTCCGCAGGATACATGGAACCGGTCAATACGATGGTTTTTCCGGAGTCTCTGCCCAGTGCTTTGGCGGTCCGGATCATGGTGTCCGTTCCATGCGTAATCAGGATACGGTTGCAGGGATCATCCAATACTTTCCGCTTGATGAGATCCCGATCCGCTTCCGTCAGATCAAGACTGTCCTTCCACAGAATGGGTTCCACCTGGTATTCGATGACCACATTGGCCCGTGCAAGAACTACCCCGGCCTGAGGATCGCCGATCTGATACTCGCTTTTCCGATCGAAATAAATTTTGTCGATGGTTCCGCCGGTTGTAAATATCTTAATTTTCATCAAGGACATTCCGAATGGTCTTTGCCAGTTCTTCCTTCTCAATAGGCTTCATCATAAAGGCCCGGATACCGATGGAGGCGGCGATCTCCTGACTGATCTTTTCATTAAATCCCGTACACAATATGATCGGAACATCCCGGTTGATCTCCATCAGCTTTGCGGCAAGCCGGTCTCCTGTGATATCCGGCATGGTCATATCGGTGATCACCAGATTGTATTTTTGGGAATTCAATTGAAACTCCTCGATCACCGCAAGCGGATTGGTCATGGTCGTAACCCGATAGCCCATTTTGGTCAGCAGCTGTTTTCCCAGACGGACGATCTGTTCCTCATCATCCACCAGCAGGATTCGCTCGTTTCCATAATAGGAATTTTTTGAAAATGACGGTTTCGGAGGTTCCGGCGAAACTTCCACGGCTACCGGCAGGTATATGGTGAACGTAGTTCCGCGCCCCACCTCACTTTCAACAAAAATCTTCCCGCCGATATTTTGTACGATCCCGTGGACGACCGACAGGCCCATTCCTGTACCCTTCCCCACCGCCTTGGTCGTAAAGTAAGGATCGAAAATCCGATCAATGATATCAGGAGAGATTCCATATCCCGTATCGGAAATCGTCAGGACAACATAGTTTCCGGGAGGCATGCCGGCATCCCCGGCAGCACTTCCAATATCAAACCTTTTTTCTTGCAGTGTGACCGATAAAACACCTCCATGGTCGTTCATGGCCTGGGCGGCATTGGTACCCAGGTTGATGACAACCTGATGGATCTGGATCGGGTCTGCCAGGATATACGATTTGGTCCGGACCAAATCAGATTGAATCCGGATACTGGAAGGGAGGGTTACCATTAACAGCTCAAGCGACTCCTGAATAATGGATTGCGCCTGAATGGTCTGTTTTTGATGGGGGGTCTGGCGGGTAAAATTCAAAAGCTGCATCACCACATCCTTGCCCCTCAGACTGGCTTTTTTGATCTCAAACATGTGCGGATGAAGGGCATCGGACAGATCCAGATCAAAAATGGCCAGTTCCGCGTTCCCCAGAATAATCCCTAAAATATTGTTGAAGTCATGGGCAATCCCGCCGGCCATTGTTCCGATGGCCTCCATCTTGTGTTTTTGCCGCAACCGGTCTTCCAGCAGTTGTTTTTCTTCTTCTGCCCGTTTCCGTTCCATAATGTTGCGGGAGACACCGATAATCCCGGCAGGTTTCCCGTCGATACCCAGTATAAAAGAGGCATCCACCTCCGCCCAGACTGTAGAGCCGTTCTTGCAGAAGTATTCGACTTCCGTTGTAATGGAGGCATTCCGGGCTTCGCCGCTATTCACGGCATCCAGCTTCTCCCTGATCAACAGACGAACCTTTTCGAGAGAAGACGATGTCAGCATCTTCTCAACCGGAATTCGTTTTGATTCTTCCGGGGTGTGGCCTGTCAACCGCTCACAGGATGGGCTGATATATTGCACTTTCAAATTCAGGTCGGACTTCCAGATCACATCGTTTATATTTTCAGCAAGCAGTTTGTACCGTTCTTCACTTTCCTTGAGCTTTCGAAAGGAAATGCCGTTTGCCATGCTGATCGCAACCTCCGAGGCGACCCCGCTCAGCAGGCTCAGATCGCTTTGGGTTAAGGACCTTTTTTTCAACGGGTTTGCTGCGAACAGCAGGCCCATGGCAGTCGTTTCATAGGCAATCGGAATACAGATGAAGGACTTCACCTGAAAATGATTGATCATCTGTTCCCGCAGTTCCCGGGGCGCGTCCTTCCATTCTTCCACCCGATTGACCAGCAGTGTTTTTTTGTCGTTGAAGGAATTGACAAACGGCCACTTGGTTTCCGGGTCCTCAATATGAAAAGTGATTTTCTCGATCAGCCTTTTGATGGCATCCGTGCATCCATAACTTCTGGCATATGCCAGTTGAGACTTTTCTTCATCAACGACAAATACAGCGCCGCATTCATAATCCAGATGCTTTTCCATCGCCTTCATCACGGTTGCAATAAGCTTGTTGACATCCAGAATGCCCGCAATGGTATGCCCGATTTCCTGTACCATCATCGCATTGCGATACCGGATGTCCATCTCATCCAGCAGATCTTTCGCTGCGGTTCCTTCCGCCTCCATGACTTTTAGAAGCTCTTTCTTTTCCAGCTGCGCTGCATGCATGAAAAAAAAGACCGTGATACCGAGCAAGGCTCCGGAGATCAATGACCACAATGCCATGGGAAGAAAAAAGAAAAGCAGAACGCAGACGGGTATTGCGACAAAAAGAGCATAAATGGAGATCTTGTTCCACATCCAGAAATCAGCCTCCTCCCAGGTGACCACATATTTGCAGCAGTCCCCGCCCTTGTTCAGGCAGGACTGTTCCTGGACATCCGCATATTTGCCGGTAAAAATCAGTGACAATGCCTCAAATATCCCGGTCCGGTTTTCACACATGTAGGGTTTTTCTTTCAGCCCCTCCACCGGAACGGTCGTAATCTCAACCTTGTTCGAACCCAGCTTTCTGGATGTTACGATCGCAGCCTTGCTCATGACCTTATAGCTTTTTTCGATCTGCGTGTAGATGGAAGCCGTATTCATGAGACCCATGACAAACTTCTTGCTGGTCCCCATCACGCGGGCGGAAACAACATATCTCCCTACATCCCGTGCCAGATTCTGATTGCCCGTTTTTTCAACAAGATAATTGTAAAACCGGTCGACCTGATGCTCGTCGAACCAATGTCCTGATTCATTGATTTCCAATGGAGAAATGCCGGAATAGTCAAAAACAGGGGAGATATCCAGATGTGGATAGGTTTCTGCTACGTATTCCAGAAAGATTTTCATGAGCTTGCTGTTAAACAGGGGTTGGTTGATACCCATATGTCTTCCTCACTCCAAAGTCGTAACCTGCAGCGAAAACAGATTATTCCGGTTGAACGAATACTGGAATCAGAAATGCCAAGAGTTTCTGAAGTATCTGGAACGAAAAGATGCCCCGGCCCAAGGCTCGAACGTAACCTATTAATATTGAAAATGAATTAATAGATCCGCCGGATGTGCAATCAGAGATTCTATAGCATACCATGACAGGAACCGCAATTGCCGATTGATCCCTTCCGCCATTCAACCGGCTGAAACCACAAAAAATTCCCGATCCGGCCATCCGGTCAATAACAATAACGTATTGTTTTTATGTTATATTAGCAGAAAATGCACACGGACGAATAACCTGACGCAAAGATAAAAAAGAACCATCTTTCCGTCAGGGACATGGGAAAAAACATTCAGGACATTATCTGATCAGGAACCGGATTCAGATGCCTCCAGATCCACTTTCCACCCCAGACCGAAATGGCTGTGGCAGTTTGGGCAGATCAGGATCACCTCACTGAATTTTTCCTTATCAGGGTTGTACAGGGAAACATGAAAACCATCCCGGTATTGGCACTCCGGACAACAGGATACCCTCCCCTTGGGATCGATCCGCCGAATGGGCGGGCCAATATTTTTGTTCATGATACCATCCTTCCTGGCTGATGAATCTGTCTCATTTTGATTTATTCGGAACACTCTTGTCTCGATTAGTACATGGTTTTTTTATTTGGAAATAACAATCCCGGTTTTCAAAAGCAATAGAAACCGGGATTGTCTTTCGAAATATCGCATGAAAACCTACAGCAAGGCAATATTGTCACGCAACTGGGCAATCTGCAGACCCAGCCCGATACATTTTTCCTTGTCAATGCAAGCGTCTGTTTCATCGATCTCCAGATAGGTTTTCAGTTCGCGGCCGCCTCTTCTCAAATGGACCGCCCATGCATTGTTCTGTTCTTCAAAGTTCACATTAACGTCAATGCCGCATTCCCCCAGGTCCGGGTACACCGCATGAATTTTATCACATATTTCATTTGAGTTACGCATAATATCACCTCCAGGCCGACATTTCCATAGGGATATCTTCCCTTCATATACTTTTTTCCGGAGGCTCGCCGTTTGCCGTCAAACCGCTCCCTCCCTCTTTCCCGGCACATCCAAAAAGCGCTGTTTACTATTCTGAAACCTTTACGGATAGAGTCAGCAAGTTCCGTACCACGATTCAGGGCAATTGGTTCCGCCGGAAAAATTCTGAAAAGCTGATTCGGTGCCGGACCGTTAATGGAAAAGCGCGGTTCCGGGCCGCTATTTCACGGTTTTGCATTCATAAAACAATTGATGTGGACATTTGTTTTTGCAGTATTGATGATTGAGACGCATGAACATTTCAGAGATGGCCTCATTCCAGTCGTCAAACAAGCACCTGGATTGAAGATCATCCAGAAAACCTGCGCTTTGCATCACCTGTTTCACTGGCTGGTGAACCCCGATCAGAACCAAAAATATTTCCCGTGCCGAAAGTTCCTCTTTCAAGACCCGAAGTTCATCAATACCGGTGATATCGATAAATCCGACCGCCTGAAAATCGAGAAGCAGAAACCGTAACGGCGTATCGATCTCATCCACTCGCCGGAGAAGATGTTCCATCGTATATTCGGCATTGCCAAAATAGATGACATTATCAGACCGAAGGTGAAGGATCTGAGGACATCCCGGTTTCTGAAGCGTATCGGCATTGACGAACATGTTATGGTCCGGATCCTTGGTCACCCGCACGATTCTCGGGTGCATGGTCTTCCAGAGAAAAAACATGAGAGAGGCCATGACACCGATCAGCAGGGCATAATCCGGCTTGGTGAGCAGGGCCAGGATAAACACGGTGATGGCGACAATACCGTCATGACGGTTCATTTTCCAGAGAGACAGTACCTCTTTTGGATGAAAAAGCATCAGAACCGCATGGATCACCAGGGCTGAAAGGGCTGCCCTGGGAATATCGGTCAACAGGGGGGTTAAAAAAAGCAGTGCCGGAATCACGACCAGACCGGATACCACACCGGCGATGCCGGTCTTGCATCCGGATGCATAATTGATGGCTGTTCTGGAAAAAGAACCGCCGACCGGATATCCCTGAAAAAACGACGTGATCAGATTGGCCAGACCCTGTCCGATAAATTCCTGATCCACATCCAATTTCTGCTTGGTCTCTGCGGAAATGCTTTTTCCCACTGAATAGGTTTCGGCAAAACTGACCAGCCCCAGTACAATTGCCGGTCCTGCAAGAACACTGATAGTGTCATAATCCATTTCGGGAATATGAAAACCCGGCAATCCTCCCGGGGTTCCCCCGACAATGGCAACGCCTTGTTCATCCAGTCCCAGTATCCGGACCGCTGCTGTTGCCATCGACAGTACCACCAGTCCTGCCGGGAACCGGGGATACGATTTTTTCAGAACATAAATACACAGATAAGACAGAATCCCGATAACGGCTGTGGGAATATGCAGGGTGTGGATGTGCTGAATGATATCCCGCAGCATGGGAAATATGAATTCATGACGCGATACCGTCAATCCCAGGAGGTGCGGCAACTGGGTTGCGGATATGATAATGGCTGCGGATGCGGTAAATCCCCTGACCGCGGAATGGGAAATAAACGTCATGACAATTCCCATTTGAAAAATGCCGATGATCAGATAGAAGATGCCCACCATAAAGGCAAGTAAAAAGGCCAGCTCAATATAGTGAGGCGTTCCCGGTTCCGCCATAGGAGAAAGCGTGGTGAGTACCAGAAGACTCATGATGGCAATCGGCCCGGTGGCCAGCTGCCGGAGGCTTCCCCACAATGCGGCGACCAGAGGAGTAGTGGCCGCAGCATACAGGCCATATATCGGCGGCAGGCCTGCCAGCATGGCATAGGCCATGGCCTGGGGAATCAATACAACGGATACGGTCAGGCCGGAAACCAGATCATCTTTAACGTACGAAGGTTGATATGTTTTCAGCCATCCGATGAAAGGAAAAATTTTTTGCATCAGATTTTTTGGCTGGTTTTTCGAGCGGTTTCTTTCCTGCATCAGCGCCCCCCATAAACAGACCGTTATTCTTCTGCCAATATCGTCCCTTCTCCCGGATAAACCGCAAGATCGATATGATCCGTTTCCGACGGTTCCGGCCATTGGCCTGATTGCGGTTCCGAACCTTCCAGGGCAGCGGCCGACGGTTGCGGATCTTTCATTTGAGGCCTTTTCCGGATATCAACTTCCCGAATACGGCAGCTGAACTCCAGGGGAATATGGTTGGGATCAAATGAATAGATGGAATGGATAAATCCGTGATCCATGATTTCCGAAACCCAGAAACCGGCGGCGGTCAATTTCTTCTTGAGCTCCACGATATCTTCCATACACTCGACACCAATGGAAACATGATCAAAGACCATTGGCTTCGCGGAAGGAACCCCATGGTCTTTCATCATTACCTTTGCATCCCCGGGCCATTCGAAAAAAGCGATCAGATCGGTTGGGGAAATCTCGAAAAAATAATGCCGATAGATTTTGCTCCCGAGACCGGCAACCAGCCGCATGCCGAGCAGATCTCTCCAGAAACGGATGGTTTCATCCATGTCCCGGGTGATCATTGCAAGATGGTTGATCCCATTATACCTAGCCATAAAACCTCCTTATTCCAGGGCATCTTCCAAACTATTGCCGCCTGCCGTCAAGACATCATGGGTCTGAAAAAAATGATCCGCCGCCTGCTGGTACGCGTCCATCGTTCCCGCCTGCCGGATTCTTTCCAGGCCATCACTGCCGTCCTGAAAAGCCGATTGGGTATAACTCCAGAGCCCCTTCATCCTGTCCAGAAGATGTTTCGGTCCGTTTAACACATCGCGGTATTGTTCAAACAGGTCATCATGAAACTGCTTCCGTTTTTCCTTCCCATTCAGACAGGCGTCTTTCCCTGTTTTGATCGCAAGGGGCAGAAAGGGATCTACCAGAAGCCACCTGCCGATCATCCATCGGTCAATGGTCGGAAATTTTTCGGCCAGCAATTGAAAATCCTTGAAACTCCGGATGTCGCCGTTATACACCACCGGATGCACAAGATCGGCTATACATTCCTTACATGCTGATAGATCCGGTTTTCCCTCATACCGCTGCATGCCGGTCCGGGGATGAATGATCACCTCCTCGATGGGAAATCGGTTCAGCACCGGAATCAGCCGCAGTAGCTCCTGATTGTCCAATAAACCCAGCCTGGCCTTGATGGACATTTTCCCTTTCAGGCATGGAACCGCTTCTTCCAGAAAAGCCTCAATCAGATCCCCGTGGGGAAGCAGGAAGGCGGCACGATTTTTTTCCGGGCTCATGGGAAACGGACAGCCAAGATTCCAGTTTGTTGTTTCATATCCCATATCATAAAAAAGATTTGCCAGAAAAACAAAACCCTGGGCAGTACGGCTTAAGATCTGGGGAATCACCGGCATCGCCTGGTTGTTCTCCGGAAGCAGATCGCGGATATACCGTTTTTTCAACCGGTTTCCGTTTACGGCTGCGATAAATGGCGCAACCGCCAGATCGATTCCCGGAAAATGTCCGGCAAAGGCATTCCGGAAAATATAATCCGTTACGCCTTTTAAAGGCGCCATATACAGCCTGGGAGCAGGAATGACCTGATCAGTCCGGGACATGACCTGTCTCTATATATTGACCGGTCGTCAGGTCGATTTGAATCTGATTGTCTGCGGGCGGAAGATCCGTCCACCATCCTTCAATCAGATCCTTGCGCATCCATATCATCACCGATCCCCACAGTCCAAGCCCCTCGGTTTCCGGAAGCGATTCCGGTTTTTGTTCATCACCGCGAAGGTGGGCGAGATAGGCATGGGCCACACCCGGTGCGACAGCGCTTCTGTCCTGTTCCGACATCCAATACTTTTTCAGCGCCCGATCCGTGATATGAAGGGTGTTCCGGTAGACAAAGTTTTTGGAAAAGGCCGGAAAATCATCCGGATGGGAAGGGATGGATGAAATAAAACGGCTCTCGATTTTTGCTTTCTGATCCTCCGTAATGGTAAGCACCCGGTACGGGGACGGATAGGTGATCAGGGAGCCGGTTTCGACGTCATACAATACTCCGTCCGGATCATGGAAGCGTTTTGCCGTGATATCCTGGGCATGAAAATGACCAGTGAACATCAGGGATACGCCATACTCCACCAGCATCTTTGCGATGGCGGAATGCTCCTCGACAAGATACCAGGGAAAATATTTTTCATTCCCCTGATAATGTTCCAGAATTCCATGATGCATGACGCCGATTACCGCCTTGCCTGATCGTTTGGCCTGAATCAGCACATCCTCCATCCATTTCAGGGTTTCGGTTGAAAAAGCGCCGCCGGGCACGGGATGCTGGTCCGGACGGTTCTCCTTCCAGCGGCATGAGTCCAGTGCCAGAATCCACAGTCCCGGAACCGGTTCCGCAACATAGGAAAGGGAATCCGGATCCCGATACAGGGCTTTTTCATAACCGAAATCCCGGTATATCTCTGCAAAGGCTTCTCCGGTAATGGTTTCGACCGGTATCTTCTCCTTTCCTTCAAACTTCACGGCATTGCCGTTGGCCACATCGTGATTGCCGGGAACGACATAAACCTTTACTCCGGAACGGGAAATCCGGGTGAGGACATCACGCATCCCCTGATGATTGATCATTTCCCCGTCCTTGGTCAAATCCCCGCAGACGATCAAAAAATCAAATATTTCCCCGGCAATTTCCTGAACCGCAGCGTCGACAATCTCCCGGCTCTCCAGCAGCAATTTCCGGTCATACATCAGCGCATTCTGAAAAGCACTTCCCGAATCCCCCAGAACGGGGTCATAATAATGGATATCGGAAAGCACGATGAATCTTGCGGCAGGATAAACCGGCCCGGCATCGCGCAGGCTTCGGAGGTCTGAATCCGTCTGATATTGAAAGGTATGGCCACTGCATCCAACAATGATCAAGATCCAGGCCGCCCATGCGAAAAAATAAAATGCAAAACGATTCATGTTCCTTTTCCTTTTTTGATCATGACGCAAAAAAATCCGCCGGTTTCCCGTCAATCCGGTGAAAGCCGAAGTCCGGAACCTTTAAAAATACTGGAAGCCGGATCAAGTCCGGCATGACGGAGATGAGACCTTTCAGGGTTTCATCAACTTTCATTGATTTTCTCTCTGAACTGATCATATAATCAATACGGTGAAGATGGTCAATCAAAAGACGGCTTGTCCATTTTGTCTTCACCAGGTTTGCTGATTTTTTCATGGAGGGTTCCCGGGTGTCCTTTGATATTCTCCTGCTGCTGCTGATCGTCGCTGCGGCATTCGTACTTTTTGTCTCCGGATGGCTGCGTGTGGATCTGGTCGGGCTCCTGGTCCTTTCCGCTCTTGCCTTGACGGGTCTGATTTCACATGAAGAGGCCCTGGCCGGTTTCAGCAGTCCGGCTGTGGTAACTGTCTGGGGCTTATTTATCCTGTCCGCGGGATTGACACGTACCGGTATTGCACACCAGCTCGGCCGGCCCCTGCAATATTTTGCCAAGGGAAGCGAAGTCAGTCTCCTGATCGCCCTGATGGCTGCCGCCAGTCTGCTGTCGGCTCTCATCAATACGGTTACGGTTGCCGCCATTTTACTCCCATCGACCATGGAGCTGGCAAGACGCAGCGGACGCTCACCATCCAGGCTGCTGATGCCGCTGGCACTGGGCTGCCTTCTGGGCGGCCCGTTCACAGGAATCTCAACCCCGTCGAACATACTGGCGACCGACGCACTCCGTAATGGAGGATTCGAGCCCTTTGCCATTTTTGATTTTACGCCCATCACGGCTGCAATTGTTGTGTCCGGTATCGCTTTTATGATTCTTTTCGGACGCCGCCTGCTCCCCGATAAACGCGCCGGCCATCCCGCAGGAGATGGCAGTTCTCTTACCGCCCCCTACCAGCTTGACAGGTATATTTTTACCATCAGCATCCCTGCAGGATCGCCGCTTGACGGCCGGACACTTGCCGAAAGCCGGCTGGGTTCGGCACTCTATGTTACGGTGCTGGCACTGCAGAGAAAGGGCGTAATGACTCTTGCACCCCATCCGGACGGCGTACTGCTGGCAGGAGACACCCTGATTGTCCATGGCAGCCCGGATCACCTGAAACGATATCATGCCAGTCATCATCTGCAAATGGAATCTTCCGACCTTGTAAAGGACAATCTCGGAGGCGCCCTGCAGATGGCGGAAGGCCATATTGCCGAAGGTTCATCCCTGGTCGGGAAAACACTGGCGGAAAGCGGCCTGCGGCGGCGGCATCGGGTGCATGTATTGGCACTGTCGCGTTCATCGAATGATGAGGTCAAGGATTTGCGACGTCACCGGCTTGCGTTGGGAGACCGGCTGCTGCTGCAGGGGGATCACGATTCGCTGGAGCTGCTGACAAACCAAAATTTGATAGCGGATCTTCGCTTTGTAACCGCTGACAATCAAAAAAACCGTGCGGGAGATCGAATGGAGCTGCTTCCGCTGAGGGTGCCTTCCGGTTCGGTGCTGGCGGATCGTGACCTGGTGGAAAGCCGGCTGGGCAATGTCTTCGGTCTCACGGTAGTGGGGCTGGTACGTGATGAAAAGCTTCAGATCATGCCTTCGCCGCATGAAAAAATTCAGGCCAATGATCTGCTCATCCTGCAAGGCTCCCGTAGTGACATCGAAATTATGGAAGGTCTTCAGGATCTGACGATATCCGAACAAACCTCCAGCCTGGTTGCCGAGCTGGAATCCCAGCAGATCGGCGTAACCGAGGTTCTGCTCTCACCCCGCACCTCCCTGGCCGGCAAAAACCTGGCCGATCTTCTCTTTCGAGAAAAATATGGCATCAATGTTCTGGCCATCTGGCGCAAAGGCCGGGCATACCGTTCAGGGCTTCAGGACATGCCCCTGAAGTTCGGCGATGCCCTGCTGGTTTATGGTCAGCGGCAGAGCCTTGAAGCACTGTCCCGTAATCCGGATTTTCTGGTATTGGATGCCGCTGCTGCCAGAGCACCGCGCCTTAAAAAGGCACGCCTTTCCATGGTCATCATGGTCTCGGTCATCGTGAGCGCAATCCTGGGTATCGTGCCGATATCCATTGCCGCCTTAACCGGTGCGGCACTGATGGTACTCGCCGGATGCCTGAGTATGGAGGAAGCCTATCAGGCCATTGAGTGGAAAGTGGTGTTTCTGATTGCCGGGATGCTGCCGCTGGGGGCTGCTATTGAAAACACCGGCGCCGCACAGATGGGTGCTGCCGCCCTGATCACTGCGGTGGGAGACCTGGGGCCGCGCTGGGTTGTCACCGCACTTTTCACCGTGACCGTGCTCGGTACCCAGATTATTCCCACGGCCGCCCTGGTCGTGCTGATGGCTCCGATCGCACTGAGTACCGCCGCCGCACTTGGTATATCGCCGCACCTTTTGATGATGACGGTTGCCATTTCAGCCTCTTCGAGTTTTGCCAGTCCGCTTTCCCATCCCGCTCATCTCCTCGTCATGGGGCCGGGCGGATATCGTTTCACCGACTATATGAAAGTGGGTATCCCCATTACTTTCCTATCACTGTTGCTATCCGTGTGGCTGCTGCCGATCCTGTGGCCGCCGTTCGGACCATGATCCGGGTACGACGCTTCGCGATGACACTCCGGTTTGGCCAAACATGCCTTGATCTGTAAAAAACAATTATGCTATTTTATGGAAACGGAAGCCCATAAAGACGAATTCATCTACAGAAGAAAGGGAGAGCGTTAGAATGTCTGAATTTGCCAACGCGATGGAGGTATTCAAGCTGCTGGACAAATCCAACTGCCGGGATTGCGGAGAAAAAACCTGCCTTGCCTTTGCCGGTGCGGTATACCAGGGAAAACGGCAGCTCAGCGAATGCCCAAAAATCAGCAAGGAAATCATTCGGCAATACCATGGGGATCAGTCCCAGGAAGCGACCTCTATTGAATTGGAAATGAACGGGATCGTAGAAGATCTGAAAAAACAGGTCCGGTCCGTTGACCTGATATCAATTGCCGATAGAACCGGCGGAAGAATCGTCAACAACAAACTGGTCATCAAGACCTTGGGAAAAGACATCGGCATTGATTCACAGGGCAACCTGTATTCCGATATCCACCTTCACCAATGGATCACCATCCCGTTGCTCAGCTATCTCCTGGATTGTAAAGGAGCGCCCCTTTCCGAAACCTGGGTCCCGTTCCGGGAATTGAAAAACGGAAAGACCTTTGCGCCGCTGTTTGAGCAGCGATGCGAAAAACCGCTGAAAAAGGTTGCCGACACCTACACGGACCTTTTTGAGGATATGGTTCATCTATTCAATGGCCGCCAGGTGGAAAAACACTATCAGGCGGATATCTCTCTGGTGCTCCATCCCCTGCCAAAGGTTCCGATCCTCATCTGCTACTGGAAACCGGAGGACGGACTGGAATCCAGCCTCCATCTGTTTTTCGATGCCGCTGTGGAAGACAATCTGAACATTCGGGCCGTCTATTCCCTGACCGCCGGTCTGGTCATCATGTTTGAAAAAATCAGCCTGCGGCATGGCCTGAGGTAAAAAATGCCGGCAGAAATTGAAAAATTATTCTTGACACATATATTTCGTATGCGTAATATCCTTATAAAAAATAAACGCATCCAAACCTTTGGTTAAAAAATATGAAACCGATTATAACACCGAACAACTGCCCGTATTACCTGATCTCCCGCATCAGTCTTCAGGTCACGGGTGTGCTGAAAAAAGAGTTTGCTGAAAAAGGGGCGCCGGATGTGAAACCGGCATACCTTGGCGTGCTGTTTGCGCTGTGGCAAAGCGACGGATTAAAGGTTGTCGAATTGGGGCATGAGGCCGGACTTGAGCCTTCCACCATGACCGGCCTTCTGGACCGGATGGAAAAAAGTGAGCTGGTCTACCGGGCCGCCGACCCCAGTGACCGCAGGGTTCAGCGGATCTTCCTTACCCGGAAAGGAATAGAGGTAAAGGATATTACCCTGGAAGTCGTCAACCATGTGATCGATACGATCTTTGAAGGAATTTCCGGACAGGAACTGGCAAAAACCATGGATCTTTTAAAGCAGGTATTAACCAACGCACAAAAGGCAGGCAGGTGATGACAGACATGAAAAAACAGAGAATCGGATTTACCTGTGCATACACACCCATTGCAATCGTGGATGCGGCAGGATTTGTTCCTTACCGGGTATTGCCCGTAACGGATGTGCCGGATCAGGCTGGCCGTATTCTTCATGACAATCTTTGCCCCCACGTCAAACGGGTGCTGGATCGCGCTCTTGAAAATGACCTGCCGGAAGACCTCACCGGCATGATCTTCATGAACAGCTGCGATGCCATGCGGAGACTCGCCGATGCATGGATGACGGTGCGGCCGGAAGATCATGTGATGATTCTCGACCTTCCCACCACCGGCGGCCGGACGGACATTGCCTTTTTCGCGAAAGAGCTGGAAAGACTGTCCCATACGCTGGCAGCATGGTCAGGCAATCCGATAGCAGCCGATCAGATTGCCCGGTCTGTCGAACAATACAACCAAATCGCCGACAACATCCGGACATTGAATGAATTTCTGGCGCAGGGAAAACTCAAGGGATCCGGGAAACGACTGCAGGAACTGATCAATCAGGCCACATCCGCTCCATTTGCAGACTCCCTGACATTGCTGGATGCTGAAATCCGGAACAATCAGTTGAATCCCGCCAGGCAAAACGGAATCCCTGTTTTTCTGTTCGGCAATGTCATGCCGGACCCTGATTTTTTCTCATTGATTGAGGATTGCGGCGTTCAGATTGTCGGCAATGATTTTTGCACCAGCACCCGAATGTTTGAAAACCTGCCATGCACAGACAAGGAAACCCTTTTTACAGAGATCTCCGGACAGCTTCTGAATAAACCTCCCTGCGCCAGAACCTTTGACCCGGCCAGGCCCGGCAAAATTGCAGATGACGTTATTCAAAGAGCAAAATCACTCGGCGCCCAGGGGATCATCGGGCACAGCCTCAAGTTCTGCGATCCTTATCTGGCAAGGCTGCCGATGGTCAGAGACGCCGTCCAGGGAACGGATATTCCCCTGCTGCTTCTGGAAGGAGACTGCACCCTGCGTTCTTTCGGGCAGCAGAGAACAAGAATCGAAGCCTTTGTTGAAATGTTGAGGTGATGCCATGATGAAGCAATATTTTGATGACCTGGTAAATGGAATCGAGGCCAAGCTCAAGGAAGACCCGGGCAGCATGAGTCCGAGAAAAATCTATGCTCTTGAGGTAGCCAAAATCGGAAGACGCCTGTACGGAGGCGAAGAGAGGGTTGCCTGGTGCGGTGTCACTGCGCCCTTTGATCTGCTTGCCGCCATGGGTATTACCTCCTGTTTTGTGGAATTTATCGGCGCCATGCTGGCATCCACGGGCATGGTCTCTGAATTTCTCGCCGAGGCGGAACAGGCAGGATTTGCCGGAGACACCTGCGCCTATCACAAGTCGGTGCTGGGAGCCGCCCGCAAGGGCCTTATGCCGGTTCCCGATTTTCTGATCGCGACAAGCTGCCCCTGCACCGGCGGTCTGGCGGTGATGGAAACCCTTGCCCGCCATTTTCAAAAAGACCTGTTTGTTCTGAACATCCCCCAGGAGGAGACGCAACAGAGCGTCCAATACCTTGCCGATCAGATCCGGGATATGGTCAATTTTGTATCGAACCATACCGGAGAAGCCCTTTCCGAAGACCGGCTTCGGGAAGCCATCGCCCATACCAACAAGGCCAGAGAAATTATGGTCGACGTATACAAAATGGCCATGAACGTCCCCTCACCGGCCAATGGCCGACTGCTCGGCAATTTTGGAATCGTGGTTGCTCTGCTGCTGGGAACGAAAGCGGCAGTGGATGTTGCAACGGTTTACCGCGACTCATTCAAGGAAATGCTGGAAAAAGGCATCTCCGGAATCCCCGACGAGCGGATCCGTCTCCTCTGGATCCAGAACCGGATTCAATTTAAAAACCCTCTGATCGACATTCTGGAAACACAATACAATGCCTCCATTGTTTCCGATGAATTAAACGACATCACCTGGGACCCGATTGATCCGGATGACCCGTATATCGGTCTTGCCAGAAGAGCCATTTCCATTCCGTTCAACGGGCAGGGCAGTAGAAGGATCAAACATCTTCAACAGATGGCAAAAGATTACAAGATCGACGGGGCTATCAACCCCTGCCACTGGGGATGCCGGCAGGGAAGCGGTGCAAGGGGTCTGATCAGTAAAGGACTGGGTGAGGTAGGCGTACCGGTATTAAACCTGGAAGTGGACTGCATTGATTCCCGAAATTTTGCCGAAGGACAATTAAAGACGCGCCTTGAGGCCTTTACGGAAATGCTGGATCACCGGTCCTCACCCTGGGAGGCCTGACCCTATATCCTTAGTGTGGTACAAAACCGGTATGTTCCGAGTCCCCCAAACACCACACGACATATCGCATAGGAAAAAAATGTTGACACACAATCAACTTACGCATACAATCTTCTTCAAAAAAAGCATCCTTATATCCTTATATCCTTTATCCTTGAAATCCAGAGACGCAAAGCCGGGGTTCTAACTGCCAACTATTCTGATCGGCTGATTGATAGGTTGTCGCCTTGACCGTCGAGGTTGGGGGGTTGAAAGGAATCAAACAATGGTCGATTACAGTCGAAGAGATTTCATCCGGATGACCGGTTACGCGCTGGGTGGCGTCCTGCTCACCGGGTGCGGAGGCGGGGGCTCATCACCCAATGGATATCGTTTTTACCGGCTCAAGGCGACCGGTGACACGGCCGGCGACGGGGCCCGCGCCATGACGATAGCGGACTTTGGCGGTTCGGTCCACATCAGTGACGGCGGCGTGATTACCTTTGATGCCTACGATGCCGGCAAGCGGCACGGCCTCTTTCAGCTCGAGGTCGATTTCGACCGCTATAAGCCTCTGATCGTCCGCCAGGAAACCAGCCTGATTTCCGGCGAAGTACTCAACGATCTGCGCGTGGTGCGCGATTTCGCCGCCCATGACGTGGATGGCCTGGGTAATATCGCGGCCATTGTGCAACCGAAAGCTTCGGGCAAAAATGGCCATTACTTCGGTGGGTTGTATTACAAGCGCCGGCATGCCGACGTTGTTCCAATACTGATCTACGGTGACGAATTGGATGACGGCGACACCATCGCCGGCGGCCATTTCGGTGACCTCGCCCTGTGTGAAAACAACGGAATCCTGGTGGTCGCCAACCATCTGCCGAAAACACCCGGTTCCGGCACCGGACGCGGCTTGATCCACCTGCCCGATCCGGCGGGGGGGCTGACCACCGTCAACCGGCTGCTCGGGGTGGAAGATTTCATCAACCGGACCGATCACCTGATACAGGGATTCGGCCTCGTGGATGTGGGACTGAACGGCGTGTTTGCGGTCAACGCCAGTGCGGCGCCGTCCGATCTGCTGACGGCCGGCAGCGTAGACACCCAGCATTGCCTGCTGACCGCTCACCTTTCGGCACCGAACGACCACATGCTGCTGGCCGCCCCATCCGCCATAGCCACCTCCCTGCACACCGGCGGCATCAGCTACGGGCCGCGGGTCGGCGCCGACGGCACGGTCTTTACCAAGGTCGGCGGCTTTGAGGGGAACAACGCCGAAGCCCTGGTCAAGGACGGGGAAGTGATCCGGCGCACCGATATGGCCGGCCTGTACGGTGAATATGCGGCCAGTTTCACGTCGGGAGCAACGGCCGCGGACGGTACCTATTACTATACCCAGTACGTGGAAAACGCCAACGGCACGGTTTCCATCGATCTGCTGATGTATGACGGCAGCGGCCATCATCTCCTGCTTTCCGTCGGCGACCGGATCGCCAATGTCGATGAACCGATAGCCAATATCATATTTTCCACCACCACCAATCACGTGGATGGCAACAACCGGATTGTCATGTTGTGCCAGTTTGCCGATGAGACCACCGGTCTGGTGGTTGGTGTTCCCGTTTAAGGAGAAACAGGATGGATATCCATAAAACCCTGATCGGTACCGCGGTCAACCCGACCATAAGCGGGGGCGTGAATCTATACGAGTACCTTCACTTTCCCAACGACTGGTCCAAAAGCGTTTCAATAACCGCCTGGGATGTCGGCAGCGACTTCGACATCAAGGTTCTCGAGGGAAAAATCAATACCCGCGCCGCCTTCGCCATCGATTTCGGGCTCGCCGGACCAAATTGGGCCGGCCGGATGTTCGTCGAGGGATCCGCCTCAGCGGATGAAATCAGGCTGGATGTGCTGGAGGATGACTTCAAGGCCGGCATGCTGCTCGGTATCGGCTTTAATCCCCAGCTTGCATTGAACCTGCAAGCGTATACCTGGCAATTCCGCAAGTGGCACTGGCCCCAGAAGGAATGGAATACCATCTGCAATTTTTCCATCGACAAGACCTTTGATCTGGTCGGTTTCCTGTACAACCAGATTATCAAGCCCTGGCTGATCGATGGCATCAAGGACCTGGAAGACGAAATTCCGCTGGCGTTCATCCATCTCCTGGTCGACCTGATCCCTTCCGCCTCCCCCAACCTGATTGCCAACAATAACAACATCATTGACTATGTGGCTGCCGACGGAGCGGATGCCGGTTGGACATGGCAGGGGCTGGTCATGTCTCCCGACCTGAACTTCCAGTGGGACTTGATCGAAATGGCGGTGGCGCTGGCGGAGACCATCGCCCTGATTCCGCCCGTCACCGAATTCGGTGAGGCGGCTGCGGTGGTGGACAGTACGACCAAATGGCTCAGGCCCAAAGTGACCTCTGGTCCGGTGGTCGGGGTGGTGCTGAATGTGCATTTGAAGATATCCGGCATTACCGCGTTCGTTGATGACACGGCGACCGTTACCACCAAAAATATCCGTACCGACGGCGTATCCGTGGTGGCCGATATCGACACCGGAAGCGAACATATCGAGTCCATCAACCGCATAGGGGTTGAATTCACCCACCGGGCCGGCATCACTTTCGAAGTGGGCTGGCATACCGGGTTGTTTTGGCTGAAAATACTCGGCTACGACTTCAAAAAGATGTACAACGCCACCGACCTGATCGATATTGCGGAAATCCCCATCTCCGAGCAGTATCGGTACCGATTGACCAATACCCTTGGCAACACCTCGGCCGCCGCCGAAAAGGTATTGCTGAAATCATGGATCTTCAATTGATCGGACCATCGAATCGAGGTCGTTAAAAATGGAAATCGCTTCCCGTCAGGAGCTTGCCAGGGTGTTACGTTCGCCCGATGCTGCGGAACGGCATCTGCTGTTCGAGTCGCTTAACCAGGCCTTCGAGGAGGCCCAGGAGCAGGGCCGGCAAATCAACCAAGAGGCCCTGGACGAGATTTACCTGTGCTATTGCGAGGACGGCATCGATCGCACCTGGTATGCCTACTTATTGCTTCGACTGCCCAACCCATACCGCATCGAGGTGGCCAAAAAGGAATTTGTCGGCACCAGAAACAACAAGATCCTCCTGCTGGCCGCGGCACAGATGGCGCGACTTCCAGAACCGGAGCGGATCGCCTTTCTTAGCCCGCTGGTGATGGATGCAAGCAATGCGGCGCGTTGTCGCGCCGCTGCGAATCTCCTGGATGACTGTTTCGGCCGGCTTGATACCGGGGTTGCCCTTCGGACCGCACTCATTTCCGACCATGAGCTGCCGCTGCCGGCCCTGAACACAGAAACCCTCGAGTTTTGGCTGCAGGAACTCCGGGGCCCTTATCCCAGCTCAACCGAGAAAGCGCTGTTGAGGCTGGGAACCGGTGCGCTGGAATTCCTGCTGACGACCTGGCGAGAGCTTCCACCGCCGGTCCGGATCTGGGTGATGTGCGCAGCCGCTGAACGCAACCTGGCGCCCCTCGGGCACAGGCTCAAGGAAACTCTCCGCGACTGCAGCGACGTCGAATTGCTGGTGGCAGCCCTGGAGTGCAGCAAGGCCCTCAGTCTCGGTGACGAACGGTTGCTGGTGCCCCTTTATGACCACCCGCATCCCTCGGTTCGTGCGGCGGCCATCGCCGCGGGCCATGCCAGACCCGATTGGGCGGAACGCTTCGCCACCGAGGAGTCGGAGCCGGTGCGCCTGGCCATTCTCGATCAAGTGGGTTGTCAGAGTGACGTCGGTTCCATGGAGTTTCTGATGTGCTGTCTAAGAGACCCGAGTTGGCGGGTCCGGGCCCGGGCGACCGAAGCCCTGGTGGCCCGGGCGCCCGCATCGCTGGAACCTTTACGCGCAGCCCTGGGGGATGTGGATGAGCGGGTCAAGGTGGCGGCGGCCAAGGGCCTTTATCGACTGGGGAGGGAAGACTGGATCAGCGCCGATCTCCAAACCGCTTCTTTCTATGAAATATTCGAACGAAGTATGTAAAAGGAGAAAGCCATGAACTGCAAAACAACAAGGGCGCTCCCCGTGATATGCACGGTCCTGTTCGTGGCCGTTTTTGTCCATTTCAATTACGGTAGGTCCACTGCGGCTGAAGGTAGCGAACCGCTGATAAGCCGTACGGTGTTGATGTCGGGACTCAGCGATCCATGGGATCTGGCGTTTGCATCCGACGGGGCCATGCTGTTTACGGAAAAATGCCGCGGGCTGTCCGTACGTACCTCTGACGGAACGGTCCGGCATTTATTCGGGGCAACCGATGCTGCCCTTAAGGCCGACGACTTTTTCTGCCAGGGGCAAAGCGGCATGCTGGGTGTCGCACTTGATCCGGCATTTGACGAAAACCGATACGCATACGTCTATATGGCCTCCAATACCGGCAGGTCCACAACCAATACCGTCGTGCGCCTCACCGTCAATAAAACCTACACCGGCGTGGCCGACCGCAAAGACATTATCACCGACATCCCGTTTAAGCAATCCTTCAACTGGTGGGGCAAAGCGGGCGCGCACAGCGGCGGCCGCATTCGATTCAGCCCGTTTGATGGCTATCTGTACGTAACCACCGGCGACAACCACAATGGGCCGCTGCCGCAGGATCTTTCTCGCCTGGGCGGCAAGATATTGCGGATCGACCGCGACGGCAAAGCCGCAAACGGCAACAATACACCGTCCGGAGGTGATCCGAGAATCTTCACCTATGGACATCGCAATGTGCAGGGCATTGCGTTTCATCCCGGAACGGGCCAGGCATTTATCTCTGAACATGGCCCCGGCCATAACGATGAAGTGACACCACTTGCAGCGGGCGGCAATGGAGGCTGGGACCCCGCACCCACAAAAGGGGTGTCGTGCGCGAGCGATTATTGCGGTTATACGTCCAACACACCCGACGGCACACCGACGCCCATGACGGATTTTGCCCGATTCCCCAACGCTCTCAGACCATCGTGGGACAACCGCGGCGTTTCTGAAGGGATGGGGCCGTGTGTTTTCCTGAATGGTCCGCACTGGAAGGCCTGGGAGGGTCGACTGGCGGTCGGATTCCTGCGTGGGGCGCGCATCGAGCTTTTGCAGTTGAATGCGGCCGGCATGACGATCAAAACAACTACCATCTCCGATCTGCCGTCACAGCGTATGCGCTCGCTTGTTCTAGGGCCGGATGGCGCCATTTATGTTGCCACCGACGCAGGAGAAATCTGGCGACTGGAAAACGCCGAAAAGTGAATCCCGGAACATCTCGGGCTTTGGCTGACACATAACCATGATCCGCCACCGCCCCAGGCTCAAACAGTACCAGTGTCATATGATCATGCATACTCCCGGATTCCGCCATATGATTACCGGACATAACCCCATTACACGCTTATCCCAATTTGGAACACCCAAATAAAATAAATCTATTTTTCAGAATAGTTAGTTCGGTAACTACTTTTTGGCATAGACCTTATTGGAACGTCCCCGATCAAAGCGATTATCCTTTTTTTCAATCCATTCTTATTGTTTGCCGCCAATAACACCAAAGAGACAAAAAAAGGTCTATATACAACCACCTGTAAATATGACCTTATTTTTTACCGGATCATAACCGCCATGGAAGCAGGTTTAAAAATAATGATTCCTATAATTCAAAAATGATGGGCGATATGATCGTGAATATCGGAAAAATGGCACAAAGATTGTAATCACTTGTACTCACAAAGATTGTACGGATGAAAAGTGATGAATAACGGCATATCTATTCCCTACCCTCTATCTGAAGTATCTGAAAAAATGATGCCAAAGAAAGGAAAATGCACCATTCAATCGAAAGGAAATTTCGCGATGTGGATAAAAAAACAATTCATGCTAATATTTTTAATGGCACTTGCCATCTTACTATCCGGTGGATCAGCGACGGCGTATGATACGGTCGTCGTATTCGGAGATAGTCTGTCGGATAACGGCAATCTTTTTCAAGCGGACCTCTCTCAATTTCCGGATCCCCATCGTTATTGGCAGGGCCGTTTTTCCAATGGACCGGTTTGGGTGGAATACCTTACCGATCCCGATATGCTGAATGCGTCACTTGTAGATAGAGCAATAGGAGGAGCCCAAACCGGTGGACTTGAGTCGGCAGAACTTTTAGCACAAGTTTACTTTCATATTAACGACACTGCTTCACCCTCACCGAATACCCTTTTCGTGATCTGGATCGGTGGTAACGATTTTTTAAGCGGTGATAGAAATGCCAAAGCTTCTGTGGAAAAAATTCGGTCGGCACTGCAAATCCTTACGGATTATGGTGCCGGCCGCTTCCTGTTGTTAAATTTGCCGGACTTAGGTGTTCTGCCGCAATATTCCGGGACGGCCGACGCAGAAGCCGCCACCAATTTTTCGACAGAATTCAATACTGAACTTTCACCAATATTAGCCCAGTTTCAACAGGATAACCCACAGGTTCTGATTTATCAATTGGATATATATATGATGTTTTCGGAAATCCTCCAAAATCCAAATCAATACGGATTTACGAATGTAACCGAGGAATCACCCAATTTTTCCGTGGAAGACAATTTTGATAACAGTGCAGGGTATATGTTCTGGGATAATAAGCACCCGACAACCGAAACACATGCGTTAATAGCGGATCGGGCCTTCCTGCTTGTAGACGATACGAATGAAACGCCAAGTGAAACGCCGGATGAAGGCAGCAAGGATGATGATAGTACTTGTTTCATATCCACCTTACTGTTCATAAGGAGGTAAATACCAAAATCCCGGAAGATGAGAACGTTGAATAATACCCAACAACCCGTTTAATGATGAAAAGGAGAGATGATCATGATTAATTTCTATAAGCGACTGATTCCAATTTTGTTGAGTTTGATGTTGGCAGTGGCAGTGGTTGGATGTGATAAACAGGGACCTGCTGAAAATGCGGGAGAAGCAATTGACAATCAGGTGGAAAAAACGCAGGAGGCAATAGACGAAAACGCCGAGAAAGCCCGGGATTACATTAAAGAATGAAACGATGCCGGCAGGGAAGCAGTGCAAGGGGGCCTGATCATATATCCTTGTGCAGTACAAAAACCGGCATCTCCCGGTTGATGGCTTTGCTGAAGACCGGATCAGAAAATACAAAGCCCAGTTTTTTCAGCACCGCCATGCTGGCGGCATTTTCCGGATGGGTACAGGCATAGATTTCACGGATATCCGTTATACAGAAACATTCGGCCAGCATGGCCCGTGCTGCTTCGGTCGCATATCCGCAGGACCATGAATCGCGACAGAACCGGTAACTCAGTTCGATTTTGCGTAAAAAACGGGATTCGTCAATACCGCACCAGCCGATATATTGATTGTTGTCCCGGCGATATACGGCCAGATTGCCCGTCTCTTGCTCATGCAGGCCGGCAATCCTGGCCTGATATTTTTCGCGTGCCACACTTTCGGTCCAGTGAAAAACACTCCCATCGCCGATATACTTCATCACTTCCGGATCAATGGTCATGGAATAGAATCTTGAAAAGTCAGAGATGGATTCCGGCTGGAGAATCAGACGGGACGTTTTAAGAGGCGTTCTAAAAATCATCATCCAGACCCGCCATTTCCATCATCTCACGAAACAGCACATCCGACTGCATCATGATATCCCGATAGCTGTCAAAATACAGAAACTGCTTCAGAAGAAGCGTAAATTCACTGGGGAACCGTATTCCGTGCTTCTCTCCGATCCTTACCATCTGAAGCAGAAATTGGTCCGAATCACCGCGTGGCGGTATCGGACTTTCCAAAGCCATGATATCATTGCCGGTAAACCGGTCGTAGAGATTTCGCAGATCCTCCTCCAGCTGAAACCTGTCAACCTGCTCTCCGGTGAGACCGATCATGATCATGGATCCGGCCATTTTTCGAAAATCATTGCAAATCATGCCCTCGATCAGGGATTTCATTCCGGACCTTGTTTGATAGCTGATGCTGCCGACCACCCCGAAATCAATAAAACCGACCCTTCCGTCATGAAGAAGCATCAGGTTTCCGGCATGCAGGTCTGCATGGAAAACAGGACATTTTGTAATGCTTTCAAACCATGTTTCAAAGGCAGCGCCGATGGATTGGGCCGGATTGTCCGCATTTTCCAGCAGCCTCTTCCGGTCGGTCAGCGGGATTCCATACAGCCGTTCCATGGTCAGAACCTTTTTGGTAGAAACATCGGGATATACCCTGGGAGCGACGACTCCCCGCTTTCCGGTCTGTTCCAGAAAGTCCGTAAACAATCTGATATTTTCCGCCTCCTGGATAAAATCGCATTCCGCCAGAACCGACTTCCGGATTTCCGATAGTATCCCGGTGATGGATGCATGTTTCAGGGTGGGAACAATCCATTCAAAAAGCTGGGCTGCGGTTTGCAGAAAAACCAGATCCGTCACCAGAATCTCTTCCACTCCCGGCCTCTGGATTTTAATCACCACATCTTCCCCGGTTTTCAGCCTGGCCGCATACACCTGGGCAATGGAGGCCGATGCCAGTGGCTCGGGATCGATCTCGGCAAAAAATTGCTTCAGCTTGCGGACTCCCAGCTCCTTTTTTAAAATTTTTTCCATAACCGGATACGGAACCGGTTCCGTGCTGTCAAGACATCGCTGAAACTCTTTCACATACGCTTCCGGAAACAGGGAAGGCGAACTGGCAATCACCTGGCCCAGCTTGATATAGGTCGCACCCATGCGCTCAAAAGTCCTGCGAATCAGTTGCGGTGTTCTGGGACGATCGCCAAGAACCCAGCCGATACCTGTTTTTGCCAAAACCCCGGTTGCGTGTCGAAATCTTTTTGCACCTTTCCATCCATAGAAAACAGTCCTGGGGATTTTATCATATGCATATTGAAGCACAATCCTGATCCTTTTCCGGAAAAAGCCGATCTGAAATCTTTGTTTATAGAATGGTTTTTATATATTGATCAGACAAGGATGCTGGTATATCAGATGGAAACTCAGGATTCAAGATCCCATTTCCGGATCAATGGAGGCGATTATGCCGCAAATTGGGAAAATAGACTTGCTTCATTTCCAATCCAATAGTAAAAAGTGCGGATAAGGCCTGACGACCGATCGGAACAAGACATCCGGCAGAATAAAAAAACGTATTGATATATCAATCCATTTTTCAGGAGGAGAATATGACCCTGACCTCAAAAAGTTCCATCATGGTGACGATTCTGATCATGGCATTCCTGATCAGTTGCACAATTTACAAAACGCCCCGTGTCGAAGATGCATTATACAAGAATTTCGAGTATGAATTTGCATTCCGGGTTCCAACCGGCTGGGATATTCAGGAAAGTCTTCCCAAATCCCTTGGAGAGGGACTTGCCGGTCTTTTCACAAACGACTTTCGTGTCATGCTGATCCACCCGCAGAACAACGGCATGATCATCGTCCAGGCCGATACATCCGGCGAAGATATCCTCTCTCTGGGATATAACAAAGACGCCTTCCGGGAAAGACTGACGGCAAGGATACAGGCAAAAGAACAGGAAATAGCCGCATCCGGACAGCTGGAAAATTATACATATGAAATCGGTCCATTGACTGTCAAGCAGGGATACGGCCCCTCTTTTATCTACCAGGAATCCGCCAAGAATCGGAACGGCGAACAATATGTCCGGTCTGAATATTTAAATCAATGCCGGAAAAAATGTTCCTGTGATATTCAGGTTACCCTGGTTTCCAAAGAAACCGATTTTCAGAACAACTACCAGGTTTTTACCCAGGTTACCGATTCCTTGAGAAAAGTGTATCAATAAAACATGTTAGAAGGCAACCACCGGTTCAACATCGGTGGTTGCCTCGTTTATTTCATCTCTTCCACGACCGGAGCCCCCATGTCAGCAGAAGGAAACCGATAAAACTCATCCCCGATGAAACCAGACCGATTCCGTATATCCCTCCTGACGGCCATAAAACACCACCACACAAGGCACCGGCAACACGGCCCAGGCCGGCTGCCGCCAGCAGCGTGGACATCATGGTCGCCCTGTATTCCGGAAGGAGCTCCGTACAGAGAGCAAGGGTGGAAACAAAAGTAAACTCATTTGCAACAAAAACGACAAACAACCCTCCCAGTGCAAACGACAGCGATTCCGGGAAAAACGGCAGCATCGCATAACAGGCGGATACCATCATGCTTCCCATCAGCACGGAACGTTTTAATCCGATCCGGTCGGCCAAAGTTGCGGTAAGGCCTTCGCCGCACAACTCCGCCGCACCGATCACTCCGGTTCCGATCCCGATGGCGACCAGATTCAGTGCAAACGCGCTTTCCAGCCAGGCGCCATACACCATAAAAAGATTGTCATTGGCCGCACTGATAAAAAAAGCAAATGCCACAGCGGAAAGCGCACTCCGGCTCTCTGCAAGCTTCTTCCAGGCGGACATCAGGCCGGGGGGCCTGCCGGCTTTGGGAAGATTGTTATCCCGGGGAATCAGAAAAAACAAGGCAATCAGGCTCAACAGGCCGACACCGCCGATTGTGAAAAAGGATATCCGCCATCCCAAATGCTGAATGATCAGCCCCATGACCGGAATGCCGACCAATGTGCTTCCTGCCCAGCTGATTTCCAGGATGCCGATGACCAGTCCCCGCTGCCGGAATGGGACACGTTTTCCCACATATGCCTGCAAGGCAGGGTCAAAGATGGATTTTCCCAGACCGGCCAGCAAAAGGGAAACCATCACCACTCCGTAAATCGGTATCATCCCGGCAGCGAACATCCCGATAATGAGACAACCGAGCCCGATCATCATCATGATTTTGTATCCCAGCCGGTCTGCCAGAGGGCCGGTGAACAAAACCAGGACGCCTGCGGCCTGGTTCATGGCAATGATCGAGGAAATGGATGAGAGCGGTACACCCAACCCTCGGGCCATGGCCGGGGCAAACGGATAGATGAACCGACGGGCCGTATTCAATGCCAGTCGGCCGAGAGATGCCGCACATATATTAATCGCTGTTTTCATCTTCCACAATCCGTATACGCCAAAAATAAGCGTATCAGAATATGAAACATTCCGCTGTTGAGCAGAAACTATTCAATCTGATCAATATCATCCCGCTGTTCTTTTATTTTTTGAACCCATTCCTGATCATAGCCAAGATAGACTCCTGCCAGATTGTTGCATTCAAGAGCCTGGGGAGCATTTCCCTTCATCATCCAGCCTGCTGCCAGATAGTAGTAGTTACGGCCGTCTTTCGGGTCCAATGAAATGGCTTGTTCAAGCAGATCAATAGCATCATCCGGTTTGTTGTTGTCCAGCATCGCGCGAGCACGAAGCAACAACTCGTTGGAAGCATTCGAACGGGCATCAATACCTGTGTCTTCCAGGATAACCGCAGGATGATCTTCAATATCTTCCCCCAGCTTGCTGGGAGGAATCGGCTGCCATATTGACGCACATCCCGCAACAAAAATGGTTGCAAGCACAAACAAAAAAGATGGAAATGGCTTTTTACGGTACAATGGATCTCAATCCTTTCATCAATTGATCCAGCATTCTGACTTTATGCACGGAACAGTATTCCTCCGGAATATTTCCGGATAAAAAAAATTCTTCTTTCTCTTCCGGACAGACAAAGGGAATGGGAAGAAGTCCGGATTCCGGACAAATTTTTCTTTTCACGACACCCTGCGGCATCGCAAACCATGAGCCGGAAAGCTGATGCGGAATCGAATTCATCAGTTCGGCCCAGATCGGCAATGCGGCCTGGGAGCCGGTGAAGTAAATCGGGTCACCATTATCAAAACCAACCCAGACCAGCGTGATAATATCCGGTGTATATCCGATAAACCAGGCATCCCGGAAATTGCTGGTCGTTCCTGTTTTTCCGGCAGCCGGAAAAGATATGCCATAAGAGCCAATCGCTTTCCCGGTCCCATCCACAACCGCACTCCTCAGCATGGAAGAGATGATGAATGCCTTTTCCGGTGAAGTCGTCCGCTCGATCTCCATGTGTTTTCGATTCAACGCCGTTCCGGATGCGTCTGTTATATTCTTCAGAGAAAGCGGATAAGGCTGGAAACCATCCGCAGCAAAAATGCAATATGCCCTTACCAGTTCCAGCGGAATCATTTCAAACGATCCTAAAGCAAGGGATGGATAAGGTTCAAGAGGAGTAGAGAAATGAAATGCCCGGGCCTGCCGGATAATCTGATCCAATCCGACCTTCATGGCAAGATCAACCGTTGCACGGTTGTGAGACTTTGAAAGAGCCGTTCGCATGGAGACGGATGTCTCCTCCGAAACCGGCTCAAAATTTTCAGGGATCCACTCTTCCCCTTTTTCTGTTGAATACACCTTGGATTCATTGGATAAAATCGAAGCGGGTGTAAATTGATCCAGGGCCGCCAGAAAGACAAACGGTTTAAATGCACTCCCTGCCTGCCTCCTTGCCTGGGATATCCGATTGAACTGGCTGATACTGTAATTCCGGCCACCTACCATAGCCAGGATATTTCCTGTTTTCGGCTGCATCACAATGACGGCACCCTGAAGCTTTTTCTCAGGAGAATCCCGATGCAGGGATGGTTTCCGGTTTTCAAGACGCTCAAGCCCCTTTGACAAAGCCGATTCCGCCGCTTTCTGTGCTTGTGTGTCCAGAGTTGTATAAATCGAAAGCCCTAAGCTGGATAAATCTTCTCTGGAGTACAGATCTTTCAGCTGCTGATACAAATAATCCGCAAAATAGGGTGCCCATCGCGGATGGGCGTTATAACCCGTTGTTTGAATCGGCTCCTTCAATAACATGTCCAGCTCATCCTGTCCGATCCAATGGTTTTTATGCATAGCCTGCAAAACCATATTCCTTCTCTTCAGGCAGGCTTCTTTATGGGTATAGGGTGAATATAAATTAGGACCCTTTATCAAGCCGGCAATCACTGCTGATTCTGCCGGGGTCAGCTCATCCGTCGGCTTCCCGAAATAAAAAAATGACGCTTCTCCGATTCCGTTGATCGATTCCGATCCTCTCTGACCCAGATAAATTTCATTAAAATAGATCTCCAGAATCTCCTGTTTTGAAAATTTAACCTCCAGAATCAGTGCGATCAAAGCCTCTTTCAGTTTTCTTGAAATTGTTTTCTGCGATGAAAGGAAGTAGTTTTTGGCAAGCTGCTGTGTAATCGTTGATGCCCCCTGTTTCATTTTCCCATGTCGGATGTTGATCCACATGGCCCGAAGGATACCCATGAAAGAAATTCCGTGATGTTGATAGAACCGGTTATCCTCGATAGCCATAACCGCTTTAATCAAATGGTCGGGAACATGCTGAATGGAAACAAGCCTGCGCCTCTCCCGTTCCGGACCAAAAAACAGCATCAACTCCTCCGGTTCCAACTCAAACACAGGCAGTATGATCCGGCTGTCCACCTGTTCAATAGATTCTACCTGATTCTCCAGAAAACGAATTCGCAGAGGAAACCCCTCCCTTTTTCGATTCCGGAATGCCGCATCATATAGATAAATATCCAGAACGGAATCGGAAATTCTCATTTCCCCTTTGTATTTCGGAAAGCCTTCCACCTTGCGATAATGAAGCCGTCTGAGCTTTTCATAAAAATCCGGCAACTGTAGCCTCTGCCCCGGAAACAATAACATCGTGTCCGAGTATACCCTTGAGGGTATCTGCCATCTTGTCCCGGAAAAACGGGTTTCAACCATGTTTGACAGCATCCGGCCATAAAAAAACAGACCGATCAGAAAGCTTAACGGTATCAGCACCAGACAAAACAAAAATGTTTTTTTAAGAGACATACAAGTTGGATGCGTATTTTCATTCCATTACAAAAACGGTCAATCTTCAGATTCATGATTTTATGGTGAAAAGATCATCAAAAGCATGAATGGGGTATTCATACAATTAATGACAGGAAGACTCAAGAAAGGATTGCAGAATCGATCTGTTTGACCGGTCCGGTCCGTCAGCCGAAAAACCAACAGAACCCGGCAACCGGCAAATTCAGGCAGCCATTATTACGGCCCATATGAGTTTGAGCACGCTTCTCTGATCGATTCCTGAAAAACAGCTGATGTAAAAAAATATTGGCTGTACTTAAAAACCCTTATGAAACCAGTTTCATGGAAACTCCATTCCGTCTCCGAATGACAACCTTCTGACTGGCGATGACAGGACCGGATATTTTCGGTGTCTCATCTTCTTTTTCCGCTTCCTCAAAAAGGCTTTTCAACTTGGCTTCCAGCTGTTTGAATTTTTCAGGTTCCATTTTAACTCCTTGCTTCATGTGGTAAAATCATATCGCTTTTTGTTCACCGCTTTTTGTTCACCGCTTTTTGTTCTGTTCTGTCATGATATGATGTCTGTTGTCTGTTTCCATTCATGTTCATCCGGATATGATATGGATGACACTTTTCAATGGTGCAGCGTGGTCATGGGTGATACACCAGCTGCATTTTTTATGACCGGATGCAGTATTTAATATGAGCAATATGAATGCCGGCTGACAGCCGCCCTACAGATGATTGATAAAATAAATAATATCATATGGTTAAATATTTTGAACCGCCTTGTTGATCATCATAACACTGTCTGATTTTGAAACAGATCAAAAGGGAAGAAAAAAATTGTTCCAAAATGGGACACTCAATCGAAAAAAAAGAACGGGAGATCAATCAGGAATGTCAACAGGAGATAAAAAATGAAACCCATCACAAAGCAATTCTTTTAACAATTTCAATGATATCTTCTTTTGTCAGGCTTCTTCCAAGAGATGCACTCGTGTCTTTGATTTCATTCACAATTTCCGGAAGCCATTGAGTCCGGTATGAAATTTGGTTTTTTTCAAGATAATTCCTTACCAGGTGTTTCCCGCATAGAACATTCAGAAAATAAAGATCCCCCTGATCTTTACCATATGTTCTTGCACCATGGGTCCCGGCAATATGCGTCTGCATGGATTCTCCAAAGAACGGAGTGTTATAGTCCAGAATACCGGCTCCGGTCTTTTTTCTGACCAACCTGTCGATATAGGAATAGTATTCCCGGAACAGTTCCGAATTGTCCGTATCCAGATTCAGTCTGTACCCCTGTTCTTTCAATGTTTTTCCGACCAGAAAAAGATCACCGATCCCATTCCTTTCTCCAATACCAAGGGCTGAAACCTCTACAAAAGAAGCACCGGCAACCGCTCCAAGAACCGTATTCGCGGTAGCCATTCCCATATCGTTATGGCAATGAACGCCGATTTTGGTCTGACTGCCATCAGTCATTGCCGCAATATCCCGTATCCGCTCATATATAAGATTCGGCGCCATGATTCCGGAAGTATCGGGAAGCGTGATCATATCGACATGCAAATCTCCGGACAAAAAACGGACACAGGTTTTAAGCACTTCCGGATCTGTTCGCCCGATATCCAGAATACTGACCGATATCCTTGCACTCCTGACCTTTGACCTGATATGATGAACGACCGTTTCCAGGGATTGCAGAAATAAATGTCCATCCCGGTTATCTGCGGACCTGTCTGTCATCACCGCATGAATCTGAATTTCGGTTGCATTGGTCATGATCATCTGGTCAACATCATGAATCAGCGCACGGCCGAGTCCTGCAATCCGGAGTCTGTAATTCCGGTTTTCGGCCAGACAAATCATCCAACGCAGCATCTCTCTCTCGGATTCATGAGCGGAAGGATAGGCGACCTGGGAGATATCAACCCCAAGGGATTCCTGAAATCGGAGAATCTCCGTTCGTTCGATGCGTGTGAATACAACACCCCGGTATTGCATCCCCTCACGGATTGTATGATCACAAATAAGAATCTCAGGCTTTTTCATATGGTGGTTCCATCTCCTTTGATTAAAAGGTCTGTATCGGCTGCTTAATATCTTTACAAAAGTTCTTTCGTATTATATAATTGCGTCCATTAATCGGTTATCCACCCACCGGCATGTTACCTGTTTTCTTTTTTTCCTCTCTATCCGTTATGCTACAGATTATGATTACTGATGTTCATTCTGGGTGGAAAAACAGTTTGAAAGCAAAAACGGCAACATCATTGTTGAAAAACATAATAAATGGATTCTCGGAAAAGACTCAACCATTTTTTATTGTCGGCGTTTAAAAAACCGATCTGAACAATCGTACATCCATTCAAAAAATCATCTTCTCCAGAACAACAGGGAACCCGATGCCATGACAACAAAACCATTCGCAAAAAGTTATACCTGCCCACTGCTTTTTTCGGATATACTGACGGAAAATGCAGAAATGCAGTCGATCTTCAAGTATATTGAATCGATTGCCACAACCGCCCAGCCGATCCTGATTACCGGTGAAACAGGCGTTGGGAAAGAATTGATCGCGAAAGCAATCCATTCATGCAGCAGACGCCGCGGCGCCATGGTTACCGTCAATGTGGCCGGACTTGATGATAATATCTTTTCCGATACCTTGTTTGGACATGCAAAAGGAGCTTTTACCGGTGCGGACCGAAATCGCCCGGGATTGATTGAAAAAGCAGACTCCGGAACACTTTTTTTAGATGAGATCGGAGACCTCAGCCACTCATCACAGGTTAAACTGCTACGCCTGCTTCAGGAAGGGGAGTACCTGCCGCTCGGTTGCGATGAATTGCGGCATTCCAATGCCAGAATTATTGCAGCGACGAATGTGGACCTTTGGGAAAGACAACGTTCCGGGAATTTCCGGCAGGATCTGAATTTCAGATTGCGGACCCACCATATCGATATTCCGCCTCTTCGAAGACGTACCGATGATATACCGATACTGGTGAATCATTTTCTGAAAAAAGCAGCATCCGCACTCAATAAAAAGATACCGACATTTCCAAAGGAAATGATTTCTCTTCTTTCAACCTATTCCTTCCCGGGAAATATCCGGGAACTGGAATCCATGATTTTTGATGCAGTAAGCCGTCATGAAGGCAGGATTCTTTCTCTGGAGCGATTGAATGACCATATCTCAGAAGGACGTACTAACTTCCGGGAAACAAAAAATTCCCATCCGCAGGAAAGCGCTTCACTTGTGACATTCTCCCACGAGCTGCCCACGATTAAGCACGCAACACACTTGTTGGTCGATGAAGCCATAAGGCGTGCAAAAGGGAATCAGACAATCGCAGCAAAAATGCTGGGCATCACAAGACAGGCGTTGGGAAAACGCCTGAAAAACCGGGAAGAGAATTCCCATGACATCCACTGTCTTCCATACTGACTTCTATCCGGACCCTGTCCTTTTAGACAGGACGATTGTCCTGCAAGACAAGACGGAATGGCAGTACTTTGCGTTTTTGAAAAAATTCAATCATCCGGCTCAGTAAACATATCTGATTGAAATTTAATATAAAAATCTTATTCCATCCCGGCGTCAAATGTTTGGCACGGTTGTTGATATAATTATCTGTAAAACACCTGCTACATGTCAAATCATGACGCTATGTTCTACTATTCCAGATAAGGGTGAAAGGTAAAAATGAAAAACAAATCAGATGATAAAGAAAAAACAAATGACAATTGCATGAATCAGCAATGCAGCAAGCATCCAATCGCACATGACAAAAAAATGTCACCCATGTACACTGAAATTATCGGCGAATGCCTTGAAATGAAGGAAGTCTTTCAGACGATTGAAAAAGTAGCGGATACGGACAGCACCGTTTTGATAACCGGTGAAAGCGGAACCGGAAAAGAACTGACGGCAAGAGCCATCCATAGCAACAGCAGCCGTCGAAACAATCAAATGGTTGTCCTGAACTGTGGTGCGATTCCTAGTGAACTTCTGGAGAGCGAGTTGTTTGGTCATGAGAAAGGCGCCTTTACCGGTGCGCATCAACCCCGCATCGGACGTTTTGAAATGGCAGATGGCGGGACCATTTTTCTGGATGAGATTGGAGACATGAGTCCTGGATTGCAGGTAAAGCTTCTCCGTGTGCTTCAGGAACAGTGTTTTGAACGTGTAGGAAGTGTAAAGACCATTCACGTTGACATTCGAATCATATCGGCAACCAATAAAGATCTGCGAAAAGCGATTCAAACAGGGACATTTCGTGAGGACCTTTACTACCGGCTCAATGTTATCCCGATCAATATGCCGTCCCTTAATAAACGGAAATCGGATATCCCCCTTCTCATCAATCACTTTTTAGAAAAACGGCAGGCACATTCCAACAAAAACGGTAACCACAAAAAAATGTTCTCCAAAAGAGCCATGGAAACACTGATCAACTACCAGTGGCCCGGCAATATCAGAGAGCTTGAAAACCTGATCGAACGATTATCCATACTGGTCGATAGTCATACGATCCGGTATCAAGACCTTCCGGAAAAGATAAAAGAAAAATCGGCCATCCGGAATACCATACCGGAAAGCATTATGGAAAGGAACTGGCCTGGTTTTAATCAGGCAGTGGATCAGTTCCAGAAAAACCTGATCCTTCAGGCTCTGAATCAGACCAACTGGATTAAGGCTAAAGCCGCCACTCTTTTGAAAATGAACAGGACCACTCTTGTTGAGAAAATTAAAAAAATGGATCTTGAATCATTCGAGAACCACCGTGAAAGAGAATTTACCCCAAGCGATCAATTCTACAGGCCGGGTGAGTTCAATATCTCTCATCTTTTGCGTACGGAGAAACCAACCATTTCCATAACCAAATAATCGAATGAAAACATCACTTCCCGAGATTGTATCGTTTCGAGATGCGACCTATTTTTCCATACAAATATCCACTCCTTCTGCTTCTCTGTCTTTTATCCTTTGCCTGGACTTGCCAGGCATCTGCGGATGGAAAATTCTATTCCATTCATATCAAGACCGTCCATTCTGCTGAACTGGCCGAAAAAATTACCGCCGAACTGAGTCAAAAAGGATACGATGCTTTTTACCGGCATATGCCATCATTTGAAAAAGGAATTCAATATCACATTTTTATCGGGGCATACCCGTCAAAGGAGCAGGCAATCCATACAATCAACCAGCTATGGAACTCCGATATTTCAGACCGGTATGCGATTGCAGTACTGCGGGAAAAGTCACCTCCTCCTGATAATATGCACCGCCCAATAGAACCCGGAGTAGCTATAAAGCCCATGCCGGATCAACAGATAACGGCTCACACACCGGCTCAGATTCCAGCCGATCCCGATCCTGAAGCTGCTTCCAATAGAGAAGAAAGCAATATCATCACAGGTTTTTTCAATGATGCCATCCGGTATTATCATAAAAAACAGTTTGAAAAAGCGCGGGCATTGTTCATGCGGATATCTGAAAAAATCGATAACCGGGATATCCTGTTCTGGACCGCCATCTGTGAATCCAAAATCGGAAATTACCAGCAGGCTGCTGAAAAAATGGCTTTGTTTCTGGCAAAAGAACCCAACACCCCGCAGGGCATGCTCGAACTTGCCGCAATTCTGCTCAAACAAAAGAATGACCTTAAAGCCCTGGACGAGCTGGAAAAGGCAAAAGCATTCCAGCCCCCCTCGGAAATGATGCAGCAAATCAGCCACATGAAGAGACTGTTACCGGAGGATAAAAATCGTTTTTCAGTAAGCCTGAATTCCCTGATCGAAAAAAAAGATGATCATCGTTCATCGGAAGAATCAGATCTTGCATACCGGAGACCAAAGCCCCCGCGTGAATTTTATCAAATCGGAAGTCATTCTGAGAAACTGCTGCTGTCAGCGCAGAAGATGGATCCGGATAACCCTGCTGTGGCCTACTACCTTGGGTATATCCATTTACGAAACAATCAACTTGCCGCTGGAATTCGGGAATGGGAAAAATATCTTTTGCACTCCCCGGAAAACGAAAGAACCATTCATTTGAAAAAACAAATGACGTTGCTGCTGTTCAGTCACGCAGCCATCGATTCCATGAGTGCGTTGAAAAACGATCCGAAAAAGCCGCATGCCATGCAGGACAGGAGCATTGTCCTCTCGGAATTCCGAAACCGTTGTTTTTCCATCTTCCCGGGTATGGGAAAAGGTCTTTCCGCAATGCTCATGGATGATCTGCGAAAGATTGACGATATCCGGGTCATTGACAGAATTTTAATACACACAACTTCCCGATTGATGCATCCGGATCTGATATCCATTGCAGATCCGGACAGTGCAGCAAGACTGGGAAGACATCTCTCTTCCCGATTCATCGTATGGGGGGAGTTCACCGATATCAGTGAAAATGCTTTTCAATTCACGGCAACGATTACCGATTCTCATCATCCGCAGGATAGCGGAACTGCCGACATCAAGGGCACACAGGAAGAATTTCATATACTTGAAAAACGGATGGTATACTGGATACTGGAATCCATCGGAATCCATAAGAAAGATTTATCGCCCGACACCATATTGTCTATTGAGAAACCACACACCCGGCGCTTTGATGCATTCCTGAGTTATGCAAACGGATTGGAGTTTTTGGATAAACAACAATTTGCACAAGCCGGATTGGCGTTTCAGGGAGCCATCCGCATAGATCCGACCTTTTCATTGGCCGAAAGCGCTTTTCATGCGACCCCCAACGACATTTACTTCTGTCCGTTTTTTGAACAATCGGAAATTTTTGCACCGGAAGACCGGGAGAAACCGGCTGAATGATAAGACGTATGATATGATTTCATCATCAAGGGATGAATCGCAACGCAGAAATTGCTTTTTACGACATCATCAGCCATTGATCACGAAAGTCTGCACAACCTCAAACAGATTACCCAGCTTGAATGGTTTGGCCAGAAACCCGTCTGCACCATTCTTCAAAGCCAACTCTTCATTCATGGGATCCCCTGACATGATGATACATATCCTGGCAGGGAACTGTTGTTTAATCCTTTGCAAAAGTTCGATTCCGGACATCCCCGGCATATCGACATCTGAAATGACAATATCCACATCCGTTTGATCCTTCAGGTATTCCCACGCGGAAGAGCCATTCTCAAAGGTCTTCACCTCACGGTTTACACAGTATTTCAGAGCATTCGCAATAAACGTGCGTATCGGTGGTTCATCCTCAACGACAATAATTTTGACATTGGCAATAATAGCGCACCCCACCTTCGAACCGGAAATCGCGATCCCTGATGACCTTATGGTGTTAGGCGGAACACCATCATGATTTTTTACATAAAAACATGTGGTTGTGTAAATATATTCTGTGAATTGCCCTGGAATATATCCTATCCTTATCCCATGGTCAAGTCACCAGTTGCCCAGGCTATAATGCGCTGATATAGGTTCCTGCCGGATAACTGCCCAGGATCCGAAGGCTGCTGCATCGCCCTGAAAGCTCCTTTTTTAAATCCTGATATTGTTCTCCGGACAGGTCACATTCAAGATCTGCAAAAAAAACATATTTCCATTTTTCCGACCGGAGTGGTCTGGATTCCAGCTTTTTCAGATTGATGCCGTTTTGAGCCAGAATAGTCAATACTCCGGCAAGTGCTCCGGATTGATCCGGCAGTGTAAAAAGCAGAGAAGTCTTGTCCTGATGGCCTCCTTCCGGCGGTGTCGGTCCGATAATCATGAAACGTGTCCAGTTATCCGGCAAATCTTCTATCTGACGGCTCAGTGTATTCAAGCCGAACATGTCTCCCAACCTCTCATGGCCGATGGCTGCGCTGCCCTTTTCATCAATTACCCTGACGGCCGCTGCAGAAGTGCTTTCCACCGGGATAATACCGACTTCCGGCAGATGCGTGCGAAGCCAATTGGAACACTGTTCGATCGCCTGGGGATGGGAATACACCGTGTGAATACCGGCAAGCGATTGATCCGAGCTCAACAGGGAATGACTGGTTTTGCAGTAAACTTCCGCCTGAATATACACACTGTAAGTCAAAAACAGATCCAGGCTTTGCCCGACACTGCCCTGAAGGGAGTTTTCCAATGGAATGATCCCCAGTTCCGCTTCATGATTTTCAACAGTCTGAAACACTTCCTTCAAGCTGGTGCAGGGTTTTAAATCCGCGCTGTGACCAAGGTATTCAATCCCGGCAAAAAATGAAAAGGTTCCTTCCGGGCCGAGGTATACCACTTTTTGGGGCTGCTGCAATTTTCGTGAAGAGGAAAGTATTTCACGGTAAATCGCTCTTAAATGATCATCCGGCAGTTTCCCCGGATTCCGGGAAATCAATTTTTTGATCACTTCCTTTTCCCGAAAGGGTTTGAAAACCGATTCTTTGGATAGGGATTTGATCTCTCCCACCTCCTTGCACAACCCTGCCCGCTGATTCAATAGATGCAGCAGCTCCATGTCAATATGGTCGATTTCCGTCCGTATATTTTCCAGCTTTTTTTGATCCGGGCCTTTATCATCACTATACGCCCTGCCTGACCGTTGATTATCCATCATGTTCTCACCATAATATAACAACAATCTTTTTCTGTTTACAGCTCCTGCATCGCCCGGTCCACATCCCATCCTTCATGAACCACACCGTGCAATGCCCTTACCAGTCTGCTGGGATCAACTGCCTGGAAAATATTCCTTCCCACAGACAAACCGGCGCCGCCGGCCTGAATGGAATCATATACCATCTGAACAATATCCTTTTGATTATCCATTTTGGGACCACCGGCAATCACAACCGGAATACAGCAGCTTGCCACTACCTCTCGAAACGAATCCGCATCCCCTGTATAGGGAACCTTAACGACATCTGCGCCAAGTTCTTCTCCAAGTCGTGCACAGTGTTTGACGACCTCCGGATCAAAACCATTTTTTATTTTGGGCCCCCTTGCATATACCATGGCCAGAACCGGCATCCCCCAGTTGTTCGCCCGTGTTGAAATGGCTCCGAATTCATGCAACATGTTTCTTTCCGTTTCATCACCAAGGTTCACATGGACGGAAACCGCATCCGCCCCCAGACGAATGGCATCTTCAACTTCCCCGACCAGGGTCTTGGCATTTGGATAGGGTGAAAGATCCGTGCTGGCGGAAAGGTGGATAATCAGCCCGATATCGCGTCCATGGCCGCGATGTGACCGCCTGGGCAGTCCTTTATGCATCAACACGGCATTGGCACCGCCTTCCGCCACTTTGTTAATGGTATCCCGGAGATCCGCAACCCCGAAAATGGGCCCCACACTGACCCCATGATCCAGCGGGACAATAATTGTTCTTTTGGTGTTCCGATTAAAAATCCTTTCCAGCCTGACCATTTTCCCCAGATGCATAGCTCCTCCTTTTTCATTCACACCGAATTCATCGGTTTTTTGTTGAATCGCACAAAAAAAAGGGCCGCAAGCTTTTTTGCCTGCGGCCCGATAAAGAGTTCTCTTTATATGATGGTCATCCTCCCCCATCCAGGCCGCGTAACCGGCTAAAAAAGCAAAAAAAAGAATAATAGCCGATAAAATAATAGGCCTGCCTGTTTGGACTCGGGAAGATTCTCATGAAAAACTCAGTTAGCAGATATCGGCAGTCTTGTCAAGAAACGGAACGGTCGATTAAGTTATTGCACCACATGATGAACTGTGATAATTCGAAAGGCCATGAAACAATATGTAATCGATGAGCTTCGATTCGAAGACTACGAGAAGATAAAAACCTATTTTGACGACTACTTCGAGGCATCGGAAATCAAAGGTATCTACTGGATCCATCTTGATCCGGAAAACCTTACTGAGATACAGGCCTCACATGAGGAGTGCAAGCCCTTTTATATTGCGGTGGATCTTGAGCCGGATAAAATTTCATGTGAACTTCTCGTCCGAACCGTCAATCGGATAAGATGTGATTGTATTCGGTATGCAACGGAATCCCAAAGAAATTGGATGATTCGCATGATTGATGCCATTCTTGAAAAACTGGAAGTGCATGTTTAACTTCCTGCCGAAGTTCCGTTCCGAAGTCCCCGCAGATGCGCTCATTTTCCATTGACCAGGGGTGTCCTTATCACAACATGACAACCGGATAATTCATAACGATTATCCGGAGACAATCCTCGGCGCGACTGAACCAGATATGTCGCAAGGATAATGCATTATGCTTAAAATTATTCCACTTGGCGGATGCGGTGAAATCGGATTGAATATGATGGTTTTCGAATATCAGAATACCATCTTCATCATTGACGCCGGATTGATGTTTCCGGAAGATTACATGCTTGGCGTCGATATCGTCATACCGGACATGTCCTATTTGAAACAAAAACGCTCCCATGTCTCCGGGATTGTCATCACCCATGCCCATGAAGACCACATCGGCGCCCTTCCCTACCTCCTGAAAGAAATTAACGCGCCGGTTTTTGGAACCCCTTACACACTGGGAATCATCCGAAAAAAACTGGAAGAATTCGGGCTTTATGGCACATCATCGCTGCATGAAATCCATCCGGGCGAGAAATTGAAGGTCGGTATTTTTGAGCTTGATTTCATTCGCGTAAGCCACAGCGTCATCGACGGCGTCGGTGTTGCGATCAAAACACCATATGGCACAATCATTCACACCGGCGATTTTAAAATCAACTATAATCCGATTGACGGCATGGTCACGGATGTCAATAAATTTGCAAAATTCGGAGAAAAAGGAGTTCTTGCCTTGCTGTCCGACTCGACCAATGTGGAAAAAGAAGGCTATACCGTATCCGATCAGCATGTCGGCCGGAAACTGGAATCCATTATCCTCAATACCAGCGGCCGGGTGATTGTTGCCTTGTTCGCCTCCAATGTTGCGAGGATTCAACAGCTCATTAATATCGCCCATAAAAAGGATTGTAAAATCATCTTCAATGGACGAAGCATCGAGCTGACAGTCGAAATCGCCAAATCCCTCGGCCATATTACCATTCCGGATCATATGGAAATTTTTATCAATGACATGAAACATTTTCCCGACAGCGAAATCCTGATGATCACCACGGGAAGTCAAGGGGAGCCCATGTCCGCCCTTGCCCGCATGGCCTCAGATACCCATAAGCAGATTAAAATCAAAGAGGGGGATACCATTATCCTTTCCTCGAAGTTCATACCGGGAAATGAAAAAGCGATCACCAATATCATTAATCATCTATACCGCAAGGGAGCCGATGTAATCTATGAAAAAATATCGGATATCCATGTCTCCGGACACGCATTTCAGGAAGAACTGAAGCTGATGATCGGGCTGACCAAACCCAGATTTTTCATCCCTGTCCATGGTGAATACCGGCACCTTTTGCTCCATGCCAGATTGGCGGAACAAACCGGAATCCCCAAAAAAAATATCATTCTCGCAGAAAATGGAAACATTATTGAATTTGATGAAAATGGCGGCCGGATATCGGGAAAGATTGAAACCGGCCGCGTGCTGATTGATGGAAAAGGCATCGGTGACGTCGGTACAAGCGTTTTGAAGGAAAGACGGTTTTTATCCGAAGAAGGGGTGGTGGTGGTAACGCTTGTGTTTGATGAAGAAACCGGTATTGTGGTTCATGGTCCTGAAATCATATCCCGCGGATTTGTTTTTTGGACCGAAACCGGCCATCTGCTTGATGATGCTCAATGTGTAATAATTGAAATCATTGAAGAAATCGGACCGGAAGTCCCGAACCGGACCGAAATTATCCATACCAAACTGCAGACCGCATTAAAACAATATTTTTATTTTGCCATCAAAAGACGCCCGGTTATCATTCCGGTTATCATGGCATTGTAACCCGCTGATGCTTGGAAGGCACCTTCATGGAATGATCAAATGCCCTTGCCGTAAATCTTGCCAGTTGGTAAAGATGTTCCCGCTTATCCGCATCACTTTCTGCAAGATCCCTGTGTGTGATCACGATACCCAGGATGGATGCGAAAAAGGATTCGGAAAAAACACGACTGTGCCGGTCATAATCCATTGTGTTCAGACCGGAGTCAAATCGATCCAGAAAAACAGTTTTCACGGATTCAAATTTCCTGAAAACGATGCTGTCTCTTTCTCCACGAATTAAAAAATGACAGGCGATCTGAAAAGTGGCTTCATTGTCCAGCAGATAATCAACAAAGATACAGGAGATCTCTTCGAGAGAGGAGTCTGCCGCCCTTGTGAGATCCTGAATCAGTTGATTCACATTATGAATATCCTTCAACAATACCGCCAGAAGCAGATCATCCTGTGAATCAAAGTAGCGGTAAATGCTGGCAACCGATACCTTTGCCGCTTTGGCAATATCTTTCATACTGATTTCATGAAATGCCTTTCGGGAAAACAGGTCTTCTGTTGCCAGAATAATCACTTCGCGGCGCAAATGCTGTTCTCTTTCACGCAACTCCTGGAATGTATTGCCCTTCATCAATCTCCGCACCATCTTTTGTATACCCATCGCTTGAAAAATATGTTACCGTTCAGACGTGGTTTCACTCATAACGATAGTTGATTGATTAGTAAAGAGTAAAATGAATCCTTTGTTTGATAATATAATACAGATGACGATAATATCTAAAACATTCATCATGTATTGCACAAGGGTTGCCGGATATTCAAAAAAATAACGGATACTTCCTGATTTATGAAAAAATACAAGCCGCTCAATGGATGTCCCCTGCTGTCCGTGTTGATCATTATGATGGTTTCGATCATTACGATTGCCATGGGATTCGACACCTGTCAGGCAGCCACCCCTGAAAACATCTTTCAGAAACTTCTGGGGAAAAATGATTCGCTTCTGATTACCGATCTCCATTCCAATCAGAATCCGGTCCGAATCCATCCGGATAAAATGCTGATCCCCGCATCCATCCTGAAGCTGTTTACGGCTCTGGTTGCCATCAACACCCTTGGGGAAAATTACCATTTTCACACAGAATTCTACAGGGATGCCCATAACAATTTAAAAATAAAAGGATACGGTGACCCACTGCTGGTTTCGGAAATCATTCGTGAGATCGCCATCCAGCTTGGCCGGGAGATCGCGGATATAAACGACATTGTGCTGGATGGAACCTATTTTCAGTCACCCCTGATGATTCCGGGAGCATCACAAGATTCGATCCAGCCTTATGATGCGCCCAACGGCTCCTTATGTGTGAATTTCAATACTGTTTTTTTTTCGCAGGACCATCAGGGCAATTATATCAGTGCGGAACCCCAGACGCCATTGCTGCCTTTTGTTCTGGAAAGAATAAAAAGATCATCCATCAGGCAGGGCAGAATTATTCTGGTTGATGACAGGAATGAAAATCTTTTATACGCCGGTCACTTATTCAAGCATTTTTTGAACAGCGTCGTACCGGTAAAAGGGACCATTCGTCAGGGGACCGTGGATAAAAAGAATGACAGGATCATTCTGCGATATCAATCCCCCCATTCCCTGCAGGATATTATTGGAAGGATGCTATATTATTCCAACAACTTCACAGCCAACCAGATTCTGATTGCCGCAGGGGCGGCAAAGTACGGGGCTCCCGGAACGCTTGAGAAAGGGATTCAGGCCGCAAAAGCATATGCGGCTTCCCATGGATTATCCCGGATTCAGCTTCAGGAAGGGTCCGGACTTTCCACTGGAAACCGTTTATCCGCGGACATGATGGGTGAAATATTGAGGCTGTTTTTTCCCTATCGCCATGTATTGAAACAGCAGGGACGAGACCTTTTTAAAACAGGGACCTTGACCGGGATTCGGTCTCGGGCAGGATACTTGCAGACAAAAGACGGAAAGCTGATCAGTTATGTGGTCATGTTGAATTCCAGCCGAAATTCAATGGAAAAAATTATGGACATGATCTACCGTTTCTACTGACTCCTTCCAACAGACCATTGAAACTGCAGCCCATGACATATCCTCTCATATGTTTCTTTTCTGATCACTGGTAATAAATGCATAGGCGCTGTGATGATGAATCGACTCAAAGTTTTCAACACTCACGGAAAACCAGGTAATGTTATCATCCTCCAGCAAGGCCTTTGCAATATCACGGACAATATCCTCGACAAACTTGGGATTGTTGTAACCTTTTTCCGTAACCCATTTTTCATCCACGCGCTTCAGAACCGAATAGACATCACAGGAGGATGCCCCTTCCACGAGTTTGATCATATCCTCGATCCAGATGAATTTTTTAAACCGTGTAGCAAGCCTGACTTCCCCTCGCTGATTGTGCGCACCGCCATCGCTGATTTCCTTGCTGCATGGACAGACCGATGAAACCGGGACAACGACTTCGGAGATCAGGTCCAGCTTTCCTTTGGGGTCGCTGTACCCGATCAGACGGCAGGTATAATCCATCATGCCGGGTGATTTGCTGACCGGGGCCTCTTTTCGGATAAAATAGGGAAATGTTACCTCTATATGTGCTGATGCGGCGTTGAGGTCCTTCTTCATCTGATCAAGAATCATGGAAAATGATTTCAGGGATACTTCCGGCCGGAATTCATGCAGCATCTCCACAAAACGGCTCATATGGGTTCCCTTGCTGTTATGCGGAAGATCAACATACATATTGATGGTGGCAACCGTATGCTGATAGCTGTTTTTCCGATCCATTACGGTTATGGGATATCGAATGTTCTTGATACCGACCTTATTGATCGGAATATTTCTATCATCAGGTTGATTCTGTATATCTTTCATGATTGATAAAAGGATTGAAACCTATGTAGTAATCCTTGCCCTCCTGTTACAAAAGATAATCCGTGTTGATATGAGACAGTGACCGAAAAATATTCCCCTTGATTTTACGATTGATTTTATAAAGTTCCGTCAGCATTTTTTTCATCTCATGCCGTTTGGAGGTTTTTTCCGAAGGACACGCATTATGAAACACCGGAAAATCATTCTGCAATGCAAACCGCCTGATGGTGTCCTCATCGACATACGATAGCGGGCGTATGATCGTAAATGCTCCATTGAACAGGGATTGTGACGGAACCATCGTGCTGATGGAACCTCCATAGCACATATTCATAAAAAGGGTTTCAATAATATCATCCTTGTGATGACCCAGTGCCAGCTTATCACATCCCAGTTTCGCCGCAACCTCAAACAGTCTTTTTCGTCTCAGCCGCGAGCATAGAAAGCAGGGGTTCTCCGTATTCTCATCACTATGGGCTCTGATTCCAAAGTCTGAGTGTTCTACCGCAAGATTGTAGTTCATATCCCTGCAATAGCTTTCCAGACGGGCAATATCACTTCCCGGAAATCCCGGATCAACATATATGGCAAACAACTCGTATGAAATGGGAATCCTCGATAACCGTTCCGTCAAAATCCACATCAGGGACAGGCTGTCTTTCCCACCGGACAGTCCGACGGCAATTTTATCCCCGTCGGAAATCATGCCGTACCGGTGAACAGCCTTCCCCACCATTCGTTTCATGGTCAGATATGGATGACGTGACATCAGAAAAGTTCATCCGGATTCAATTACAAATTGTCTTTCCGGTATACTTTGCCGGCGGCAATCTCCCTCAATGAAACAACAATATCCTCATTTTTGGGAGAATATACCAGATAGTCGGAACCCTCTCGAATCTGTCTTACCCGTTTGGCAGCCATATGAACCAGTTCAAATCGGTTCTCAACCTTTTCCAGGCAATCTTCAATCGTTACACGTGCCAAAGTTCAAACCCTCCATTTCATTGTTATATCATTGTTATTTCAATGATCAAAAAAATCAAAAACTAAAGAATTTCAATCAGCTCATAGCTTCTTTTTCCCCCCGGTGCGTTCAGAACAACCTCGTCTCCCGGCACTTTACCGATAATCGCTTTTCCCAGAGGGGATGAAACCGAGATGCGGCCTTCATCAATATCCGATTCATCCGGACCGACCAGCTGATACTCGACTTCATCACCGGTATCCGCATTTTCCAGTAAAACACGGCAACCGAACACCGCTTTATCTTTCGAGAGATTGCTCGGATCGATAATATCCGCATTGGCCAGTTTGAATTCCAGCTCACCGATTCTCCCCTCGATAAACCCCTGACGATCCTTTGCCGCATCAAATTCGGCATTTTCCGACAAATCGCCATGGGCCCTTGCCTCTTCAATCGCCTTGATATTCAATGGACGCTCTACACTCTTGAGCTGCACAAGTTCTTTTTTCAGAACTTCATATCCAGCCTTTGTTATCGGTACTCGTTCCAAGCCAACACTCCTGAATTTTTATTTTATTGAGTAACTATTTTTATAAATACCAAAATTGATGGTTTCGTGAAAAGTCGAAAAATCCCACCATCGTCATTCCGGGCTTGACCCGGAATCCAGTAATTTCAAAATCTTCTGGATGCCGGATCAAGTCCGGCATGACGGATCTGAGACTTTGTACGGTTTCATCAAGATTGTTTAACGATAAAATCCGCCACCAGGTCTCCGACCTGACTGGTCGTATAACCCATTTTCCCGGCGCCGACATCTTTGATATCCTCGCGGAGAACCTTCTGAACAGCGGCTTCAATCCGATTCGCCGCTTTTTGTTCTCCCAGCGTCTCCATCATCAGCTGCCCGGCCATGATCGCCGCAAGGGGATTGATGACCTGTTTTCCTGTGTACTTCGGTGCCGAGCCGCCAATGGGTTCAAACATGGAGACCCCGGCCGGATTGATATTCCCGCCTGCCGCGATTCCCATACCCCCCTGAATCATTGCACCGAGATCCGTAATGATATCTCCGAACATGTTATCCGTCACAATGACATCGAACCATTCCGGATTTTTGACCATCCACATACAGGTTGCATCCACATGCGCATAATCCGTCTCAATGTCCGGAAATTCTTTGGCAACCGCATGAAAGGTCCGTTCCCACAAATCAAAAGCGAATGTCAGAACATTGGTTTTCCCGCACAGGGTCAGTTTTTTTCTTTTATTCCGTTTCCGGCAGTATTCAAACGCGTATCGGATACACCGTTCAACACCTTTGCGCGTATTGATCGACTCCTGAACCGCCACTTCATCCGGTGTCCCGTATTTCAAGGTGCCGCCCGCGCCGGTATAAAGTCCCTCCGTATTTTCGCGCACCACTACAAAATCAATATCTTCCGGTCCTTTATCTTTCAACGGGGTATATACACCTTCATATAATTTGACAGGCCTCAGGTTAATATACTGATCAAAATCGAACCGCAGGTTCAGAAGCAATCCTTTTTCCAGTATCCCCGGCTTTACATCAGGATGACCGATCGCTCCCAAAAAAATCGAGTCATGTTCCCGAAGGGATGCCTTAACCTCATCGGTAAGAATCTCGCCGGTTGCTTTATAATGCTCGCCACCGATATGAAAATCAGTATACTGCAGGGAAAAATCACTTTTTTCCGCAACAGCATTCAATACCTTGACTCCTTCAGCAACAACCTCTGGGCCTGTTCCATCCCCCCCGACAACTGCAATTTTGTATTTCTTTGACATAAAAAATTTACTCCAACTTCTCTGATTGATAAAGATAAGATTAAAATCGCCGACCTGTAAGGCCGGCGAAGTATCCTTTTCCGATTCAAATGATCTGATGGCAACTGGAGCGATACCAAATCATTTTTTATTTTTCATTGTATAGGGACAACAGGCTTTCTGCGTCTGGTAAAAATAGAAAATCAACCTGAAGCTAATTCAAATATCCCAATATCGACGTACCGGCCTGTACTTTATCCCCGACTGAGATTTCCGTCCGGGTATCCGGCGGCAAAAACACATCCAGCCGGGAGCCGAAACAGATCATGCCGAACCGTTGCCCCCGCAATAATTCATCCCCTTCCTGAACGTTGCAGATAATCCTTCGGGCAACCAAACCGGCAATCTGGATAAAACAGATTTTTTTCCCTTCTGCTGTTTCCAGGACCAATGCGTTTTGTTCATTATCCAGTGATGCCTTATCCAGGTTGGCGGAAAAAAATTTGCCCGGATTATACACAATCCGGGAGATTTTACCTTCATAAGGAATACGGTTTACATGGACATTCAACACGGACATAAAGATGCTGATTTTCAGGCAGGGGCCCTCGATAAAGGGATTTTCCTTTACGACTTCATGAACAACCACCTTGCCATCGGCAGGTGAAACCACCGCGCCTTTCCGGGTGGGAACAATACGATCCGGGTCCCTGAAGAACCAGCATATGAAAAAAGTGACGATCAAGCCGAAACAGGACAGCCCGGCAAATCCGATCAATGCCAAAATTGCTGTTGCAAATGCGGAAGCGCCGATCACGCCGTATCCCGGTCTTGCAATGGGGAAAGCCGAAAAGCGTTGCGGTTCAGACCAAAAGTATTTTTCCATTCCCAATACCATCCATATTCTGTTTATCGGTATTCAACATCCTGAATATATTGTTTCCCATACCTAAAATCCGGTAAAACTATCAAAACATGCCCGGATTGTCAATGATAACGGAACAAAGGCAATCCTTTTTTAATGCCCCATTTTATGCTCGGCATCACATTTCCGTATATAGTGAGGAATGAGTTCCGTATCCGTGATGCCTTGCCTGCCCATTCTTTCAATCCCGAGAACCGCCACATGAGCAGCACGAATACTATTCCGGGACGGTTCTGAAAACAAGGCATTCTGCCCGCACCCGGACCGGATGGTTTCCCGATACGTTTCAGAGCCGTCTCCGACGAACAGACATTTTTCTTTCAGATCCGCTGCAATCTGTTGAGGAGAAGCCGCCATTTCCCTGGTTTTGGTCTTCATCACACCCTCTTGAAAACAGTACACGGCAAAATAGACCTCTCCTCTTCCGGCATCCAGCATGGAACAGACAGGAATACTTGAAAATGAAAATGAAAGAGCAAGCGCATCCAGTGAGGAGACCCCCACAAGCGGCTTCCCGTTTGCTTCGGCAAATCCTTTCATGGTACTGATGCCGATTCTCAGGCCTGTAAAGCTGCCCGGCCCCATGGTGACGGCATACCCGTCCAGTTCCTGTTTGGGAACTCCGGACCGGCGGACAGCAGACTCAACCATTTCCATTAAATGAATGGAATGGGTTTCTTTGGCAAGAATTGAAATTTCCGACAGAACCCTTTGCTCACTCAAGACCGCAACACTGCAACTCCGGGAAGCAGTATCCACAGCAAGAATATTCATTTTTTTGGTTTACCGGTCTTTTTTTTCTTGGGTTTCGGTTTTACTGCTTCCAGTGCAATTGCAAGCACCTTGTCCATCTGTTTGACAGGAATAAATTTGATTTTCTTTTTTACATTTTTGGGGATCTCAGCGAGGTCCTTTTTATTCTTTTCCGGAATAATAATCGTCTGGATGCCGGCTCTCAGCGCCCCCAGAGCCTTTTCTTTCAACCCCCCGATGGGAAGAACCCGGCCACGCAGCGTTATCTCACCGGTCATGGCCACATATTTATTCACCGGCGCTTCCGTCATGGCTGAAATCAGCGCTGTTGCCATGGCAATACCGGCCGATGGTCCGTCTTTTGGAATTGCGCCGGCAGGAACATGAATATGAATATCACGACTCTCAAAAAACTCTTTATCAATATGGAATGTATCCATATTCGCCCGGGCAAAACTTAATGCCGCACGAGCCGACTCCTGCATGATCTCTCCCAGCTGACCGGTAATGATGAGCTCCCCTTTGCCCGGCAAAAGAGACGCTTCTACATACAACACTTCACCACCGACCTGCGTCCAGGCAAGGCCGGTCGCCAGGCCGATCTGGCTTTCTTCCTGATCCATTTCCGGTATAAACTTTGTAACGCCAAGATATTTTTCCAGATTTGTCCGTGTGACCGTGACACCACCTTTTTTACCCTCTGCTTTTTTTCTGGCAACCTTCCTGCAGATGGTTCCCAGTTCCCGCTCCAGATTCCGCAAACCCGCTTCTGATGTATATCCGGTGATAATCTCGTCCATGGCGTTCGGACTGATGGTCAGACTCTTTCCGGAATGCAATCCGTTTTCCTTGATTTGCCTCGGCAGCAGGTATTTTTCCGCAATGATTTTCTTTTCCTCTTCCGTATATCCCGGAATGCTGATGATCTCCATGCGGTCCATCAGGGCGGACGGTATGGTGTCGGTCAGGTTTGCCGTCAGGATAAACATGACCTTGGACAAGTCAAACGACATATTGAGATAGTGGTCGCTGAAAGCAACATTCTGTTCAGGGTCCAGTACTTCCAGAAGAGCGGAGGATGGGTCACCCCGATAATCCGAACCGATCTTGTCGATTTCGTCCATCATGAATACGGGATTGTTGGTACCGCACTGTTTCAACCCCTGGATGATGCGCCCCGGCAGCGCCCCGATATAGGTTCTCCGGTGCCCCCTGATTTCCGCCTCATCCCGCAATCCCCCCAGGGAAATCCGGACAAACTTTCTTTTCATTGCTTTGGCAATGGCCTGACCAAGAGAAGTCTTTCCCACACCCGGTGGGCCGACAAAGCAGAGAATCGGGCCTTTCATTTTCGGATTCAGCTTTCGAACACTCAGATATTCCAGTATCCGGTCCTTGATTTTACTCAGGCCAAAATGTTCTTTATTCAGGATGGTCTGAGCATTCTTGATGTTAATATAATCCTTGCTGGATTTACTCCACGGCATCTCAACCAGCCAGTCGAGATAGGTTCGGGAAATGGATGCTTCCGATGAATCCATGTGCATGAGCTGAAGCCGTTTTAACTGTTTCAACGCTTCCTTTTCTGCATCCTTGGGCATCTTCGCCTGCTTGATCCTTTTGGTATAATCCTCAAATTCATGGGTTTTCTCATCGGATTCTCCCAGTTCCTTATGAATGGCGCGAACCTGTTCCCGCAGGTAATAGTCTCGCTGACTTTTTGAAATTTCATCCCTGACATCGGACTGGATTTTGGCCTGGACAGCGGAAAGCTCGACCTCTTTGGATAAAAATTCATTGATTTTATTCAATCGTTGAATCGGATCCGTCAGTTCCAGGAGAACCTGGGCATCCTCGGTTTTCAGCCGGAGATTCGAGGCAACCAGATCCGCCAGCTTCCCCGGATCTTCGATATTGTCCAGAATAGAACCGACCTCGCCGGTCATTTCTCCCCGGAGTGCCAATATCTTTTCACACTGCTCACGTACATTTCTCATCAGCGCTTCGGATTCCAGACTGATGATTTCCGCAGCCTGCTCTTTGATCAGTTCGATCTTAACGCGATAGGAATTCTTCTTCTGTGTATATTTTATAATTTTTGCTTTGGAAATCCCTTGAACCAGTGCTTTGAGTCGGCCATCCGGCAGCTTCAGCATCCGGAGAATCCTGCCGACCGTTCCAACCGGATAGATTTCATCCGGATCCGGATTTTCAATCGTGGGATCTTTTTGTGTGGCAAGGAAGAGAAGCTTGTCATGCTCCACAGCCGCTTCCATCGCAATGACCGACTTCTCCCGCCCGATAAACAGGGGCAGCAGCATATCGGTAAATATAACAACATCCCTTACGGGCAGAAGCGGAAGTTCATCCGGAATATCGATTTCACCTTCATCATCCTGGATCAGGCTGATCAAATCGTCTTTGTCGGTCTCGGCCATTCTATCTCCTATTTATTTACGCTATCCCGTCCAATGGACAGCACATGAATCATGGGCTGCCATTTCATGAAAATTTCATTATATGACAAGATATTATGCGTTTCACGTTGTTCCCTGTTCATCCAAAATATAATATCATCCGCTAATATAATAACAAATTCAATATTTACAATATCAACCTTGCTTTTTTTCTGCAACACCCCTATGATTGCCGAATTCAAACGGGTTATCGGCATGAATGCCCGGTTCGCAATGGTTTTTCACATCATGATCGATCGGAGAATCCCCTTCAGATGCAGGACCTATTTATTCAAGCATACACTTTTATCCTGGGCGCGTGCATCGGCAGCTTTCTGAATGTCTGCATCTACCGGATGCCGGCATATAAATCCATCGTCAGACCGCCATCCAGCTGCCCGGACTGCAACACCCCCATCAAATTCTATGACAATATTCCCATTGTAAGTTACATCCTTCTGCGTGGCCGATGCAGACATTGCCATGCCGTTATATCCTTCCGCTATGTCTGTGTAGAAGTCATCACCGGCCTTTCTGCTTTAATCTCTGTGATGAAATACGGTTTTTCCATCCAGGCATTGATCATTTTTTCATTTATTTGCGCCCTGATCGTCATTACCTATATTGATATGGATCATAAAATCATACCAAACCGGATCACGTTGCCGGGTATTCCGATTTGCCTTCTGGCTTCTTTTGCTTTTCCGGAGCTTTCGCTCAAAGATGCCGTTCTGGGGCTGATCGCCGGCGGCGGCAGTCTTTTCATGATTGCATGGGGGTATAAAGCGATCACCAAAAAAGACGGAATGGGTGGCGGCGATATTAAACTGCTGGCGATGATCGGTGCCATGATCGGATGGCAGGGTGTTGTTTTTACGATCTACGTCGCTTCCGCACTGGGAACGGTTGTTGGTCTTCCCCTGATGCTGGCCAAAAGGAAAAACATGAAGTATGCCATTCCTTTCGGCCCGTTTCTTTCCATCGGGAGTATTACCTATATCTTTTTCGGAACCAGGGTGATTGATTGGTACTTCCATACACTGCAAGGATAGAAGCGGTATGAACAGATATCACAGGTAATCAACCCATCCCCACTCGATCCTTCCATTCCTGTTCCGGTATCGAAGATTCTCCTTCTCCATCAGCGTCTGAAGTGTGGTAAAAATTCTCTCGCGCGGATCTTTTATGGAATCCGGAATCCGCTGAACCAGCATGTTCAGGGCATCCTCTGCGGAGACCGCGGCTGCATTCTCCTGTTCCCAGGAACCGTATTGAGCAAGGGTATCCTGCATCATTAAATTATAGATCAGTAGTGCACGCTCCAGATTTACAAGAGGAAATGCCTCTTCCTCAGAGGCTTCGCCGGCTTCAATCCGCTTCTGAATATGCCCCAACCATTTTTCAATGTTCCTATCCCATTCTTTGGCGATATTATCCAGCATATCCTTGTCGACCGTAGACGTTTCAACAATTGCCCGGTTCGCATGATATTCGGACCAGTCATTGGTTAGAATTTTCAAACCATAACCGTCCGCTTCTTCCCGTACGCGGGTCCCGGGAAACGGTGCCAGGAGATGGAATCCATATGACAGGTTCATTTCTTTGAGCGAAGCACCAAAAGCAATTGTCTCCTTAAGGGTTTCCGGCGTTTCACCCGGCAGACCGAGGATGAACGAACCGCATGGCTGAATACCGGAATCGTTGCACATTTTCACCGCCTCCCGGATCTGTTCAAGCGTGATGCCCTTTCGAATGGTTTTCAGGATCTCTGCATTTCCGGTTTCAATACCAAAGCTGATGGCCGTGCAACCTGCCTCTTTCATCTTGGACAGTACTTCAGGCGACACCGTATCCACACGGGCAAAAGAAGACCATTTTACCTTTACATTTCTGTTGATAATTTCATCACATATCTCGATACAGTGTTCCTTGTTGGCAGTAAACAGATCATCGGCAATATTGATCTGCAAAAACCCAAGTTTGCTGAGCTGCTCCATTTCATCCACAACCAGTTTGGTGTTGCGGTAGCGAACTTTTGCACCGACCATTTTCCGTCCGACACAGAATATGCATTTAAAGGGACATCCGCGGCTGGTCGTCATGTTGATGGCTGTATTCAATGCCCGGTAACGCCCCAGGGGAAGCAGGTGCCTTGCCGGTATGGGAAGAGTATCCACATCAACGGCCGGCCTGTTTCCGGCCGTGCGTTGCAGGCCTGATCCGTTTCGATATACAATACCTTTGATCAACTCCCAGCTTTTGCCGGAATCAACGGCCTCTACGAGCTGAACAATCGTGTCCTCCCCTTCGCCCATAACAATCACATCAAGCTCCGGAAAGGATGTCATGGTTTCTTCCGCACAGAAAGTTACATGAGGGCCGCCCATGACCGTTATAACCTCCGGATGAATTTCCTTCACATCCTGTATCACCTGAATGGCATGATGAAAGCTCATTGTAACGGCGGTGGAGCCGACAAATTGAGGCTGGAAATCATCCAGAACCGACCTGAGGATGGTTTTCGAATAGGGGTAAACAACCAGATCCAGAACCCGGACTTCGATTCCGGCCCTTTCCAGAACCGCTCCCAGAAATGCAAGTCCCAAGGGAGGAGAAGGGCCTTCCGATACGGGATAAAACGGATTTACCAATAAAAAACGCATACTGTTATTCTCTTTTCTTTCATGTTGTTAGTATTCCGGCCATGGCCTTTTTATCATCACAAGCACTGTTTCCTATCCCAGGTTTTGCCTGAAAGCAAGTATATATATCATCTTCCCATATCCGGCCAAAACCGGATATCATCGATATCGATTAAGATCCCGGTGAATTATTCATCAGAAAAAAATAAGGCTATTCGGAAATTTCCTGCGGAGTGGAGAGCCGGAAACGGGTGTCCTTTTGACTGATTTTTTCCTTTCGGTACAATACCTGCAAAACATCCAGTACTTTTTCCCTGGTTTTATCAATATGCCGGCTGTTGTCAATCAGGATCGTGGCGTATTGTTTTTTCTCATCAATGGGCATCTGGGAACGGATGCGCGCTTCCGCATCGATTCGCGGGATACCATCACGGGCCATGAGGCGTTCCAGCTGAAGACTTTCCGGTATATAAACCAGGATCACCTCAGACAGCTTCCGGTGCATATTGGTTTCGATCAGAAGAGGCACATCCAGTATAACAACTGCATCCGGAATGCGGGATTCAAGCCTGGCAATTTCTGCATCCATTTTTTGAAAGACAAACGGATGAACAATCCTGTTCAGAATCTTTTTCTGGTCCGGTTCATGAAAAATGATTTTCCCCAGTAATGTGCGATTGATGTTTCCGTCCGACAACAGGATGGTATCCCCAAAATGGTCTTTAATTTTTTCCCAGGCCGGTTTTCCCTTTTGTACCACCTCATGGGCGATTTGATCCGCATCAATGATGCCGGCGCCGGCTTCCCGGAATATACCCGAAACCGTTGATTTTCCGGATGCAATACCGCCTGTCAATCCTGCAATAATCAAGAAGGCCCCTCCTTACATAAGATAACCGACAACCTGTTCGTTGGTGGAAAAGGTCATGCAAAGCCGCTTTTTGCTTATGTTTCACAATTCCCCTCTGTTTGGCAATCATTTTATCGGTAAAACCTTTGGCAGAGTTCCCGGCCGGATTTAAAAAGTCATCCCAATCCTTTCCGGAAAAATTATTTTTTTCGGAAAATCAACCAAAAAATGTGTGTATCTTAAACTATATCAATTAAATAAGTACCAATAAGAATTCTATTGATATGTCCATTGGAAAGGTATAATATCGCGCGATCTCAATCAATGAGGACTCGGGGAGGACTCGGGTGAGGAACTATTAAATGTTACTGAAAAGGACACACTTCCATGATTACGGCACGTGCTAAAATAGCGCTGCTTCCTTATGTATGCATCATATTGACAGCTATTATTTTATCTTATTTTTCCGACATCCAGTCAATCTGGACCACCATTGAAAGCTACCCTCTGGGCAAGACCCTGCTTGTTCTTTCCCAGATCTTTTTTGCCGTGCATATTTCGGTTTTTATCTGGCGTATTGTACTCTGCATGAAATATAAGCCAACCACGCCGTGTACAAATGATGAATTGCCGACCTGCACGGTAATTGTTCCGGCTTATAATGAAGGACGCCAGGTTTTCGACACCATCGCCAGCATTGCACAAAGTGATTATCCATCTGAAAAAATGAACATTTTCGCTATTGACGACGGAAGCAGCGACGACACATGGTATTGGCTGAAACAGGCTGAAAAAGAATTCCCCGACCGGGTTCAACTATTCAAACAGCCTGTCAACAAAGGCAAACGGCATGCTCTTTATATGGGTTTCAAACAGGGGCAAGGGGATGTGTACGTGACCGTTGACAGCGATTCCATTGTGGAACCCCAGACCATTCGCCATCTGGTAAGCCCTTTTATCCGCAACCATAATGTAGGAGCGGTTGCGGGAAATGTCCGCATCCTGAACCACAAAGCAGGGATTATTCCCAAAATGCTGGAAGTCTCATTTGCCTTCAGCTTCGATTTTTTACGCGCGGGACAGAGTGTGATCAACTCCGTCATGTGCACCCCGGGAGCCTTGTCCGCATACCGGCGCGAAGTGGTTCTGAACGTTCTCTTCGAATGGTTGAACCAGAAATTCTTCGGCCGGCCTGCCAATATCGGTGAGGACAGGGCCATGACCAACCTGATTCTCAGAAACGGCTATTATGTTCATTATGAACGGGAAGCAGTGGTTCATACCACCTGCCCGGTGACGTTTGTAAAACTTTGGAAGATGTTCCTGCGTTGGGCCAGAAGCAATATCCGGGAAACCATCGTGATCAGCCGTTTTGTATTCCGAAAATTTCGGAATGATGGTGCTCTCGGACTCAGAATCAATGTACTGGTCAATCTGATGAGCATGACCTTCGGACAGTTGATGCGCATTTCCGCCGTCGCACTGCTGGTCTGCATCCCACTGTCTGTCGCTCCGAAGATGATTCTTGGAGCAGCCATGGCTGCATGTGCCCCGGGTATTTTTTATGCCATCCGATACAAAAGCCATAAGGCAATCTGGGCCGTCCCCTACAGTTTCTTCTGGATGGCCGGCTTATCCTGGATCAGCACGTATGCATTGTTGACCCCTCATAAAAACGGCTGGATGACACGGGACCTCACTACGGAAAACACCACCCCATGGCCCTCATCACCCGATAAAGAGCCCTTTGCCGTACCACATCATCTTCAAAAAGCGGCCTAAGCCTATCTGATTATTCATCCATCCGGTGATTTTGATCACCGGATGGATCCGGTGTGACTGCACATTTTTCATAGACCATCTTGCCGTTACGCCAGATCATCTGTATGGATTCCAGGCTGTCCGGTAATTTTGACGGAGGACCGGGAACAACGAGAAAGCCGGCATTCATTCCCGGTTTCAATTGCCCGATTTCCGTAAAACCCAATAGATCCGCTCCAGCGGATGTGGCACACATCACCGCCTCTTCCAGGGAATAGCCCGCATCCATGAACAGTTTCATCTCCTCTATAACCGCTTTTCCATGATCAACACCAGGACTTCCGGCATCGGTTCCCATGGCTGTCCGGACCCCGCATTCACGGGCTATCCTGATTTGCTCCAGCTGATGATCCAGATTTCGTCTTGCAATATCTGAAATCTTCGCATCATCCTTCATCAATCGTGAATACGCCTCCATGGTAACCGCAGTGGGAACCCAGAAAATACCTTTTTCCGCCATTTTTTCCAGATTCTCTCTGCCCATAAAAAAACCGTGTTCAATGGAATCACAACCGGCATCAACCGGTATCGATACCGGCTCAATCCCATTGGCGTGGACCATGACTTTCTTTTCAAGCCGCCTTGCCATATTCCAAAGATCCTTGAATTCCTGAAAACCGAACTGAGGCAGGGTTTGCTTACCGAATTCCCGGAGACTGTTCAAACCGGAATTCACAACCTTGATCACATCGGATTGATCCCCTTCCCGGGCAACTGACTCGGCAATGCCCTTGCTTTTTAAAGGGACTCTTCCGATAAGGCCTCCATAGCGGCCTTCCCGGTGCCATGCCTTGCCGGCAAAAACGGCGGAAACATACGGTGATCGGGACGGCCCGCTCAGGTTGTCCCGGTATCGCAGGGTATATCCGTGCCTGTCGCCGCCATCCCTGAGGGCCAGAACACCATACCGGAAATGCTCCTGCAAGTGATGTTGTATCCGGTCGCCGGCTTCAGAATATCCGGAAACCAGCTGCCGTTCTCTGACTTCAGGATCATTGCTTCCGGACATGACCAGATGAACATGGCTGTCCACTAAGCATGGCAGGACCGTAAAGCCGCGAAGATCAACAATCCTTGGGAATGAATCATCCTGACTTTTTTCCCGGATCTCCGTGGAGTCGACAATCGAAACGATGGTTTCTCCCTGAATCCCGATAGCGGCATTTTTTCGGCAGGGGGAACCGGTTCCGTCGATCATCCATTCCGGAGACAAAAAATAAGAAACAGTCATGATTTTTCTTTTTCCTTGCGCTGGAAAAACAGATGGGGGTCTTTCGACCCCCATCCGTACTGATTCAACTTCTATTGCAGAAAAAACACGATCAACCGGTCAGATCATTGTATTTCGGGTATTCCGGGTATTCCGGAATAATAAACCCGTATCAACTTTCCCATACAACCGGTTTTCGTGAACTGTACCACTTATCTGCAGCAGGTCCATAGGTGCTTTCCAGCTTGCTGCGTTTGATTTTCATGGTCGGTGTCAGGAACCCGTTCTCCGGCATCCAGGTATCATTGGTTACCGCAAGAAAAGCCAATTGTTCAAAAGCCGGCAGCTTGGAATTGACTTCCTTGAGGTGTGCGGCCAGTTCCTTTTCAATGGTTTCCTTTCCACCCTTTTTCAGCGCTTCCTGTGCATCCTCGGAAAGCATTACCACGCCGTGGGGCTGGGGATATCCGGAACCGGTCACCACACAGGCTTCCACACGGGGATGATTGGCAATCATGTTCTCAATGGGGGCCGGAGCAACATACTTGCCTTTTGATGTTTTGAACAGCTCTTTGGCACGGCCGGTAATTTTCAGACGACCCATTTCATCAATTTCACCCAGATCCCCTGTTCTCAGGAAACCGTCTTCGGTAAATGATTCCTTGGTTGCTTCCGGATTTTTGTAATACCCCATCATGGTGCCGGGGCTCTTGACCAGAATTTCACCCTCCGGGCTGATCCGTTGCTGAACATCCGGATACGGCGCCCCGACATAGCCCGGCCGAACCTGTCCCGGCTTGGTGCAATGGGAGTATGCGAAGTTTTCGGTCATGCCGTAGCCTTCCAGCAGTTCCAGGCCCAGCTTGCGGTACCATTCCAGAACTTCCTTGGGTATGGGTGCCGATCCTGACCCGGCGAACCGTACCTCATTCAGCCCCAGTCCTTTTCGGATTTTCTTCTTGACGATACTGCTTAAAATCGGAATTTTCAGCAGACGATCCAGTTTTGCGGGCGGCATTTTCTTAAAAACACCCATCTGGAATTTCAGCCAGAGTCTCGGAACGGAGATAAACAGGGTGGGTCTGGCCCTCTGAAGATCCTGCAGGAAGGTGTCCAGAGACTCGGCAAACCAGAGTGAACCGCCTATATACAGAGAAACCGCCTGGACGACAAAACGCTCAAAACTGTGTGAAAGCGGCAGATAGGAAAGAACACGGTCATTCTTCCGAACATCAAGATAGGTTGCAATGCCCTTTGCGCTAATATACATAGCACCGAAGCTGAGCATTACCCCTTTGGGTTTGCCGGTACTGCCGGAAGTATAAATAATGGTTGCCAGCTCTTCCGGAGATCGGTCTGCCGTTTTTTCCATTGGTTTGTTTTTGGCGATAATGTCATCCCACTGTTTATGGTTGTTTTTCGGTGCCAGGGGAAATGCGATTTTGGGCAGATCATCGGCGACGCCTTTTTTCATTTCATCCCAGATCGGATCCAGTTTGCCCACAAACAGAAGCCTGGACTCGGAGTGTTCCAGGGTGTACTGGACAATATCCGCTGTCAAGATGGGAAAAATCGGAACACTGACATGCCCGGCCATCCAGATGGCAAGGTCTGCAATAATCCAGTGGGCGCAATTCTTGGAGCATATTGCAATATTGCTTTTTTCCGGGAAATTAAGGCTTTTCAGGTATGTAGCCATGCGGCGCGCTTCACCGACCGCCTCTTTCCAGGTCCATGTCTTGATGTTCGCATCACCGCCTCCCATCGGCTGTGTAAAATACAACTGATCGGGATCGTTCTTTTCCCAATACAGTGCGCATTCCAGTAAATTCTTACAATCATTAATTGATCCCATAGATATCTCCCCCCTGTGCTAACCATATGGTTGATAAAAGTTCTCTAAAAATCCGACCACATATTCCGATCCCATTCCTGAGATTTGACTTCGTACACCGCAATATTTAGAGCGCCTCCCGACAAGTCCGCCAAAAGCCCGGACAGTGCTTTATCCTGGTTTTGCCGGATTCAGACAACATCATTTTTTTCTTGAAATAAAACCTGGAAACAGCCCTTTGGTTTGAATTGGTAAAGAGCCGTTGGTAACCCTGCATCCATGCAATGCTATTGTCTCCATATGTTAGAATAAAACGCGTGTCAAGAAATTAAACACGGTTTATGGCACAAGACTATGTGTTGGTACCGGTTATTTCTTTTCGGAATACTTCCATCGCTGCCATGGCAAATATGGTCTTGTTTTTTTCACGATCACCGAAAGAGAGGTGAAGCCTTCTTGCATAGACGTTTTCAGGCGTTGCAACACCGATACAGACCGTTCCCACAGGCTTTTCCGGGGTTCCCCCATCCGGTCCTGCTATACCGCTGGTTGCCAGACCGTAGGTTGCTCCGGAAATATCCCGAACCCCTTTGGCCATTTCCCGGACAACCTGTTCACTGACCGCTCCATACGAATTCAGGGAATCTTCGGAAACATTCAGGACCCTGATCTTTGCCTGATTGGAATAGGTAACGCCGGAAAACAGAAAATAGGTTGAACTCCCCGGAATATTGGTCATCATATGAGAAATCAGTCCGCCGGTGCAGCTTTCCGCAATACCCAGGGTTGCCTGCCGCCTGACCAGCAATCGGCCGACCTCCTCCTCCATGGACAGGCCCGTATCCGAAAATATCCATTGGCCGAGCCGTTCCTTTACCCATGCTCCCGCTTTTTCCAACTGTTCCCGAACTCCCTCATCCATACCACCTTTTGCGTACAGTCGGATCTGAATCATCGGGAAATGCGCCCTGAGCCCGAGTCTGACATGGGCAAAATGAGATGACAATCCGCCGATCCGCTCTCCGACGACCGACTCCGGCAGCCCGAACAGGGACATTTTTTGAATCAGAAAAACCTGTTTTTCATGTTCAAATCGTTTTTTGATTTCAGGCAATACGGCATTTGACAGAAGGTATCGCATTTCGGAAGGAACCCCGGGGATACAGAACATCAGGCATTTACCGACTTTCCGGACAAAACCGGGAGCGGTTCCCACCGGATTGGGCAGGCATTGTGAACCGCCGGGAAGCATGGCCTGCTTTCGGTCAGCCGGATGCTCCGGCCGGTTTCGTGATCGAAAATAGGCCTTGATGGACTGGTCCGCCTCTTCATGAAAGATCAGTTCAACACCCGCGGCCCTTGCAACCGCTTCTGCCGTCAGGTCATCCCCGGTCGGCCCCAGACCGCCTGTGACAATCGCGATATCCGAACGGTTCCCGATTTCCGTGAGAATGGCGATAAGGTCATCCGGATTGTCTCCTACACAATTCTGACGGTATACGGGGATGCCTGCTTCCGTCATCTTTCCGGCGATATAGGCGGAATTGGTATCCACAATGGCACCGGTCATCAGCTCATCACCGGTGGAAAGAATTTCTGCGATCATCGTTTAGTGTGACACCTTGTTTTTCCGGTATTGCAGATATCCGTCACGAAGGGCTTCGTACGGGTCCAATGCCGCGTCTTTGATGGTTTCATAGTCGCCGATGCGGAAAGAAGTACTGTTGATCGTTTCCAGGAACCCTAATGCCATCGGCACCTCGACCGATTGGATATAATACGTCGGTTTTAAAAACATATCCCCTGCCATGCCGGCTGCGTCACGGATCGTGGATGGGCCGAATACCGGCAGGATGAGATACCATCCGTCACCGATTCCCCAGTATCCGAATGTCTGCCCAAGATCCTCATCCGTTTTTTTCAATTTGGGGATATCACCGGCAGGATCGCCAAAGCCTGCAACACCGATGGTCGTGTTGACCAGGAATCGGGCAAAGGTTGCTTCCGCATCCGTTCCCTTACCTTGGAGGAGACAATTGACAAACAGGACCGGCGATTCCAGGTTGGTAAAAAAATTCCATATTCCTTTTCGAATTTTCTCCGGAACCACATCCTTGTATCCCTGGCTGATTGGTTTTAAAAACCAGAAATACAGTCTGTCATTGAAATGATACATCAGAATGTTCCAGTGCCTCAGCGGATCCGATACAGCAACCCCTGTTTCACCTTCTTCCGATAAATAGTCTTCGTCATCATATTCCTCATCGTATCCTGTGTTTTCACCCGCTTGACCGGAAACCGCCGGATCATCAACGGAACCAGCCAGTTCATGTGCGGAATCGCCTGCCGCTTTGAACGGATGGTCCGTTTGTGCCGGGGAGACTCCCGTCACACAAATGATAACAGCAAAAAACACGAGGGAAGTCAGCAATGCCTTTTTCATGTTTTCCTTGGAAAGAATCCGGTCAGGATGAAGATCCCTGCTTCTGCTCCTGAATCTTCTGTTTCAGACGGCTGATAAGCTGATCCGGCGTTTCCTTGCCCAGTATGGTGTTAAACTGGGTTCGGTAGTTTTTCACCAGGCTGACGCCCTCGATAATCACGTCATAGATCCGCCAACCTTCCTTTTTATTGATCATTCGATAATCCAGCGGAATCTGTCCCTGTTTCCGCGGAATATTGGTTTTGACAACGGCATTGCCGTTTTCCAGTACTTCCTGTGATAAAAAGACAACCTTCTCTCCCTGATAGGCATCCCGGACTTTTTGATAATAAGTATACCCTAAAAAATCGGCAAATGTTTCCTGAAACTCCCGTTGCTGCTTCTGATCAAACGATTTCCAGCGACGGCCGATGGTTCGCTTGGAGATCTCCTGGAAATCAAAAATTCCATTGATCACGGCCATGAGTTCCGTCCGCTGCGCCTCACTTTGGGATTTGTCCTGGTATTTGGGATCCTGCAGAATCCGGACCACCTGATCAATCGGCCCTTTCAGTTCCTCCATCGGCGCTGCCGCCCATACCGGCAGCGCACCTATCCAGCAAATCGTCAATACGACTGCCCAAGCGTTCAATTTCATAGCACCTCCATTCTTGCGTTCATTTCTTCCCACCTTCGGCATCAGACACCCCCAAACACGTATTTGCTGATCAATTCTTCCAGATCCACACCGGACTCTGTTTCCGTTATCCGGTCTCCGTCCTTGAGGATAAGATCCGACCCTCCGGGGGTCAGCTTGATAAATTTATCCCCGATCAGACCTGCCGTTTTCAGTGAAGCGATCACATCGTCCGTCAGCTCAACCGTTTTATCAATTTTCATGGTCACGACAGCCGATTGCGTTTCCGGGTCCAGGTGAATATTCGTCACCTGCCCGACCTGGACACCGGCAATCTCAACATTCGCCCCCCGGGTTAATCCGGTAACGGATTGAAATTGACCATACAGGGTATAGGTGTTCTTGCCGATAATCTCCATTTTCCCGAGTCGGACGGCCAAATACCCGACACTGATGATCCCGGCAAGCACAAACAAACCAACCATCAATTCGACTGACGCTTTTTTCATATTTCCTCCACAACGGTGATCCTGTAAGGATCGTATCTAACAGACACGAAAATCGTATCTCATATCCTGTTTTGACTCGGCATCCGCAATCAGATCCGCCAGTTTATCTCCTTTCCGGACCCCGATAAAACCGGCGGATATGGAAAAACAGAACTCCGGGAAGGGCTGTTCACCCGATATTTCAGAACCGCTCAGTTCAATGGAAAGCCGGGTGCAGACTATTTTTGCCCGGTCCGGATTGCTGCCGGAAAGAACGATCATGAGTTTATTCAATTCCAGGCGGGAACAGGAATCAATGATCCTGAGGTGTTTCTGCACATGCACGGAAAAATCCTTTAAAACCGTCTGGGCTGCCATATGGCCGATTCTCAGGCTGATCTCCTCCACATTCTCAATGGTCAGCAGGATAATGGAAAAGGGAACACCATAGCGTTCAAGCCGATCCATCTCCTCATGAAACCGTTTCTCCCCCTGGGTCTGCATGGCCATTCCGGTAAGATCATCCAGGCGGCTTTCCTGATCCTTGATAAACTCCCGGACAATCGGATTCTGTTCATTTTTAATCTCCGCAGGCGTACCGCGAAAAATAATATTCCCCTCATCCAGCATGAGAATCCGCTGAGAAATATAAAAAATATCGGGAATCTCATGGCTCACGATAATTCCGGTAAATCCGAATCGCTTCTGATAGCCGGATATCATGTGATGGACCGCATGCTTGCGAATGGGATCCAGCCCGGTGGTCGGCTCATCGAACAGAACAATCTCCGGATCGGTCACCAGCGCCCTGGCCAGTGCCACGCGTTTTTTCATACCGCCGGAAATCTGTGACGGATAATGGTCATCCACCTTGAAGAGTTCGAGCTGTTCCAGCTTTTCCCGCACTTTATCCCGGATATCCGCTTTCGGCATCCGGAATCTCTCCACCAGCGGCATGGCGACATTTTCAAAAACAGTCATGGAATCAAACAGGGCATTTCCCTGAAAGACATAGCTCACTTTTTTCTTAAAAAGACGCCGCTCTTCCCGTTTCATTTTCAGCAACGGACGTCCCTGGAACAGCACCCTTCCGGAGTCCGGCTGCAGAAGCCCGATGATGTGCCGGAGAAGAACGCTTTTTCCCATACCGCTCTTTCCGATAATGGTCGTGATCTCTCCCTGATAGATCTCCATGTCCACCTTTTTCAAAATGGTATTGGAGCCAAAGGATTTCTCAACTTTTTCGAACTGTATCAGTGGCGTGGGCATGGTTCCCTACAATAAAAATGAGGTCAGAACATAGTCAACGACGAGGATCAGAACACAGGAGATCACCACTGCGGATGTGGTAGCCATACTGACCCCCCTTGCCCCGAAACCTTCTTCCCGCAGATGGACAAAATATCCCTGATAGCAGCAAATGGTCACGACCACAACGGCAAACACAATGGCTTTGATAAATCCGCCGGTGATATCCTCCATCATGACGCTCAACTCGATCCGGGAGAAATAAGCACCCGGGTTGATTCCCAGAAGGACGGACCCGGTCAGATAGCCGCCGTATATTCCCACCACATCAAATATCGCCGTGAGCAAAGGAAAGCTGATAATGGCCCCTGCGATCTTGGGGCTGATCACAAAACGGATGGGATTGATGTCCATGGTCTGCAGCGCGTCAATCTGCTCGGTAATCCGCATGATACCGATTTCCGCTGCCATGGCGGATCCTGCCCTGCCGACAATCATAATCGCCGTCAGTACCGGTCCGAGTTCCCGGATCAGGGTCAGGGCGACCAGAACCCCCAGAACCCCTTCCGAGCCGAACTTGACCAGGGTATAATAGCCCTGCAAACCCAGCACCATTCCGGTAAAAGCGCCTGTGAGCGTAATGACAAACACCGATTTGGCTCCGATAAAATGGATCTGACCGATGATTTTTCGGAACTGGAATGGATAGGAAAAAATATAGAACATCCCTTCGATAAAAAAAAGGGCTGTCTTTCCCAGTTCACGAATCCATTTTGTAGGTCCACTTCCCAGACCGGTGATCAGATTTTCAGCGTGCTGTAAAAATCCCATTCAATTTTCCTGATGATTCCGCAATCCTCTGCAATTCATTAAAGGGAATGTAATACAGGATACTACGTTGCATCCATGACCGCAGCTTGTTTCCGATGAATTTTCATTCATCGAGGCTATTATTACCATAATTGTTGCGCGTTTGAAACCATTTAAAAAAAGGCTTGACATCTGTTCATGCTTAAGGATAATGCTCTACCATATTATCGACAAAAGGCACAAAAGGCAACGATGCAAATGATATTCAATCAGACGATAACCTTGACATTTTTTCATTGGTGGTGGCAGGACAGCTTCAGGAAGCTTGCCTGCGGGAGATTCAGTCTGAGACAGTAATATAAGCTAAGAACCAAAACCGTGAGCGCTTCCCGTAAATGCCACGGTTTTTTTATTCAGGGGCCGTGGTAAAACACCACGGCCCCTTTTTCTTTTATGAATGATGGAGGAATTGATCATGTTGCTGAACAGATTTCCGGATCGCGAAACATTCTGCAGGTTGTCGAAGCAATACAATGTGATTCCGGTCTGCACCGAAATACTGGCCGATACGGAAACACCGGTATCCCTTCTCAATAAATTTCACGGAAAGGATCCCGTCTTCCTGTTCGAAAGCGTAGAAGGCGGAGAAAGATGGGGCCGATACAGCTTCCTGGGGACTTCCGCCCGATCCCATATCCGGGTGTTTTCCGATCATGTTGAAATTTTAAAGAATGAGATAAAAGAAATAATCCCTCATCATGGCCATCCGCTATCGGTATTGCGGAATTTTATGAAATCATACCATCCGGCGGTCCTTGATCATCTGCCCAGATTCTGGGGCGGGCTGGTCGGCTACCTCACCTATGAGATGGTTTCCTTTTTTGAAAAAATCCCGAACCAATGGCCGGATCATAAACCGATGGCACATTTTATCATACCGGATGAAATCATTATTTTCGATAATATCCAAAATACGCTGAAAGCCGTTGTGATCGTCTTTACCGACGATGCAGCAGAATCCCCGGAACATCTGTATGACAGGGCTTTCCATAAAATCCACAACATGCTCCTGACCATGAAAGGCCCGATCCGTGAAAGAGGCGCCGGACGTCCGGAAAGCCGGTTTCAGCTTTCCCCTGTCATCACGGATGAGGCTTATCGTGCCCATGTTGAAAAAACCAAGGAGTATATCAAGGCCGGTGATATTATCCAGGCGGTCATCTCGCAGCCTTTTGTATGTGACCCGCCACCGGATCTGTGGAACCTCTACCGGGCCCAGCGGTATATCAACCCTTCGCCCTACCTGTATTTTATGGATTTTGGTGCGGTTGCCCTGGTGGGTTCGTCTCCGGAAACCATGGTACGGCTTGAAAACGGGACCGCCACGCTCCGGCCCATTGCCGGAACCCGGCCTCGGGGAAAAAATGAACAGGAAGACAGGGCCCTGGCCGACGAGCTCCTGAAAGACGAAAAAGAGCGCGCCGAGCATTTAATGCTGGTTGATCTGGGAAGAAACGATCTGGGGCGGATTGCGGAAATCGGAACCGTTCAGGTGACGGATCTCATGGTTGTTGAGCGGTATTCCCATGTCATGCACCTGGTTTCCAATATCCACTGTGATATCAAACCCGATTACGATGCCTGGGATTTGCTGGCTGCGACCTTTCCGGCCGGTACCCTTTCCGGTGCGCCGAAAATCAGGGCCATGGAGATCATTGCCGAACTGGAAAAAGAGACGAGAGGTCCCTATGGCGGAGCGGTCGGTTATATTTCGTTCAGCGGAAACATGGATATGGCCATTACGATCCGGACAGCCTGCATCGATGACAACCGGATGATTGTCAGAGCGGGAGCCGGGATTGTTGCCGATTCCGATCCGGAAACGGAACGAAGGGAAACCGTGAACAAGGCCATGGCCATCCAGAGGGCGCTGCAACTGGTTCAGACAAATGCCGAAGAAGAAGGGAGGACCGGGAAATGATTGTGATGATTGACAACTATGATTCGTTTACCTACAACCTTGTCCAGTATTTCGGTCAGCTTGGATCCGAAGTGCATGTTGTGCGAAATGATCAGACAACCGTTGAACGGATTGAACAATGGCAGCCGGACGGCATCGTCATTTCACCGGGCCCGGGACGCCCGGAAACCGCCGGTATTTCTCTTTCCGTGGTCCGGCATTTTTCCGGAAAACTGCCGATACTGGGGGTCTGCCTCGGACATCAGACCATCGGCGAGGCATTCGGGGGAAAGGTTGTTTCCGCCCGGAAGCTGATGCATGGGAAAACCTCCCTGGTGCAGGCGGATGGAAAAAGGATCTACCAGGGAATCAACAAGCCGTTTCAGGCCATGCGCTATCACTCCCTGGTGGTTTCCCGGGAAAATCTTCCGGATTGCCTGGTCATCACGGCAGAATCCGATGACGGTGAAATCATGGGAATCCGCCATACCGATCATCCGACCGAGGGGATCCAGTTTCATCCGGAATCGATCATGACCAAGGTCGGAAAAAGACTGCTGAGAAACTTCTTGAATATCAAAAAATGATGAAAAAAGGGGGATCGGACCTATGTTCAGAGATTATTTAAGCAAGATCATTCAGGGAAACAACCTTTCACAGGAAGAGATGTCGCAGATGGTGACGGATATTTTTTCCGGAGAGGTTACGGACGCGCAGATCGGTGCGTTTATGGGCGCCCTCGCCACCAAGGGAGAAACCCTGGAAGAACTGGCAGGGGCAGCCCGTGCCATGAGAAAAAAGGCCCAGCGGATTCAGACCTCCGCATCAACCGTAATCGATACCTGCGGAACCGGCGGCGACGGCCTGAAAACCTTCAATATTTCCACAACGACTTCTTTTGTGGTCGCCGGATGCGGTGTTACGGTAGCCAAACACGGAAACCGGTCCATCTCCAGCCAGTGCGGAAGTGCGGACCTGCTGGAAGCACTGGGCGTAAAAATCGACGTTGATCCGGAAATCACCGAAGAAGCCATTGCCGAAATCGGAATCGGGTTCCTTTTTGCCCCTATTTACCACGGTGCCATGAAATATGCGGCAAAAGCAAGAAAGGAAGTCGGCCTTCGCTCCATCTTCAATATGCTGGGACCGCTGACCAATCCGGCGGCGGCAAACTGCCAGCTCCTCGGTGTCTTTTCACCAAAACTCACGGAGATGTTCGCCGGTGCACTCCGCCTTCTGGGGACCAAAAGAGCATTGGTGGTTCATGGTCATGACGGCCTGGATGAGATCTCCATCTGTGCGCCCACAAGGGTTTCCGAACTGAAGGATGACCTGATTAAAACCTATGATATCCATCCCGAAGACTATTTCGGAAAGACGGCGATCCCCCGCGACCTTACCGGCGGAGATCCGTCGCAGAATGCCGGCATCACCATGGATATCCTGAGAGGCGGAAAAGGTCCGAAACGGGATATCGTCCTCCTCAATGCATCCGCCGCCCTGATGGCTGCCGGAAAGACGGAAGATCTGAAAGAAGGAATCGGGATGGCGGAAAATTCAATCGACTCCGGTGCCGCCGCTGCAAAACTGAACAACCTGATCCAATACACACAGGAAAACGGATAAAATGAAAAAAGACTTTCTGCAACTCATTATCGACAGGAAAAGACTGGAAATCCGGGCAGCCCAAAAAGAACTTCCGGAAGACCGTATCCGGAAAAAAGCGGAGGAGAAGCAAAGAGAGAAACGCCCCTTTTATGCAGTACTCGCGGGTGCCGACGTCGACAGGATCAATATCATTGCGGAAATCAAACGGGCCTCTCCTTCCAAAGGAGATATCCGCCCGGACCTTGATCCCTTCCAACTGGCCGGTCTGTATGAAAAGGGAGGCGCCTCGGCATTGTCGGTACTCACCGATACATCGTTTTTCAAAGGAAGCGCCGACGATTTTCAGCGGGCAAGGCAGGGCTCAGGTCTTCCCATGCTCCGAAAGGACTTCCTGATTTCCTCCTATCAGATTTATGAATCCGTACTGCTCGGTGCGGATGCCGTGCTTCTGATTGCCAGGATTCTGTCCCGGGAACAACTCAAAGATTATTTGATGCTCTGCCGGGAACTCAACCTGGACGCCCTGGTTGAAATTCACAACCCGGAAGATTTGGAAAATGCCATATGGGCAAAAGCCGCTCTCATCGGTATCAACAACCGGAACCTGAGTTCATTTGATACGGATATCCGTATTGCCATGGAGCTGGTATCACGGCTTGAAACGTATCAGACCCCGGTTGCGGCCAGCGGTATCAGCGGAAGAGAGGACATTGTCAGAAGCCTGTCATATGGAATCCATAATTTTCTGATCGGGGAAAGCCTGGTAAAGGCAAAAGACCCGGCAGGATTGATCCGGTCGCTGACCGGAAGAAAGGAATAACCGCAAGTGAGGAAAAAATGACTGCCGACAATACCCCCCAGATAAAAATATGCGGGCTGACCCGTGCCGATCAGGCCCATGCTTGTTCTCTGCTGGGAGCCGATGCCATTGGATGCGTTTTCTATCCGAAAAGCCCACGGAATGTCTCCTTGGATCAGGCCAAAGAGATCATCCATGCCCTGCCTCCGCATGTGAAGGGAACCGGTGTTTTTGTAGACGTTTCCTACGATGAAGTCATGCGGGCAGTCGACTACTGCGGTCTTGCTGCTGTCCAGCTTCATGGCCGGGAATCTGCCGATCTTGTCCGGAAGCTGATCCGTCAGGATCTTCTTGTCATCAAGACCCTGTTTGTGACCCGGGAACCCTTTCTGCATCAGGCAGCGGATTATCCGGTATCGGCTTATCTGGTCGAATGCGGCAAGGGCAGCCTCCCCGGCGGAAACGCAATGGCCTGGAACTGGAAGGATACGCTGGAATTCGCCAGGCTCAACCCCCTGATCCTGGCAGGCGGTCTGTCTCCCGAGAATATTTCCACGGCCCTTTCCGCCGCCATGCCCGCTGCCGTGGATGTGAGTTCAGGAGTTGAGGCCTCGCCGGGAATCAAGGACCTCGCAAAAGTGGAATCCTTCATTAAAACCGTAAAGCAAAGC